>CAIOYY010000001.1 GCA_903862715.1 uncultured Alphaproteobacteria bacterium
CAGCGCCTCCGCCATCGGCGGCACATCGCCGCCTTCATCGCAAAAGACGAGCCGGCGTTCGGGCGGCCATGTCGCGAGGCATTTCATCAGATCGACAGGTTCGTGAATCGCCGGCACCGTCAGCCGGCCCGATTGTTCCGCCGCCTCGATCGCATTGGCCCGCATGCGTTCGGTGTTGACGCGCCGCGCAATGGTGCGATGGGTGATGACGGGATAGAGCGCGCTAACCCCGAGTTCGGTCGCCTTCTGCGTTACATAATCGGCGGGAGTGCGTTTGATCGGTGCGAAAACAAGCCACAGATCCGGAACGCCCGCCTGCGGCGCGACGGGCGTCTCACACACAAGTTCGCAATCGCGCTTGGTGATGGAGGCGATGCGCGCCCGCCATTCGCCGTCGGTGCCATTGAAGACGCTGACACGATCGCCTATTCCGGCCCGCATGACACGCAACAGATAATGGAAATGCGGTGGCGACAGGAGAAAACGGACACCTTCGGACAATGCACTCTCGACGAAGAGCCGGAGTTTCCCCCCCGGTTCGGCCAGATCCTCGACGATCTCCTTTTTCACCTTATGAAACCTGCTCTTCTTCCCGAGGCGCCGGCGCGCTACGCTGCCCTATGTCCTATATGTTGCAGCATGCATGAACAGCGTTCCGCAAGTGCCTGATACGCCCGATAACAAGGCGGAGGAAACGCGCCCCGCCGATGCCGTGGCGGGGAGCTGGGTCGATCATACGCCAAAGACCATAAGGCCGTTTCTGCGCCTGATGCGCATGGACCGACCGATCGGCAGCTGGCTGCTGTTCTGGCCCTGCGCCTTCGGATTGCTTCTGGGCGCGGCGGCGAACGGACAGATGTTCCCCGATCCGTGGCATGTGCTGCTGATGGGGCTCGGCTCCGTCATCATGCGCGGCGCGGGCTGCACCTATAATGACATTATCGACCGCGATATCGATGCGCAGGTCGCGCGCACGCGGGGGAGGCCCATCCCCAGCGGCGCGGTGAGCGCTAAGGCCGCCTGGGTCTTCGCCATCTCGTTGAGCCTTGCGGGATTTGTCATTCTCATCCAGTTCAACTGGCTGACGATTGTGCTTGGCATTTCTTCGCTGCTGCTGATCGCCGCCTACCCGTTCATGAAGCGCATCACCTGGTGGCCGCAGGCCTGGCTTGGTCTCACCTTCAATTGGGGCGCGATTGTCGGCTTCACCGCAGAGACGAATCGGTTCGAACTTCCCGCGCTTGTTCTTTACGCCGGATGCTTCTTCTGGACCCTTGGCTACGACACGATCTACGCCCATCAGGACAAGGAAGACGACGCACTGATCGGCGTGAAATCGACAGCGCGCGCCTTACACGCGCTGACGAAGCCCTGGCTCTATGTCTTTTATTCCGCGACATTCCTTCTCATTCTCGCGTCGGGACTTCTGGCCGGGCTGGGCGCGGCGTTCGCGCTGGCACTGGTTGTCACCGGTCTCCACATGTTCTGGCAATTGCATCTGCTCGATATTTCGCGGCCGCTTCTGTGCCTCAAGCTTTTTCGTTCAACACGCGATACGGGCGCGCTCATCACCGCGGCGATGCTGCTTGGCGCGGTCGCCGCGTTTTGAGCAAGACAAGAGACGATTTCGCCCTTTTCGTGACCGAAAATACGCACGCCAAATCGCCGCCTCTGGTGCCAGAAATCATCCTCCGACTCGCCGACGAGGTGCTGCCGCTGTGGCAGAAGATCGAGGCCGCAGGCACCGCCAATCCGCCGCCGCCCTACTGGGCCTTTGCATGGCCGGGCGGACAGGCGCTGGCGCGTTACATTCTCGATCATCGAGAGGAATTTCAGGGAAGGTCATTGCTCGATTTTGGCGCGGGCTCGGGACTGGTCGGCATCGCCGCAGCACAGGCAGGCGCAAACGCATTTGCCGCGGAGATCGATCCGATAAGCCTTGCCGCGATTGCGATGAATGCGTCCTCCAATGCCGCGCGCCTAACGGTGCTGTCCGACGATGTGATCGGCCGCGACGAAGGCTGGGACGTCATCTGCCTTGGCGACATGTGCTATGAGCGCCCGCTCGCGGAACGCATCGTACCCTGGATCGATGCACTGTCGCGGAGGGGCGCGCGCGTCCTTCTCGGCGATCCGGGACGCAATTATTTCCCCTCCTCCGGTGTGCAGGCGCTTGCGACCTATAAGGTCCCGACCAGCCGCGACCTCGAAGACCGCGACATGAGGGAGACTTCGGTCTATCTGCTGCAGCCGGCTTAAGTGACAGCGGCGCGCGCGCCATGCCAGACTGCCCTTGTTCCTTTTCAGCCCTTCATAAGCGTCCCTTCTCATGAGTTACCGTTCCCTCCGCGATTTCATTGCCAAACTCGAAGCCGAGGGCGACCTTGTGCGCGTTTCGGAACCGGTCTCGACGGTTCTCGAGATGACCGAGGTTCAAACCCGGCTGCTTGCCGAAGGCGGACCGGCGGTGCTGTTCGAAAAACCCGTCCAGCCGGACGGCAGCATTTCGCCCATTCCGGTGCTGACCAATCTGTTCGGCACGGTGAAGCGGGTGGCGCGGGGCGTCACCATGGGCGGCGTCGAGCGCAGCGACGCGAAATCCCTGCGCGAGGTCGGCGAATTGCTGGCGACATTGCGCCAGCCGCAACCGCCGCGCAGTTTCAGCGAAGCAATGGAATTGCTGCCGCTGGCGCGCACGGTGATGGCGATGAAACCGAAAACCACCGGACGCGCCGCCTGTCAGGAAATCGTGCTGAGGGGTGACGACATCGACCTGTCGCGGCTTCCCATCCAGACCTGCTGGCCGGGCGAACCCGCGCCGCTGATTTCCTGGCCGCTGGTCGTGACCAAGGGGCCGACATCATCGCGCGAAGATAATTTCAATCTCGGCATCTACCGGATGCAGGTTGCGGGCAAAAACAAGGCGATCATGCGCTGGCTGCGCCATCGCGGCGGCGCGCAGCAATATCGCCGCTGGGCGGAAGAACACACGACGTCCTTCCCCGCCGCCGTCGTTATCGGCGCGGATCCCGGCACCATTCTCGCGGCGGTAACACCCGTGCCCGACACGCTGTCGGAATATCAGTTCGCCGGATTGATGCGCGGCGCGCGCGTCGAACTGGCCGAATGCGTCAGCCAACCATTACAGGTACCGGCGGAAGCAGAGATCGTCATCGAGGGCGAGGTGTCGCTGACCGAGACGATGGAGGAAGGGCCGTACGGCGATCACACCGGTTATTATAATTCGGTCGAGCGTTTCCCGGTATTCACGGTGACCGCGATCACCATGCGCCGTAATCCGATCTATCTTTCGACCTTTACCGGACGCCCGCCGGACGAGCCTTCGATGCTGGGCGAAGCGCTGAACGAGGTGTTCATTCCGCTGCTGCAGCAGCAGTTTCCGGAGATCGTCGATTTCTGGCTGCCGCCCGAGGGATGTTCCTACCGCATCGCGGTCGTCAGTATACGGAAGGCCTATCCCGGCCACGCCAAGCGCGTGATGATGGCGGTGTGGTCGTATTTGCGTCAGTTCATGTACACGAAATGGGTCATCGTCGTGGATGACGACATCAATGCCCGCGACTGGAAAGATGTCATGTGGGCGGTATCGACTCGCATGGATCCGGCGCGCGATCTGACCCTGATCGAGGGCACGCCCATCGATTATCTGGATTTCGCCTCGCCCGAACCCAGCCTCGGCTCGAAGGTGGGCCTCGACGCCACCAATAAATGGCCGCCCGAAACCAAACGCGAATGGGGCAAGAAAATCGCCATGGATTCCAATGTGGTGGAGGCCGTGACGAAAAAATGGGCCCGTCTGGGGCTTCCGGGTTCCGGCAAGCCGATCTGGAAATAAGGCGCATTGCCCGGGGCTTGGCGGGACAAATCCGACACATTTAGCCAATAGCGTATTCCCCTAGTGAACACGAAGCTGCTCTGGGGGGAGTATCATGCGCGTTATTTCCATCGCCACGTTTCTCGCGGCGAGTTCTCTTACGATGATGTCCGTCGAAGCCCGCGCGGCAGACGAGTGCGCGCTGAAAATTCTCGCCGATGTCGATATCATCACCAATGACGACACGGGCGAATGGGCTTTCCCGGTGGTTCTGGGCGACGTCACGAAATACTTCCTGGCGAACACAGCCTCGACCTTCAGCACGATCAACGAAAGCGTGGTCGAGGAACTTGGGATTCCGACTACGAACAGTTCGAGATAAATGATTTCCATAACGACCGGCGAGCGCTTTAATCCTGCTGTCGCTCGTCCACCACAATTCCAGATCGGTACGCTTGGCGCCAACGACCTCGCCTTGCAAGTCGAGCGTGGGGAGGGTCCGGACGGCGCGCTGGGCAGCGCCGTGTTACGCAATTACGATATTGAACTCGATTTTGTGAACCGAAAATTTTATATCATCGATAAAGACCATTGTGACGGGCAAATATTGCACTGGGAAACGCAGGCCCTCACTTCGGTTCCAATGCGCATTTCCGACTTCAATGGACACGTCACCATCGATGTGAAGGTTAACGGCGTCGATATGGAGGCGTTGATCAACATTGCGAGTGGCGACACATCCATGAATCTCGACATCGCCCGACGCCGCCTCAATGTAGACACCGACGCAGAGACGGTCACAGAGGTAGGACAGATACAGACCGAAAATCGCGCGCAGTCGATGTATGAAACCACCTTCGAGACGATCGAGATCGGCGCCTTCACGCTCCCCAATCCGAAAATGACGCTGATGCCCGATATGATCAGAGGGCAATTTTCACGGCAGCCGACCGTCGGCACCATGATCTATGATCGGGAAGAACCGACAAGACTGGTGGATGTGACGCTCGGCATGTCGGTCCTGCGCAATTTTCACGTCTATATCGCCTATGGCGAGCGCAAGCTGTACCTCTCGCCGGCAGTGGTCGCCGCGCCCCAGCCCGCCGCCCCGCTATAGGGGGGCGGAACGGGCAAGCCGCCTCCACACACGCCGGTCACGCCTTCATGAGGTTTTAAGCGGGAGAAGGGCCTTGCGGCAAAGGGCTTTATCCCGCCCTATATCTTTGCGGATCGCCCCGGTAAGACTGGCTGCAGCAGCCCCCTAAACAAAGCATTCAATGACTTCGTTTCCGAAATTCGCCGACCCGGACGCCGCGGGACGGCTCGATCACCTGGTGAAAGCCGCCCTGAAAGCTGGCGCCGATGCCGCCGATGCGGTGGAATTCAAACATATCTCCGCCGGGGTTTCGTATCGCCTCGGCCAGCTCGAGGATGTCGGGCGGTCGGAAGCGTCCGATCTGGGCCTTCGGGTCTTTGTGGGCAAGCAGGTGGCGTTTGTTTCCTCGACCGATTTTTCGGCGGACGCGCTCGCCGAACTTCCCAAGCGCGCTGTGGCGATGGCCCGCCTGGCGCCGGAGGACAAATTTGCCGGACTCGCCCCGCGCGAACTCCTCGCTACGGAGGTCCGCGATCTCGATATCGATGATCCGCAGGAACCGTCAACTGCCCTTCTGGTCGAGCAGGCGCGCACCGCCGAAGCCGCGGCGCTGGGCGTTGCCGGCATCACCAATTCCGAAGGCGGCGGCGCGGATTACGGGCGCACCATCGTGACGCTCGCTACCTCGGAAGGATTTCTCGGCGGCTATGCCGGGACGAGTCGGAGCATTTCGGTGTCGGTCATTGCCGGCGAAGGCACTTTGATGGAACGCGATTACGCCTATACGAGCGCACGCCATCGGGGCGATCTTGAATCGGCCGAAACCATCGGATTGCTCGCGGCCGAACGCGCGCTCGGACGGCTCAATCCGCGCAAGATGGGCACACAGAACGTGCCGGTATTTTTCGATCCGCGCGTAGGTCCCAGCCTTATAAGCCATTTCGTCGGCGCGATTTCCGGTGCCTCCATCGCGCGCGGCGTCAGCTTTCTGAAAGACCGCATGGGCGAACAGGTGTTCTCGAAGGGCGTCTTCATCGTCGATGACCCGCATCGGGCGCGCGGCCTGCGCTCGAAGCCCTTCGACGGCGAAGGGGTAAGAAACCGTCGCCAGACGCTGATCGAGGACGGTGTATTGCAGACCTGGCTGCTCGATACCTCTGCGGCGCGGCAGCTCGGCCTCACGACGACCGGCCATGCGGCGCGCGGCACCGGCGGTCCGCCGGGCCCGTCCGCCACCAATCTTTACATGCAGGTAGGCCCATTGACCCCGAAAGAATTGATGGCCGATGTGAAAAGCGGATTCTATGTCACCGAGCTGATTGGACAGGGAGTCAACAGCGTGACCGGCGATTACAGCCGTGGCGCCGCCGGTTTCTGGATCGAGAATGGCGAACTGAGCTACGCGGTGAGTGAAGTGACCATCGCCGGAAATCTGAAGGAAATGTATCGTCATCTGACGCCCGCGAATGATCTGGAATTCCGGTATGGCTCCGACACACCGACCATTCGCCTGGAAGGAATGACGATTGCCGGGGCTTGATCCCACAAACCTGGCCGACACAGCGCTTCTCGTCCGTTCGGTGCGGGAAGCGGGCGCGATCGCGCGCAAATTCTTTCAAGGCGAATACAAACATTGGGACAAGAGTCGCGGCAATCCCGTGACCGAAGCCGACATTGCCATCGACAGCTTTCTGAAAGAAGAGCTTCTGGCCGCGCGGCCCGATTATGGGTGGTTGTCGGAAGAAACCGACGACGATCTTTCCCGCCTTTCCAAAAGCCGCGTCTTTGTGGTCGATCCCATCGACGGCACGATCGGCTTTCTGAAAGGACGCCCGCATTTCACGATTGTTGCGGCTGTCGTCACGGAGGGACGCCCGGTTTCGGCGGCAATCTATAATCCGATTTCGGAAGAAATGTATGAAGCGAACTTTGGCGGGGGTGCGGCGCTGAACGGCGGCACGATCCATGTTTCGGATCAGGGCACGCTGGAGAATGCGACGATCCTTGCTCCGCTCGTGACCTTCGAGCCCGCGGACTGGCGCAGCCCCTGGCCCACTTCCATGCGCAGCGAGACGCGCGCTTCCATCGCCTATCGGCTCGCGCTGGTAGCCGCAGGAAAATTCGATGCGATGATTTCGCTGTCGGCAAAACATGATTGGGATCTTGCGGCCGGAGACCTTGTGGTGAACGAGGCAGGCGGGTTGGTCACCGCGCCGGATGGGCGCATTCTGACCTATAATCATCCCCAGCCCCTGCAGCGCGGCGTGCTGAGTGCCGGACCCCGATTACATGCACGATTACGGGACCGTATGAACGACCAACTGAACTAACCTTACGAGGCGTAAATGAGTGCCCATCACGGCAAAGAGCATAAATCGAAGCAACTGCTGCATCTGGTTTTCGGTGGGGAACTGGAAGATGTCGGTGGCGTGAATTTCTCCGACCTGTCGAAGCTGGATATTGTCGGCATATATCCCGACTATGATTCCGCGATGCTGGCCTGGCGCGGCGCCGCCCAGGCCACGGTGGATAACGCCCATATGCGTTATTTCGTGGTCCATATTCATCGGCTGATGGACCCGGACGAGCACTAAGCGGCTTTCGGAACTTCGCGCTTCACAGAATGTTACGGTTTTACGCTCTCGCAGCCCCGAAGGGCGCGTGGTAAAGGCACGTCATGACCGAGCGCGATCCGCAGGCTGCCGCCCCTTCTAAGCGCGGGAAGAAAAGCGACGGTGACTTTGCCCTGATCGCGCGGCTGCTGCGCGACTATCTGGGCCCGCGCAAATGGCAATTGGCTGTCGCACTGATCTGCATGGCAGGCGGCGCCGCAACCACCGGCGCTCTCGCCTGGCTGCTAGATCCCGCCGTGAAATATATCTTCCTCGAAAAGCGCGCCGACATGCTGTTTACGATCCCTGCCATTGTGGTGGCGGTCGTGTTTCTGCGCGGCGCGTTGAATTATGGTGAAGGCGTTTTTACCAATGCGGTCGGACAGGGCATTGTCGCAGACACGCAGCGCGACATGTTCGGCAATCTCATGGCCTCGGACCTCGCTCGCTTGAATGCCGTCCATTCGGGCGAGTTCGTTTCCAATTTCATCTATGACGCGACCATGCTGCGCGAAGCTGTGACGCGGGGCGTCACGGGGCTCGGCCGCGAGGCGCTGTCCCTGATCTTTCTCGCGGGCGTAATGATCTATCAGAACTGGCGGCTCACGCTGGTCTCCGTCGTGGTGCTGCCGGTCATCGCCTGGGCCGCAAAGGTGCTGGGCAAGCGCATGCGCAAGGCATCGAACCAGAGCATGAAGGAAACCGGCGAGCTCTCCTCGACGCTGACCGAAATGCTGGACGGACGCAGGATCGTAAAAGCCTATGGTCTCGAAGCGCAGGCCGTTGCCCGCGCGCAGGAAGGCATTGACCGGCGTCTGAAATACCTAATCAAGGGCGTGAAGGCGCGCGCGCTCTCGGTGCCGGTCGCGGATTTTCTTGGCGGAATCGCCATTGCGGGCGTCGTTCTCTATGCCGGTTCCGAGGGCATGGCAGGACGCCTTGAACTGAATGAGTTCGCGTCCTTCCTTGCCGCGATGCTGCTGGTGCAGATGCCGGTGCGCGCCCTGTCGCAACTTTGGAGCGTGACGACCGAAGGCATGGCCGCGGCGCAGCGCGTGTTCCGGCTGATCGATTCCAAGCCCGGGATCGTGGATGCGCCGGGCGCGGAAGCATTGCGGATTGCGCCCGCGCCTTTAGGCGGAAGGGTGCGCTACACAAATGTTCATTTTTCCTATCAGGCGGGCGCGCCCGCATTGGACGGCGTATCGCTGGAATTTCCCGCCGGAAAAAAAGTAGCGCTGGTCGGTCCTTCGGGATCCGGCAAGAGCACAGTGTTCAATCTGCTGCTTCGGTTCTATGACACGGCAAGCGGCACTATCGAAATCGACGGACAGCATATTGCGTCTGTGACGCTCGATTCGCTGCGCCGCTCACTGGCGCTGGTAACGCAGGAATCGTTTTTGTTCGACGAAACCATTCGCGCCAATATCGGCTATGGCCGCGCGGGCGCCAGCCTCGACGATATTGTGGACGCCGCTAAAGCGGCCGCGGCGCATGAGTTCATCGCCGCATTGCCATCGGGCTATGACACAAAGGTCGGAGAAGGCGGCTTGCGCCTTTCCGGCGGACAGCGCCAGCGGATTGCCATTGCACGCGCGATGTTACGCGACGCACCGATTTTGCTGCTCGATGAAGCGACGTCCGCGCTCGATTCTGAGAATGAGCGGCAAGTGCAAGACGCGTTGAAGCGGTTGATGAAAGGACGCACCACAATCGTCATCGCGCATCGCCTGACGACGGTGCTCGACGCCGACCGCATCTACGTGCTCGATAGAGGCAAGGTAGTGGAGCAAGGGCGTCACGACGAACTTATCGCGCGTGGCGGACTTTATGCGCGGTTGTATCAGCATGACTTTCGAGAAGAGAATTCCAGCCCCGCCGCCCAAATCGGATGAGTTCAATCCGGGCGGTGTGATCGCGCTTGGTGCCTACCGTTCCTTGTGGTGGGCGCTGTCGCCTTTTGTGCCTTTCGTGCTGCGCCATCGGGCGGCGCGCGGCAAGGAGGATATAGCGCGCCTTCCCGAGCGTTTCGGCCATGCCTCACGCGAACGGCCTGACGGCACGCTGATCTGGATTCATGGCGCGAGCGTTGGCGAATGTCTTGCCGCTCTGCCGCTGATCGCCCGGCTTCTCGCTTTGCCGGGGCGCAATGTCCTGCTAACCAGCGGCACGGTAACGTCGGCACAGCTGATGAGCGAGCGATTGCCGCCGCATGCGTTTCACCAGTATGCGCCCATCGACCGAAGCAATGCGGTGCAAAAATTTCTGACCCATTGGCGACCGGATCTGGCGCTGTTCATCGAATCCGAGTTATGGCCGAACCGGGTGGTGGAAACCCATTACGCGGGCGTGCCTATCGCGCTGGTCAATGCGCGTCTTTCGACAAAGTCCTTTCAGGGCTGGAGGCGCGCCAAGGGCGCTGCGCGCAGGCTTTTGGCCTGCATCGATGTGTGCCTTGCACAGGACACACGCGTCGCGGAGCAATTAAGGATTCTGGGCGCGCCCTCGGTCACGATCTCGGGCAGTCTGAAAGCCGATTCGCCGCCTCTTCCCGTCGATGACGCGGCGCTCGCGACGTTTCGCGGGGCTTTGGGTGAACGGCCGCTCTTCCTCGCCGCGCAGACCCATCTCGGCGAAGAGGAAACGGTTTTGGATGCGGCGCAATCCTTGCGCCAGAAAGTGCCCAACGCGCTGACCGTGATCGTTCCACGCCACCCCGACCGTGGTGACGCGATTGCCGTTCTCGCGCAGATGCGCGGATTCAAGGTAGCGCGGCGCGCATTGAGGGAATTGCCGCGCGCGGAGACGCAGATTTATGTCGCCGATACGCTGGGCGAGCTGGGACTTTTCTATCGCGCGGCGAAATTCGCTTTCCTAGGTGGCAGCCTCGTCCCACGCGGCGGCCATAATCCACTGGAGCCCGCCATTCTCGGTGCGCCGGTTCTGACGGGCCCGCACACGGAAAATTTCGACGAAACATTCCGCGCGCTTCTCGCGGCGCAGGGCAATGCGCCGATCCGCAATGCGGAAGAATTAAGCCGTGAGGTCATCAGGCTTTTGTCCGATCCCAGCGAAACCGAAAGATTGGGCGCACGCGCCAGGAGCGCGGTGGCCCAACTCGCCGGCGCCCTCGATCGCACGGTCGATGCCGCCGAACATCTGCTCGCCCGCCATGCGCGCGCCTGACTTCTGGTACCGCACGGGTACAAGCGCGAAAATCTTCGCCGCGCTGCTTTCGCCGCTGTCCCTACCCTATCGCGCCAGTGCGTTATGGAAGAAGGGCACAAAGGGCTATCGCGCGAAAGCACGCGTGCTGTGTGTCGGCAATCTGACCGTGGGCGGCACGGGAAAAACACCGATTGCGCTTGCACTCGCCGAAATGCTGCAGGAGCGCGATATGCGCGTTGCCTTTCTGACGCGAGGCTATGGCGGAAGCGCACATGGCCCCCTTCGCGTGGAGGCGCAGCACAGCGCGGCCGATGTGGGGGACGAAGCTTTGCTGCTCGCCCGGAGCGCACCGACCATCGTGGCGCGCGAGCGCGCCGAAGGGGCGAAGCTTGCAGACTCTATCGGCGCCGATATCATCGTGATGGATGACGGCTATCAGAATATGTCGCTTCAGAAGGATATGTCGCTGCTGGTGATCGATGCGGAACAGGGCTTCGGCAATGGCCACCTAGTGCCCGCGGGACCATTGCGCGAGCCGATTGCTTCGGGCCTTGCTCGCGCCGATGGCGTGATATGGATCGGCGATAAGGCAACGTCATTTTCGGGTTTTACCGGACCGCAATTTCACGCTGTTCTCGCCGCGCCGGAAAACGAGATTGCGGGACGGCGGGTCGTCGCCTTTGCCGGGATCGGACGACCGCAGAAATTCTTCGATACGCTGAAAAACATGGACGCGGAGATTTGCGGGACGGAACATTTCGCCGATCATCATGCGTTCAGCGCATCTGAACTCAAACATCTGCGCGCGAAGGCGCTGACCCGGCGCGCGCTGCTGGTAACGACGGAAAAGGATTTCGTCCGTCTTCCCGAAAAAGAGCGCGAGGGTATTGTCGCGGTTCCCGTTCGGGCCGTATTTAAAGATAGCCCTGCCTTGAATCGCCTGCTCGATGCGCTTGCGGCGGAAGCGTGAGGGAGCGATGAACCAGACCACACCGAAAATTCCCGCGCCGCCGCGCATGCCGTTCCGGCGGAAATTCCGTTATCGCGTCGAGGCCGCCGGTTTCTTCGCGGTGATCGGTTTCTTCCGGCTATTCGGCGTCGACCGCGCCTCCGCCATCGGTGGCTGGATAGGGAGGACCTTCATCGCACCGACGAAACTGTCAAAACTGGCGCGCGAAAATCTGGTCGCGGCCTTTCCCGAAAAGGACGCAGCCGAGATCGAGACCATCCTTAGCGGCATGTGGGACAATCTCGGACGGGTGATGGCGGAATATGCCCATCTCGATCGCATTCACGCGATGGGCGACGACCCGCGCATTATCGTTTCGGGACTGGAGAACGCGCCGCCATTGGAAGAACGCGCGCAGGGCGCGTTTCTAGTCTCGGCGCATTTCGCCAATTGGGAGATCATGCCGGCCGCCGCGCGCGATTACGGCCTTACCGGCGCGACCATCGTGCGGCCGACCAACAATCCTTACGTCAATGACTGGCTCGAAAAGACGCGCACGCGCAACGGCATGGCGGAACTGGTTTCCAAGGGCGCGGACGGGATGCGGCGCATTTACGGACTCTTACGCAAGGGCGAATATGTCTGCATGCTGGTTGATCAGCGCGCGAGCGAAGGGATTCCGGTGCCTTTCTTCGGACGCGATGCGCTGACGACGCCCGCCCCGGCTGCGCTGGCGCTACGCCTCGGCGCGCTGGTCGTACCGTTTTCCAATGAACGCGTGGGCGGTGCGCGCTTTCATGTAAAATTGCATAAGCCGATTGTGCGGCCCAACACCGGCGATCATGCACGCGACACGCTGGAATTCACCGCGGCGATCACGGCGTTTGTGGAGGAACGGGTGCGCGAAAACCCTGAGCAATGGCTTTGGATTCATCGCCGCTGGGTTGATGCCGACGCGCCGTTGCGTAAGCGGGCTCAGGCCCTCGCGGATGCCGCCAGCGCGACGTCGAGCCGTTTCTGAAACCAGTTCATGCGCCAGCAGAGATGCGGGCCGGTCGCCCGGCCCGTCGCGCCGACGCGGCCGATGATATCGCCGCGGGAAAGACGGTCGCCGACCGCGACTTCCATGCGGCTCATATGGAGATAGCTGGTCGACACGCCATGGCCGTGATCGATCACCATCGTATTGCCGGAGAGATAAAGGTCCTCGGCAAGGCGCACGATGCCACCGGTGGGCGCGGCGATGGCCGTGCCTTCGGAGGCCGCGATATCGACCCCGTAATGCGGCGCGCGCGGCTCGCCATTGAGGACACGCTGATTGCCGAAATTGCCGGTGATGATGCCCTGGATCGGCCAGGCCAGTTCTTCGGCGAACCAGGTTTCATTGGAGTCGAACATGCGCGCTTCTACGACCACGCGGGCGTCGCGCGCGATACGTTCCGCGACCTCGGCCGGTGGCGAGACATATTGTTCGGGCAGGCCGTCGATGCGCTGAATGTCGAATTCGCGTGGGCTAGGCGTCACCATGCGGGTTTCGCTCAATCCTCCCGGATAGGCGACGCGTACCGGAACTGCCTCCGTGTCGTTGTAATTGAAGCCGAAACAGAACAGCCCGCCATCGGCGCGCACGGGTTCGTCGCTGACCCAGACGCGGCTGCCTTCGGGCACATGACCCAGCACCAGACCGCCCTGCGCGGGTTTGCCGGACAGTGTCAGCGTTTCGGATTCGGCGGCGCGTAAGGGAAGGCCCCATTTGCAGAGTACGGCAAAGGCGAGCCCGCCCATCATCACATCGCGCCGCGTCACGAAGGGCCCCATCGCGCGGCCGTTTCCCGTCATCGATGGAGGAGCCCCCGCTCCTGCATGCGCTTCAGCGCCGCGGCGGGGCCGGCATAGGGTTCCTGCAATTCGACGCTCCAGTAGCGCAGGCCTTCGAGCGGAATCTTCGTGCCGGTAACGGCACAGACCACATAGGCGCCGGGCGAGATGATGTGATACTCGCCGTCGAGATATTTGAGGGTGGCAGCCTCGCCGCCAATGTCGCGTTCAAACTGGTTCATAATGCGCAATTCTAACGCCCGGGATTTGAAATGGCCACCCGCACCTTCTCGAAGATGAAAAAAGACCGCACTTAAAAAAGATCGCCCTGGCCCGGTTTGGCGGATTTGCGTGGTGTGGAATGGGAGCCGGAACCCGCAGACAACTTTCCATCGGACGATTTTCCCTCCGCCAGCACGCCCGTTTCGCCATCGGCAAATTGCAGCACGAGTTTTTCGCCTGCGCGTATCGTTTCCGCACGGCGGCGCACCTGTCCGTCAGGCGTTTTCACGAGCGCAAAGCCCCGTTCCAGCACCGCGAGATAGCTGACGCTGTCGAGGACACGGGTTTGCGCCAGGAGCGCACGGGCCGCGCCGTCGACATGATGGGCATAGGCCCGGCGAAGCCGCACGGTCAATTTTGCGATGTGATCGGCATGCCGGGCATTTTCGCGCGCGACAAGACGCGGACGCAAGAGGGCGGCGCTGCGCTGAAGGCGGGCGTCGTGCCGTTGCAAATTCTGCAGCAAGGCGCCGCGCAAACGATCCGTCATTTTCAGAACGTGATCGGTCCGGCGGGCGTTTTCCCGTGCAATGAGACGCGGGCGTAGAAGAGTGGAAGCACGTTGCAGGCGCGCATCGTGGCGTTGCAGATTCTGAAACAATGCGCCGCGCAAACGGTCGGCCGCTGCATCGAAACGTTGCCGCGCCAGCGCCAGGAGCGCATCGGCGCGCGGTAGCGCGCGGGCGAGCCCCGAGAGAGTCTGACGGCGGCGCTCGAAATCACGCGTAACCCCGCGAAGAAGCCTGCGTTCGAGATCAAGCGTTGCCCCGGCGAGATCGCGCAGTACGGGAACGGCCATTTCGGCGGCGGCGGTCGGAGTCGGCGCACGACGGTCGGAGGCAAAGTCGATCAGCGTGGTATCGGTTTCATGGCCAACGGCGGAAATCAGCGGGATTTTCGACGCCGCCGCCGCGCGCACCACCGCCTCGTCGCTGAAGGCGAGCAGATCCTCGAAAGAGCCGCCGCCGCGCGCGACGATGAGGACATCGGGGCGCGGGATGGCACCACCACGCGGAAGGGCATTGAAGCCGTTGATGGCGGCAACGATTTCGGCGGGCGCACGGTCGCCCTGCACGCTGACCGGCCACAGAAGGACCCGGCGCGGAAAACGGTCGCCCAGTCGGTGGAGAATGTCGCGGATGACGGCGCCCGTCGGCGATGTCACCACGCCGACGATCTCGGGCAGAAATGGTAGCGGCCGTTTGCGGTCCTCGCCAAACAGGCCTTCGGCGGCGAGCCGTTTCTTGCGGTCTTCCAGCATCGCCATCAGCGCGCCGAGACCGGCCAGTTCCATCTGTTCGACGACGACCTGGTATTTCGACTGGCCGGGGAAGGTTGTGATCCGTCCGGTGCAGATGACTTCGAGGCCCTGTTCGGGCTTTACCGCGAGCTTGCCGAAACTGCCCTTCCACACCACCGAAGCGATGACCGATTTGTCGTCTTTCAGGTCGAAATAACAATGCCCGCTGGAGTGGCGGCTGACGCGGCTGACCTCGCCACGGATGCGAACATGGGGGAATATGTCCTCGACCGTGCGCTTCAGGGCCTGGGATATCTCGCTGACCGTAAATTCCGGGAGATTTCCGGGGCCGCGGCGATAGTCGCCAGCCTCAATGGGGGTTTCGTCGCTCATGGGGCAATGATACAGCCCTTCGCAGAACCTGCCAGCGGGACAGCGCCACGTGAACCTCCTTCTTATCGGCTCGGGCGGACGCGAGCACGCCCTGGCCTGGTCCCTCGCGGCCAGCCCGCTCATCACCAAGCTCTACTGCGCCCCCGGCAATGCCGGAATCGCCGAACTTGCCGAATGCGTGCCCATCGATGTGATGGCCATAGACCGCCTTCTCGCCTTTGCGCGGGAGAAGCGAATCGATTTCGCCATCATCGGCCCGGAAGCGCCGCTGGTGGCCGGCATCGCCGACCGCTTCGAGGCCGCCGGGATCAAGACCTTTGGACCATCGGCCAAGGCGGCAATGCTGGAAGGCTCCAAAGCCTTCGTGAAAGATCTCTGCATCGAGAACAATATTCCGACCGCCGCCTATAAACGCTGCCAGGACGCCGAGACCGCGAAAGCCTATGCGGCCACGCTTGCGCTCCCTGTCGTGGTGAAGGCCGACGGCCTCGCCCAGGGTAAGGGCGTCATCATCGCCGAGACGCGCGAAGCGACGATCGAGGCCATCGACACGATGTTCGGCGGCGCCTTCGGCGCGGCGGGCCAGGAAGTTGTCATCGAGGAATTTCTGGAAGGTGAGGAAGCGAGCTTCTTCGCGCTCACGGATGGCGTACATGTGCTGCCGCTTGCGGGCGCGCAGGATCACAAACGCGTTTCGGACGGCGATGTCGGACCGAACACCGGCGGCATGGGCGCCTATTCGCCCGCGCCGGTTCTGACGCCGGAATTGAGCGCGGACATCGTGACGCGCATTATCCAGCCGACGGTCGATGCGATGCGGGCACGCGGCACGCCCTATGTCGGCGTGTTGTTCGCCGGACTGATGATGACGCAGGAGGGCCCGAAGCTTATCGAATATAATTGTCGTTTCGGCGATCCCGAATGTCAGGTGCTGATGCTGCGGCTGAAATCGGATCTGCTGCCCGCGCTGATGGCCGCACGCGACGGCATTCTCGATACGGTGGATTTGCGCTGGCGTTCCGATGCCGCATTGACGGTCGTCATGGCTTCGCGCGGTTATCCCGGAAATTACGAGAAGGGCAGCGAAATCCGCGGCCTTTCGGAAGCGCGCAAAGTAGCGGGGGTCGAAATTTTCCATGCCGGCACCGAGATGCGCGACGGCAAGCTTGTGGCGACCGGCGGCCGGGTGCTGAACATCTGCGCACTGGGACGCGATGTGCGCGACGCGCAGCTGCGCGCCTATGAGGCGGTGGCGCTGATCGACTGGCCCGCAGGCTTCTGCCGCCACGACATTGGCTGGCGCGCCATCGCGCGGGAACATTCAAAATGATGTTGTGGCTGGGCGTCGCCCTTCTCCTCGCAGGGCTCCCCGCCCTCGTGGTGGACCGGCAGCTCGCCCAATATTGCCGCGAGCATCTGGAGCCACCGCTCCTTACCGTTCTGGTGCGAACCACGGATTGGGCCAAAGGCGCGCCCTGGATCATCGGGATCACCCTTCTTTACCTGGGCACACAGGCATTCATGACGGTTTGGGGGGAGACCCCGAACGCCCGCTATGCCAGTGATATTTCACTGGCGCTGCTGGCGAGCTTCGTGGTCGGCAGCATCATTCTGCATGCGGTGAAACTTTTTCTGGGCCGCCGCCGCCCGCGCGACGATTTTGAGCACGGGCTTTATGGTTTTGTTTTCTTCCAATGGCATTTGCAGCACAATTCCTTTCCATCCGGCCATGCGCTCACGATCTTTTGTGTTGCAACCTGGGCATCGGCCCTTTTGCCCAGTTTTGCGC
Source organism: uncultured Alphaproteobacteria bacterium (assembly GCA_903862715.1). Classification (GTDB taxonomy): domain Bacteria; phylum Pseudomonadota; class Alphaproteobacteria; order Micropepsales; family Micropepsaceae; genus CAIYRG01. Next base: position 17,183 of record CAIOYY010000001.1, read on the forward strand.
CACTCTGGCTGGGCATCGCCGCCTATCTGGGAATGACGCGCGCGGTCCTTGCAGTTCATTTCCTTAGCGATGTAGTAATTGGCTCTGCCATCGGCATTCTAGCCACGCGCGAGACGATGCGGCTCGCTTTCCCGCATCTTGTGCCATTCTGGTTCTGACGAAACATGCTCGAACTTCTGACCGATCCCAACGCTTGGCTTAGTCTGGCGACCCTTACTTTGCTCGAAGTCATTCTGGGCATCGACAATGTGATCTTCCTCGCCATCGTGTCGGAGAGGCTGCCACCGGAAAAACGTGCGCTGGCGCGCCGCATCGGTCTGAGCCTCGCGCTTATCATGCGCATTGCGCTGCTCGCGAGCATCTCATTCATCCTGTCGTTGCAACAGCCTATCATCGAATTGTTTGGGACCGGATATTCCTGGCGCGACGTCGTTCTCGCAGCCGGCGGATTGTTCCTGCTCTACAAGGGCACGCAGGAAATTCACAATGAAGTCGAGCATGACCACGGCAGCGGCAAGGCCGCGCTTACCGCGTCATTTGGCGCGGTAATCCTGCAGATCGCGGTGCTCGATCTGGTATTCTCGCTGGATTCCGTCATCACCGCGGTGGGTATGGCCGATCACATCGAGGTCATGATCATCGCGGTGGTCCTCGCCATCATCGTGATGATGGTCGCCGCCGAACCGGTCGCGACCTATATCAGCCGCCACCCGACTGTGAAGATGCTGGGCCTGAGCTTCCTGCTACTGGTTGGTCTCGCGCTGATTGCAGATGCCGCGCATTTCCATATCCCGCGCGAATATCTCTATTTCGCCATCGCCTTCTCGATCATGGTCGAAGTACTTAATCAATTCGCGGCGCGAAAACGCAACAGCAAGCACGCTACTTCCGGCGGGCACGAAAAAATTCCGTAAGAAGCCGTCCGGCGGCGAGTTCGTCGCCGGCCCGCGCCACGCTGGTGCGATGATGGCAGGTGGGCTGGCGAAAGAATTGCGGCCCGTGTTCGACCGCGCCGCCTTTGGGATCGGCCGCCGCATAAACGAGCCGCGCTACCCGCGCCAGCGATATCGCCCCCGCACACATCGCACAGGGCTCCAGCGTCACGTATAGCGTGGTGCCGAGAAGACGTTCATTTCCGATAGCCGCCGCGCCGGCGCGCAAGACGACCATCTCGGCATGGGCCGTGGGGTCGTGCCATTCGACGATGCGGTTGCCGCTTTGCGCGAGAATTTTGCCGTCATTGGTCGTGAGCACCGCGCCGACCGGCACTTCGCCTCGGGCGGCGGCGGCGGCGGCTTCTTCCAGCGCCACAAGGATATACTCTTCATCGACGGACATTCGTGAGGGGGCTTGCAAGCGTTTCCGCCCCACAGTACCCCGAGACGTCGTCACTATTGAAGGAATTCGGCGTGACCGAGGCGCAAGCCCCAGAAGGAACAAGCGGAAAGGGCGAGCGTATCGCTAAGGTCATCGCCCGTGCCGGAATCTGTTCGCGCCGCGATGCCGAAAGGCTGATCGCCGAAGGCCGCGTGGACCTGAACGGCATGAAGGTTACGACCCCTGCCCTCACCGTCACTCCTAAGGATGTCATCGCCATCGACGGCAAGACCATTCCCGACCGCGAAGGCACAAGGCTATGGCGCTATCACAAGCCGCCGGGGCTTGTGACTTCGCATCGCGATACCGAAGGACGACCGACCGTATTCGAGCATCTGCCATCGCATCTGCCCCGCGTCGTTTCGGTGGGGCGGCTCGACATCAATTCGGAAGGCCTTTTGCTGCTCACCAATGACGGCGAACTGGCGCGCGCGCTGGAGCTTCCCGCGCAAGGCTGGGTCCGGCGCTATCGCGTGCGGCTGTTCGGCAATGTCACGCAGGCCGACCTCGACAAACTGGCCAAGGGCGTTCGCATCGATGGCGTGCGCTACGGTCCCGTCACCGCCGAACTCGAACGCGCGAAAGGCCCTTATGCCTGGGCGACCGTTGACCTGACGGAAGGCAAGAACCGCGAAGTGAAACGCCTGATGGAATTTCTAGGGTTCAGGGTCGCGCGTCTTATCCGCGTGAGTTACGGCCCGTTTCATCTTGGCCAATTGCCCGAAGGCGAGGCGGAAGAAATCTCGCCAAAGGTCTGGCGCGAGCAACTTGGCATGCCGAAAGCAAAGCGCAGCGAATAAACCTCAGGACCGCGCCAGATCTGAAGGGTTTTCCTGCCCATGCGGATCAATATGAATCAGGATTTCCGCGCGCGGGAACGCGGCCCGCAAGGACTGCTCGATCTCGTCGCTGACATCATGCGCTTCGTAAAGATTGAGATTCGCGTCCATTTCGACATGAACCTGGATGAAGCTCTGGGTGCCCGCCGCCCGCGTTCTCAAATCATGCAGGCCTCTGACCTGCGCATGGTTGAGCACGATTGCCTTTACCCTCTCGCGGTCTTCTTCGGGAAGTTCGCGGTCCATCAATTGGTCGAGTGACCGGCGGAAAACCCACCAGGAACTGAGGTAAAGGACACCGGCAATGGCCAAACCGATGATCGGATCGGCAATATGCCAGCCAAGCAGGCTCGATAGGATAATAGCGACAATCACGCCGAAATTGGTGAGGAGATCGCCCGCATAATGCGCGCGGTCCGAGGCGATGGCGAGCGACCCCGTCGTGCGCACCACCTTCTGCTGATAGAGCAAAAGGGCAAAGGTCGCGCTCATTGAAAACAAAATGACGATCATTCCGAGAAAGGGTGCCGTGACGGCTTCGGGCGCCAGGAGGTGACGCACGGATTCGGTGACGACGAAGGTCGCCGAGCCAGCGATGAAAACGGCCTGCGCAAGGCCGGTCAATGGTTCGGCCTTGCCATGACCGAAGCGATGCTGCTGGTCGGCAGGGGTCAACGCATGGCCAACCGCGAACATCACGCCCAGCGAGGCTACGAGATCCGCCGCAGAATCGGTCAACGCGCCCAGCATGGAAACGGAGCCCGTGCCGAGATAGGCAATGGTTTTTACGATGACGAGCAAAGCCGCGACAAAAACCGACGCCGCCGTGGCGCGTCGCATCATCCGCACACGTTTACGATCGGACACATTCGGCGCGTGCGGCGTACCGTTCGCCACGCGCGTCGAGGGCCCATGATTTTTCATCATGGGAACAGTTTAACCGTTCGCCATGCCGCGTCCAAATTTTCCCGGTGATAGAGCAGGCGGTCATGCAGGCGGAAAGGCCGGTCGCGCCAGAATTCGATGGCAAGCGGCGCCAGGCGATAACCGACCCAATGCGACGGACGCGGCACCGTCGCCAGCGCATATTTCGCGGCAAAGCGTGCGACTTCCTTCTCGAGCGCGAAACGGCCTTCGAGGGGCCGCGATTGCTTGGAAGCCCAGGCGCCGATCTGGCTGTCCTTCGGACGAGTGGCGAAATAGGCGTCGGCCTCGGAATCACTCACCCGCGAGACCAGCCCGCGTACGCGGACCTGACGGCGGAGGGATTTCCAGTGAAAGCACAAGGCGGCGCGCGGATGGACGGCCAGTTCCTCGCCCTTGGCGCTTTCGCTGTTGGTGAAGAAAACGAACCCCGCCGCATCGACGCCTTTCAGAAGCACCATCCGGATGTCGGGAAGACCATCGGAGTCGACCGTGGCGAGCGCCATGGCATTGGGATCGTTCGGTTCCTTCTCGCCGGCAGCGGCGAGCCATGCCGCGAAGGCGGCGATGGGGTCGTCGCCGGCAACCATATCGCTGGTACCCGAATCGGCTTGGCTCACTTCGGTCTCCTTAAGGCTGGCGATACCATTTCCGACGCCCGCCCGGAAGGCTATGCCACTCAGGCAGGTTCTGCGGGCCCCGGCGAGGCATGTTCCATATTTGCTTTCCTCCGGGACCGCCCTATATCGGGCCATGGCAATGCGCGATCCCTATGATGTCCTTGGCGTAAAGCGAAACGCCTCCGAGGCCGAAATCAAAAAGGCTTTCCGTTCGCTTGCCAAGAAATTGCACCCTGACACCCATGGCAACGAACCCACGAAAACGAAGCGTTTTCAGGAAATAAACGCCGCCTATGAGCTCGTAGGCGACAAGGAAAAGCGCGCCCAGTTCGATCGCGGCGAGATCGATGCCGAAGGCCATCCGCGCGGCTTCGACCCTCGCGCACAAGGTTTTGGAGGCTTCCAGGGCGGAGCGCAGGAAGGCTTTCCCGGCGGGTTCGAGTTCCGGGGCGGCTCCCAGGGCGGCGGCCCGTTCCGGGCGGAAGACATTTTCGCAGACATTCTCGGCGGATTGGGCGGCACGGGCGGGCGCGGACGCCGCCGCGCCCAGGCGGCCAGGGGTGAAGACATCCAATTGGCAGCGACCATCTCGCTTGAGGAAGCCGCCTCGGGCGCCTCAAGACGGGTGGTCTTAAGCGACGGCAAGCAGCTCGAGGTCAAAATTCCGGCCGGGGTAAAGGACGCCCAGCAGATCAGGCTGCGCGGCAAAGGCGGCGAAGGCCAGGGCGGCGGCCCGGCGGGCGACGTGCTGATCACGGTGCAATTAGCGCCACATCCCCAATTCACCCGCGAGGGCAAGGATTTGCGTCTGGAGCTGCCGATTTCCCTTCAGGAGGCGGTGCTTGGCGGCAAAGTCGAGGTCCCGACGTTATCGGCGCCCGTTACGCTGACCATTCCGCCCCATTCCAATAGCGGGCAGGTTTTACGTCTCAAGGGCAAAGGCCTTCCCGAGCAGGGCAGCGCGGCGGGCGATCTCTACGTGCGCCTGTCGGTGACATTGCCCGCAACGCCGGACGCGAAACTGGACGAATTCGTGCGGAGTTGGGACAGCCCTTACGCGCCCCGCGCCAGGGGCAAGTAATCTCGCATGTGGAAAGGTTTAATGATGATTGGCGGGCCCGGTTCGCTCCGCTATAGCTGCACCACAAAGCATAAAAAGACGGAGTGACGGTATGGCCGGGCTGATGGCAGGCAAACGCGGCCTTATAATGGGCGTCGCCAATGAACGCTCGATCGCCTGGGGTATTGCGCAATCGCTGCACGCCCAAGGCGCGGAACTCGCTTTCAGCTATCTGGGCGAGGCTTTCCGCAAACGCGTGGCGCCGCTGGTCCAGCCGATGAACCCCGCTGCCCTACTCGATTGCGACGCCTCGAACGGCGCCTCGCTGGACGCGGCATTCGAGAAGCTCAAAGAGGTCTGGGACAGCTTCGATTTCATCGTGCATGCGATTGCGTTTTCCGACCGCGAACAGCTAAAGGGCCGTTACGTCGATACGACGGCCGAAAATTTCGCGATGACGATGAATGTGTCCTGCTATTCATTCACGGCTGTCGCGCAGCGCGCCGAAAAGATGATGCCCAAGGGCGGCAGCATGCTGACCTTGAGCTATTACGGCGCCGAAAAAGTCATGCCGCATTACAATGTAATGGGCGTTGCCAAGGCCGCTCTGGAAGCGTCGGTACGGTATCTCGCCGAAGACCTCGGCAAGAAGAATATCCGCGTCAACGCCTTGTCGGCGGGCCCGATACGGACGCTTGCGGCGGCGGGCGTCGGCGATTTTCGCTACATCCTGAAATGGAATGAACTGAATTCGCCGCTGCGCCGGACCGTGACGATTTCCGATGTCGGCGATTCGGCGCTGTTTCTGCTGTCGGATTTGAGCCGCGGCATTACTGGCGAAGTGATGCATGTCGATGCCGGTTACAATGTCGTCGGCATGAAGGCCGAAGATGCACCCGACATCGCCGTGTCGATGAAGAATGACGGCGCGTAGGCCCACCCCCGGACACATCATCTATTTCGCGCGGCACGGCGAAACGCTGTTCAATGTCGAGCGGCGCTGGCAGGGCTCGCGCAATGATTCCGCGCTGACGCCGCGCGGCCTCGGACATGCACGCGAGACCGGACTTATACTCAAAAGCCTGATCGATCCCGCAAAGCCGCCCCGTTTTGTTGCGAGCCCTATGGGACGCGCACGGGCCACGATGGAGGGCGCGCTGGAGGCGCTGGGGCTTCCCAGGAACGGCTACACCACGGACGCGCGCCTAGCGGAAATCGACCTCGGAGAATGGACGGGCATTCTGGCCGATGAGGTGAAGGTGAAGGATCGCGCGCGCTGGGAGGCAAGACAGAGTGACAAATGGAATATCCCCTGCCCCGGCGGCGAAAGCTTCTGCATGGCGGCGGCGCGGGCGCGGGAATGGCTCGACAGCATCGATACGGAGACGGTGGCTATCTCCCATGGCGTCTTCGGACGGGTGTTGCGGGCGCTCTATCTCGGGCTCGATCCGTCGCAAATATCGGGGATGGAGGAACCGCATGGCAGTATTTTCCGCCTGTCGGGGGGAGAGATTTCACGTTTTGATCCGGTCCTTTGAACGGGTGCCCCGTCCCTTCATCCGGTTTGACGCCGCTCCCGCGCTTACTTAGAACCAAGTCATGTCGCACAATTCCTTCGGCCATCTGTTTCGCGTCACCACCTTCGGCGAGAGCCACGGGCCGATGATCGGCTGCGTGATCGACGGCTGCCCGGCGGGCATCGCGCTGACCGAGACCGATCTGCAGACCTATCTGGACCAGCGCAAACCCGGCCAATCGAAATTCACCACGCAGCGCAAAGAACCCGACACGGTGCGTATCGTTTCCGGCGTATTCCAGGACGAGCGCATGGCGCAGCAGGTGACGACCGGCACGCCGATCGCGCTGATCATCGAAAATGTCGATGCGCGTTCGAAGGATTATTCCGACATCCGCGACAAGTTCCGGCCCGGACATGCCGATTACACTTACTTTGCGAAATATGGGCTGCGCGATTATCGCGGCGGTGGGCGTTCCTCCGCGCGCGAAACCGCGATGCGGGTGGCCGCGGGCGGCGTAGCGCGCAAGGTTCTCGACCATCTTTACAAGGGCGTGAAAATCCGGGGCGCGATGACCCAGATGGGACCCAAGACCATCGACCGCGCGCAATGGAATTGGCGCGAGGTCACGAAGAATTCGTTCTTCTCACCCGATCCCACCAGCGTCGAGGCCTGGACGAAATATCTCGAAGGCATCCGCAAGAAAGGCTCTTCCTGCGGCGCGATTATCGAAGTGGTAGCGGAAGGCATTCCGGCGGGTTTAGGCGCGCCGATTTACGGCAAACTGGACGCCGACCTCGCTTCGGCGCTCATGAGCATCAATGCGGTGAAAGCGGTCGAAATCGGCGACGGGATGGCGGTTGCCGCCTATTCCGGCGAAGAAAACGCCGATGAGATGCGCAAGGGAAAACCGGGCAAGCCGAAATTCCTGTCCAACCATGCGGGCGGCATATTGGGCGGCATTTCGACGGGGCAGGACATTGTCACGCGTTTCGCGGTGAAGCCGACGTCATCGATCCTCTCCCCGCGCAAGACCGTGGATGTGAGCGAGAACAATACCGAGATCGTCACCAAGGGCCGTCATGACCCTTGCGTCGGCATTCGCGCGGTTCCGGTAGGCGAAGCGATGGTGGCCTGCGTACTCGCCGATCATGCGTTGCGCCATCGCGCGCAAATGGGCGGATGATCCGTTTGACGGCGAACGGCGTTCAGCCGGGGTCCAGCGTATAAAATTCCAGCAAGCTTGCGGCGCGACCACCAATATAGAGCTGCGGCTCGGAGGGTGGCGCTGCGCCCTCGACTTCCTCGCGCGCGGCTACGCAGGCCTGCACTTCGGTGGCCAGGGCCGGAAAGGTGCGCGATCCGGGGAAGGATTCCAGCACGCACTGATCGAAGAAAGTGTAGGTCAGATCCACGCCGCAGCCGAAAGAAGCGCGGTCGGGCCGCGCTGCGTTGAAGATCATCCGGTTGTCGGCGGCGAGCGCGGGAATGAACACGCCCGAATAACATGCGGAAAGAACGATAACGGTCGGAAGATCGTGGCACGTGCCGTTGATGAAGGCAGCGAGAACCTCGGGCGACATGATGAGGCCGTCCACAATGATCCCCTGCGGCGCGCCATGCGAGGTGAAGTAGAAAAAACAACCGCCGCGGACGGTTTTGGTCAGCGTCGTTACGGTGTCGTTCAGCGTGTCGTAATCGGCGGGAAGCGTCGTCTCGATATAACGACCAGGCTGGGTCGTGAACTGCCGAATATTCGCCGAATCGAAACCGATGGTGGTCAGATGGTGCGCGATATCGCGGCGGGCATTGTCGAAGACTTCCGACGGCGCGCCGCCATCGGCGGTGTTGTCGCCCGCCACCACAATGCCGATCCAGGCGTCGAACGGACCGGCCATAGCGGGCACCGCACCAAGAATAAGGGCAAAGCCACAAGCGCAGACCGGTGAGAGAATTCTAGCGAACACGGCGGATCGGATCCCCTTCAGGCAGCGAACCATAAGCCCTAGCTTCCCTCGCGTTCAAGGACCGCCACGAGTTCGACATGCGGCGACCACAGAAACTGATCGACCGGCGTAACCCGGCGCAAATGATAGCCGCCATCGGCGAGAATGCGCGCATCGCGCGCGAAACTGGACGGGCTGCAGGAGACATAGATGATACGCGGAACTTCCGAGGCGGCAAGCTGTTCGGCCTGTGCCTTTGCACCGGGACGTGGTGGATCGATCACCACGGCATCGAAGCGTTTCAGTTCGGACGCCATCAGCGGCCTTCGGAACAAGTCGCGCCGTTCGATGACGGCCTTAGAGCCTTGCGCGCGCGCGGCGGCGTCGAGCGCCGCGAGCATCAAGGCATTGTCCTCGACCGCCGCAACCGAACGCCCTTCAGCAAGCGATAGAGCGAAGGTGCCGCAGCCGGCGAATAGGTCGGCGATTCTTTTAGCGGCGCCTACGCCCTCGCCGACCAGCGCCTGAAGCATAGCCTCGCCTTCGCGCGTCGGCTGCAGAAAGGGCTCAATGGGCAGATAGACGGTGTGCTTGCCGATCCGCAAATAGGGTTCGCGCGCGACCGTGATGATGTCGCCATTCCAGGAGAGCCGCGCGAGATCAAGCCTTTGCGCGAATTCGGCCAGCGCCATCAGGGTGTTCATCGACGGGCCGCGCTTCCATTTCAGCGAAATATCGAGCCCTGCATCGGTGGCGGTCGTGTGCAGTTCGGCCGTGTCGCCCTCGCGCAGCAGCGACGCCAGCGCGGTGCGCAGTTTCGGCAGCGCCTTCGCGAGCGCGGGCGCGAGAATGGGACAAACGGAGATATCGACGAGGTTGCGGCTTTCCGGTTCATAAAATCCGAGGGCGACGCCCTCTCGATTCCGGCGCGCTTTCAGCACCGCACGACGGCGCGTATGCGGCGCGACGGCACGAATGGGATCGACCTCGATCGTTTCAAACCCGCGTTGCGCCAGCGCGGTGACAATGAGATCGCGCTTCCAGGCGAGATAGGCTTGCGTATCGACATGCTGCAGCGCGCAGCCCCCGCACTTTCCGAAATGCGCGCAATCCGGGATTTTGCGCCACGCGCCCGCGGTGACGATTTCCGCGACGCGGGGTTTCGCATCTTCGGTGAGACGCACCACATCGCCCGGAACCGTGTAGGGAAGAAACAGGCCGTTCGCCGTGACGCCGTCACCGGCATGACCCAATTTCAGAATTTCGACGGTGCCGCTCAACGGCGCTGTGCCGCCAGCAGAAATTCCTGATTGCCGTCACCGCCTGTAATGGGTGACGGCATACTGGCTTCCGCGCGCCAGCCATGTTTCTCGACAAAGGCGGAAATATCGTCGACCGCGCCCTGACGGGCGGAATCCGTTTTCACGATGCCGCCCTTGCCGATGGCTTCACGTCCGGTTTCGAATTGCGGCTTCACCAGCAGCACCGCCCAAGCGCCCGGTGCGGCCAGTGCAAAAGCGGCGGGAAGAACGAGCTTCAGGCTGATGAAACTGACATCGACGACAATCGCTGCAACCGCTTCCTGCACATGGACGCGCGAAAGGTCGCGCGCGTTCAAGCCTTCGATAGCGACGACATTGGGATTCGCGGCGATTTTTCGCACAAGCTGTCCGTGGCCGACATCAATGGCATAGACGCGCGCGGCGCCACGCTCGAGCAGAACCTGCGTGAAGCCGCCGGTCGACGCACCGACATCAAGGCAGACGAGTCCGGACGGCGAATAGCCGAAATAGGTCAGGGCAGCGTCGAGTTTGACGCCGCCGCGGGATACATAAGGATGGGACGGCGCATATTCTATTTTCATATCGCTCTGTAAATTCTGTGCCGCTTTGGTGACGGGTTTTCCGTTCGCGCTCACATTACCTGCACGAATGGCGGCTTGCGCCTCCGCGCGGCTGGCGGCAAAGCCATGCGCGACCAGAAAGAGATCGGCGCGTTCGCCGCCGGACATCAGGCAATGACCGCCGCAGCTTCCCCATCGCGGCCCAGCGCCGAAAGGCCCGCCGCGACAATCGCCTTGGCGTCGAGGCCGGCGATTTCATACATGCGCTCGGGCGTATCCTGATCGAGAAAACGATCGGGAAGGACCATGGTGCGAACTTTCAGACCACGGTCGAGAATGCCGTCCCAGCTGAGAAAATGCAGAACATGCGCGCCAAAGCCGCCAATGGCGCCCTCCTCGATGGTGAGAAGGACTTCGTGCTCGCGCGCCAGACGGCGGACGAGATCGGTATCGAGCGGCTTCGCAAAGCGGGCATCGGCCACCGTCGCAGATAGTCCGTAGGTGGAAAATTTATCGGCGGCGAGCAGGCATTCCTTCAGACGCGCGCCGAAATTCAGAATGGCCACCGAAGTGCCCTCGCGCAGGAAGCGGCCCTTGCCGATTTCCAGCGGCGTGCCGCGCTTCGGATAGGCAAGCCCCATACCCTCGCCGCGCGGATAGCGGAAAGCAGAAGGACGGTCGTCAATGGCGCGGGCCGTCGCGACCATATGAACAAGTTCGGTTTCATCGCCGGCCGCCATGACGACAAAGCCGGGCAATGTCGCGAGATAGGTGATATCGAACGACCCCGCATGCGTCGGGCCATCGGCGCCGACAAGCCCCGCGCGGTCGATAGCGAAGCGCACCGGTAGCGACTGTACGGCGACATCATGCACGACCTGATCGTAGCCGCGCTGCAGGAAGGTGGAGTAAATCGCGGCGAACGGCTTGTAGCCTTCGACCGCAAGACCGGCGGCAAAGGTGACGCCATGCTGTTCGGCGATGCCCACATCGAAGCAGCGATGGGGAAACCGTTCGGCAAACAGATCGAGCCCCGTGCCGGACGGCATGGCCGCCGTGATGGCGACAACTTTCTCGTCCGCCTCGGCTTCGGCGATCAGCGCATCGGCAAAGACCTTGGTGTAGCTTGGAAGGCTGCCGCCCTTTTTCTGTTCGCCCGTCAGAACATTGAACTTACCGACGCCGTGATATTTGTCGGCGGAAGCTTCGGCGGGCGCATAACCCTTGCCCTTATTGGTCACGACATGAATGAGGACGGGCCCCGTATCCATCGCACGTACATTTTCGAGCACCGGAATGAGGTGATCGAGATTATGTCCGTCGATGGGGCCGATGTAATAAAAGCCGAGTTCTTCGAACAGCGTGCCGCCCATCGCCATGCCGCGCGCAAATTCCTCGGCGCGTTGCGCGGTGACGCGGAAAAGACGCGGCCAACGCTTCATGATGCGCTTGAAGAAATAACGCAGGCCCCGATAGGTCCGGCCCGATACGAGGCGCGCGAGATAGGCGCTCATCGCGCCGACGGGCGGCGCAATCGACATGTCGTTGTCGTTGAGAATAACGATGAGCCGCGCGCCCATGGCGCCCGCATTGTTCATCGCCTCATAGGCCATGCCCGCGCTCATCGCGCCATCGCCGATGACGGCGACCACATGATAGTCCGCTTTGTCGAGATCGCGCGCTGCAGCGAAACCGAGACCCGCGGAAATCGATGTCGAGGAATGCGCGGCGCCGAAGCTGTCGTAAATACTTTCGGCGCGTTTGGTGAAGCCTGAGATGCCGCCGCCCTGGCGCAGGCTGCGCATGCGCGCCCGCCGTCCGGTCAGGATTTTGTGCGGATAGGCCTGGTGGCCGACATCCCAGATGATCTTGTCGCGCGGCGTGTCGAATACGCGATGGAGCGCAACCGTAAGCTCGACCACACCCAACCCTGCGCCGAGATGCCCGCCGGTGACGGACACGACATCGATGGTTTCCTGACGCAGCTCGATCGCCAGCGCGCCGAGTTTCTCGCGGCCAAGCGCGCGTAGATCGTCCGGAGTTTCAATCGTATCCAGAAGAGGCGTTTTCGACACGGTCACGGAAGTCTCTGAGGTCAATTCGGTCTAGGCCCGCCGCTCAATGACAAAACGGGCCGCCGCACGCAAAAGATCAGCCTTCTCGTCGAACAAATCAAGGTGAGCAATGGCTTGCGACACCATCGCCTCGGCCTGCGCCCGCGCGCGTTCCACGCCCAGCGCGGAGATAACGGTACATTTTCCGCGCGCCGCGTCTTTACCGACACTTTTACCGGTTTCCGCAACCGTGCCTTCGGCATCGAGAAGATCGTCGGCGATCTGAAAGGCGAGCCCGACGTCCTGCCCGTAATTGGACAATGCCTGCAACATGCGCGGCGAGGATTTTCCCATGATCGCGCCGGCCTCACAGCAGAACGTAATCAAGGCAGCGGTCTTCATGCGTTGAAGGCGCGTGATCTCGGGCAGGCCCGGTGATTTTCCCTCGAAGGCGAGATCCATCATCTGTCCGCCCGCCATGCCGGCATGGCCAGAAGCGACGCAAAGACGCGACAGCAATTCGCAACGCACATAGGGATCGCCATGCGCATCGGGCGACGCGATGAGACCGAAGGCGAGAGTAAGGAGCGCATCGCCCGCGAGGATCGCGGTCGCTTCGTCAAAGGCTTTGTGCAGGCTCGGCTTGCCGCGGCGAAGGTCGTCATTGTCCATCGCGGGCAGATCGTCATGCACCAGCGAATAGGCATGCAGACATTCGACGGCGGCGGCGACGCGGCCCAGAGGACGGCGGTCGACGCCGAACAGGCTGCCGGTCTGCAGGACGAGGAAGGCGCGCAGGCGCTTGCCGCCCGAAAGCGTCGCATAGCGCATGGCTTCAAGAAGCCGCGATTCCGGTCCCGAAGGTTTGGGCAGCAATGCGTCCAGCGTCGCTTCCGTAAAGGCCGCGCTTTCGGCGAAAGCAGTTTCAATGCGGGAGAGGTCGGTGAGTGTCGTGGACATCTAGAGTTCAACCGTTTCCGTGCCCTTGGGCTGTCCATCGGGTCCGAGAACGATTTTCTCGAGACGCGCTTCCGCGCCTTTCAGTTTCTGCTCGCAATGGGCTTTGAGCGCGGTGCCGCGTTCATAGAGAACGATGGAATCTTCGAGATCGACTTCGCCCTGTTCGAGGCGCGACACGATGCTTTCCAGCTCACGCAGCGCCGCCTCGAAACTCATTTCCGTGATTGCCGCCGGGGCCGTCTCCGCGCCCGCGCCGCTCTTCACCGCCATCGTTCTTCCTCCGATGCGTCAGGCCGCCATAAGCGCCTCGACATGGGCCCGAACCGAGCGGGCCAGTGAGGCAAGGTCATACCCGCCCTCAAGGGTCGAGACAACGCGCCCCTGACAGGATTTTGCTGCGATTTCGCAGACCTTTTCGGTCGCCCAGGCAAAATCCGCTTCCTCCAGCTTCAGTTGCGCCATGTGGTCGTCCCTATGCGCATCGAAACCCGCCGAAATGAAGATGAAATCCGGGCGGAAGCGGGAGAGTTGCAGCAAGATATCGGTGAATCCGGCCCGAAAAGCGGCGCTTGCCGCCCCGCCCTCCAGCGGCCGGTTGACGATCAGCGTGCCCGCCCCCTCCGCCTGCGCCTCCTGGGGATCGGCCTGCTTTCCGGTACCGGGAAAGAAGGGCGACTGGTGGGTGGAACCGTAGAAATATCCCTCGTTCGCAGCGCAAAAGGCTTCGGTTCCATTGCCGTGATGGACGTCGAAATCGACGATGGCAATGCGTTCGAGCCCGAAGGCCGCGCGCGCATGCGCCGCGCCCACGGCGACGTTGTTGATAAGGCAAAATCCCATCGCGCGTGCAGGGCCCGCATGATGGCCGGGCGGACGCACGGCGCAGAACGCATTATGCACCTCGCCCGCCATCACGAGATTGACGGCCTGGACGCAGGCGCCCGCCGCGCGTAACGCCGCTTCGCCGGAACCGGGCGACAGCGCCGTATCGGAATCGATCATTACGAATCCTGTTTCCGGAATGGCGGCGAGCAGCGCGCGGATGTAGCTGCGGTCGTGCACGCGCGCGAGCGCACCCAGACGCGCGCGCGGCGCTCTTACCCGTTTCAATCCACGAAATTCATCGCCCGCAAGGGCATCGAGCACGACCTGCAGACGCGCCGGACTTTCCGGATGTCCGGGCGGGGTTTGATGCCCGAGACAGGCGGGATGCGTCAGAAACGCAGTCGTCGCGGCGGAACGGCTTGCGGTCACTCTTGCTCGTTCTGCAGCGCGTCCGGCAGAGGCGTCACATCCACAATGGTGCACGGCGCGCTTACGCCGCTGGAATTGAACACATCGCCCGGTGAAACACATTGGCCGAGCTGAAACCGGTCCAGCACGAAGAATTCGCCCGACGCCGTAACCTGACAGGTTCCGCGAAAGGTCACGCGCACGGTTTCGCGCTGGGTGGCGATCACGGCGGTCATGTCGTCCACCATGTGGATATGCTGGATGTTGCGATAGGCCACACATGCTTCCTGCGCATGCGCGACGCCCGGCGGCGCCATCGCAAAGAAAGACGCTGCCACAGAGGCAAGGGCACCCGTTCTGACGCCACCGCCTAACCGAAACCTTGTCGCGCTCATATCGTTTTCCTCATAGGAATTCGATGGGGGATTCCGCAAATCATAAGCATTTTGCCTCGCTACGTGCCATTCCGCGTTTGCGGCGTCCTGTTCCATGGACGGGTAAATCCTACTGCAGGGGCAGCCCAACCGCACGCAATTCCGCCCGCCCGCTGGGCGCGCCTTCCGCCGCCGAGACAAGCGCACGGGCGGGCGCGGACGCCATCAAGGCATCGAGCCCGCGCAATACCGACACTCCCGCGGAGGACGCCTCGAAAAAGGAACCCACGCGATCGAGGAAGCCCTGTTCATGCGGATATTCGCGGAACTGTATTTCGGCGTTTTCATCGATCGAGGCGAGTTCCTTCACCCCGGCAACCGCGGTCCAGAATCCACCCAGCTGATCGACGAGACCGCGCCCCAGCGCATCGGCCCCCGTCCATACGCGTCCACGTGCGATCTCCTGCACCTCTTCGATCGTGAGATTGCGTCCTTCGGCAACCTTGCCGGTGAAGTCCGCATAGATCGCATCGGCCTGTGCATCGACCTTCGCCAGTTGTTCATCGGTCCAGGGCGACAGACCGGAGAAGAACAACGCGTTTTCTCCAACACCCAGTTCTTCGCTCTGCACGCCGACGAGTTCCAGCGAGCCTTCCGCCGCGAGCTTTCCCCAGAGAACGCCGATGGAGCCGGTGATGGTGCCGGGATTGGCAACGATCCGGTCAGCGGACAGCGAGATGTAATAACCGCCGGAGGCTGCCACCGAACCCATGCTAACAATCACGGGTTTCCCTGCTGCCTGCGCTTTCTTCAAGGCATCGAGAATCTGGTCGGAGGCGATGGCGGAGCCGCCGGGCGAATCCACGCGCAACAGAATCGCGCGCACGTCTTCGTCTTCCGTCGCTTCGCGTATGGCTTCGGAAAAATCGTCCCCTGCAATGACCACGCCCCCCGAACCCAAAGGATCGTTCGAGCTGCCTTCGACGATTTCGCCTGCGGCATGAACAAAGGCGACAACCGGGCCGTCGCCATTCAGGCCGGAAAGACGATGGTCGGCGGCATAGTCGGCAAACTCGGCGATTTCCGCTCCTTCGCCGCCGCGCGCGAGCGCCGCGTCGCGGGCATCGTCGTCATAGCCGATGTTCGTCACCAGCCCGTATTCCATTGCCTCGCCGACAACCAGCGGACTGCGGTCAAGAATATCCGTGAGCGCGGCCGTTTCCATGCCGAGATCGGCTGCGATTTCCGCCGTCGCGGTGTCGTACCACGATTGCAGGAGGCGTCCGGTCGCTTCGAGATGGGCGGGCGTGAAGCCGGTTTCGGTAAAGACATTGGCGGCGTTCTTGTATTCGTAGCGCTGCACGAATTGCGGGACCGCATCGATCTTGTCGAACAACCCACGAAAGAACAGCGTCGTCGTCGCCGTTCCCGATGCGAAGAAGGCGCTCGCTGGTTGCATCCAGATTTCGTCGGCGGATGCCGCCACGCCGAAATCGCCTAAGCCTCCGGAATAGAAGCTCTGCGAATGGACGATGACGAATTTTCCGGCCGCCTGGAAACGTTTCAGGCCATCGCGCAATTCCTCGGCGACGGGAATGGACAGATCACCCGAGCCGAGGCGCAGGAACACACCCTTCACCCGCGCATCGCGCGCAGCGGCATCGAGACCGAGGACCATGTCGATCAGGGACAGGCGCGAGCCCGAAAGACCGAAAACGTCGGAGGCCACTTTGTCTTCGACGGGTTCGCGCAGATCGAGGTTTAGGACCATGGCGCCGGGAAGCGAGGTGCCGGAGGACGCACCGATGACCGCGAGCACCGCGACGAGCAGCACGACAATCACGACACCCCGCGCGAGCGTGTTCAAGGCGCCCTTGATGATCGACCAAACCCATCTGAGGACGGCCATGAGATACTCCCTGAAACGTGCGACCCCGCTGTTATAGGCGAAGAAAAAGGCCCGCCGGAATGTTTCCGACGAGCCTTGATTTAAGTTATTGATTTATAAAGATATTTTTGAGCGTAACCTTACAGCGCTTCGCTGCCGTCCTCGCCGGTGCGGATGCGGACCGCCGACAGGAGGTCAAGCACGAAGATCTTTCCGTCTCCGATCTTGCCCGTCCGGGCGGCCTTGGCGATGGCGTCCGTGGCCTCGGCCACTCGGGAATCATCGACGCCGATTTCGAGCTTCAGCTTCGGCACATAATTGATGGCGTATTCGGCGCCGCGATAAATTTCCGTATGACCGCGCTGACGACCATAGCCGCGCACTTCGGTAACCGTGAGACCGTTGATCCCGATACCCGTGAGCGCTTCGCGCACCGCGTCGAGACGGAAAGGTTGAATGACCGCGATGATGAGTTTCATAGCGTGGAACCTCCCAGCCCGATGTTGTAACCATTCTCGCCATGAACCCGAAGATCGAGTCCCTGCGATTCGACTTCGGGGCTGATGCGCAAACCGACAAGAGCCTCGGTAACCTTCAACAGAATATACGAAACGATACCGGACCAGATAAGGGTCGCCACGACGCCGATAACCTGTACCGTAAATTGCTGCGTGACGGTGACGCCTTCTGCCAGACCGGAGCCGCCCAGTGAAACAGGGATGAGGAATCCGACGAGAAGCGTTCCGGTCATACCACCGACGCCATGCACCGCGAACACATCAAGCGAGTCATCGACGATAAAGCGCCGCTTCATGATTTCGACGGCAACGTAACAAAGGCCGCCCGACACCAGGCCAATGACCACCGCACCCATCGGACCGACAAAACCCGAAGCCGGCGTGATGGTGGCAAGGCCCGCAATCGTGCCGGTGACGATCCCTACGACGCTCGGCTTGCCGAAGCGAATCCATTCGATGGTCATCCAGACCAACGAGGCGATCGCCGCGGAAATATGCGTGACCAGCATCGCCATGCCTGCGGTGGTATTCGCCGCGACGGCGCTTCCGGCGTTGAAACCAAACCAGCCGACCCACAGCATGCAGGCGCCGACCATCACCATCCAGGGCGCGTGCGGCGGGCTGACATGATGGGGAAAGCCTTCGCGCTTGCCGAGCACGATGGCGAGGATGACCGCCGAGATGCCCGCCGTGGTGTGCACGACGATGCCGCCCGCGAAGTCGAGCACGCCCATCTGCGCGAGCCAGCCACCGCCCCATACCCAATGGGTGACGGGCGCATAGACGAAGATCAGCCAGAGCGAGGAAAAGAGCAGCACGGCACTGAAGCGGATGCGCTCGACATACGCGCCGACCATCAAGGCAGGCGTGATGATGGCGAAGGTCATCTGAAACATGATGAAGACGCTGTCGGGGATCGAAGTCCCGGCATGGACCGCGTCCCGCCCTATCCCCGCAAGGAAAGCGTGGGTGAGGCCGCCGACATAGTCCGAGCCCTCGGCAAAGGACAGGCTGTAGCCGACGACAACCCAAAGCACCGACATCAGGCAGGCGATGGCGAAGCAGTGCATCAAGACCGACAGCATGTTCTTGGCTCGCACTAGACCGGCGTAGAACAGCGCCAGGCCCGGCAGCGTCATAAAGAGAACGAGAACCGTGGACGTCAGCAACCAGGCGGTATCCGCCGCATTGACCATTTTTTCCCCCCATTTCGGCATCGGCGCGGGCGAAAGGCCGCGCTCGCCATTTATTTGCGCAATTTGCCGATTCTTGGGACGGTGGCAAAGCCGAAACAGCACAGCTCCCGGGAATTTGCTCCCTTTGTCAGCAGATTCGGAGCGCGACCCACCACGCCGGCTCCGTAGGCCAGTGACTGCCTATAAATTGGGCAAATTCCGCCGACGGCGGGCAGCCTTCCCTAGGCACGTCCAATGTCATCAGCTTAGGGTTGGCGGCAGACGACAGAGGCCTTACGAACTGGTCTAATCTATGCGCGAATCCGGTATGGCTGCGCGGCCCGAAGGGGAAGTCGCCTGAAAAAGAGAATGACAACCGGCGACCGCGCCTGGGTTCAATCGGAACGCCTGCCGAAAGGCGTGCGTCTGATCTTTGGCGGCGACTGGACCACGACCGAGATCGTGCCGCTCGATGCGCAATTGCATAAGCTCGTCGAAGAGAGCAGCGGCCCGATCGAAATAGACGGTTCGGAGCTGAAAAGCCTCGATAGCGCGGGCGCATGGCTGATCCTGCGCACCAAAAGGCAGATGGAAGAACAGGGCAACAAAGTCACATCGCTGACGCTGCCCGACGATTACCTTCCGATGATCGAAATCATCGAACGCGACCACAACGCGCCGCCGGTTAAGATTCCGCCACGCCGCACGATCACGAAATATCTAGCCGATGTCGGAGAGTATACGCTCGAACTTCTTGTACAAGGCCGCGCGATGCTCGGCTTTCTCGGTCGCGTTACCGTGGAAGCAGTGCAGGCCATTCTCCGCCCGACCCGCGAAATACCATGGCCCGCTTTCATCAGGCAGATCGAGGAAACCGGGCTCAATGCCATGCCCATCGTCGGCCTTTTGTCGTTTCTGATCGGTATCGTCATTGCCTATCAGGGCGCCGATCAGTTGCGCCGTTTCGGCGCGGAGCTTTTCACCATCAATCTTCTCGGCGTTTCGATGCTGCGCGAGATCGGCGGCCTTATGACCGCGATCATCGTGGCCGGACGTTCCGGCTCGGCTTTTACCGCTCAGATCGGCACGATGAAGGTCAACCAGGAAATCGATGCGATGCAGACGATCGGCATCAATACGGTCGAAGTCCTGGTACTGCCGCGCGTGCTGGCGCTGATGATCACGCTGCCGCTGCTAACATTTTACGCCGATGTCATGGGCCTGATCGGCGGCGCGGTGATGGTCTATTTCGATCTCGGCTTCACGGCGCCGATTTACCTGCGCCAGCTGGAGAGCGCGATCACGCCCAATACGCTTTGGGTCGGGATGATCAAGGCGCCGTTCTTCGCGTTCCTGATTGCGCTTGTCGGATGTTTCGAGGGCTTAAGGGTCAAGAGCAATGCCGAAAGCGTTGGGCAGCAGACAACCCGTGCGGTGGTGGAGTCGATCTTTCTGGTGATCGTGTTCGATGCCTTTTTCTCCGTCATGTTCTCGATATTGGGGATCTGAGATGGGCGACGAACGGCCGGGCTCGGACATAGCAATCAAGGTAAGAGGCTTGGTCAATCGCTTCGGCGATGTTCTTGTCCACGACCATCTCGATCTCGACGTGATGCGCGGCGAAGTCCTCGGCGTCGTCGGCGGTTCGGGCAGCGGCAAATCGGTGTTGATGCGCTCGATCATCGGCCTGCATGAGCCCAATGAAGGCAGTATCGAGGTTTTCGGCGAAGAAATCCGCAACCGGGATGCCAAGGAATTGCGGCACCTGCAGAAAAACTGGGGCGTCCTTTTCCAGGAAGGGGCGCTGTTCTCCTCGCTCACCGTCGCCGAGAATGTCCAGGTCCCTTTGCGCGAATACACCGACATGTCGCAGACCCTGATGAACGAGATCGCGTCCCTGAAGCTCGATATGGTCGGCCTGCCCGAACATGCCGCGGCCAAATACCCGTCGGAACTTTCCGGTGGCATGAAGAAACGCGCGGGCCTGGCGCGGGCTTTGGCACTCGACCCCCCATTGCTGTTTCTGGACGAACCCACGGCGGGCCTCGACCCCATTTCGGCGAACCAATTCGACGAACTGGTGCTCGATCTTCAGAAAAGTCTGGGCCTTACGCTCTTTATGGTGACGCATGATATCGATACATTGCGCGCGACCACGGACCGGATCGCCGTGCTTGTGGACCAGACCATTCGCATCGGAACCGTAAAGTCACTGGTGCACGACAAGCATCCCTGGATTCAGGAATATTTCGCCGGCGTGCGCGGGCGCGCCGCACTGGCCTGAGGAAGGACTCGAGGACGAATGGAAACCAAGGCAAACTACGTTGCAGTCGGCGTCTTCGTGCTGAGCCTGCTGGTGGCCCTGTTCGTGGCGGTGCTCTGGCTGGCAGGCACCCAATATGCGAACGAATTCGCGGTCTACCGGACCTACTTCCAGGGCTCGGTGACGGGGCTCGGGACAGGCACCATCGTGCGGTATAACGGCATCGATGTCGGCAATGTCAAAGAGGTGAATTTCGATCCAAGCGACCCGCGCCGCATCATCGCCGACCTGCAGATCGATCCGGAATTGCAGTTGCGCCAGGATTCAGTCGTCTCGCTCGAAATGCAGGGCATGACCGGCGGCATCTATGTACAGATCACCGGCGGTACGCCGGAATCGCCCTTCCTGGCCCCGACGCCGGGTGAGGAATATCCGGTCATTCAATCCCGGCAATCGGCGATTCAATTATTATTCGAAAGTACGCCGGAACTTCTGACCCAGCTGACGACGCTGACCGAAAGCGGCATCGACCTGATCAACGAAGAAAACCGCGCGGCGCTGGCGGAGAGCTTCGCCAATCTGCGCGACATCACCGCGACCATCAACAGTCGCTCGGCGGATATCGATCTCGCGCTGGCGGGCCTTGGCCCTGCTATCGAGAAGCTGAACGCGTTCCTCGACAGCGCCGACGAAGCGGTGACGCAGGTGGCTTCGGTCGCCACCAGTGCCGAACAAACCGCGCAGTCGATTACGCAATTGGCGAGCAGCGTCGATCACAGCATCACCCAGACCACCGTGCCGCAGATGGACCAGCTTCTAATCGAAGCGCGCTCCCTCGTCACCAGTCTCAGCCGCCTTTCCGAAGCTATTGAACGCCAGCCGACGCAACTCCTGTTCGGCGACCGCCGCGAAGGATATTCCCCGCAATGAGCACTTCTTATGTCGTCGCGCGGCGCGCGCTTCTTCTTGGAACAGTCGCCAGTGTTTTTCTGGCCGGATGCGGACTCTCCGATATCGGCGAGATGATCGGCCCGCCGCCGCCGTTGAAGATCTATCTTCTGCGTCCGCAATTCGCGGCGGCCGATGGCGGCGGACTTCTGCCCTGGCAGATGTCGATTGCCATCCCGGATGCGCCCGCCAGCATCGATACGGTGCGCGTCGCGTTGAATCCGACGCCGTCCACGCTCGATTACTATGCCGACGCCGCCTGGCCCGATCGCACACCGGTGGTGGTACAGAGCCTTCTCATCGAAGCCTTTGAAAACGCCGGACGCGTAGCTGTGGCGCGCGACACGGACGGGGTGCTGACCGATTATGTGTTGCGCACGGAACTGCGGGAGTTTCAGGCGCGCTATCCCGCAGGCGGCGCGCCGACACCTGACGCGCCCGCCGCAGCGCCGGAAATTTCCATTCGCATCGATGCGCGCATCGTTGCCGTGCCGGAACGCCGCGTGCTGGGCAATATCAGCGTGACCCATACCGCGCAGGCGCAAGGCAACGAGATGGATAGCATCATCGCGGCCTTCAATGAGGCCCTGGGTGCGGTACTCGGCGAAATTGTGACGTGGAGCGTTACCGTCCCGCCCGCCTCCTAAGGGCACCCTGCCCCGCTACCTGTTTTGTCGTTGGAACCTTAACCGGAACGGATCGTTTCCTCGAACGATCCCGAAACGGGACTGGTTTAGGGAAGTTATTGGTGCGGATAATGGGAGGGATGAAATGCGTGGTCTCGTCTTGATAGGCGTTGTTCTCGTGGGCCTTGGAATTGCGGGCCTTGTGGTCGAGAACGTGACGTTCACGGAAACGGAAGAAGTCGTCGATATCGGTCCGCTCGAAATCCAGAGCGAGGAAGAGCACAATATTCCGATCCCCACGATTGCGGGAATCGTCGCGGTTATAGCCGGGCTCGGCCTTATCTTTGCTGGCCGCAAACAGGCGTAGGCGGTTGCGAAACGCGGCCTTCGGGCCGCGTTTTATTTTGCCCAGGATGCCAGCCAGTCGGCCATTTCCTGCGGCTGTTCGTGGTTCTGATCCGTCACTTCATACGAACTGTGCAACGGCGTTCCATCGGATTCGAGGACGATGAGCCATGGCACGCCGTCAATATCGTTAGCGCCAAAACGCGCCGGGACGTCGAGATTGCGATCGATCTTTCCCGACGTGGAACTAATGTCGACCGCGACAATTTCGAAATTGGCGTCGAGGAACGGTTTCATTTCCGGCAATTCCATGACACCCGAAAGAATCCGGCACCACGGACACCAATTGCCACCAAGATCGATCAGTACCCTTTTGCCGCTTTCGCGCGCGCGCATCAGCGCGGCGTCAACCTCGGCCATGGCGTCGGCCTCTTCGTCATAGGGATAGGGCAAGGGCGTCGGAAGATTTTCGGCTCGGGTGATGGAGAGGCGCGGCGCGGGCAACTCCGACGCCGCCGGCGTTGCGGTTAGAACGCCCAACGTAATAGCAAGGATGAGAGATCTTCGCGTCATGGCATCACCGCCCTTGAAAGCAATTGTATTGCGTCACTCCAGAACCGCCGTCACATGAAACTGGACATGCCATTTATCGGGCATGCGGTATTTCACGAAATGCAAAGCGGGCCCCCTTTCCGGATCGGGGAATAGTTCGCGCAGACGTTCTCGGACATAGGAAACATCCGCGAAATCCTGCACCATTACAGTCAGCGCCGCGATATCATCCGGCGAACCGCCCGCCTGCTCCATGACTCCGCGCGTGATCAATTGCACCATGTCGGTTTGCCGGTCACGACCGTCGACCACCTGTCCGTCCGCCGGATCGATACCGTAAATACCGGAGGATTGCAGAAGCGGTCCGACACGCGCCGCCATCGGGATGGGATCATGGTGCCCGACTCCCGGGACCTCGAAATTCGTGCGCGTGGCGCCGAGAACCGCGGTGAGCTGCAATTGGATTTCGGAATTCGCCGGCAATTCATAGGGCAGTGTTTTGCGCGCGGGACGATCGCCGAAGGTGGGCCAGCGCTCGACCCATTCGGCGACCATGTCGGCCTGCCATTTGAAGTCCTGCATGAAGACCCAGTAATGCGTGATGTCGCCTTCCGTGCCGCCCGCCTGTTTCATGAACAGCGCGCCATTGTCGAATGCGCGTTCGATCTGCGCGAGCGCGCCTTCGACGGGTTTTCCGGTGGCGGGATCTTCCGGTGCGAACACTGACGAAAAAACATAGGGGCCCAGACGCGCGCCCATCGGCAACGGGTCCTTGTGCTTTAAACCGGGAACGCCGATCGCCTGTCGTTTCGCTCCCACAACCGCCGTCGCTTGCAATTGCACCTGAAGCCCAGAGGGAAGCGGCGCGTGATTTGTTTTGCGCGCGGGACGATTGTGGTCATCCGGAAACATTTCGAGCCAGGGCTTATTGATGAAAATGCGCCCTTCGCGCCCCGGCGTGTAAACGGTGATCAAGCCGATATCGTCTGGCGTTGCACCCGCACGCTCCAGAAGCGCGCGCAGATTGACGAAGGCGAGCGCGAATTGCGCTTCCATATCGGAGGGAATGTCGCCGGTGCTCGGATCAATGCCGGGCACAGATGAAGTGAACACCAGATCGCCCATGCGCACGGCACTGACAGGCGGCTGCCCCATGGGCAATGTGTTTTCGCCAAACGGCAGATGCACGACGGTCCGTTTCACTTTTTCCTCCGGTATTAGTTCTGCCGCGTCTAGCGCGCGGTACGTTTGTCGGCGAGCGGCTCGAACCCCATGGCGCGCACCATGATTTCGGCAACCTCCTCGTCGTGCTTGCCGCCACCGCCCGTGCCGATCGCGCCGATGAAACGGCCCTCAAAGCGAACGACAAGACCGCCCGGCAGTGTTGTCAGATCGGCATCACCCCATTGCTCGAGATTGCCGCCCCGATCCACGAGGTCCTGTTTGAACCACAACGTGTTCCGGCACATCGTCGCGCTCGTATAGGCCTTGCGGATGGCATGGCGCAGGATGCGGGCATGCGCGCCGTCCATCCGGCTGGTGGCGATCATTTCGGCGCCTACATCGGCAACGGCAAAAGCCATGGGAAGACCCAGCCTTGCCGCCGCCGCTTCCCCCGCCGCGATAGCCTTCTTCGCGTCGTCCAGTCCCAGACTTTTCCATTCCAGCATGAAGGCCTCGCTCCTCGGCTCTCTTATCGTATGCGGGACACGCGCCCCGCCCAAGAGCAGAAATGGTGCCTGCACCGGCGCTTTTATCGATAAACTTTTGGCCGAGAAATACGGGCGGGCAAATAGGGACAGCAAATAAAAGGCCTCCGGAGGTAGAACCTTCGGAGGCCTTGGAATTCCTTAAGATCGATGAGCTTATTCGCCCATCAAGGTCCCGTCGGGCAACATCACGGTCAAAAGCTGACCACCGGGGGAGCCGTCCTTCAGCGGGTGCAGGGTGACAGTAACTTCGTCGCCGGGAACAACCGTGCGAGGACGCCAGCCGGAACGCGCGAGACCACCGGGAGAACCCATTTCGAGCGACCATTCGACCATGTCGCCCTGCTCGCTCGGTACATCGACCTGGAGCCAGCTATGCGGGTTGGTCCACTGGAATTCCTTCACGGTGCCTTTGAATTCCAGCGTGGTGGTGGCGTCGAACATGGCAAAGGAGTGATGTGCCAGCGCAGGCGCGACCAGAAGGCAGAATCCAACCCCGGCCAAGCCAAGCGTTTTAACTTTCATAGGAGTCTCCCTAAACCCTGTTTTCTGTCGCACTATATAAGAATTGGCGTCAGGTGGCACAAGCCATTCGTTACAACCGGTTGCGTCCGCCGACCCAATTTCCCGTGAAAATCCGGGACGTGACCTCGTATATCCCTGTCCGAAAGGCCACCTGCACACCGCTCTGGCGGAGAACGGTGCCTCCCAACCAGGCGTTTAATGGGCCGATTCGGCTAGCCCACGGCCAGCCCGGTTATCGTGCCAGTAAACCGCCTCGCGCAAAAGTTCGGTGCCGTTGGCAAGGTTCAGCTTTTCCTTGATGCGGGAGCAATAGGCCTGGACCGTTTTGACGCTTAGATGCAGCGTCTCGGCAATGCGGCGGGTCTCAAAACCTTGTCCGAGAAGGGAGAAAACTTCCAGCTCGCGGTCGCTGAGTTGTTCTATCGGGGAGGTGCCGACCGTCAGTTTGCGATCGACGAATTTCTCCGCGAACATCTCTGAGACTTCACTGCTGACATAGAGCTTGCCCGCAAGCACCTGACGCACGGCATCAATGATTTTCTTCGCCGTCTCGCGCTTCATGATGTAACCGCGCGCGCCCGCTCGAATGACGCGCTCGGCGTACAGATTTTCGTCATGCATGGACAGCACAACGACAGGAATGCGCGTTTCCTGCGCGCTGAGGGTTTTCACAAGGTCCATTCCCGAAAAGGCCCCCAGCGACAGATCGACAATCACGATATTGGGTTTCGCCTCGGTAATACCTTGAAGCGCCCCGGCCGGGTCACCCGCCTCACCGCAAACTTCCATGTCGTCCTGGCGATTGACCAGCATGGTCAGCCCTTCGCGGACCAACGGATGATCGTCGACAATAAAAACCCTGGATTTTTCGCTACCCATTTGCTCCCTCAAGCATGCGCTCTTGTGGAAAAATACATCGTACGACGGTCCCGCCGCGTACACCGCGCTCCACCACTAATGCGGCATCGATCAGATTTGCCCGATGCGCCATAATGCGCAGTCCCATGCCGCCATTTTTGGCTGACATCTGGGGAATTCCAATTCCGTCATCCTCGACGTTAAGCACAATGCCGTCCGCCCGCGACTCAAGTTTGATGACGACTCGTTTTGCCTTTCCATGGCGGATGGCGTTGCTCACCGATTCCTGGGCGATCCGGAACAGATGCACGGCCTCGGCAGGCGAATCCATCAGGACCGGATCGTCGCATTTGAAAAGGCAGGTGATGTTGAAGAGTTTGCTGGTGTTTCAGGAAAATTCCCGCAGCGCATACATCAGCGCGTCGTCATGCAGCTCAACCGGGTTGAGGCCTTTGGCGACGTTTCGGGACAGGGATATCGCGTCCTCGATCAGGCGGACGATCTTGCGGGCGTCACTCGCCTCATCGGCGTCGCGCGCTTCGAGCTTTTGCAACAGCACCGCACCCGTCAACACTGTGCCCGTCAGATGCTGCGCCAGGCCATCATGCAGATCATTGCCGATCCGCCTTTGCTCTCGGTCGCTGATATCCAGCATCTCCCGTTCGAGCTGGCGGTGCTCTTCCAGCAGGGCCCTGAGGGATTGGGTGCGGTTTTGCACGCGTGCTTCAATGATGTTGTGCAGTTCCCGTATCCCGGTCACGAGCAATATCACGGCACTTTAGAAGACCGCTCGGATAGCCGCGTTCCAAAGGGGAACCATCGCACTCGACCACACAAAGGTGGTGATGAGATCGCGGACAAGCTGCACCCCGACACTGAGTACGATCAGCGCAATTCCAAAGCGGAGCCCGACGACCCATGTGCCCAGCACGATCGGCAACACGTAAAGCACTGACAATTGGATGTCGCCATTGTACTGATCGGCTATACCGATAAGGACTGGTGAAACGACGGAAATGATCGTCGCTATAAGGCGGACCCGCGCCTCGTTGCGCTGCAACCAGGCCTGCGCCAGCAATACGGCGGCTGGCCGCGCGCGTTCGCGTGGCGGACTTTCCGTTATGAGCACGCCCGAAAGTATCCCGTTTGCATATTTTGACGGCCAGCCGGTTTCGCGTTATGCGAATGGAGCCTTTTCCCCATGTTGTCGCAGTATGCTTCGCGGGTGAAGTGTTTTCTGCCGCTGGCCGAGGAAAACGGCCATTCAAGGGCCGGAATTCATCCAGAAAATGCGAATTTTCGTTATTCTAAACTAAGCGCAGTTAGGAAACCCATGACCGCTAACGATGAAGGCCAGAGCATGGCCGAAGATGCGTCCGGGCAAGCTCCCGGGCCGAAGCACAATCAGGAACAGGAAGTCGTCTGGGCGCGATGGCAGAAAAAGCGCACCTTTGTGCGCGCGCTGGAAGGCACCTACAGCCATCTCACCAAGGAACTTCTCGACCAGCCCCGTGTCTATTCCTCCGCCAATGTACCCTGGAAGGGCGGACCGCAGGTCTTCGGAAAACACATCATCAGCCCTGGCGCGGCGCGCATCACGCAGTCCATGGAAACCCATATCGAGGCCTATGGACCTGGCGCCTATGGCCAGAAGCACGGCCACCTGAACAGCGCCGTGTTCTTCGTCATCAAGGGCCGCGGCTACGATATCCATGACGGACGGCGCATCGACTGGAAGGC
Organism: uncultured Alphaproteobacteria bacterium; assembly: GCA_903862715.1. Taxonomy (GTDB): domain Bacteria; phylum Pseudomonadota; class Alphaproteobacteria; order Micropepsales; family Micropepsaceae; genus CAIYRG01. The sequence continues at coordinate 45,077 of CAIOYY010000001.1, forward strand.
CGGCGACATCATGCTGGTCGAAAATGGCTGCGTGCATCAGCACTTCAACGAGGATCCGCATGAAGAAGCCATCCTGCTCGTCTTTAAGGCGAAGCCGCTCTTCCTGTTCATGCATCTCCTCTATCAGAAGATGATTTCCTATCCGCCTACGACCCTCATCGAGGGTCACGAGGACTGGACCCCGCCCACCGACCTGTAAAAGCGACACATTCGGAGAAAGACAATGGCAGTTTTAGACGAACGCGATGTGGCGCATGCCGGCACCAAGACGTGTAACTTCCGCGCCGACGACCTTCAGAAATCGATCGATCTTCGCAAGAGTTATGAGAGCGCGATGAATGTCGTGTCCTCTGAAGACCAGCCCTTCGAAACCACAGCGGACGGGCTCATCAAACATCTCGTGCATGAAAAGATGAACACGCGCGAGCACTGCATCGATGCGCACATGCTTTTCATCAAGGAAGGCAGCCGCTCGGGAAAATCTCGGCAAATGTCGGAAGAATTGATCTTCGTAGCGGAAGGTTCCGGGTACGACCTTCACTGGGACGTCAAATTCGACTGCGACATCACTTATAGCTGGGACTGGGAAGCCGAACCGCGGCGCTTTGAATGGAAGCGCGGCGATTTCATCTATATCCCGCCCTTCACCATCCAGCAGCATTTCAATACCGGCACCGGCGAAGCACGTCTCATCAAGATCACAAACCGCATCGTCAAGAGCATGGGCTTCCACTGGGTCGATCAGCTGGAAAACGCACCGGGCTTCTAAGTATCTGGCTAGCGAGTATCGGCGCAGCCGCGCGTCACCGCGCGCGGCTGTCCACTCCCACCGCTTCTTTTACCGAAGAAAAGCCGTCGCGCTTCAGAAGCGCGGTCAATTCGCGTTTGATGTTCGTGACCAAAGGCGGGCCCTCGAAAACCAGGGCGGAATAGAACTGCACCAGAGAGGCGCCGGCCCGGATTTTGGCATAGGCGTCCGCGCCGCTGGCGACGCCGCCGCAACCGATAATTGGTATGTTCTGGCCGCAAAGCCTGTACATGCGCGCAAGACACGCATTGGATAGCGGCGTGAGCGGGCGTCCCGACAGTCCGCCGGTTTCCGCGCGGTGCACGCTTGTCAGATGGGCCGGGCGGGTAATCGTCGTGTTACCAATGATCAGGCCGTCTATGCCCGTATCGAGCGCCACTTCGGCGATATCCACCATGTCTTCTTCTGTGAGGTCGGGCCCCACCTTGGCCAGCAAAGGCGGACGTTTCCCGCTGGAGATCGCGGATTTCTCCCGCGCGGCGAGAACGCGCGTGATGAGCTCGGCAATCGGCTTTTTCGACTGCAGGGCGCGCAGGCCCGGTGTATTGGGCGACGACAGATTGACTACCAGATAGTCCGCGAGAGGGGCAAGCATTTCAACGCCCAGCGCATAGTCGGCGCTCGCATCAAGGGTGTCGCGGTTTTTGCCGACATTGGCGCCGACGATACCGCCCGTCTTGCGGATGGAAAGGCGCGCGCGAAATGCCTCCAGGCCTTCGCTGTTAAAGCCGAAGCGGTTGATCACCGCGCGCTCGGCATCAAGACGGAAAAGACGCGGTCGCGGATTGCCCGGTTGCGGTTTCGGCGTCACCGTTCCCGCTTCGACAAATCCGAAGCCGAGTTTCAGCGCCCCGGAAAACGCGCGGGCATCCTTGTCGAAACCGGCGGCAAGTCCAATGGGGTTGGGAAAAGAAAGACCGTATACGGATGTTTTCAGAACGGGGTCGTCCGCGCCAGAAAAATTTCCGGAAAGTTTGTGCTCCATCGCCCAGACTGCCGCGTGGTGCGCGGTTTCGGGATCTAGCCGATAGAGTGCGGAAAGAACCAGGCGATTCCAGAGGGACATCGATAGCGGCGCCCTTCTATTTTGCGCCGAACATCCGGCGAAGCCTATTCAGGAACACCTTGAACATCAGCGAAAATCCGGAGATGGGCTTTGCCGCCGTCATCGGCTGGTTGGACGCGGCCGAGGCGTCCGATCCCGAATGCACAAGCTGGGCGCGCAGATTGGCCGCGAATTCGCCGATGACCTGATTGGCGACTTCCTGAATCATGCCCGAGGCGCGGCCATATTGGGCCACCGCGCCGGACAGTGTGAGGTCGGTCTTCACATTCACCGTTGATCCCGCGCCAGAGGGAACGACTTCAAAATCGACATCGGCGTGGGCATTGCCACGACCCTTGGAATCCTTGCCCTGCCCGCGCAGCCGCGCAACGCGCTTTTCGTGATCGATATCGGTGAATTTCACCTGACCTGCGAAAGACAGGGCGACGGGGCCAAGCCTTACGCCAACCTTGCCATTGTAGGTCTGATCGGCTTCGACACCGGTGAGCTCCGCACCCGGGACACAAGGCGCAATGCGTTCAACATCGAGGAGCAGCTTCCATGCTTCCGCCGGCGGCAACGGCACGTCGAAACTGTTGCGGATTTCCATGTTTCCTAACTCCCGATGATCCAGCGGCGGTTTTCGTCCGCGTTATTTTATCCGCCCGCGCCTGCTGTTCCGCCATGCGCTTTCGACCAGCCGATGGGATCGCGCATGAAGGTTTCGACTTCGGCGAGTCTGCCCGCGTCGAATTTTCCGCTGGCCTTCGCGACAGGCAGAACATCCCACCACGTCGCCAGTGCATGATGGGTCACGCCGAGATCGGTCAACGTCTTCAGGCCACCGGGGAAAATATCGTAATAGAAGAAGGCGAAGGCATGTTCCGAAACGCAACCTGCCTGCCGTAGCGCATTGATGAACGTCACCTTGCTGCCGCCGTCGGTGGTTAGATCTTCAACCAGAAGCACATTCTGGCCTTCCTTGACCTCGCCTTCGATCTGCGCGTTGCGGCCGAACCCCTTCGGTTTCTTACGAATGTACTGCATCGGCAGCATCATGCGCTCCGACATCCACGCGGCGAACGCGATGCCGGCGGTTTCACCGCCCGCCACGGCATCGAATGCTTCGAAACCGACTTCACGTTCAATGGTGCTGACACCGAAATCGATTAGCGCCCGGCGCACGCGCGGGAACGAGATAATCCTGCGGCAATCGGTATAGACGGGACTGGCAAGACCCGAGGTGTAAATGAAGGGCTTGCCGTCATAGAAGCGGACCGCGTTGATCTCGAGGAGCATCCGCGCGGTGAGTTCCGCGATCGTTTTCTTGTCTTCCCGTGCCATTACCGCCCCCGCTCTTCGCCGCCGTTTATGGCAGACGCGGCGGGCAGGTTCAGCGGAATTCGCAGGCACGGCGGAAAGATTCACAGCGCCAAATTGCCGCGAAGGACGGGAGACAAAACCGAAGGAAGTGGTAAATACTTACTAGTAATATAACGAATTAAACGCCTCAGAATAAGTATTCACCCGGTTCTTCTTGCCGGAACTCTGACAAATACGTCATTTTTACTTCGTAGCTATAGCAAAAGGCTTATCGTTGCCGCCCGGCATAGCGCCAGCGAGCCACCGTCTCTTCGAGCTTCCTCCGATCCATGCCGTTTTCTTTCCAGGACTTGGAGAAGCCCTCGTGCCGGCTCTTAGGCAGACCATTGTCGTCGATGGGGTGGAAGCGGATACGCATCGGCATCGGGACCCCCTGCCCCAGGACGATGGCCTCTCGGTCGCCGAGGAGCGGCAGATAAGCGAGAAGATCGAGGGCGCTGTCATGGGTGTTGGCGCGCATGACCTCCTGATCACGGTCGGTAGTCAGGCGCAGCGCGATGGCCGTGCTGCACTGAGAAATGATGGTGGTGTCGAGTTCGGACGGACGTTGCGTCACGAGGGCGAGAGAGACACCGTATTTCCGGCCTTCCTTGGCGATGCGCGCCAGCGCCTGACGTGTGGGCAAAAAGCGGTCGGTTGTGTTGGCGGGCGCGTAACGGTGCGCCTCCTCGCAAACGATCAGCATGGGCAGCGTGCCCTCGCTCCACACAGCGAGATCGAAAGCGAGGCGGGCCAGCAGCGAGATGACGATATCGAGAATTTCGGCGGGAACGGAGGCGAGATCGATGACCGTGATCGGGCGGCCTTCGTTGGGCACACGGAAAATGCGGCTCAGTACATCGACCATCGTGTCTTCGACGGTGTAGCTGCCGAACATGAAGCCGTAACGAGGGTCGGATACCAACGCGTCGATGCGCGTTCTCAACCGGCGATAGGGAAGTGTGCCATGTGCGCGGTCGAGTTTTCCCACCTGTTCATCCAGGAAGGCCGTGACATCGGCAAGACGGAATAGCGACGGGGTATCGACCGTGATGCCAGCGCCTTCGACCCGCCGAATGCGCCCGCTCTGCATTTCAAAATAACGCCGTTTGGAAGCCAGAATGGCTTCCGAAAGAATTTCCACTTCGGCGTCGTGGTTGCCGTCCGTTCCGGTGAGCGCGGCGCATAATTCCTGAAAGTTCAGAAGCCAGAATGGCAGGCGGAGATTTCCCGGCGTTATGAGTTCGGCCTTGTTGCCGAAGGCACGGGCATATTCGTTATGAATATCCAGAACGACGATGTGTGCGCTGTGATGCTGGATGAGAACCTGACTGAGGATACAGGTCACGGCACTCGATTTTCCGCTTCCCGTCGTGCCGACGACAATGAAATGCTTCCCGAATAATTCATCGATCAGAAAAAGCGCGGGTACCGTGCTGTCCTGGTAGAGCGTGCCGACATCAATGGTCGCCGCCTGCGGCTGGCGATAGACGATGGAAAGCTCCTCGCCGGTGACAGGCATGACGGCATCGCCGATCGTCGGAAAATGCGCGACACCGCGGGTGAATCGCAATTTTCTGCCGCCGTCATCATTGTAGATTTCCCCTGCGAGGCTGATCTCGATCAGGCTGAGTTCGTCGGCTTTCTCATCTATACCGCTGGGCATGGGCGTGCTCATGCCAGAGATGATTCCGATCACCGACGCGAACGGCGTCGGGATTTTGACCAGTGAACCAATTTCGATGCGTCCGACGGTGCCGCCTGAATTTGCGGGATCGAGGCGCTCGAGCACCGCAACCGCCTGAATGCCCGTCACGGAAACCACATGTCCGAAGCGTATCGGCTGCGGCGCTTTTACCGCCGCTTCAAGGGCACGTTCGGACGGCGTAAGGAGAATGTTCGCGAGACGGTTCATGGTCATGTCTTTTCAAGCCGCGGATGCAGAAGCGCCACTGTGCGCCCGTGCGATGTGAACGGGAACGGTAAAGGCGACTGTTGTTCCTGCACCCGGCGTACTGTCGACATGGAATTTTCCGCCATGCTGCAGAATAAGGGCTTTCGCAATCGGGAGGCCGAGGCCTGTACCTTCCTGCTCGCGGTCGTAATGCCATTGTATCTGGGCAAAAGGTTTCAACGCGTGCTCGACTTCTTCCGCGGACATGCCTCGCCCGGAATCACTGACGGCGACAGTGACCGTGCCCGCCTCTCCCGTGGTCGCAACCAGAAAAATTTTTCCGCCCACCGGGGGAACTTGTTCGCATTGGACAGAAGATTGAGCAGAACCTGTTTCAGGCGAAGTTCGTCAGCCGAGACGAGCGGAAGATTTTCCTGAACACGCATGTTGAAGACCTGGTTTTTCTCCTGAAACCTCGGACGCAAGAAAACGCTGCTCGCTTCGATGATGTCGGTCAACGAGGCCAGCTGGATTTTCAGAATGAATTTTCCGGCTTCAATCTTTGAGATGTCGAGAATGTCGCCAATGATTCCGAGAAGATGACGTCCGGCGCGCGCGATATGCGCCGCATATTCCTTCGTGGACTCGGATTGAAGTTCGTCATCCTGAAGCTGCTGCAGAAGATCCCCGAAGCCGATGATGGCGTTCAGCGGCGTGCGCAATTCGTGACTCATATTGGCGAGAAATTCCGTTTTCGCTCGGCTCGCTGCAGCGGATTCGAGCGCGGCGGCACGCAACGCCCGTTCTGCGCGTCTGCGCGACACCAGTTGCCCCATATCGGCCGAATAGGCGGAGAGCAGAGAGGGGCGACGAGGCCGAGGGCGCAAACGGGGCATGGGACGTCCGGACGAGTTCAGTCAATACCGTACCGAAACGTCGTTAACGCATCGTATTCAATGGTTTTTCGGACGAGAACTTCGCCGTTAAGAAATGGGTAAGTTTTACTCGACCAGCGCCTGACGCCCCTTGTGGCAGAGGATCAGCTTTTACCTGTGCGCTTCTTGGCGATCAGGCGATCGAAATGGCGGTCCAGCACAGGCCGGAGAAAGCTATGGGTCCAGCCGAGTGTCGCCATTTCCCAGCCGGGAGCCACGACGAAGCGGCCTTTCTCAACCCCCTGAACGATCTTGTCGGCGACGCCATCGGCTGACCAGACCTTGGCCGAGCCGGTGATCAGCTTGGTCTCGGCGGGTTTGACTAGATTCTCCGCATGCAGTTGCGGAGTGTCGGTATCCGGGGGGTAAACGATGGTGAGCGTAACACCATCCGGGCGAAGCTCCCCACGAAGGGCCTCCGCGAGACCACGCAGTGCAAATTTGGTGGGGCCATAGGCGGTGTAACCGTAAATGCCCATGAGCCCGGCGCCCGACGAAACGAGAACGATATTGCCCGAGCGCCGCGCCCTCATGGCGGGCAGCACCGCCTGGATGGCATGCAGCGTGCCGAAATAATTGACCGTCATCTGCTCCTCGAAGGTCTCGATAGGCAGTTCGGCGAAATAACCCGGGCGCACGATGCCCGCCGAGTTTAAGAGAATGTCCGGTGTCCCGAAGCGCGCGGCCGCCTCGGCAAGCGCGTTCTGGATCGCGGCGCGATCCGCAACGTCCGCGGATACCCCGACGATCTCGTTTTCGGCGGTACGGTCAGAAACCCGTATCTCGGACAGCGCCGTCTCAAGAACTTCCGACCGGCGCGCGATGATGGTGACATTCGCGCCCTTCTGGAAATAGCGCGCGGCGACGGCCTTGCCGATGCCGCTGGAGCCACCGGTGACGATCACATGACGGCGTTCATTCATGAAGGGATGCCTTTGAGAGCCTAAGGGCGTTCACGAAAGGTCATGCATTGCCGCGCAGGCGTGCTAGCTCGCCCGCGACGGCCGCGACCGTTTGATGAATCTGTTCTTCCGTATGCGCGCTGGTGACGAAGAAGCGTAGACGCGACGCCTTCTCGCTTACCGCAGGATAGAGAACCGGCTGAACATTTATGCCGCGGGCCAGCAGCGCATTCGATAAGGCAATGCTCATCATCGAATCGCCGACGATCACGGGGATGACGGCGGTGCCGCCGCTATGACCGGTATCCAGTTTTTTCTGACGCGCGAGATCGAGAAATAATTTGGAGCGGGCGCGCAGCGTCGTAACGCGCTGGGGTTCGTCTTGCATGATCTCAAGCGCGGCGAGCGAGGCTGCGGCGTTGGGCGGCGAGATGCCCACGCTGTAAAGAAAACCCGGCGCGGAATATTTCAGATATTCGACGACTTCCCTGCCCGCTGCGACATAGCCGCCGCAACTGGCGAGCGTCTTGCTCAAGGTTCCCATCCAGAGATCGGCATCGCTGCCTTTCAACCCGAAATGTTCACGGATGCCATAGCCGCGTTCGCCCAGAACGCCGAGTGAATGGGCCTCGTCGATCATCAGAAAGGCGCGATGCTTGTTACGCAACTCGACGAAGCGCGGAAGTTCCGGCACATCTCCGTCCATGCTGTAGACGCCCTCGACGAAGATCAGCGCCTTGTGATGGTCGCCCCGAAAATCGCCGAGCAGACGGTCCAGCGTCCGCCAGTCATTGTGCGGGAAGGGAATGCGTTTGGCGCCCGACAGAAGCGCGCCCTGAATCGCGGAATTATGCGCCAGTTCATCATGGAAGATGACGTCGCTATGGCCGAAGAGATGCCCGATGGTGGTGACATTGGTCGCATGGCCGCTGACGAAGACAATGCAATCTTCGACATCCATCATTTCGGCGAGAGCGCGTTCCAGCTTTGCCTGCACCGGTCGCTCACCGGACGCGATGCGACTCGCGGAAACGGAGGTACCGTATTGATCGATGGCGTCTTTCGCTGCCTGGGAAACGGTCGCTTCTCCCGACAGGCCGAGATAATTGTAATTGGCAAAGTTGATAAATTCGCGGCCCTTTATGGTGGTGACGCCACGCGCAATCGATTCATTGACCAGAAAATAGGGATTCTGAAGGCCATGCCGGGCGAGCGCTTCATGCTGCGCACGCAGGGCCTGCACCGCCGGATCAAGCGCGAACTTATGCGCACTCTCGTCGATGACCCGTTTGCCGGGCTTCACCACACTCGCATTCTGCTGGGCGCGCTTGCGCAGGATTTCCTTCACAAGCTCGCGCTTCTGCTGCACCGGCTTATTCGGAGCGTCCTCATGCGCGGACGCTTCGTCAGCCACTGACGCTCTCCCCGCCGAGAATTTTCTTCAGCATGCGATCGCCCTCGATCATGGCGGCGGATTCGGCTTTGGCCGCGGGTGCGTCCGTTGCCGAAGACTTCAGCTGCAGACGATCAAGCAGACGATCGGCCAACGCCATCAGAGACCCGTCGCGCGACAATTCCATGACCGGAATATTGAGACCGAAACGTTTTTCGATGGCAAGCTGCACTTCGACCATCATAAGCGAATCGACGCCCATATCGGTAAGCGCCTGGCCCGTATCCAGGCGGTCGGGCGACAGGCGCAGCACCTGTGCGATATCGGCCTTGAGATAAGCCATCAACGCGCCATGCCGCTGCGCGACATCGAGCGCCGCCAGCTCGGCGACAACCGGATTGGCGGCGTCGGCAACCCCGCGCGTCGCGCCGATCAGCTCGGAGAATTTCGGCGACTCGGCGGCCTTCGAATTGAAATCGGCCCAGCGTCCCCAATCGATATCGATAACACCGACCGAGACATCGCCCCGGCGCAACACGTCGCCCAGCGCCTTCACGGCGACGGCAGGCGGAATGCTACCGATGCCGACGCGATTGAGCCATTCCTCAATGGCGGGATCGCGCGCGGCCATCCCGACCTCGCCGATAGCGCCCCAATTGATGCTGGTCGCCGGCAAGCCTTGCGCCGCGCGAAAACGCGCGAGCGAATCGAGGAAGGCGTTTGCCGCGCCGTAATTCGCCTGACCGGGATTTCCGACCAGCGCCGACACCGAAGAGAACAGCACGAAATAATCGAGCGCGAGACCTCGCGTCAGGCGATGGAGGACCCAGGCGCCTTCCGCCTTGGCCTTCATCACGCGCGCGAAACGCTCAGGATCGAGATGCACAAGCAGCGCATCGTCGAGTACCGCCGCTGCATGGAAAACGCCGCGCAAAGGCGGCAAGCCGCCCGCGATACGGTCGAAAAGCCTGCGCAGTGCATGCTCGTCGGAAATATCGGCGGCTACCGAGACGACATGCACGCCGCGCTTGGCAAGGCGTTCGAGCGTCGTATTGGCGTCGTCGCTAGTAGGACCGGTGCGTCCAAGAAGAACGAGGGTTCGCGCCCCCTCATCCACCATCCATTCGGCGACCTTCAGGCCGAACGCGCCGAATCCGCCGGTGACGAGATAGCTGCCATTGGCGCGGAACAAGGGCTTTTTTGCCGGAACGAGCGGGAGTTTCTCTCCTTCGATCCGCACGACGATCTTGCCCATATGTTCGGCGCGCCGCATCAGCTGGCACGCTTCGAGAAGATCGGCGATGGGATATTCGGTAACCGGGACAGGCTGGAAATTTCCCTCGACGAAATGTTCCCAAACTTCCGCGAGAAGTTCGTCGAACAGTTCGGGCTTTTCCGCCAGCATGCGGTCCACATCGACCGAGGAGAACATCAGATTGCGGTTGAAAGGACGAAGGCCGAGGCCGCGATTTTCGTCGATGTCGCGCTTGCCGATCTCGATGAACCGCCCGAAAGGCGCGAGCAGCGAAACACTTTTGTCCTGCGCCTCGCCCGTAAGGAAGTTGAGCACCACATCGACGCCCGCGCCATCGGTGACGCGTTTCACGTCATCGACGAAATCGAGGGAGCGGGAATCAAAGACATGCTCCACACCGAGCGAGCGCAAATATGCGCGCTTCTTTTCGCTGCCCGCCGTGGCGATGACCTCTGCGCCGCACCAGCGCGCAACCTGAATGGCCGCAAGTCCGACGCCACCGCTAGCGGCATGCAGCAATACCCGTTCGCCCCGGCGCAGACGCGACAGGCGATGCAGACCATAATAGGCGGTGACGAAGGCAATCGGCGCGCCCGCAAGGGCATACAGATCGACATCTTCGAGCGCCGGAACACCGTGCACATCCTTTGCGAGAACTGTGGCGTAGCTGCGGAAACAGCCATGCGGCAGCGTCGCAACCAGCCGGTCGCCGACCGCGTATTTCTCGACGCGGTCGCCGATGCGCACCACTTCGACTGCCGCCTCCATGCCGATGGCCTTGCCGAAGAAGGTGCCGTTTAGCACATCGTCGGATAACACGCCCAGCATTTTGAGGACGTCCTTGAAGTTCAACGACACACCGATGATGCGCAGTTCCACTTCATCGGGTGCGGGCGTGCGGCGGGCGCATTCGGCAAAGCGCAAGGAGCTGAGATCGCCAAGACGCGTCAGTTCCATTTCAAAGGGCGTCGACGCCGAGCGCGTGACAGCCTGTTCGGCCGTATCGGCGGCAGCGGCGCTAATGCGATGGAGGCGATGCACGAAACGTTTACCGCCGCGGAAGGCGACTTCATCTTCGGCGTCGTCCGCCAGGAATTCAGCCACGAGCGCATCGATGCTGGCATCGTCATAGCTATCGTCGAAATCGATCAGCGCGCACCGGAAATCCGGATGTTCATTCATGATCACGCGGCCGAGGCCCCACAGCGCGTGCTGCTGCGGGCAACGCACTTCGAGATCCTCCCCAATGCGATGAACCTGCCGCGTGACGATGAAAAGTCGCGGCTTGGTTTCGTCGTCCTGTTCGGCCAGTTCCTGCAACAGGCGTAACGCGACCGTGCAGGTGGTGACGCCGGTCGGGTCGTCGCCGGCGAGGCTTTCCTCGATACCGCCAAGATAGGCGATGCCGCGGATCGGCTTGTCCTTGCGTGCATCGAACAAGCGGGCCCAGTCCTGCTTGCTGTCGAGGGCCATACGAAATGTGTTCGGCTGTTCCTTGACGAAGGTTGGCCCATGACGAACCTGGAAACAGGCAATGCCCTGTGCGGTGAGACAGGCTTCGACGTCGTCGCCGAAACGCGTATCGTCGGAAACGATCATCCACTCGCCCGCAACCTGCGATATCGGTTCGAGCGAGGTGTGAGGTTCGGCTTCCTGCCACTCATAGGAATAAAGCCAGTTGCCGGCGGGATCGCCCTGCGCGGCACTGTCGGCTTTGGGAAGGCCTTGCGCGCGGAAATTCTCCACCTGCATCAGGACGACACCGTCGTCGTCCATGATCGTGATTTCGCCGCCGATGTTTCTTGCAGAGACACTGGTGACTTTGCACAGGCACCAGACGCGCGACGGTATCGCACGCAGCGAGGACACGCGCTCGATGGAGACCGGAACAAAAACCGCACTGGGATCGACGCGTTTGTCATTGGGATCGAGCGCCGCCATGAGCGCCTGGAATGACGCGTCGAGAACGGTGGGATGAACAATGCCATCCGCGTCGCCTGCGAGCGCCGGATCCAGTGCGATCTCGGCCAGCACCCATCCCGAGGACCGGCGAAGGCTGCGCACCGCCTGAAAATAGGGACCATATTCGAGACCGCGTTCGGCGAGTGCCGAATAGAAGCCTTCGCGCGCCACGACTTCGGGACATTTCTTCTTCAGCTCGTCGAGATCGAACCGGCTGTCCGCAACGCGCGCATGAGCGCCGGACAAGCGCGCCTGCGCCGACGTAGCCCAGCCGGCATTCTCACCTGAGCGACGGCCATGAACCGCTATGTCTTTCGCGTCGGAAATGCGGGTGCGCAGAACGGGCTTTTCGGCAGCGCCGAATACCAGCGCATTTTCGAAACGCACATCCTCGAGCACGCCATAATCCTCGGTGGACATGGCCTGTTGCGCGGCGAGCATCATGTGCACATAGGCGGCGCCGGGGTAGACGACAAAGCCGTCGACTTTGTGATCCCACAGATAGGGCGCGATATTGTGGTTGAGCTCCGTCTGCCAGGTGGGATCGGGATCGGTCTGGCGTTTGCCCAGAAGACCGTCATCGGCGCGGCCGGTGCGGTCGGCTTCGGAATCCGAAGATTCAATCCAATGCCGTTCACGGTGCCAGGGATAGAGCGGCAATGCGAGATGCGGATTATCGTTGCCGAACATCTTGCCCCAGTTCACCGCAACGCCGGAACAATGCAGCCCCGCCAGCACTTCAAGCATGCGACGGAATTCTGCGTCGCCGCGCTTTAAGGAGCTGAGAACACGCACAGGCAGATGCTCCGCCGATGCGATTTCTCCCAGCGCCGCGCCGAGCACAGGATGAGGACCGATTTCGAGGAACGTATGATGGCCATTGCGGATCATGAAAGCGGCGGTTTCAGAGAAACGCACCGGCTCGCGCACATTGCGCCACCAATAATCGGCATCATGCAGGGCATCGGCGACCAGCGACGACGTGACAGTCGAATACAGCGTCATCTTCGGACGCTGCGGCGCGAGCGCCTGCAGGGAGTGTTTGATTTCCGCTTCGATCGGAATCATCTGGTGGCTATGATAGGCAACTTCCACATGCAGGCGGCGATTGAAGATCGTCTCCTCACTTAGAAGCGTCGCGATTTCCTCGAGGGAATCGACATCGCCCGCAAGCGCCAGGGAGGTCGGCGCGTTGATTGCGGCAATCGAGACCCGCCCTTCATAGAGCGAGAGAATTTCTTCGGTTGTCGCGACTGGAAGCGCGGCAGCCAGCATGCTGCCCTGCCCCGCGACCTTTTGCTGGCAACGGCTGCGCTGGAAAGCGACAAGCGCCGCGTCGGAAAGCGAGAGCGTTCCCGCCAAATAAGCAGCGCTGATTTCGCCAACGCTGTGGCCGACCACGGCAGAGGGTTCGACACCCCAGGAACGCCAAAGGGCGGTCAGGCCGACTTGAAGAATAAAATTCGCGGGCTGCGCGATGTCGTTCGATTTCATGCGGGACACATTTTCGTCCCGGTTCATTTCCTCGAGGATCGACCAGCCGGCATGGGCGCGAAATGCCTCATCGGCCTCGACGGCGGCGGCGCGATAAACGGGTTCGCGGTCGAAAAGTTCGCGCCCCATGCGCCACCATTGCGGGCCCATTCCCGTAAAAAGAAAGACCGGTCCCGCGCTGTCGCTGGCCGATGCAAACCCCGTAACGACGCCGTTCACGGGCGTACCTGCCGCATAGGCTTCGAGTTTTTCGCAAGCCTCCGCCGCCGACGCCGCAACAACGGCAAGGCGGTGGCGATGATGGGAGCGGCGCAACGCGGCGGCGCGGCAAAAATCGAAAAAGGATTCGGTGCCGGAGCTAAGGCGCGCAACATAGGCGCGCGCCAGATCCGAGAGCGCCTCGGGACTGCGCGCGGAGATCAGCAAAAGATGCGGTGCCGCAGCGTTTTCTTCGTCGCGCGGCGCGTCTTTCGGAGAGACCACCGCTTCCGGCGGCTCTTCCAGAACCGCGTGGGCGTTCGTTCCGCCGAAGCCGAAGGAATTGACGCTGACGCAGGCGGGCCCGCCATTGCGCGGCAGTGCTTCTTCCTCAAGCGGCACGCGCAATCCCAGATCGGCAAACGGAATATTGGGGTTGAGGGTGCGGATGTGGATTTGCGGCGGCACGCGGCGTTTGGAAAGAACCAGCGCGGCCTTGATGGTTCCAGCGACGCCGGCGGCGGCTTCAAGATGGCCGATATTGGCTTTGACAGAGCCGATCAGACAGGGGCCTTGCACTCCGCGCGATTGCCCGACCACACTGCCCAGCGCGCGCGTTTCAATCGGATCGCCGACCGGTGTCCCGGTACCATGCGCTTCGACAAAGCTGATCTGGTGCGGCTCGACGCCCGCTTCTTCATAGACGCGACGGATCAGCGCTTCCTGTGCAACGGGATTCGGCACGGTAATGCCAGAAGTACGTCCATCCTGATTGACGCCGGTGCCGCGGATCAACGCATAGATGCGGTCGCCATCGGCGAGTGCGGCATCGAGCGGCTTCAGGACGACCACGCCTGCACCTTCGCCGCGCGCATAACCATCGGCGCGGGAATCGAAGGTTTTCGAACGCGAATCGGCGGCAAGGAAGCCGCCCTTGGACATGGCGATGGGATATTCCGGCTTGAACATGATGTTCACGCCGGCGGCCAGCGCAATCGAGCAATCTCCGCTCCAGAGATCGCGGCAGGCATAGTTCAACGCTACCAGAGAAGAAGAACACGCCGTGTCGATGGTGATGCTGGGACCACGGAAATCGAAGGAATAGGACAGGCGATTGGCGAGCATGCCCAGCGTCGCGCTGGTCGCGGTGTGACCACTGATCAGATCCCGATTGGCCGGGCTTAATTGGTGAATAAGACTGTCGGTCGTAAATCCACCGACATAAACGCCGGTCAGACTGCCGATAAGCTGGTCGGCGGGAATCCCGGCGTCTTCCAGCGCTTCCCAGGCGGTTTCGAGGAGAATGCGCTGTTGGGGATCGAGACAAGCGGCTTCACGCGGCAAGATTCCGAAGAAGTCGGCGTCGAAGTCGGTGATTTTCTGCTTGATGAACCCGGCCTCGCGGCTGATCGACGTCCCAGGCATCTCGTCATTCTGGTCGCTGTAATGTTCAACATTCCAACGGGTAGGCGGAACGGGCGACAGCGCATCGACACCGCGGGAGAGAAGCGACCAGAAAGCTTCCGGATCATTTGCGTCGCCAGGAAACCGGCAACCGATGCCGACAATGGCTAGCGGTCTTCGAGTGCCCAGTTTCGAGGCAGAAGACGCCCCTTTCCGCGACACGTAATTCATACGCCCCCCACAGATAAGCAATGCGCGACGCCACAAGCGACGCGACCGACGCCAGAAAAAAGACCCATGCCCAATGCGTCAGCCAAATGACGGTATTCCTAAGGCATTATATTAACAGTGTTTTTCAAGGACGTATACGAACCATAGGCTCCCGGACCCCATGTTCTGCGCGGCCCACGCTGTGTGACCGCCTCCGGACAACTGCCCGCCTACACCCTGAAATACCTAGCTGTTTCGCCTTGTGACGCAAATTTGATGCCGCCGCCAGCGGCAAACCGCGCCACGGCGCCGCAGCAAAGCCGGGGGCCAAAAGATGAGAAAAGCTTAATCTTGGGTATGACCGGGTCTTACCTCAGGCCGCATGCCCGGGGGCGTGAAAAACACAGCCCTAAAACGTGGCCTAACAAAAAGGGCGCACCCGGATGGATGCGCCCTTTCTCGTGCCTGACAAAAGTTATCCCGGCGAGACGAACACCGTTACCAAGTCTTCGTCACCGTGAAGCTGAC
>CAIOYY010000002.1 GCA_903862715.1 uncultured Alphaproteobacteria bacterium
CGCATTGGTCGAGACGATCAATAAGGCCCGTCTTGAGGCTTACCGCGCCCTCGCCCAAAAGGAGGGCACTCCGCTTGATGCCGTACAGGCCGTGGCGGGCGAACGGCAGTTACAGGCCGCGGCGCGAAATGGGTGGTATGTGATGGATGCGGGTGGACGCTGGCGTAAGCCTTAAAGGCTGGTGCTTAAACCGCGCGCGTCGCGCGCCATTGCGGATCGGCACTTATCTCGGTTGCGCCGTATAGCCCACGGTGGTGCTCACCTGGGCCGCTCCAATCAGCGCCTGATTGAATTCATAGATCGCAATACCGCGTTCGGCTTCCGCGGCGACGGGGGGCATCAGATTAGCGCCTTGGGCGGCCTGCGCTTGCATGATGGTCGTACCGACCTCACGCGAGACAAGAACGCCGCCGAAGCTGACGACATTGTCCTGGAAGCGCCCATGGTGACCCCGGCGGCGCGGATTTGAATCGAAGCTGGCGGCATCATCGTCGAAACGATGCCATTGATCGCGCGGCGGGGGCGCGTAAGCGCCGCCCAGAGAGTCCACATACTCGGACGGCGAAGAGACGGAATGACGTGAAAGCGGAATCCGGGCGCTGGAGCCGACGATCCCCGAATTGGCGACCTGAGCGGTACTCATTTGGGCGCCTGTTCAAGTGCGTAGGGCACTCCTAGCGCAGAAGTAGAATTTTTCAAGTTTTCCACAGATCACTTATATTGCGCCGTTCTTCGGCAAGTCAAATGACCTAGATCAAACAACGATCCTCATGTTCTGTGAGGCGCGATGTCTCCTTTGGTAAAAAAAGTATTAGTTTCGAAAGCTTAAGGACTCATTAATGAGGCAATAAATTGTTCTTGCTCTGGAACTAGCTTTGAAGGGCCAGCGCGACCAGCGACCACATGTAAAGGGTGACAAAAAGCCCGATCAGAGCTGAAGCTTCTTTCAAGAATGCTGATGCTGACATCGATCTCTCCAATGTTCTTTCTTTGTTCCTGGTCGCGATAGGAACAAATTGAGAACGAACTGTCAAGCGCCTTCGCAAAATGGTTGTCTGGCTGTCGCACGGGCCCGGGGACTGTTAAACGAGCCTATCTGTTTAAGCCCTTAGGATTGCCCGTGCTCCTCTCTCGTCGCTTCAGCGTCGCCCCGATGATGGATCGCACCGACCGGCATTGCCGCGTCCTGATGCGCCTCCTGTCCCAGCGGGCGCTGCTTTACACCGAGATGGTCACCAGTCCCGCACTCGTCCGTGGCCGCACGCCGGAACGGTTCTTAGGGTTTTCGCCCGCCGAGCATCCCGTCGCCTTGCAGGTTGGCGGTTCGGACGCGAAGGAACTCGCTCTCGCCGCCCGTATGGCCGAGGACTACGGCTATGATGAACTCAACCTGAACGTCGGCTGCCCCAGCGACCGCGTCACATCCGGCCGCTTCGGAGCCTGCCTGATGGCGGAGCCGCAGCTCGTGGCCGAATGCGTCGCCGCCATCCGTTCCGCGGTGGCGATCCCTGTGACCGTCAAGACGCGCATCGGTATTGATGAGCTCGATAGCCCTGAGTACCTCGCATCTTTCATCGCTACGGTCGCACAGGCCGGTTGCGAGTCCTTCAGCATCCATGCGCGTAAAGCCTGGTTAAAAGGCCTCAGCCCCAAGGAAAACCGCGAGATTCCTCCGCTCCATTACGAGCGCGTCCACTGGCTCAAAGACCAGTTTCCCCATCTCGAATTCATTCTGAACGGCGGGGTCACCTGCCTGCGCACCGGCCTTGCCCATCTTTCGGCTGCGCATGGAACGCCGCTCGACGGCATCATGGTCGGGCGCGCGGCTTACGATACCCCCTATATCCTCGCCCAAGTTGACGCCCTTTATTTCGACGCGGCAGAAGCGCCGCCTTCCCGCGCCGAAGTCATGGACGCCTATATTGATTATACGCGCCAGCAGGTGGCTACCGGCGCGCTCGCTCACCATGTGCTGCGCCATGCGGCGGGGCTGTTCCACGGCTGCCCGGGCGCCCGCGGATGGCGTTCCACTGTCATGACCGCCGGCCGCGAAGGCCGGAATCTCGCCGACCTGTCCGCACTGGCCGCTGCGCTCGACAGCCAGCGGGCGGAAGCGGCTTGATAGATTTGTTAAGGTATTGGTATTACGCAAGATACTGGTTGTTTGCCGAAGCCGCCGCGGAGCTCTGAAGCTTCGAGGTGTGTCGGCATGGGGGAACGACGTATGGCCGCGCATAAGGCACCGCGATACGCCATCTACTACGCGCCCGAACTTGGAAGCGCGCTCGATACGTTTGGCCAGACGTGGCTTGGCCAGCGTGGGCGCGACGCATTGGCGAGCGCTATCGGCAAAAGCTCCGAAGTTTCCATCGACCGGATTGGCGAACTCACCGATAGCCCCCGCCGATATGGCTTCCACGGCACGCTTAAACCGCCGTTCGAATTAAATCCTGCCAATCGTCCCGAAGGCTTGTTGGAAGCGGCACGTGTTTTTGCACGCAGCCGGGGACCGATCCAACTCCCGCCCCTCGAACTGGCCGTCATCGGCAAGTTCATCGCGCTGACGCCGATCGCCGAGTCCGCGGCCCTTGAAAAGCTCGCGGCCGCGTGCGTGCGAGCCTTTGAAGGCTTTCGCACGCCGCTCAGCAAGCAGCAGGAAGAGGACTACAAGCTCAATAAGCTAACGGTCCATCAGGAACAGATGCTCGAGCATTGGGGCTATCCTTATGTCATGGAAGAGTTCCGCTTCCATATCTCGCTCACGGACCGCATCGATGACGACCGCGAGCGTGCGACCGTGATGGAACTGCTTACCTCGCTCACCCGTCCGTTCCTCGGCGAACCGGTTTCCGTGCGCGATCTTGTGGTCTTCGCCCAGGACGCCATTGGACAGCCGATGAAACCGGTCGAACGTATTCCGTTCGGCCGCTCCGCCTGACACCGTGGTTTTAAACTCACACGTGTCGCCCGCGCCTGGCGCGTCACGCTCATGATGCGTCGCTTGGCCGGCGCGTTCCGGCGTTCGTTCGAACGTTCGCTCGCGCGTGTCCGCGCGACGGTGCGCAGTTTCGCGGGAGTCGCGCCCGAGGATGTTCACCCGGCGCGCGTTTACTGGGATGACGGTGTCCCGCTCGCGCTGGTGGATCTGGTCCAGGAGTCCGTAACCCGGGCCAGCGGCCGGGTCCAGGTCATCACGCTGGCGGAGTTCCGCAGCTCGATCGGAGATTTGTGGGACCGTTACGAAACCCGCATCCTGATCATCGCGGAATCAACGATCTCGCGCATGATCGGGCGCGGCAACACCTACATCCCGCAAAGCAAAGATACCTGGCTGCTGCTATTCCCCGCGCTCGAGGAGCCTGAAGCGCTCAACCGCGCCGACGCTATCGCGGCCCGCATCGGCGAAAAATTGGTGGGGGCTCATTTCTCCGAATCCCCGCCGCCGCTGCCCGAGGCGTCCAAGCTCGACCTCAGCGGCGCGCTCAATGCCGATGGCACGCTGAATCTTGAGCGTGTGAAAGCCGCCGTCGAGAATGTGCGCCAAGCTTCGGCAAGGGGCCTTACGCCCGCGAAGGCGCCTCCCGCCCGCGCCGGCGCTAAACCTTCAAAACTGATCATCGCAAAATCGACACCCCAGCCCCTGGAAAAATCCGACGCAAGGCAGTTTGCGATTTCATTCAGGCCCGCGTGGAACAACGAAACGCAGAGTGTCAGTTCATTCTTCTTCCGGGCGGCAAGGCCGGACGGTACTGATGTCTTCGCCGCTAACGGAGCGTGCCCGAACGATGCAACCGTTCTCGAACTGCTCGGTCTCGCGGTGCGCGCCTTCTCCGAGATGTGCGAGCAAGGCCTACGGGCTGTGTTCACCATTCCCGTGCCGTTCCCCGCGCTACAGGGGCCTCACCTTGGCGAAATCCAACGCCTCATCGCGAACCTGCCGCAGCGGGAGCGGCTCGTGCATCTGCGTCTTGAGGTCACGCACATTCCCCAACGCACCGGTGCGGACATCCTTGTTCCTATTCGCGAGCGCTTCCGACCTTACGTCCGCGAGGTCGCCTTCTTGCTCGATGTGTTCCAGCTTTCCGATCAGATCCTGGCGCTCGACCACATCACCGTGGGTGTCGAGATCCCGAATTCCCCCCGCCGTGGCGACGACGAGGTTTTTCAGTCCATGCTGCTGTTCCGCCAACGCGCCGCGCGCCGCCCGACCTATATCCTTGGCCTCTCCAGCCGGTTGCAGGTTGCCCATGCCGTTACAGCCGGAATCGGGGAAGTCGGCGGTACCGGCGTCGCAGCGGATATGAAAAAACTGCCAGATCAAGTCACTGTGATCCGGCGACAGGATCTGCTGCTCTAGGCTCCTGCAAGCGTTCAATCTTGCCCGGTTATGGGATAAGATCGATCGACAGTAGCTGGAGGTTTTCATGCGGTATTCACGTATCCTCATTGCCACCGCCGCCGCCCTGGCCCTTTCACTTCCGGCGGGCGCGGCCGAGCCGGCGAAGCCCGCAACGCAAAAAGCTGCACCTGCGAAACCCGCACCTGCAAATCCCGCACCCGTGAAGCAAATCCATTTTCGAGATCTGGGCGGCGTGAAGGGCTGGCGCGCCGGCGAGAAGGACACCATCGTCTACATACAGGCGGCGGATAATTCCTGGTACCGGGTGGATATGTACGAGACCTGCATGAAGTTCGTGAACGACAAGGGATTGCGATTCATCACTGAGGAAGATGTTACGGGCGAGCGGGTCAGCAAGGTCATTGCCAACAAATACATCTGCACGGTGCTCGAAATGACGAAACTCGACGTGCCGCCGCCTCAGGCGGCCAAATAACGGCCGCGCAGGAAGTTTGCGATGACGTCGGCCGCGCGGACTGAGGACGCCGTCGGCTGCAGATCGAATGTCTCGTTGAACGCCTCGTCCTGGATGGGCCGATAGCGCGGGTGCGTGATCGAGATATCCTTCAGCGCCCCGGGCAAATCTCCAATCCGGTCGATGACGGGACCAAAATTCCAGAAGGCATAGTCGGCATTGCCCTGCCAGCGCGCATTATGCGCGTTCAGGAAGACGCAGGGCCGCCGGTCGATGAGGAACTCGTAAACCTGGCTGCTGACATCGCCTAGATAGATGTCCGCCGCCAGCGTGTAGGTCATATCCACCGAAGCCGGACTCCCGGTGTCGATGAGGATATGCGGGCAATCGCGAAAACGTTGCGGAAGGTCGCGCCGGAAACGCGCGATTCTCGCCTCAAGCGAGACGTGAAGGCGGCGCTGAAACAACATCACGTGCGGTGCGAAGATGAGATTGTAGTCGGAACTGGTGCGGAAGAAGTCGAGCACCTCAAGCCCCATCTCATACCAGGATGAGAGCTTCGGTTCGGGATGCGGATTGTACAGAACCACGGGTTTGTCGTCGGGAAACAGTTTCTTTCGCGTCCGCCCCGCCGCCGCGACCGCATCGAACTTGGTATAGCCCACCACGGCCATCTGATCGTCGCGCAGATACCCCAGTTGACGGAAGCGCTCGCGCTGTTTCTCGCCGGCGAATAACACCAGATCATTCCCGCTGAACGAACGGGTAAATCCGATCGAACGGTCACCGGCTCCATGATCGATGCGAATGATCTTCAGCCGCTCAAGCCCCTTCAGCTTTTTCAGGAAAAGGCTGGTGCCTTCGGTCACGATCACGGCATCGAATTTGGCGAACAGCGCGCGGTTGCTGAAGAGGTTATCGAGGCGACTGAACGGGCTGACTTTATCGAGCACGCCGGCCAGCGGCTTGCGCCATTTGGGGGGCGACAGCTTGATGATTTCGATACGTCCGATGAGGTCCGGTCCACAAACATCGATGACCTCCTCGATCAGCGCCTCGGAGGTGGCCAACACCGTGATTTTGATGTCCCGGTGACGTTCCAGGAGCTGGGGAATAACGACCGCGCTATGGCGAACCTGATGGGCACCTTCGTGGTTATAAAGGAACCCGATGTGCAGTGGCCGCTCCGTTTGCGGCATGTGTGATTTGGACAGTACGTTCACGTCACGTGGGCGCGTGCGCCTTCCCCTCGGCTCGTAAGTACCTGCTCGGCGATCGCGATATGCTCGGTCCGATCCACGTCCATCGCCGCGACCGCGTCATCAAGCACGATGGGTTTGGCACGCAACCCCAACGTGCCTGAAGCGGCGACGAAGGCCTTGGAAAGGTCTAACATCCCCAATAGAGCGCGCAGCAGCGTAAAGATGCCGAAATGGAGAATAAGCTGCCACGGCTTCTTGCGCCGGCCCTCGACTTCCCGCCAAGCGCGTGCGGCTTTCGGTGCTACTCCCGGCATGAGGGCAAAAAGGTTGCATCCACTGTACCCGGCGCCGCCTAAGCGAATGAACGTCCGTTTCGAATCTGGGAAGGCCAATCGGATATCGCTCTCGCGCGCGAGGCCCACCGCGGCGTCAAGGTTGGGGTCAGCGCGGACGGCTGCGCAAAACTGCGCTAGTGTTGCACCGCTTAGAAGCGGGTTGTCAGCGGTGGTGACAAGGGTCGCGGCGGTCCCGCCAAGCCTTTCGGCAGCTTTGAGCACGCTAGCAGCCGGACTCTCGGCGCCTTCCTCGAATGAAACACGGTGCGACGCCCCCCGCTTTTCGATCAACGCCACAATCTCGGCATGGGCACTGAAATCGGAAACTGTGTTTGCGACAATCGTTATGTGTTCGACGTCGGGCGAAGCCAGCAGCACATCAAGCACATAAGTGATCATCGCGCGGCCGTTCAGCAGCAGCAACGCCTTGCGCTTCCCCGGAGAGACCTGTGCAAGCGCATCCCCGGGCCGATCGCCGGAAAGCAATATCGTGTGAAACATGGAATTCAACGCCCGCTCATCGGCATGGGCCCCTGCCCATGGACGCCGGCGCTGACGGCCCTAGAACGCCCCGTGCGTTCCCAGAACCTTGCCGACATCCTCGCCCATGATGATGGCATAGCGGATATCGAATTCCTTCTTCAAGGTCGCCATAGCCTCGTCGCGGATCGAAGGCCATAAATCCTTGGGGATCGCAAGGACCCCATCATCGTCCGCATAGACGTAATCGCCATTGTTAATGGTCACATTGCCGATTTTGATGGGCCGGTTCATGGCATGGACGGTGCCCTCGTATTTAATGTCGTCGCAGTAGATACCTTGGGCAAAGACCGAAAATTCAAGGCCGTTCAGCTCGGCCGAATCCCGCGTATAGCTGTCTACGACCGCCCCGACAGCGCCCGACCGAATCGAGATATTTGCGTTGAGGTCGCCGAAGTAGGCCCGTTCCTTCACATCGTTCTGGACCACGATCACGTCGCCCGGACGAATGAAGTCATAGGTGCCAAGCGCGGTATAGATGCCCTTCCAATCGTCCTTCTTGCGAAGCTTGCGAAGCTCGAGCGTCTTAGCCACACCCAACACCGATCGTCCGCTCACGCGGCGGAAGCCGGGCGGGAAAAGCGCTTTCAGTCCACGCTCCTTGCAGATGTCGGCGAGCAGTGAGGCGCACAGATGCGGGCGGATGGCGTCAAGCTGCGCATTATGCGCGGCCCTGTAGCCCGCCGAGATGCGTTCAGCCAGCGCAAGATCATCGGGCCAGTTGACGTCGAAAGCTTCTTCGTCAGTCAATTCGAAGAAGACGACCTTTTCCCCAAAGCGGCGTTTGGGCTTGGCCTTCGCCTTACCCTTGCCGCGCTTGACCATGTAAAGGCCCATGGACTCGATGACGGTCGCGGGCAGATCGACCGAATTGGGAATGCGGCCTTCGCCGTAGGCGGGCCGGCCATTCTCCCACGTGTATTGTTTACGCTTCTGCACTGCGACCAGGGAATCGGCCGAAGCGTCGGCCTTCAAGGCACGGATCGCGCGCGTCATGGTTTCGGCGGTGACAAACGGACTCGTGCACAGGCATTGAATGTAAATGTCGGCATCAACCTTTGCGCATTCGTTCGCGAAAAGCTCGTGACCGTCGGTGCTGTTCGAGGCGAGCTTGGCGTTGCGCTTGAGAATTTTCACCGGCAGGTCCGACGCCAGCTCGATGATTTTGTCCGATTCCGTGTCGAGATACACATCGTCGATCTCAGGACACGCCAGGAGCTGGATCAGCTTGCGCTTAAATAGATACTCACCATCAAGAATAACGGTATTCTTGTTTCGAATACGGCTGCTCTCGCCCTTTGCCGGCACGAACGCAACGGTGCGCATCAGTAGCTCCAATCTCTCTCGGAAAACGGGATAATTCGCCGAGTTTAGATTAGGACAAACGAGGTTAAGAGACCCCTAAAGAGGCCTGCCCCATGACCCGCGATCCTGAATCCTCCACCCTCATCAAAACCATCCACCTGGCAGATTATGCGCCGCCGTCGTATGCCATCAAGACCGTCGATCTTACCTTCGACCTGGAGCCGTCCGCCACGCGCTTGACTTCGCGTCTATCGATGATGCGGACTGCCCCCGAGGCGCGCCCGCTTGAGTTGAACGGCGAAGGGTTGAAACTTCTTAAAATCTCCGTGGATGGACGGGAGCTGCCGGCATCGGCCTACCAGCTCACCGAGACCGGGCTGATCCTTCACGGCCCGCCGCAGTCCTTCATCCTTGAAACCGAAGTCGAGATTGACCCGCAAGCCAATAAGGCGCTCGAGGGGCTCTACGTTTCGCAAAGCGTGTTTTGCACCCAATGCGAGCCTGAAGGATTCCGGCACATCACCTACTTCCTCGATCGCCCGGATGTCATGGCGGTCTACCGCACTACAATTCGTGCGCCGAAGGCGAAGTATCCCGTGCTTCTTGCCAATGGGAACCCTACGGCGCGCGGTGATCTCGACGGCGCGCGCCATTTTGCTGTTTGGGATGATCCCCACCCTAAGCCTAGCTATCTCTTCGCCCTCGTCGCGGGCGACCTCGCCCACATCGAGGAGTCTTTCACGACCGCCTCCGGCCGCAACGTGGCGCTGCGCATTTTTGTCGAACACGGCAAAGCGCCGCGCGCTACCTACGCTATGGAATCGCTGATCCGCGCGATGAAGTGGGACGAAGTCGCGTTCGGACGCGAGTACGACCTCGACGTTTTCAATATCGTGGCCGTCAGCGATTTCAATATGGGCGCGATGGAGAATAAGGGTCTCAACGTCTTCAACGATAAATTCATCCTCGCCGACTCCAATACCGCGACGGACCTCGACTACTATTTGATCGAGTCCATCGTCGGGCATGAATACTTCCACAATTGGAGCGGCAACCGCGTCACCTGCCGCGACTGGTTCCAGCTCAGCCTAAAGGAAGGACTAACCGTCTTCCGCGATCAGGAATTCACTGCTGATATGCGCAGCCGCGCTAACAAACGCATCGACGATGTCGAGACGTTGCGCGGCTCGCAGTTTCGCGAAGATGCTAGCCCGCTGGCCCATCCCGTCCGTCCCGACAGCTATGTCGAAATCAACAATTTCTACACCTCGACGGTCTATCAGAAGGGCGCGGAAGTCATCCGCATGATGCACACCCTTCTCGGCGCGAAGGCCTTCCGCGCCGGAATGGACTTATACTTCAGCCGCCACGACGGGCAGGCCGTCACCTGTGACGATTTCGCCAAGGCGATGGAAGACGCCTCGGGCCAGGACCTTTCGCAATTCAAGCTTTGGTACAGCCAGTCCGGCACACCGCGGATTTCCGTTGAAGATCGTTTTGACCCTGTCGCCCAAACCTTGACGCTCACCGTTGCGCAAAGCTGCCCGCCCACACCGGGACAGGCGGAAAAAAAGCCCTATCACATTCCCCTCGCCCTCGGCGTCATCGGCGATGATGGCCGTGATCTCCCACTTCACCTCGCCGATCGGCGCATCGACAGCAGCGTGCTCGAATTGCGCCAGACGAAAGAGACCTTCGTCTTCACCGGCATTGCCGCGACAAAGCCTCGCCTCTCGCTCAATCGTTCGTTCGCTGCGCCCGTCATCATTGATCGGAATGAATCCGAGGAAGACCTCGCTTTCCGCATGGCCCGGGATTCCGATCACTTCAATCGCTGGAATGCGGCACAGGACTTTGCAGGCAGCATTATTCTCTCGGGCGTCACGACCGCGCTGGCTGGCGGCACACCGGCCATTAGCCACCTTTTCCTCACCGCGATCGGACAGATTGCGAAAGACGATAACCTTGAGCCCGCCTTCAAGGCCTCCGCGCTTGCCTTGCCGGCCGAGGACTATCTTGCCAATCGCATGACCGAAGAATCACCTCTGCACCTGCACGGCGTGCGCAAGCAGGTGCGACGCGCCATCGCCGAGACTTACGCGCCAGACTTCCGCCGCATCTACGACGGTCAGCGCATCAATGCGCCCTATGTGCCCGATGCCGCAGGCATGGGTCGGCGCATGCTGAAACGCGCCGCGCTCGGTTATCTCGGAGCGCTGGAGACGGGCGACAGCGTCGCGCTCGTCAAAGGCCAGTTCGAAGCGGCCGATAATATGACTGATCGCATGGACGCGCTCGCTGTCCTCAATCTGATGAACGTGCCGGAGCGGGAAGAAGCGCTCGCCGCCTTCTACGAGCGCTTCAAGGACGACCATCTGGTGGTCAACAAATGGCTCTCGGTTCAGGCGTCTTGTCCGCTGCCCGGTACGCTCGTCACGGTGCGCCACCTTCTGTCGCATCCCAGCTTCGATTTGAAGAACCCCAATAAGTTGCGCGCGGTCATCGGCGTCTTCAGCCTTTCGAATCCGGTCAACTTCCATGCACCCGATGGCTCAGGCTACGAATTCCTCGCCGATCAAATCTTGGCGATCAATGCGTTCAACCCCCAGGTTGCGGCACGCCTTGTGCCACCCCTTGGACGTTGGCGTCGGTTTGATTCAGCCCGGCAATTACTGATGAAACAGCAGCTGGAACGGATCGCCGGCGCACCTCAGATCTCGCGCGACGTTGCCGAACTCGTCGTCAAAGGCCTCCACGGTTAGCGACAAATTCGTAAGTAAATGTAACGGTCTGTATCCCACGCGGTCGTGGCTTGACTTGATTTCTGCTCCAGGTATGACGGGTTCGTGCATATGTAACCACGAGGAGCTCGACCGTTGTCACTCTACAAAAAGACTCTGATTGGCTTTGCCGCTTTTGCGGCCGCTTCGTTCGCCGTCTCAGCGGCTTCCGCCGCCGACGCAGCCCGTGGCGCCAAGGTTTATGAAGAACAGGGTTGCAGCGGCTGCCACGCGGCAAAGGAAGCCCTGGTGGGCCCACCGCACTGCGGCGTCGTGGGCCGTAAGGCCGGCGCGATTGAAGGCTACGCCTACTCTGAAACCATGAAGACCTCCGGCCTCACATGGGACGAAGCAACGCTCCATCAGTTCATCGAATCGCCGCTGTCCTTCCTCTCGGGCAGCAACATGGGCTTCGCTGGCCTGTTCGATGAGAAAGACCGCACCGATTTGATCGAGTTCTTGAAAGTGCAACGCGCCCCGACCGCGCCGGACTGCAAGTAAGCCTTAGACTGGCCTAAACCGCTTCGCTAGGGCGGGTACGTAAGAAGCCGTCCGCGCGTGGACCTCAATCCCGCGCGCGGACGCCGCACTCAGGATATCTTCCATATCCTTGCAGTAGCTCCAGAATTCTTCCTCATAGTTTCGCTTCCAGAAACCGGAATGGACACGGTGGGTCACCGCCATCTTGCCCATATAATCGTCCTCGTTGGCGTGCGACCAAGGTTTGGTGGCGGCCGCAAATGACATACCGTCGCAGCCGTAAATCTCGACTTGCTGCGCAATCGTAAAGGCGACTGGCAGCACAAGCATCGTGAAGATGTTCGCTGTCGCCGCCGTTAGAAACTCTTTATCCAAATCGATATTGAACTGCGGGCGCCGGTCGTTGCCGATGCCGATGATCCGATCGTGGGCCGATGGCGCGATCACTTCCCGGAAGTAGGGCACATAGCCCAGTTGCGTAAATATAAATCGCCCCGGCTCTTCCATCGCCCGCGCCATGTCACTACGGAAACGCCCTGCGTAGACCGAAACGCCGCAGTGCTGCACTGGATCGCCGCAGAACATCAATTGCGGCTTCAGATACTCCAGCGCCGCCGCATCACCGATCGTTGAATTGCAGATCGCCCGCAGCCCCGGCGCAATCGGAACTTTGGTCTCAATAATACGCGCCAGTGAAGGACCATTGCCGAATACGCTAAGGTGCTGCCCTTTCCAGGACTTCAAATTCGTCGCAAAGCGCTGGTAGGAGTCCATCACCCAGGCGTGCAACTCGTTCTGCTCGAACAGCTGATAGACGCCACGCAGCGTAAGCAGCGTTTCCTGTTGCACCACCGCCGGGTCCGCCATGACCAGCTGTGCGCCGTTCCGATCGGCAATCGCCTTCGCAGCAGCGGCATAACGCCCGTCACTCAAGTTCCACACGATGACCGTGCTCAAAGGCGGAAGCTGTTCGCCCAGGTCGCTTGCATCGATTGTCTTGGTGGCCAGAAACTGGATTTTACCTAGGTAGCGGGGCGCGTAGTCGGCGATGGCGGGATCGAAATCGCGGCTGAGGAAAGCCCGCGCCGCACTCAGAATCTGATCCGCATCGAGCAGCGCGAAATCATCTCCGCTGTACGGAAAGATCAACCGGTCGACCTTCGTCAGCGCCGGCAGGAAATGCCAGATGGCGCGAAACAGCTGATCGAGCAGATAAGGTCTGCTGGGAAGCGCTGGAAAGAAAAGGATATTTGCCATGAGACGTCGCTCGGACCTTAAGTCCCAGGAAGGTCGAACAGAAGGACCTCGGCCTGGGAAATCGCTGTTATCCTAAGGGCAGATTCTTTCGAAAGTGCTACGCCGTCGCCCGCGTCGAGCCGATGTCCGTTCACATCAACCGAACCGGACGCCACTTGCACCCATCCGGCGCGCGCCCCGATGAACGTGTGATCGACGCTAGCGCCCCCGGTGAATTCGCCGGCATAGAAACTAATATCCTGATGAACGGTCACCGAGCCTTCGCGTCCATCTCGGGAGCCGATCAGCCGCAGCCGATCGCGGCGTTGCGCACGCGAGACCAAAATTTGCTCATAGCTGGCCCGCAGCCCCTTGACGTCGGGTAGAATCCAAATCTGCAGAAAATGCACCGGCGCGTCGGGCGAAGGATTGAATTCGCTGTGCTCGATACCCGCTCCCGCCGACATGCGCTGCACGTCGCCCGGACGGATCACCGATTCCGTGCCGAGGCTGTCCTTATGCGCAAGCGCGCCGTCCAAGATGTAGGTGATGATTTCCATGTCGCGGTGCGCATGGGCGGGAAATCCTTTCCCCGGCGCGACGCGGTCTTCGTTGATCACACGCAGCGCGGAGAATCCCAGAAAACGCGGATCGTAATAGTCGCCAAATGAAAACGTATGGCGGGAATTGAGCCAGCCAAGGTCGACATGCCCACGTTCATTGCTGCGTCGAACGCTCAACATCGCGCGCC
>CAIOYY010000003.1 GCA_903862715.1 uncultured Alphaproteobacteria bacterium
ATTTGAAGTACAGCCAGACCGCCTGGCGGATAACCTCTGGCGGAAACCGGTGTCTCTTATAGGATATGGGTCGCATCTTGCCTCTCTATCAGAGACAAGTTGCCATTAGACTGACAGCACCGTCGCGCCCGATCCACCACCCGCGCAGGAAGCGAGAAGAGTGGCGAGAACCGTTACACTGACAGCTCCGCGCAACGCGCCCCGAATTTTGGTCGAACGCTCTTGCCGATGCACCGTCATGCGGCCCCCCCCGCCGAAACCTGTGTCGGCGGCGATCTTGCGGGGCGAAGGCGGGGCCGTCCAGCAGGGAATTGCAGAGAAACGTCCCGCCTTCCGAATCCTTGATGATTAACCGCGGCTAATCATCGGCGTAGATATCGCGATCCTTGGTTTCCGGCACGCAGAGAATGCCGATGACGAAGGTCAGAAGGGCAATGGCTATCGGATAATAGAGCCCGGAGAAAATATTGCCGGTGGCCGCAACGATGGCGAAGGCGGTGGGCGGGAGGAAGCCGCCGAACCAGCCATTGCCGATGTGATAGGGCAGCGACATGCCGGAATAGCGGATGCGCGTCGGAAACAGTTCGACCAGCAGCGCCGCGATGGGGCCATACACCATCGTTACATAGAGGACGAGAATGGTGAGAATGCCGATGACAAGCGGCAGATCGACCTCATCGGGATTCGCCGCCGCCGGATAGCCATGGGCACGGATGGCAGCTGTCGCGGCATCGTTGAAAGCGGTGGTGCGCGTGGCGGCTTCCTCGCCCGCAGCGCCGGCGTCAAACGCCTCGATTTCCTCATCGCCGATCCGAATGCGCGCCGTCGTTCCCGGGGGCGCTTCCTCATTGTCGTAATTGACGGCATTGCGCGCGAGAAAGGACTTCGCAATATCGCAGGACGAGGTGAAGCTTGCCGTGCCGACGGGATTGAACTGAAACGAGCATTCGTCCGGATCGGCCACGACCACGACGGGTGCGTTACGCTGCGCTTCCATCAGGGCCGGATTGACGGCTTCGGCCAGCGTGTGGAACAGCGGAAAATAGGTCAGCGCCGCGAGAAGGCAGCCGGTGAGAATGACGCGCTTGCGCCCGATGAAGTCGGACAGCCGCCCGAACACGACGAAGAACGGCGTTGCGATCAGAAGCGCGGTGGCCATCACGATGATGGCGGTGGTGCCGTCCATTTTCAGCGTCTGGGTAAGAAAGAACAGCGCGTAGAACTGGCCTGTATACCAGACGACGGCCTGCCCGGCGGTGCCGCCGAGCAATGCGAAAATACCGATCTTGGCGTTTTTCCAATTGCCGAAAGCTTCTTTCAGCGGCGCTTTGGACTGCGTGCCTTCGGCTTTGATCTTCTCGAAGGCAGGGCTTTCCGCGAGCTGCAGGCGAATCCACAGCGAGACGCCGAGCAGCACAAAGGACAGCAGGAACGGAACGCGCCATCCCCAGGCGTTGAAGCTTGCTTCCGGCATGCTTTGACGCAAGGCCAGAATGACCAGCAGCGACAGGAAAAGCCCCAGTGTCGCGGTGGTCTGAATCCACGACGTGTAATAGCCGCGGCGGTCCGCCGGTGCGTGTTCGGCCACATAGGTCGCCGCGCCGCCATATTCGCCGCCCAGCGCCAAGCCCTGAAGCAGGCGGCAGATGATGAACAGCACCGGCGCGATGATGCCCACGGTCGCATAATCCGGAATAAGCCCGACGCCGAACGTTGCGACGCCCATCACCGTCATGGTGATGAGGAAGGTGTATTTGCGCCCGACAATGTCGCCGAAGCGGCCGAAGACCAGCGCCCCGAACGGACGCACCGCGAAGCCCACGGCGAATGCGAGCAGCGTGAAAATGAACCCGGCCGTCGGATTGACGCCGGAGAAGAAGGCCATGTTGATATTCGCGGCGAGAGAGCCGGCGAGATAGAAATCATACCACTCGAACACCGTGCCCGCCGACGAGGCGAGAATGACCTTGCGTTCTTCTTTCGTCATACGGCGCGACTTCGTTCGCGCAGTTCCCGTTTCGGCCATTTCCACCCGCCCCATTCGTTTCCCGCCCATTTCCAAGGATGAGCCTTCCCGCAGCGCAGTAAAATCTGCTTTTGACGCGGGTTGGCAAAGGATCACAGCTACCGGGCGACGACAAGGCGCGACGCAGCAAGAATCCCGCCCCCGAGGGGTAGCGGCCCGGGGGGGCCGCCGCTATAAGCGGCCCCGGTTTTATGCGCCCAAAGCGGGCCAACACACGCTTAGGGATATCGCGCCTGCCCCACGGGGTACGCGCTCTTCAAGGGAGGGGCTTTATGAGCCGCACGAACGTCAAACTTACGATTGCCACCACCGACTATGATCATTTCCGCGATTTCCGTACCGGCGTCGTGAATGCCGAAGGCATCGACCATACTTGGCTGCTGCATGGCCATCACGAGGTGTTCGCCCGCTTCACGCTGAACCGCGAATGGGACGTTTCGGAATTGTCCTTCGCGAAATTCACCACGCAGGTCACACGCGAAGATTCCGACATTATCGGCCTTCCCGTCATCTGCTCGCGTCTGTTCCGCTTCGGCTCGTTCTACATCAACAAAAAGAGCGGCATCAAAACCGTGCAGGACCTCAAGGGTAAGAAGGTCGGCTCGCCGGAATGGGCGCACTCCGCCGCCGTCTACATGCGCGGCTGGATGCACAATGAGCAGGGCGTGAAGCTGCAGGACGTGCATTGGTATCAGGCCGGCGCCAACGCGCCGGGCCGCGTCGAGAAGGTCGAACTGAGCCTTCCCGAAGGCACGAAGCTGACGCGCGTCTCCGACAAGTCCTTGAGCGAAATGCTGGCGAGCGGCGAAATCGATTGCGCCATCATCGCGCGTCCGCCGACCTGCTTCCTCGAAGGCAATCCGGACATTGTTCGCCTCTACCCGAACTTCGTCGAGATGGAGCAGGAATATTTCGAACGCACGAAAGTGTGGCCGATCATGCACATCATCGCGCTGAAGAAGCAGCTGCTCGAGACCAATCCCTGGATCGCGCGCAATCTCTACAACGCGTTCCTAGAATCGAAGAACCGCTCGGTCGAACGGATCATGGACCCGGCCGTGTCGCGTTTCCCGGTGGCGTGGCTTCCGGCCTATGCGCGCCGCATGCGCGACATGTTCGGCGACATCTTCCCCTATGGCATCGAGGAAAACCGTCCGACGCTGGAACAGCTCGCGCTCTACAGCTACCAGCAGGGCATCGCCCACAAGCACGTCAAAATCGAGGACTACTTCCCGAAGGGGATCATGACGAAGATCGTGATCTAGGGAATTCCGACCTTACCTAATGTCGTCATGGCCCGACTTGATCGGGCCATCCAGTGCGTCCCTTAAGGACAAGAGCCTTACGCTCCTCTGGATGGCCCGCTTTTGCGGGCCATGACACATAAAGGCGACGACAGAAGATAAAAGGGAGACGGCGATGCGGTTCGTGACTTTTCGGGTGAGCGGGAAAACTTCCTATGGCGCAGTGTCGGGCGACGGCGTCGTCGATCTCGGCAAGAAGCTAGGCGCGAAATATCCCGCATTGGTCGACATCATGCGCAGCGGCGATGCCGCCCTTGCTGAAGCGCGCAGCGCCGCCAACGGCCCCGCCGATTACAAGCTCTCCGACATCAAGTTTGTGCCGCCCGTTCCAGGCGGCGAGAAGATCGTCTGCGTCGGCATCAATTACCCGGAGCGCGCGGAAGAATACAAAGACAACCGAGAGAAGCCGAAATATCCGAATCTGTTCATGCGCGTGCCCGGCTCGATCGTCGGCCACAATGAAGCGATCTTACGCCCGACGGTTTCCGAACAGTTCGATTACGAGGGCGAGATCGTCCTCGTGATCGGCAAAAAGGGCCGCAACATTTCGCGCGAGACGGCGCTGGACCATGTGTTCGGCATGACGCTCGGCAATGAAGGCTCCGTCCGCGACTGGCTGCGCCATGGCACGCTGAATGTGACGCAAGGCAAGAATTTCGACGATTCCGGTTCTATGGGTCCGTGGGTCGTGACCAAGGACGAAGCGAACCCCTTCGCCAAACTGCGTTTGATGACGCGCGTGAATGGCGAATTGCGCCAGGACGATACGACGGATCGCCTGACCTGGGATTTCGCGGAGCTGGTCCGCTACCTCTCGATGTTCATGACGCTGAAGCCCGGCGACATGATTTTCACCGGCACGCCGGTCGGCGCGGGCGGACATCAGAACCCGAAGAAGTGGCTCGTGCCCGGCGATGTGGTGGAAGTCGAGGTCGCCGAGATCGGCGTCCTGAAAAACCACGTCGAGGACTACAAGCCGTAAGGCAACATTCGCGGTCCTTCACCTCCCCTTGGCGGGGAGGTCGAAGCGCGGCACGCGCTTCGGGATTTCGCGCGCCCCTCCGCGCTTCGCGCACCTCCCCCGCAAGCGGGGGAGAAAAGTATCGGGCGGCGTCCCTAAGTTTTCCGCTTTCCCAAAAACATACCGACCGGTCGGTATGTTTTTCTGAACGCCGCTGCGGATACCCACAGACGGGGCGGAGCGCCGTTTCTGGCCAAGCCTTTTATCGCACATTGTTTTTGGCGAAGCCGCAGGGGCGCTGTGTTGCCGGTTTACCGCAAACGGTAAAACCGACCGTCCGGTATGTTTTGCGGACGCTCGAGCGCGGGCGGAAATTTTCGACGATAAAGAATTCAGCCCCGCGTTTTCGAAAAGATCAAGTCCGCGGCTGCTGTCACAGCGGGCGGATATCGACTCTTCGAAACTTCACCACGCCCGCCGCATATTGCAGCGTGAAGGGACCCGCGGGATGCAGGCTGTCATGCACGTCGGCGGTGACTTCGCCGTTCAGCGTCACCGCGAGATGATCGCCCTCGACGCGGATTTCATAGGTGTTCCATTGGCCACCCGCCTTCGGCATATTTTCGATCGGCGACACATTGACGATGGCGCCGGTGCCGTAAGTCGGGTCTTCGCGCGTGTCGTAGATATTCACTTCGTAGCAGCTGTCCGCGCCCGGCATCGCGGGATCGTCGCAGCGCAAGAAAAGACCGCTGTTCGCGGGCTCATCGACCCAGAATTCGGCGATGAGTTCAAAATCCTCATAGGACTCGTTCGACATGAGATGGCCGGTACCGCCATCGGCGACCGCCATGCCGTCTTCGATGCGCCAGTTGGGATCACCCACGATGTGCCATTGATCGAGGTCGCCGTCGATCAGCGAAACCCAGCCATCATCATCGGTGCAGGCCGAAAGCGAGAGAGAAGAGAGCGCAAGGACGCTTGCAAGCAGGACGGAGTGACGATTCATGACGAATTCCTCCCGATGTTTTCTGTTTTGCCCTAGTCAGCCTTTGATAGAAAGAATGGGTGCCTCGCCCTTCGACAGGCTCAGGGCGAGGTCACATATCGTCCTCACACTTCGACGAGCTCAGTGTGAGGACGACATGGAGTATGCGTTTTTATTCCTTCGGCAATTCGCCCTTGTAGTCCTTGTCGTAATATTCGGGCTTCATGCGCACGGGCGTGCCTTCTTTCGCCAGCTGCGCTTCCCATTGCGTTTTCACGGCCGGATCTTCCATCCAATAGGGAATAGCGGAGCCGCCTTCCGGAATATCCATGCCGGTATAGTCGATGTGCTTCTCGCCCGGAGGACCCGGTTCGCGACCCGGATTCCACGGACCGAACCACGCCATCAGGCGCAGCGGATCTTTTGATACGCCGAAATGCTGGTGGAACCAGCGCGCGCCACCGGGCGCCGCCGAGATCATGCCAACGGGTTCGTAGTCGATGCGGCGGATCTTGTCTTCGTGACCGTCTTTCCACGGCGTCGTGCCGAGATATTCCGGCCAGGTGTGGGTGTAGCCCTTGCCTTTGATGCAGATGAGCACGGCGGCGGAGGTGTGGGCATGCGCCTTGGAATAGCGCCCCGTCTCGTGCTGGCCGATCCAGAAATAAAAGGTGTTGTTGGTCATGAAGGGTTCGACGCGGCGAAAGCCCGGCGAACGGCGATTGTCCAAAGGCAGATCGCAATTGACCGCATCGGGAATGAAATTCGTGCGGCGCATCGCGAGACCACGCACGGGATCGGGCTCCACGTCATCCTTGTATTTGTAATAATCCTCGGCGCTGGAGAAGCGGTCGCGGAACACCATCGGGCAATTGAAGATGGCGTCGACGCTTTGCAGCGTGTTCATGATGATCGGCGCGGTCGTGCCGCCGAGCAGCACGGCGGGGGCGGAGCTGGCATTGACGATGCGGTGATAGGCATTCATCGGGATGGAGAACAGCGAACCCTTCTGCCATTCGAAGACGTGTTTTTTGGTGTCGCCTTCCTGCCAGACCTCGGTGGTGCCGCGGCCTTCGACGACGAAATAAAGCTCTTCGTAGAGATGCTTTTCCGGGTTCAGCTCGCCGCGCGGCGGGACCTCGACCAGATAGCAGCCCCATTTGGATTCGGTGCCGTGCAGCTGGATGTAGGTGCCGCGTCCGCCTTTGCGCTTCCAAGGCTCCATCGGAAGATTAAGCACATTGCCGATGCCGATATCGCGGAAGCAGGGGATGCCTTCCGAGTCCATGAACTCGTCATAGGGGGTCTTCACGCGGCCCCATTTTCCGAAGCCGGCGCGCTTGCCCGCCGTGGGTTCATGCCAATGGGTTTTACTGGTGACGTCATGCACGGTGCGAACTCCCCTTGATCTTACTATTTGCGATTTGCGCCAGTTTAGGGGGCGAGGTCCAGAGGAGAAAGGGGCGTTAGCCCCATTTTGGGCACTAGGCGCACAAAAGGAGTGGTTCCGGAGGACTGCGGGGAGGCGTGGCAGCCCCCCTCCGTCACGCTGAAGCCTGACACCTCCCCCGCAAGGCTGGGGAGGAAACCAAAGGCATCACCTCCCCTTCATGGGGAGGTCAAAGTGCGGACCCCGGACTTGATCCGGCGGACGCCCTTCGGGTGGGGAGCGGGTTGCATGATTGAACTTCCCCGCCCGTCGCTTCGTTGCGATGCGCCGAAGCGTCGGCCTCCCCACAAGGGGGAGGCGATCACGGGGGAATGCGCGAAGGGCTTCCGCTTATTCCTGCGGCAGCTCGCCCTTGTAGTCCTTGTCGTAATATTCGGAGCGCATGCGGTTGGTGACGCCATTGGCATCGAGCGCAGCTTCGAAATCGGCTTTCACCTGCGGGTCTTCCATCCAATAGGGGATGTTGGTGCCGCCCTCATGGATATCCATGCCGGTGTAATCGAAATGCTTGGAGCCGGGCGGGCCGGGCTCGCGGCCCGGATTCCAAGGACCGAACCACGCCATCAGGCGTAAGGGATCTTTGGAGACACCGAAATGCTGGTGATACCAGCGCGCGCCGCCGGGCGCCGCCGATACGATGCCGACGGGTTCGTAATCGACGCGCTTGATCTTGTCCTCGTGGCCATCTTTCCACGGCGTTACGCCGAGATGCTCCGGCCAGGTATGCGTGTAGCCCTTGCCTTTGACGCAGATGAGGACGGCGGCGGAGGTGTGCGCGTGGGCTTTGGAATAACGTCCCGTCTCGTGCTGGCCGATCCAGAAATAGAAGGTGTTGTTGGTCATGAAGGGTTCGACGCGGCGATAGCCGGGCGAACGGCGGTTATCGAGCGGCAATTCGCAATTCACGACATCGGGCACGAAATTGGTACGGCGCATGGCAAGGCCGCGCACGGGATCGGGTTCGATATCGTCCTTGTATTTGTAATAGTCGTCGCCGCCCGAGAAACGGTCGCGGAACACCATCGGGCAATTGAAAACGGCATCGACGCTTTGCAGCGTGTTCATCACGATCGGCGCGGTGGTGCCCGCGAGCAGCAGGGCCGGCGCGGAGCTGGCGTTGACGATGCGGTGCCAGGCATTCATCGGGATGGAGAAGATCGAACCTTCCTGCCATTCGAAGATGTGTTTCTTCTTGTCGCCTTCGATCCAGACTTCCGTCGAACCGCGTCCCTCGACGACGTAATAAATTTTTTCGAAGAGATGCTTTTCCGGATTCAGCGCGCCCGCGCCCGGAACCTCGACGACATAACCGCCCCATTTGGTTTCGGTGCCGTGCAGCTGAATGTAGCTGCCGCGCCCGCCGGTGCGTTTCCACGGGACGAGGGGCAGATTCTGCACCTTCGAAATTCCGATATCGCGGAAGCAGGGAATGCCCTCGGATTCCATGAATTCGTCATAAGGCGTTTTGACGCGGCCCCATTGCCCGAAACCGGCGCGCTTGCCTGCCGTCGGTTCATGCCAATGGGTTTTGCTGGTCACGTCGTGCACGCCGATTACTCCTATGCCACGGGCAGATTTTTGGGGGTGGCTTAGACCCCCTTGCCCCCCTTGGCAAGAAGAACGAACACTTCGTGCGTTGTGCGCACGAAAGCCCCTAGCCCCAGCGGATTTCAGCCATTAGTGTGCCGCTCCCACCGCCCCGCGACACGCGGGGAAGAACGCCAACATGACGCCCGGGATGGAACGCCAATGAGTGCTCTCGACACGCTTTTGAACGACCTGATTATCGCCAACAAGGTTCTCGCCAAGGAAGAGATTGTGGACGCCTATGGCCACATCTCCGTGCGCCACCCGGACAAGCCGAACCATTTCTTTCTCGCGCGCTCGCTGGCCCCGGAACTGATCACCCGCGACGACATTGTCGAGCATGATCTGGAATGCAATTCGGTCAATGGCGACAGCCGCCCGCTCTATCTCGAGCGTTTCATTCATGGCGCGATTTTCGAAGCGCGTCCGGATGTGAACGTCGTCGTGCACGCCCATGCCGAAGATATCCTTCCCTTCGGCATCGCAAACGGCACGCCGCTTCGCCCCGTGATCCATTCGGGAAGCTTCATCGGCGCGAATGTTCCGGTGTGGGATATCGCCGACACGTTCGGCGACACCAATGTGCTTGTCGCCAATATGGCGCAAGGCCGCGACCTGGCGAAAACCCTCGCCGGAAACAATGTGGCGCTGATGCGCGGCCATGGTTTCGCTTCCACGGGACGTTCGATCATCGAAGGCGTGCGCATGGCGGTGTTCCTGCCGCGCAACGCGCGCGCGCTGATGAAGGCGAAGATGCTGGGCGGCGACATCAAATATCTAAGCCAGGGCGAAATCGACGGGCGCAACAAGGGCTACAGCCCCTATTCGCCGGAAACATGGCGCACCTGGGAATACTGGGCGAACAAATGCGGCTGCGGCCACATGCTGTCCAAGCCCGACGACAAGAAATAAGCGGGCAGCCCGATCATGAGACTTGCGAGTTATACCGCCAACGGAAAGGCGCGCTTCGGCGTCGTCACCGATCATGGCGTCATCGACATGAATGAGCGCCTTAACGGGCGCTACGATTCCTTGAAGGCGGTCATCGCCGGAGGCGCGCTGGACGAGGTCCGCCGCGCCGCGCAAGGCGTGAGGCCCGACCACGATCTGAAGAGCATCGATTTCCTTCCCGTCATTCCCAATCCGGGCAAAATTCTCTGCGTCGGAATCAACTACAAGGCGCATGCTGCGGAATCGGGGCATGCGGTGGCCGCAAAGCCGAACATCTTCACGAAGTTCACGGACACGATGATCGGCCATGACGGCAATATGCTGCGTCCGAAGATTTCGGAAGAATTCGATTTCGAAGGCGAGCTGGCGCTCGTGATCGGCAAACCCGGCCGTTACATCAAGGCCGAGAACGCGCTCTCCCATGTCGCGGGTTACACCTGTTTCTGCGAGACCAGCGTGCGCGATTTCATCAAGGCCTCATTGGTGACGGGCAAGAATTTTCCCGCCTGTTCACCCCTCGGACCGTGGATGGTGACGACCGACGAAATTCCCGATCCGTCGAAACTGACGCTGGTGACGCGATTGAACGGCGTCGAGATGCAGCGTTCGGGCACCGACATGCTGATTCATAGTGTGCCGGAACTGATCGCCTATATGTCGAACTTCACGCCGCTCGCCGCGGGCGACATCATTTCGACCGGTACGCCGGAAGGCATCGGCGCGAAGCGCACGCCGCCGGTGTGGATGAAGAACGGCGACGTGCTCGAAGTGGAAATATCCCATATCGGCACCGTGCGCGGCCATGTGGTGGACGAGAAGTAGGACTTCCGCCTACTGGCAGACACCGATTGGGGCCACGTAATCCCGGGCGCGCGTCGCTTCGGGATTACCGTCTGCGAGCCCCGCATTGATGACCGCCATGGCGGCGCTGAATGCGTTTCAAACATATGCATGTGCATGTTTGCAGCGCACAATGCGAAGACGCCGCTTCGCGTCGATGGACGCGTGTTCGATAGGCTGCTAAATTTCCGCTCGTATAAAGGGGAAACGTACAATGCTGACGACACCGTTTCGTCTGGCTGTGGCGGGTATCGCCGTAACCGGAATCGCGTTGTGGTCGATGCAGCTTCTCGACACCGAAGCGCCGCCGTCTGGCCCGGGTGAGACTGACGTCGCCGCGATGGAAGCTTATGCCGCACAGGCCGCGGCCGAACAGGACGCCGCGCGCGATGCGCTGGCGATGGGAAAATGGCCGGCGTTAAGCGCCGATCCGGGCTCCCCCGTTCTCGGCAACACAGACGGCGATGTCGTCATCGTCGAGTTCACCGATTACACCTGCACCTTTTGCAAGGCGGTGGAGCCACGGCTGCGTGAAGCGGTGGCCGCGGATGGCCGCGTGAAATTCGTCATCAAGGAATTTCCCATTCTGACGCCGGAATCGCTGATCGCCGCGAAAGCGGCGCTGGCCTCGGTCAACCAGGGCAAGTACGAGGCCTACCATCAGATCATGATGGATTTTCGCGGGACGCTGGACGAGGCGGCGATCTTCGAGATGGCGGCGCGCGTGGGCCTTGATGTGGCGCAATTGCAAAGCGACATGGCAGCAAGCGGCATCACCGATCAGATCATCGCCAATTTCAATCTGGCGCGGGGCATACGCATTTTCCAGACGCCGACCTTTCTGATCGACGGCCATATCGTTACCGGGCCTTCAGCCGAGATCGATTTTCCCGCAGCCTTTGCGGCGGCGCGCGAGGGCTAAGCGCGCGCCTGTCGTTTATTGCGGAGCAACATCATGCGCCTTGGCCTTCGCCCCGTTGCCTAAGGCGGATCAACATGGGCAACATGCGCCCGCGTTTCTCGCCTGCAGGGGCACATGATCTCTCACCGCTTCAGCCTTCCTTCATTACGGTTTTGCGCTCTTGCCGCTTTTCTTGCGATGCCGGGTACGGCCGTGGCGGCGGATGAGGGTTTTTTCGCGGGCGAAACCATCACGCTGATATCGTCATCCGATGCAGGCGGCACCGCCGGCACCTATGCGCGGATCGTGAGCGATTTTCTGGGGCGGCACATTCCGGGCGCGCCTGTGGTCGTCATTCAGTTCATGCCGGGCGCGGGCGGCGCGGTAGGCGCCAATTATTGTTTCAACCGCGGCACCAAGGATGGGCTGACGCTGTGCCATATCCAGCCCGGCCTGCCGCATCTGCAACTTCTCGATCCGCGCAATGTGCGGTTCGATGTGCGTGAATTCTCCTATCTCGGGCGGACATCGACCACGAACAGCGCCATCTATGTCCGCTCGGAAAATCCCGCCATGACTCTTCTCGATGTGCGCGAGCACCAGGTCATTCTGGGTGCGACGGGCAAGGCTGCCGACACGTTTGTCGATCCCACGGTCATCAACAACGTGCTTGGGACCAAATTTGAACTGATCGTCGGTTATCCGGGCGGCGGCGAAATCGATTACGCCATCGAGACCGGCGAGATCGAGGGCGATGCCGGACCGGTGATGTCGACCTTTCTGCGGCATCAATCCTGGATCGACGACGGCATGATCCGCTTTCTGGTGCAGACCGGCAGCGTACGCCATCCGCTGCTTCCGGATGTTCCGCTGTTGCAGGAATTCGCGCGCAATGACGATGAGCGCGCGATGTTCGACTTTCTCTCGCTGCGCTCGGAGATCGGCTACACGCTCATCGCGCCACCGGGCGTGCCGGAGGATCGCGTCGCGGTGCTGCGCAAGGCAATGGCAGACATGCTGGCCGATCCGGAATTTCTTGCGGCGGCGGCGCGCATCAAGCTCGACGTCATCCCCGCCACGGGGGCGGCCGTCGAAGCGTCGATCGACCGCGTCTTCGCCACACCGCCCGATATCATCGCAAGATTGCACGAAGCGCTGGACATCCGCTGATCGTGACGTTCCAGAAAACGGCCATCGCCGTCCGGGGACGGCCGCGGGGCGAGACGATTACATCCGCTTTTCGATCCAGCCGGTGATATCGGCCATCACGCCTTCCTTGCCGAGATCGTTCAGCAGGTCGTGATAATGGCCTTCGTAGAGTTTCAGAGTCTTGTCGGACGAACCCGCCGTCTGATGGAAGAATTTGTTGCCCTCGGGATCGGTCGCCTTGTCGGCGGTGCCGTGCAGGATGAAGACCGGGATCGTAATGCGGGGGAATTCCTTCTCCATCCGTTCGGTCGCGCGGACCAGCGCAGCTACCGTGGCAGCCGGCTGAGCTTCCGAGCCGGTGCCCAGAGGATCGGAGCGCATCGCTTCGGTTGCCACCGGATCGCGCGAGAAATCTTCGGTCTTCAGTTTCAGAACCGGAAGGTTGGGCGCGATATGGCTTAAGCCCTTGATCATCGCCAGCGCGATCTTCGGTGCGTAGACGCGGAAGGCGAAGCTCTCGCAGATCAGCCCCTTCAGTTCGGATTGATGGTCGAACGCATAGATGCAGGAGACGACGCCGCCCGCGCTGTGACCGAGAAGGAAAACCGGAAGGCCGGGATGGCGCGATTTCGCGGTGCCGATCACCTGCGAAAGATCATCGACATATTCGGAGACGTTGTCGGCATAGAGCCGCTTGCCATCCGATTTGCCGCGGCCCCGAAGGTCGAGCGCATAAGTGGCAAAGCCCGCCGCGGCGAATTTCTCGCCGGCCCATCCATATTGCCCGCTATGCGACTTCACGCCGTGGCAGATCACGATGACGGCGCGTGGGGGGACCGATGGCAAAAATGACCGGAGAAAAAGTTTGCCCGCCTTGCCGCTTAGGAATTCTTCGCTCATATGCGCACCCCCGCGAGAGAATGAGACGCAAACTTTCCTCCGCTTCGGAAAAAAAGCGAGAGCGGATTTTATGGACACATAACCTGCCCAACA
Organism: uncultured Alphaproteobacteria bacterium; assembly: GCA_903862715.1. GTDB lineage: Bacteria > Pseudomonadota > Alphaproteobacteria > Micropepsales > Micropepsaceae > CAIYRG01. The sequence continues at coordinate 13,151 of CAIOYY010000003.1, forward strand.
AACAGGCAATGTCCACGCTACTTTTATGGGGCCGCCGCGTCGATCATATAGACGCCCACGGGATCATGGGCTTCCGCTTTCATAAGCAGCATGGGCGTGAAGCGGCTGGCATCCTCAATTTTGCAGACGACCGGCATGACGCCGTCATCCAGCGAAAGCACCTCGGCCGCGATATAACGCGCATCTTCCGCCGGATCGCAGCCAAACGCGAAGTCGCGCACCTCATTGCCGTCTATCTCGACCAGGCCATAACCGTAAAGCGGCGTTTCGGGGCTGATATGCTGGACGAGGAAATAATTACCCTCGATCCGCCGGAACCATAATTGCGCGATCATGCCGTCCTGCTCGCGCACATAATGATCGGCCTCGCGGCGCAGGCTTCCCGGCACCGCGGCATGAAAACCGTCGCGATACATGTAGGTGACGGCCGCCGGAAAAGGATATTCGGCATTGGCTTCATCGATCAGCGGATCGTCACTGGTGTAACAGCCAGCAAGCGCAAGAACGGCAACGCCAGAAACAACAAAGGAACGCAGCGCTTTCACGACGGTCTCCAATTCAGGGAAAAGTCCCAAGGATGAGATAGGATTCCTGTGGCAGCACCGAGCTCATACGCTCTTTAAGCGCGGCGCGGATCGGCTCAAGATCGAAGGCCTCGCAACTCAAGCCGAAATCCGCGTCTTCTGCATAGAAATCGCCGGCAATGACGGCATCGGCGTCGAAAATTTCGCTGCAGCGCATGCCCAGGAGATAGACGGTGTCGGGCGTGATGCGGACGGCATCATAATTGGCGGTGCCCAGGGCCGTGTCGGTTTCCTGGACGAGATAATATTCGCCCTCGAGCTGCTGGAAGAGAAGCGTCGTTTCCGCGTCCTGCCCCGGCTGATCGAGTACATAATGATCGCCGTCACGCCGGAGCGTGCCTTGCGTCTGCACGCCCGCAACATCGGTACGCGTGTATTCGATGCGCTGAGCGAAAGGATAATCGGCTTCTGCAGCGGTCAGGAGCGGCGTATCGCTGTTGTAGCAGGCTGCGAGGAGCAGCGTAGTGGAAGCAGCGAGAAGGCGAGAGAAGTTCCGCAAGGAAGCAATCTCCAATAGAACTCTGGTTACGGGCCGACGCCGAGGATGCGGAATTCTTCCTTCGGGATGGCGCCGTCGATCTTCGACTCGATCAATTCGCGTATCGTATCAAGGCTGGTCGCGGTACAGGTCAGGCCGCCGAAGCTTTCGGGCGCCGCCGTCACCGCACCCGCTGTGATGGCGGGCGCGTCGGTGACTTCGCCGCAACGCAGATTATAGATGAAGACGATGTCCGGCCTGATCCGGACGAGATCGTAATTGGAGCCGCCACCCTCGGCATTACTTTCCTGCACGAGGTAAAATTCGTCGCGTAGGTGCTGGAAGAGAATGTGGCTGTCGACGTCCCTTCCCTGCTCGCTGCGGACATAGACATCGCCTTCCCGTTGGAGCTTGCCCTGGGTCTGGACCTCCGCCGTATCAAAATGGATGTAATCCACCTGGGCGCCGAACGGATAAGCAGCCTCGGAGGGGCTCAGAAGCGGGGTGGTGCTTGCATAGCAGCCCGAAAGAACCAGAAGGAGCCCGCATGCGCCAAGGGCGCGAAACATGGAAGTCCGCACAACATTCTCCCGAACAGCCCCCCGGTCACCGGTGGGCAAGAAATAAACCAGGACCTGTTGAATGACATGCCCCAAACGGGGTGGAAAGAGAAAGAAGCAGAGACGCGGGGCGCACGGCGGCTTTTGATTCAATAATGTGGTTGACTATTAAATCCACCTTCCATAAACTAAACCCTATGGTTGAATTACATGCACCCCAACTCGACAGTTTGTTTCACGCCCTAAGCGACGCCACGCGGCGGCAGATGCTGCGGACCCTGTCTGAGGGCCCCCAAACGGTCAGCGCATTGGCCGGGCCGCACGCCATGTCGCTGGCTGCCGCTTCCAAGCACATCAGAGTGCTGGAGAGCGCCGGGCTCATCCGGCGCAAAGTGCAGGGCCGCACGCATTGGTGCCAGCTCGAGCCCGGGCCGCTGGCCACCGCCCATGAATGGCTGAGCTTCTACGACCGCTTCTGGACTAGCCGCCTCGATGCGCTGGAGCAGCTGCTGCGCGAGATGAACGCCAAGAATCCCCCCCACTCCGAAGGAGACGATCAATGACCATAACCCTCGACGCCTATGGCGCGCTGACCAGCCCGACAGAACTCAAAATCCAGCGCGTCCTGCCTGGCCCCATCGAACGCGCCTGGGCGTTTCTCACGACCAGCGATCTCAGACGCCAATGGCTGGCGTCCGGCGAGATGGATTTGCGCGAAGGCGGCGCGTTCGAATTCGTCTGGCGCAATGACACATTGACCACGCCGCCCGGCAAACGCCCCGAAGGCTTCGCGGAAGAACACCGGATGAAGGGAACAATTCTCAGCATCGACGCGCCGAAGAAACTCGTCATCACCTGGGGCGAGAAAGGCGAAGTATTGTTCGAACTGAAGGCGCAGGGGACGAATGTGCTGCTGACGATTCTTCACGCCCGCGCGCCCGACCGCAAAACGCTGCTCAATGTCAGCGCGGGCTGGCACACGCATCTCGATATTCTGGTCGCGCGCGTGTCCGGCAAGGAGCCGTCGCCGTTCTGGGAAACGTGGCAGCGCCTTCGCGCCGAATATGATCAGCAGCTTCCGGAGTAAGGATGGCCGTCAGCGATTTCCTCCCCCGCCTGGCGGGGGAGTTGGCGCGACGCGCCGGAGGGGGCGTGTAATCCCCCCCTTCGTCCGCAAAGTTTATCCTCGCGCTGGCCTACGGCCAGACGCGGAGCGGACACTTCCCCGTAAACGGGGGAAGAAAAAATTGCGCTGCTTCAAACAAAACGCCCCGGATTGCTCCGGGGCGTTTTTTGTTTCTGCAGGCACACCCTTCGACAAGCTCAGGGTGAAGGAGAACGCTACTGCACGATCTGGACGATGGTGCCGTCCTTGGCTTTGCCCTGGCTGCGATACTGGCCGATGTTTTCCAACAGCGACTTGTCGGACACAGTGTAGATGATCGCGTCTTCATTGCCGGTGTTGACGTGGCGGCGCCACAGGAAGTTCGGAATCGCCATGACGTCGTTCTCGGTCCAGTCGTAACGCTCGCCGCCGATTTCGGAGAAGCCCTTGCCCTGGAGGATCAGTGCATAGGTGCTGCAGGTTTCGCGCTTCCATTGCAGTTCTTCACCCGGACGCAGGAGCTGCGCCGAATAATCGAGCGTCGGATAGACCGGCTTGCCCGTGACGGGATTGACAAACTGGAACTTGATGCCTTCGAACGGATCGCCTTTTTCCGATGACAGGCGCTTCAGCGCGGCGCGCACATCGTCACCGCGGAAATGGAACATCGGCGACATGCCCTGACCCCAGCCGCGCTGGTTGGACTGGAACACCGGCTTCAGACCGCCATTGCCATACAGGCGCGCGGAGTGGCCGTCCTGATGGACCATCGGCTGCGATTTGGAATTGCCGCCCATCGGATTTTCATAGGTCTGATCGACCCAGACGCAGTCGAGATATTCGATCAGCGGCCAGTCGAGCGTATCGATCCAGATCATCGGATCCTGATCTTCATTGCCGTGATCGTGCCAGGTGCCGTTCGGCGTGAAGACGATGTCGCCGCGGCGGCAGTCGCAACGCTCGCCCTCGACATTGGTATAGCCGCCCTTGTCGGACAGGATCGTGCGGCTGGCGTTCGGACTGTGAATATGCGCGGGCGCGAGATCGGCCGGGTTGTAGATGGCAATGGCGCAGCGGATCGTGTTGGTGATCTGCAGGCGGCCGCCGAGACCGGGATTGGTGAGCAGGATGCCCTGACGGTCGGTGGTTTCGATCGGCTTGATTTCGGCGTTGCGCGCAATCTCGGCGATCTTGAACAGATAGGGGCTTATCTCGGACCAGCGCCAGCGATGCGGCTGCATCTTGAGCTGATTGGCGGCAACGCGGCCCTTAGCGAGCTGACCCGCGCCCGAACCATCCGTTTCGGCGAACCAGGCGCGCTGCGCCGGCGAATTCGCCTGGGTGCGAATCCACGCATAGAGTTTCGCCGTCTCGGCGTTCATCTGGTCCATCATTTCCGCCGCTGAGGTCGGGCGGTTATGAACCTGGGGGTTGCTGCTCATGGGGGCTCCTATTCTCGTTCTTCCGGGCGTCGTCGTTGGGACCGAAACTATCGCCTAATCGCCCTTCCCGGCAATGTTGATCTGGCAACTGCTTATGAGCCTAGGTTTAAGCAAAACGTCCCCCGAAAGACAACGGCGCCACCGGAGAGGAGGCGCCGTTTCAACGGAAAAAGAAGGCTTGAAAGAGGTTAGACGCCGAGTTGAACCACGGTGCCGTCGTCTTGCCTGCCCTGTGCCCGGTACTGCCCGATGCTGCGCATCAGGGCAGCGTCGGACACGGTGTAGAGCACCGCATCGGCTTTGCCGGTGTTCACGTGGCGGCGCCACAGGAAGTTTGGCAGCACCATCACGTCGTTCTTCTTCCAGGTGAAGCGCTTGTCCACGACCTCGGTATAACCCTCGCCGTCCATCACAATGACAAAGGTGTTCGAGGTTTCGCGCTTCTGCTTGGTCGCTTCGCCGGGACGCAGCAATTGCGCGCCGTAATCCATCGTCGGATAGATCGACGTGCCCGTGACCGGATTAACGAACTGCATCGCGATACCTTCATACGGATCGCCCGCTTCCCCACGCAGCGCATCGAGAGAAGCGCGAATGTCTTCTCCGCGGAAATGGATCATCGGCGTCATGCTGTGACCCCAGCCGCGCTGATGCGATACGAAACGCGGCTTCATGCCCCCCTTGCCGTATAGCCGCGTGGAGTACCCGTCGCTATGCGCGGCCGCCTGCACCGTATCGTTCGAACCGCTGGCCGCCGGATAATCCATATCGACCCAGGCCGCATCGAGATACTCAAGTAGCGGCCAGTCGAGCATGTCGATCCACATGACGGGCGTTTCGGATTCATTGCCGTGATCGTGCCACGTGCCGTTCGGCGTCCAGATGATGTCACCGCGTCGGCACTCGCAGCGTTCACCTTCGACATTAGTGTAGCCGCCGGTGTCGGTAAGAATGGTGCGGCTGGCATTGGCGCTGTGAATATGGGCCGGGGCCTTGTCGGTCGGGATATAGACCGAGATGGCGGTGCGCATCGTGCTGGTGATCTGCAGACGTCCGCCAAGGCCCGGATTGGTGAGAAGAATGCTTTGCCGGTCGGTGAGTTCGTATAGCGGCACCGTCGCATCAGCGGCGATCTTCGCGATCTTTTCGAGATAAGGTCCGTAATCCTTCCATGCCCAGTGGCACGGAAGCGCCTTCAACTGGTTCGCGGACACACGCCCGGCCTTCAGAAGATTGCCGCCGCCGGTGCCGGCGGTATCGGTGAACCATGCGCGTTGCGAGGGCGTGTTCAACTCGGTGCGGAGCCAGAAATTGAACTTGGCGGCTTCGCCGTTCAGTTCCTCCAGCAAGGCGCGGGTGTCCGTGGACGCCACGCCGGGCTTGTGGGTTGCGGCCTTTGCCGAAGCAGCCATGAAAACCTCCTGTAACGGACGAAACCGAAATGTTGATGTCGCAACATAATCGGAACGCCGCGGAGGCTCCTTGATCTGGATCAAGCCCGGATATTCAGCCCAGAAACGCCGTAAGCGCGCCCGAAAAGGCTTGCGGCTGTTCGATATTCGAGATGTGTCCCGCCCCTTCGATCTCGACCATCCGGGCGCCTGGAATGGCCCCGGACAGGAACTTCACGCCCGGATAGGCAGCATCCTTGGTACCGGCGATCAGAAGAACCGGCGCCTTGATGTTGCCAAGGCCCGCTTTGAAATCGAAATCGGACAGCGCGAGGGCGCAGCCAATGAAGCCATTGACCGGCGTCGTGCGGATCATCTGGCGGACCTTGCCGTAACCGGGCGGGTTCGCCGCCACCACTTCCGGCGGAAACCAGCGTTCGGCGGTGATGTCGACGAGCGCCTCCATGCCCTTGTCCTTTGCCAGCTGAATGCGCTCGGACCATTGCTGCGCCGAGGCGGGCGTCGAGGCCGCCGGGCAATCGCACAAAACAAAGCGGCGGAAGCGATCGGGATAGGTTTGCGCGAGCGCCTGGCCCGTGATGCCGCCCATCGACAGACCGCAGAAATCGGCACGCGTAATATCGAGCGCATCCATCAGCGCGATTACATCGGCGGCGAGCGTGGTGAAATGATACGCGCCTTGCGGGGCGTCGGTACCGCCATGGCCGCGCTGATCGTAGCGCAGCACGCGGAACGTGCTGCTGAGCTCCAGCGCCTGATCGTCCCACATCGAAATGTTGGTCGCGAGCGAGTTCGAGAAGATCACCCAGGGCGCGTCCTCAGGGCCATCGACCCGGCAGTTGAAATTGATCCCGTTGGCATGCACGTTCATTTCATGTCTCCCCAGAAATCGGTGAGCAGCGCGAGCAGCGCCGGGCCTGAAGTGGTCGGCAGGAAATGCCCGCCATCAATGGTTTCGAAGCGCGCGCCTGCGATTTTGCCAGCAATGCCTTCGGTGACGGATACCGCGCGGACATAGTCCTGGCGGCCCGCAATTACCATGGTGGGCGCTTTCAGGTTTTCCAGCGCCGACAGGAGATTGGTGCGCGCCATCATGCGGAAGGCATGGGCGAAGCCGACGGGATCATTCGCAAGATAGCGCCCGCGATAGGCATCATAGGTCGCGCGGTCGGACAATTCGGGCGGATAGGATTTGTCGAGCATCAACGGCATGACGCCGCGAATGCCTTCGGCTTCCGCTTTCGCCGCGACGGTTTCGAGGCCCGCCGCGCGCGAAGGATCGACGCCCGGCGCAGGATTGCAGAACACAAACGAGCCCACCTCACCCGCGTGACGGTTGTTGAAGGTGAGCGCCTGCATCGAGGACGCCGCGAGCGAAACGATGTGGAAAGGCGGCTTCAGGGAAAGCGCTGCAATCAATGCATCGAGATCATTGCCGAGATCGTCCTGGGAATAGGGCGCGCGCACCTTTTCGGTGAAACCAAAGCCGCGCTGATCGTAGCGGAAGACGCGGAACTTGGCGGTGAGGCCGGGGACGATACCGTCCCAGCTATCCAGCGAACCGCCGATTTCGTGCAGCAGAATGACGGTGGGGCCAGCTTCCTTGCCCTCCAATTTGTAGTGAAAGCTTGTCCCGTTGGCTTCGATCCAAGGCAATGGCTGTCCCTCCGTTTGACCGGGGCTTTGCTAGCTTGACGTTCGTTGAGGGTCAATCGCGGAGGGCCTTCGGTCCGCGATCGCCAGCTTTGCCTTAGGGTGCCCGCCTGATAGGCTGAACGCCTAGAACGGCACGCCACAAGATTTGAGTGTTTCACCGCATGGCGACCGAGCCCCGGCTTCTCGCACTCCAGACGGCAGTGCCTCCCTTTATGCTGGAGCAGGCGGTGGTGGCCGATATTGCGCGGACGCTGTTCACCGGCCACGCCGATATCGAGCGCCTGATGCCGGTTTTCACCAACACCGGAATCGAGAAGCGGTATTCCTGCGTGCCGCCCGAATGGTATCTCGGGACTCATGGCTGGAAAGATCGCAATGCGATCTTTCTCGATCATGCGGTGACGCTGCTGACGCGCGTGGCGGAGAAGCTTCTGGCCGAAGCGGGGCTTCGGCGCGACGAGATCGACGCCATTGTGACGGTAACGACCACCGGCATCGCGACGCCGAGCCTTGACGCGCTGATTGTCGAACGCATGGGGTTACGTCGCGATATTCAGCGCACGCCGATTTTCGGCTTCGGCTGCGCGGGCGGCGTATTGGGCCTTGCGCGCGCGGGCGCACTCGCCAAAGCCCAGCCCGGTTCGAAAGTCCTGTTTCTCGCCGTCGAGCTTTGCGCGCTGACCTTCCGCAAGGACGATGTGTCCAAAAGCAATATCGTGGCGACGGCGCTATTCGGCGACGGCGCGGCGGGTGCGATTGTTTCGACCGAAGGCGACGGCCCCAAGATCGGCGCGAGCTTCGAGCACACCTGGCCCGGCTCGCTCGACATCATGGGATGGGAAGTCGAGGAGGATGGGCTGAAGGCGATCTTCTCGCAGAGCATTCCCGGCCTTGTGAATAATGAGCTGGAAAAGGTCCTGCAGGATTTTCTCGGGCGTAACGCGACCGCGCTCTCCGACATCGACGCCTTTGCCTGCCATCCCGGAGGCGCGAAAGTTTTGACCGCGCTGGAGCGCGCGCTGCGTCTTGAGGAAGGCGGGCTGACCGACAGCCGCAGCGTCTTGCGCGATTACGGGAATATGTCATCGGTGACGGTGCTGTTCGTGCTGGAACGCATGCGCATCGTTGCGCAGAAGAAGCGCGCCTTGATGTCGACACTGGGACCGGGCTTCACCGCCGCCTTTCTGATGCTGGAGGGGAGATGAGCCTCGCGCTTCTTCTCGTTTTACTGGTCGCCGCGCAGCGGCTGGCCGAAACGCTGTACGCCGCGCGCAACACGACGGCGCTGCTGGCGCGAGGCGCGATCGAGACGGGCGCGAAGCATTATCCGCTGATCCTTCTGCTGCATGGCGGCTGGCTGGCGGCGATTTTCGTCGCGGTGGCGATCACGCCGGATCCGGTCATCCATCCTTTACCGCTGGTGCTGTTTCTCGTTCTTCAGGCCGCGCGGCTCTGGGTGATTTCCACACTCGGGCCCTATTGGACGACACGGATCATCACGCTGCCCGGCGCAGCCCTGGTAAATAAGGGCCCGTACCGGTTTGTGCGTCACCCGAATTACATCGTCGTCGCGGGAGAGATTGCGGTGTTTCCGCTGGTGTTCGGTGAAATCTGGATCGCGGTGATTTTTTCCGTGCTCAATGCGCTGGTGCTGGGCATACGCATTCGCGTCGAGAATGACTCGCTGGCCGCACGGCGTCGTTCCTGACTATCGCCGTCCCGCATTTGCGGTTCACGTAACCTAGCCGGTGCTTAATGCCTTCGGGGGTGCGGAGAGCGAGGGGACCGGTGCACCATCGGCGCCGGCCACGAGCTCGGCGATAAAGCGCTCCCCCCAATTCTCGATGTCGTTCTCTTTCAGAGCAGAGAACAATTCGGCATGCCGGGACCGGCGTTCGGCCAGCGGCATGGCGAGCGCGCGCGCAATGGCGGTGCCGACCGATTCCGCATCATAGGGATTGACCAGCAGCGCCGCCTTCAGTTCCGTGGCGGCGCCTGCGAAGCGCGACAGAATGAGAACGCCGGGATCCTCCTCATCCTGCGCCGCGACATATTCCTTGGCGACGAGATTCATGCCGTCGCGCAAAGGTGTCACGAGAGCGGCGCGCGCGAGGCGATAGAAACCGGCGAGCGCAAGGCGGCTATAGGTGCGGTTGATATAGCGGACAGGGAGCCATGACACGTCGCCATAACGGGCATTGATTTCGCCCGCCAGCCCATCGATCCGGTGTTTCATGTCGATATATTCGGGAAGATCGTCGCGGCTTTGGGGCGTGATCTGAAGGAACGTGACATGCCCGCGCCATTCCTCATGCGCCCGCAGGAAATGCTCGAACCCTTCGAGGCGGTGCGTGATGCCCTTGGTGTAATCGAGGCGGTCTACGCCGATCATCAAGACGCCTGGAATGGTGGCGCGTATGCGCTGCACCAGATCGGAATCGGCAGCGCCGGCGGCGCGTTTGCGAAATTCCTCCGTGGCAATTCCGACCGGGAACACGCCGACGCGCATGCCTTGCGTGCGGCCCGCGCGCGGCGCCGGCCATTGATTGGGGAAGCCGCATTCGGCGGCGAGATAGCGGGAGAAATTGGCGGAATCGGCGTGGGTCTGAAACCCGACAAGATCATATTCCGCCAGCGCCGGAATGAGTTTTTCGTGATGGGACAACGCCGTCAGAATATCGGGCGGCGGCATCGGAATATGCAGGAAGAAGCCGATGCGGTTCGCGTGACCGCGCAGGCGCAGCGCGCGCGCCAGCGGAATGTAATGATAGTCATGCACCCAGATGATATCGTCGGGCTTCAGGACCTTGCTCAGTTCATCCGCGAATTGTTCATTGACGCGGATATAGCCGGAGAGATCGCGGCGCGAAAATTCCGCGAGATCAAGACGGTAATGCAGGATCGGCCATAGAACGCGATTGGCGAAGCCGCTGTAATATTCCTGATAGTCCTCTTCGGAGAGATCGGTGACGATATAGGTCGTATTGCCGCTGCGAAGGGTTTTGGTTTCCACCTCCGCCTTCGGCTTGACGCCGCCGCTCCATCCGAACCAGGTGACATCACGCCGGTTCAGCGTCGCTTTCAGCGCTACTTCAAGCCCTCCCGCGCGCCGCGCCGCGCCTGTCGGAACAGACACGCGGTTCGATACTATGAAGAGCCGTGCCAATAGCGGTCCTCCCAGCTGCGGGACAGGCGTTTCGCGGTCAGGATCAATCCCGCCAGTGAATAGGTTTGAGGGAAGTTGCCCCATAGAGCGCCCGTTGCGGGATGAACGTCTTCGGACAGAAGACCGAAATGATTGCGATAGCGCAGCGCATCGCGGAATAGCTCCCGGGCTTCCTCTTTCCGTCCCTGGCGCCAACGCGCATCGGCTAGCCAGAAACGGCAGACGAGAAAGGCCGTTTCCGGAAAGCCGAAATCATCGGCGGCGGCATAGCGCATGACGTGATGACCCTGCATCAGATGGCGCTCCACGGCATCGACCGTTGCGGTGAAGCGTGGATCATTCGCCTCGACCAGCCCAAGATCGGCAAGCAGCAGCACGCTGGCGTCAAGATCGGCCGAACCGAATGCACCGGTGAACGCATTCACGGACGGATTCCACGCTTGTTCGAGAATCGTCGCCTGCAATGTGTCGGAAATCTTCTGCCAGTGCGCGGCGCGCGCGTGGAGATTGAGATGTCGCGCGATCGCCGCGACGCGGTTGCAGCCTGCCCAGCACATGGCCGCCGAATAGGTATGAACTTCCGCCCGCCCGCGATATTCCCAGATTCCCGCATCGGGTTTGAGCGCAAGCTCTGCGGCCTTCTGCCCGAGTTTTTCGAGGAGCGGAAACAGCGCCGGACTGGCGGGACTGGGCAGGCGCTGATCGAAGAACATCGGCATCGCTGCAAGAATGACGCTGCCATAGGCATCGTGCTGAACCTGATCGGCCGCCGCATTGCCGACGCGCACCGGGCCGTGGCCATTATATCCCGAAAGATTCTCGGCCACGCGCTCGGTCAATGCGTCATTCGGTACGATGCCATAGACGGGACGCAAATCCTTCGCGTCACCCGCGGCGATGCTGAGCACAAAGCCGATGAATTCCTCCATCGTCTTGGTCGCGCCCAGATGATTGAGCGCCTGTACGACGAAAAACGCGTCGCACAACCAGCAGGCGCGATAATCCCAGTTGCGGCCCGAATGTGGGCTTTCGGGAATCGAAGTGGTGAGCGCGGCGACGACCGCGCCGGTTTCCTCGAAATTGCACAGCTTCAGCGTGATCGCGGCGCGGATCACCTCTTCCTGCCAGTCATAGCCGATCGACAGAAAGCGCACCCATTCCAGCCAATAGGCGGTGGTGCGCTCGTTCAGTTCGCGGCAGGCCTTGTGCAGATCGTCGGGAAAGGGTTCGTCGGCGCCGAACACCAGATGCACGGGTTGCGTCAGAACGAAGGGCGTTTCCTTTTCGATATAGGATAAAGGCGCATCAGTGGTGAGCCGCAAGGTGTGAAACAGGCCGCCACTTTGGTAGCGCATATGATTAGACCCGCTCTCGCGCCGGGGGAGCGGGTCGCCATAATGGTGGGTAGGGCGAAAGCGCACAGAGATTCGCGGATAGCCCGACAGGGGCTCGATGATGCGGATAAGCTGCGGCGGGCGGTAAATGCGCCCGAGATTCTTGTAACGCGGCGCGAAATCGGTAATCCGAACGGAAGAACCATCGCTCGACGTCATGATGGTGCATACCGTGGCGGTGTTGCGCACATAGGCAGTTTCGATATGGGTGAGGCCATCGAGCACAATATCGGTGAAGCCTTTTTCCTCATCGCCCGCGAGAAGGCGCGAGAACACCGGATCGCCGTCGAAGCGCGGATAGCACCACCAGACAAGGCGCGCTTTGGTATCGAGCAGCGCCGCGGTTCGGCCATTTCCGATGACCGCGAGATCGAGCGTTTGGGGGTTTACCGTCCGTGCTCCGCGCGGACGGCGAGAGCGGCAAGCCATGTACGTACCTCGCCCGGTCCCGCGAGCATATGATCCGCACCGGCCATCGGACGCCCCACGGAAATGCCGATCCCGGAAAATTCGCCGAGCGCCGCAAACGCCGCTTCATCGGTTACATCATCGCCGATGAAAACGGGGCGACGTCCCCGAAACGGCGTCGTGCCGAGCAGCGTGCGCAGCGCCCGTCCCTTGTCGATCCCCACCGGTTTTACTTCGACGACGCCTTTGCCTTCCAGCAGGCCGATGCCTTCACCCGCAGCTTCCGCGCAAATTTCATGGGCGCGGGCACGGAGCGCCGGGCCTTCCGCCGGCGCGGAACGGTAATGAAGCGCGACAGAAAATATTTTGTCTTCGACAATGACACCCGGATGCGCTTCGCCCAGACGTTTAAGCCGCGCGCGTAAATTCGGCGACAGGGGCTCAGCGTAAAGCGACCGCATGCTCTCATTCGGGCTTTCTTCGGTCCGCGCGTCTAGTGAAAGCCGGACCTCCGCCCCGTGACAGCCGACGACGAAAAGAGCGAGATGGGGAAAGAGATGATCGATAGTGGACAAGGAACGCCCGCTGATAAGGGCGACCGCGCCGCCGAAGCCCCTCTGTAGACGCGCAAGGACGGCGTGAAGTTCCGCAGGAACAATCACCTCATCCGGATTTTCGGCGATATCGAGCAATGTTCCATCGATATCGAGGAGAAGGGCGCAGGAGGCGGGATCGATTGAAAGCGATTCAACGCCTTGAGAGGATTCCAACAAAGACATCAGGCGCGCAGTGTAGCCCGATAAAAGCGGAGGACGAAACCCCAGAAAGCGTAAGCGTGGCTTCAGCAGGGCGCCTTGCGCGCGAGGCCGTCATAAAGATCGAGACCGCGCTCGAACCATTCCATGACCGGATCGTCTTTTTCCAGAAGCGGAAAATCGCTGACCACGCGCGCCCAGAGAAAGGGCGCGAGGCAAACATAATCGGCATAAAGCGGCGCGTCGCCGCCGATCCATCTCTGCTGCTTCAACATCATGCGCAAGGGTTGCAGGCTGTTTCGGAAGTCAGGCAGATGTTCATCGCGCGGCGCTTGCAGTTCCTCGAGTGTCTGGCCGAAACGTTTTTCGCGCGAGGCGCGGAAATAGTCTCTGTCCGCGGAATCGAGCACGTTCAGAATGTCGAGAAGAATGAGAGGAATGATTCCGGCATGGAGCGTCGTGATCGCCCAGGACTGGACGAAGGCCGTAAGACCTTCCGCCTCCTTGCCGCCGAACAGGGATGGGCGATCCGGATAATGCGTTTCCAGATAGCGGGCGATGGCCCAGGAATCGCCGATGATATGCCCGCCATCGTCGATCACCGGCACAGTTTTCTGCGCGCCATCGGCGAGGGACGCGATTTGGGTAAAGCACACCGCACGCGTTTCGACGGCAACGCCCTTATGGGCTAGCGCCCAGCGCGTGCGCCAGCAATTGGGGCTGAAGCGGCGGCCGTCCTGCCCCGCGAGATCATAGAGAATCATGCCGTGCCCGCCATTGTTACTGGTCCGCCAAACCTAAAGTGGGGACAGGGAATGGAAAAGGCCAAGCCGCCGCGTCACACCGGCGTGAATGTCGCGGGAGGGTTCGCCCTTGCGCCCGGGAATTGCTATAAGCGCGCAACGCGAAAACGCCTGAGGGAGCCCGCCAGATGGACCAGAGACTGATCGACCTGCACCATGATTATGTGCATCACCATTTCGACCGCCGCAAATTTCTTGAACAGGCAGGACGGATTGTCGGCAGCGCGGGCGCGGCGGCGGCGCTTCTGCCGCTGCTCGACAGCAATAACGCCAATGCGCAGACGATTGCCGAAACCGACAACCGCATCACCACCGAATGGGTGACGTTTGAGGGCGTGACGGGCGAGGTGAAAGCCTATCTGGCAAAACCGTCAGGCGCGGGAGAGCATCCGGGCGTCGTGATCGTGCACGAGATCGGCGGCGTCAGCCCGCATCAGCAGGATATCGCGCGCAGGCTCGCGGTCGCGGGCTTTGTCGCGCTGGGTGTGGACTTTCTATCGCCCGCAGGCGGCACGCCCGCACCGGGCGAAGGCAATGGCGCGGAACGCGCCCGTACGCTCGATCCCGTGCAGACGGTCGAGAACGGCGTTGCCGCCGTCGCCTATTTGCGCGCCCGCGACGACACCACCGACAAGATCGGCGCGGTGGGCTTCTGCTGGGGCGGACGCGTGACGCAGCAGCTTTCGGTGAACGATCCTACGCTGAACGCCGTCGTGGTGTTTTACGGCCAGCCTCCGCATCCTTCCGAAGCCCCGCGCGTGAACGCTCCGATTCTGATGAATTACGCCGATGTCATGCTCGACATGAACAATACCGGCGAAGTTATTCTCTATCGCGAAGAACTCGAGCGGCTGGGCAAGCCTTTCCAGTTTTATATGTATGAAGGCGCGCAGCACGGCTTCAACAACGACACCAATCAGGAGCGTTACAATCAGGCGGCGGCGGAGCTGGCCTGGGGCCGCACCATCGACTGGTTCAAGGAATATCTGGCGTAGAGTGATTTTCCATCTCAGGGCGAAGGCGGCGCGAGCCATTCCGCCGCCTTTTCCTTTTTGATCTGAATCACGGCGGTGGCGCGAGCACAGCCGGATAATGGCTCCCAAATGGAGGACGCCATGAGACCGGCATTTTTTCTCACTGTGTTCGTATTTGTGGCGACGATGGGCGCGGCCGACGCGCAGACAGACGCGCAAGACGGTGCGCGCATTGCCGAGCAATGGTGCGCTTCGTGCCATCAGGTCGCGCCCGGCGGCCTGGCGCGCGACGCCGCGCCTTCTTTCGTGACGCTGGCAAACACGCGCGGCGAGAACCTCAACTGGGTGCGCAACCGAATGCAGAACCCGCTTTATCCGATGACGGGAATCAATCTCTCGCGCCGGGAAATCGAGGATATCGTCGCCTATTTCGAAACGCTGCGGACCGAGTAGCCCGCCGTCGGCGGAGCCCCCGCGATGGGAGCTGCCCCATGGTCTGCTTTGGGAACTGGAATGATTCTCTGGTAGCGTTGTTCCCGATCATCATCCGACCTCTCACGGCTGATCTGGAGCAATGAAAAAAGCCCTCAAATATATTCTGCTCCTGCCTCTCGCATTGGCGGCGTCCCTCTATCTGACGGCGGGTGTTGCGCTTTATGTCTCGCAGCGCGGCATCATCTATCAGTCCTCCACGACGATCGTCGCGCCGCCGCCGGCGGGGTCGATCTACAGCGCGCGCAACATAGCGCCCGAGGGTGGACGGCTTGTGGTCTGGACCGCGCCGCCCGCGCGCGCGGATCTGCCGACCATCTTTTTCTTTCACGGCAATGCGAGCGACGTCAGCGACTTTGCGCAATTCGGCGAAATTTTTCACCGGCAGGGCTGGGGCGTGGTCCTCGCTGATTATCGCGGCTATGCCGGCAATAGCGGCAAGCCCAGCGAGCAAGGATTGTTCGATGACGCGCGCGCCCTCCTGGCCGCGATCCATCCGTCGGGCCCCGTCCTTCTGTGGGGACACAGTCTGGGGACAGGCGTTGCCGCACAACTCGCCAGCGAGGGGCTGGGCGATGCGCTGGTGCTGGAAGCGCCCTTCACGTCGCTCGCCGAGGTCGGAGCGGAACTGTATCCTCTGTTCCCTGTCGAATGGCTTCTGACCGACAGATTCGATACCGCGTCGCTGGTTCCCACCATTGATATGCCGGTTCTCATATTCCACGGCACGATTGACCCCATCGTGCCCTTCGCCTTGGGACAGAAGCTTGCCGAAAGCTTCGGCGCGCGCGCGGCCTTCGTGCCGATGGAAAATGTGGGCCACATTCCGCATCAGCATGATCTGTCGGGCGTGGTGTTTCGCTGGTTTGAAAAACGCTGACGTTATCCGCGCGCGGGCCTGGCTTCGCGGAAACAGGCTTCGATATTGTTGCCGTCCGGATCAAGCAGAAACGCGCCGTAATAATTGTCCGCGCCTTCGCGTGGACCGCGCTTGCCGAAATCCTTTCCTCCGGCAGCGATCCCCGCGCGATGGAATTCGTGAACCGCGTCCTTGCTTGCGGCAACAAAGGCGACATGCATCTGGTTGAGACCGGCGCGCGAGCCTTCCACCCAATAGGACGGACGACTGGTACCAATCCACAGATACGGAATGGGGTCGTCGGCGCTTTTCCCGAACAGGAACGCTTCCGGGCCATTGTCGGCGGTGCTGAGCCCCAAAGGCTTCGCAATGGCATCGTAGAAGCGGCGGGCACGGCCAAGGTCGGTAACGACGATTCCGGTGTGATCGAGCAAGGAGAGGAAATGGCGAACCCCCGCGTACGGTTCCCCCGAGGCTTCCTCACGCTTCGGTACAAATTACGGCTTGCTGGCCTCTTCCAGGCGCGTTTGCGCGAAATCGCCAAGGTCGAGCCGTGACGCAATGGAAAAATCGCGCAATTGAGAGATGTTGCTGACGCTCGCAATAGGCGCTGCAATCGTCGGCTGGCGCATCAGCCAGGCGAGCGCCACGGCCGACGGCGTGATGCCATAGGCTTTGGCGACGACATCGAGTCCGGCGAGAATGCGAAGCCCGCGCGGGTTCAGATAATTCCCCATGCCGCCGCCACGGCGGCTTTTGGCGAAATCCGCTTGCGAGCGGTATTTGCCGGTGAGAAACCCCGAGGCCAGCGCGTAATAGGGAATGACACCGATATTCTCGGCGCGGCACAGCGGCTGGAGCTCGCGTTCGAATCCTTCGCGGTCATAGAGATTGTAGCGCGGCTGCAATGTGACGAAGCGTGGAAAGCCCTCCCGATCGGAAATCTCCAGGGCCTGACGAAGCCGCGCCGCGCTGTAGTTCGACGCGCCGATCGCGCGCACCTTTCCGGCGGCGACGAGTTCGGCAAACGTCTCCAGCGTTTCCTCGAGCGGCGCGAGCGGATCGTCCTTATGGGCCTGATAGAGATCGATGTAATCGGTCTGAAGCCGAGCGAGCGAGGCTTCGACTTCCTGCATGATGTGCGCACGTGACAGGCCTTTGCCGCGCGCGCCGTGATCCCAGCCGACCTTGGTGGCGACCACGATATCGGCGCGGTTGCCGCGCGCCTTCATCCAGGCGCCGATGATCGCTTCGGATTCGCCGCCGACATTGCCAGGCGCCCAGTCGGAATAGACATTGGCGGTATCGACAGCGTTGAACCCCGCATCGACAAAGGCATCGAGCAGCGCGAAGGCTTTATCGCGATCGACCGTCCAGCCGAAGACATTGCCGCCGAACATGATGGGGGCGATGTGAATGCCCGAATTGCCAAGCTCGCGTCGATCCATTGCCGTTCCCGCTTTCCCAGCGCATGGGTCATGGCCCACCGCTGACGCGTCGGTTCTAACCCGGCGCGCGCGGCCTGTGTACCCCGTGGTGACGGGCGCTATTCGCCCTGCAGCAGCGGAATGGAATCGGGATCGGGCGAGGCGGGAATGGTCAGGAGGTAGGCGTAGATATCGGCCGCGTCCCGCGCCGGGAGCACATCCGCCGAATAGGGCGGCATGACCTGACGCGGCGTACGCAGCTGCAGTTCGAAAGCTTCGAAGGCGAGCGGCGGCGCAATCATCGGCCCTGCGGCGCCACCCTGTCCGACATAGCCGTGACATTGATAGCAACCGACGGCCACAAAGAGCTGGCCTCCGTGATCAGCATTTCCCGCCGGCGCGGTTTGCGCGGAAGCGGAGCCGGTGAAAAGCGCGAGCGCGCCGAAGACAATGGAGATCGTGCGAGCGGACATGGGTGGCCCCTGACTTAGCGCGGTTGGGTGACGACATCGACGAGCGCGGGTTCACCGCGCCGCACGACATCGAGGGCGCGGCGAAGCGCCGGTCCGAGATCGACAGGATTGCTGACCGGGCCTTCGGCAAAGACGCCCATACCCTTCGCCACCGCCGCGTAATCGATATTGGGCTCGTTGATCGCAGTGCCGATATGCGCGCGGTCGATGCCGCGATTGTGGCGGGCGGCCATGCGCTGGATATGCATGGTTTCCTGATGATAGCCGCGATTGTTGTGAATGATCATCAGAATGGGAATCTGATGATGCGCGGCAGTCCAGATGACGCCGGGCTGCATCATGTAGTCGCCGTCGCCGACAATACCGATGGTCAAACGGCCTAGAGCGCGATTGGCGAGCGCCGCGCCGACGGCGGACGGCGCGTTGTAACCGACGCCAAAACCGCCTGATGTACCGAGATAATTGTAATAGTGATTCATCGTCCAAAGCCGGTTCGGCCAATAGCTCTGGAACTGACATTCGGTAGCGATCGTGTATTCGTCGTTTTTGATCTGATCCCATAGTTCCGCGGCGAGACGTGCGGTGCTGATGGGGCTGGCCTCCCAGGCGCGCGCCGCTTCGACGCGCGTGGCCTCGGCAAGTCCGCTCGTGGCCATGCGCAGACGTTCGCCGCGCGTGCGGAACGAGGCTTTCGCGCCGCGTTTCACCGCTTCCGTCAGATAGGGCAGCGTGGCTTCGGCGCTGGCCGAGATTTCAATATCGGCAGCGGCATAACGCTGCGACGCGCCGTAATTTGAACGCTGCGACAGTGTTGTGGTGCCAAGACGCACAACCCGCGTCTGGGGGCGCAGCCGCGATACGGCATTGCGTTCGACCGTATCGGCGAGGTTGTTGACCATACCGAACAGATCGCGCGCTTCCAGCGCCAGAACGAGATCGGCCGCCCGCAGGGTCGGGCCCGCGATCTCCGTGTGGTTCAGCGGATGCTTGTTGGGGAAGTTCATGCGCCCGCGCGTGTCGATGACGGGGGCCTGAAGGGCTTCGGCGAGTTCGACCAGAAGCGGAACCGATTCCATGCTGGTGCCGAAGCGATCGACGACGATCACCGGATTTTCGGCATTGCACAGCATGTCGGCGATTTCCTGCACCACGCCGCTGTCGGCACCCACCTTGGTGATACGCCCCATGCGCGGGACATGGAGCTGCTCCATGTGTTCGGGATGCACTGCCTCTTCCTGGTGGTCGGCATCGGCAACGAGCAGCGTCGGGCCCGGAGAACCCGTAACGGCGGCCTGATAGCAGCGCGCCGCGGCATTGGAGAAATCGCGCAGCGAGGGCGGTTGTTCGTCCCATTTGACGAAATCGCGCACCATCTGCGCCTGGTCGATGGAGGCATGGGCGGATTCGGCGCCCGGACGGCGCGTCCATTCGCTGATCGAATTGCCGGCGATGACATAGACCGGCGTCTGATCGGCAAAGGCGTTATAAATCGCCATCGTCGCGTGCTGCAGGCCCACCACGCCATGCACCAGGGCCGCCATCGGCTTGCCGGTGATGCGCGCATAGCCGATGCCATAATGCACCGCTGAATCTTCATGCAGCGCGGTCAGAAATTCCGGTTTGGAATTGCCGCCATAATTGATGATCGATTCCTGCAGCGAGCGGAATGTCGAGGCAGGGTTCGATGCGATGTATTCGATGTCGAGTGCTTTGAGCACATCGACCATGTGATCGCTGCCGCAGGTATAGCCCTCGGGAAGCGGCGTCGCTTCGCCGGGAGGATTAACCTCGCCCGCGGCATTCGGCACCGCCGGTACCGATGCGGCCTGCGCCCTGGCGGGGCTGCCATTCAATGCGACGGCAGCAACGGCCGGAGCCGCAGCGGCGCCCGCGAGGAACTGACGGCGCTTGATTTTGGACTGGTCGGCTCCCGACATCGTGACCTCCGATAACATCTTTTTGTTTGGACATTATCAGCAGACGGGAGGTGCCAAAAGTCAATTGGCCGCCCCGAAAAACCGGGACGGCCAATGAACGCAGGTCCTATGAAATCGCAGGCGTGAACAGCGTTACTGCAATTGCTGCAACAGCGGTATGGAGGCGGGATCGGGCGTCGCGGGAATGGACTCCAGGTAGGCATGGATGTTCTGCAATTCCTCGTCCGACAATGTCGCCGGTGTGAAGGGCGGCATGTCGCCCGAAGTCTGGCGGACGAAGGTGCTGAACGCATCAAAGGCGAGCGGCTCGGGTGCGAGCTTGGGGCCCGTGCCGGCGCCTTGTCCTTCGTAGCCATGGCAGGTGTAACAGCCGAAGCGGACAAAGGCTTCTTCCCCGGCGGCGGCATCCGCCGCGAAAGCGGAACCGGCGATCAGGATCGGAACCAGAATTGCGGCCGCTCCCGCAAGCAAACGAATCGAACGCATGGTTTTCCCCTCAGCGCGGTTGAGTGATGACATCGACGAGCGCGGGCTCGCCGGCTTTGACGATATCAATGGCACGGCGCAGCGCCGGCGCAAGGTCGTTCGGATTCTCGATCGGACCGATGCCGGCAACGCCCATGGATTCGGCCAGTTTGGCGTAATCGACATTCGGGTTCTCGATGGTCGTCGCCACCCGCCATGAACCATCGCTCAGGCCGCGCTGACGCCAGCTCGCCATGCGCTGCAGATGCATGACTTCCTGATGATAGGCGCGGTTATTGTGCATGACGTTGAGCAGCGGAATCTTGTGATGCGCCGCTGTCCACAATGCGCCGGGGGCATACATGCAGTCGCCGTCGTTCTGGATGTTGACGACGAGGCGGCCGTGCGGACGATGGGCCAGCGCCGCGCCGACCGCAGCGGGAAGGCCGTAGCCGATGCCCGCGCCGCCGGGACCGCCGATCCATTGATAATATTTGTCGAAGGTCCAGACACGGTGCGGCCAGTTGCTGATGCTCTGGTCGCGTGACACCAGCGCCCAGTCTTCGTTCTTGATCAGCTCCCACAATTCGAAGGAGAGGCGCGCGCCGGAGATCGGGCTGGCATTCCAGGCGCTCGCCGCGGCATCCGCCGCCACGCGCGAACGCGCGGTGTTATAGGCATCGCGCGCCGCCTGGCCGCGATTGTCGATGCGCGTGCGCGCGGCACCGTCGAGGAGCATGCGCACCGCCTCGATGAGCGAAGGAAGCGTCGCTTCCGCGTCCGCCGCGATGGCGATATCGACCGGCTGATAGCGCTGGAAGTCCTGATAATTGGCGCGGATATACACATCGCCCGTGCCGATGCTGACCATGCGTGTGCCTTCGCGCACAATCGGCCCCTGCTGGGCATGGGCCGTGTCCGAGAAATCATTCACGGTGCCCCAGAAATCCGTGAGCTCCATGCCAACGACGACATCGGCGCGGCGGATCGCTGCGGCGCCGCGTGCCGCGAGGTGATGCATGTTCGGGAAGTTCATGCGGCCGCCCTGATCGACGACCGTCGCCTGCAGAAGTTCGGCGAGTTCCACCATAAGGGCGAGGCCCGCCGGGGTACGCGCGACGCGATCGACGACGAAGACCGGATTTTCCGCCGCGACGAGCATCGCCGCGGTTTCGCGCACCGCATTCGATTCGCCCTGCGGCGGCGTGGGAAGGGCGACTTTCGGAATCGAGAAGTTTTCGAAATGTCCCGGCTCCGGAACGCCTTCCTGCAATTCTTCGCCCATCACAATGAGAACCGGCTCATAGGGAGGCGTCATCGAGATGCGATAGGCCCGCACCATGGATTCAGAAAAATGCTGCAACGATCCCGGCTGATCGTCCCATTTCGTGAAATCGCGGATCATCGCAGCGGGGTCTTGCGCCGCGTGCGTGGTCGGAACGCCCGGACGGCGCACATTCGCGTCCATCTCGTTGCCGATCATCATCAGAATCGGCGCGCGGTCGCACCAGGCGTTGTAGACGGCCATCGCGGCGTGCTGCAGACCGACCGTGCCGTGGCAGAGCGAACCCATCGGCTTCAGCGCCACCTTGAAATAGCCATGCGCCATCGCGGTGCCGGACTCTTCATGCATGGTGGTGAGCAGTTCGGGCATTCTGTTGCCGCCGTAATTCACAATCGATTCGTGAATGCCGCGGCAGCTGGAGGCCGGATTGGTGACGATATATTCGATATCGAGAGTTTTCAGGACGTCGACCATATAGTCGGAGCCCGGCTTGCCGTTCTGCGTGCCCGGATAAGCGGGCGCGGATACGGAAGCCGTCGCGACTTCGGCCTGCGCCATTACGGTGGAGGGCCGCATCGCGCTGGGCGCTGCGGGCGCGGGCGCACCCGGCGGCAGAATCGCGGACTTGGCTTCCGTGGAGACGACCGCAGCGCCTGCGACGGCGACGCCCGCCATGAATTTGCGCCGGTCCACCTTCGTTACGGCCTGCTTCGATTTCGACTTATCCGTCATTATCCATCTCCCGAATCTTTTCGAGATCTTTCGCCACGCAATGCCCCTGAATGCTATAGCCAAGCCCCGAGACGGCCCGTTCCCTATGAGTTTGGGCGCTTTATTGGAGCAAAGCCTAGCAGCGCTTCACCCGGTCGGCCAGATCACGGCCATTTATTTTACGCGCGTGAACGATCCTTAATCAGAAAAGACGTCCTGCAGCAGCGGCAGGGTTTCCGGCGCCGGAGGCTCCGGAATGGATTGCAGATAGGCATAGATTTTTTCGAGATCGGCATCCGGAACGATGCGCGCCGTGAAGGGCGGCATGTCGCCGGTGGAATTGCGCACAAAGGTCGAGAAGGCTTCGTAAGACAAAGCGGTGTGCGCAATCTGCGGTCCGTCGCGACCGCCCTGACCGAGATACGCATGACAGCCCCAGCAGCCGGAACGGCTATAGACGGCCGCGCCATCCTCGGCCGCCGCATCGGCAGCCTGTGCGGCGCCCGCGAAGAACAGCGAGGCAAGAAGCGCGGATACAAAACCCGGAAGTGTTTTACGGTGCATGACCATTTCCTCGAAATCCTGACGGGCTGGTTTAGCGGGGCTGTGCGACGACATCGATGACGACGGGCTGCCCCGACTTCACGACTTCAATGCCACGACGGATCGCGGCGGCGAGATCGTTCGGGTCCTCGATCGGACCGATGCCTTCGACGCCCATGCCGCGCGCGAGATCGGAGAAGCTGAGATTGGGATTGGTCAGCACCGTACCGATCAGCGCGTTCTGAATCCCGCGCTGCCGCCAGCTCGCCATACGCTGCATATGCATGACTTCCTGATGATAGGCGCGGTTGTTGTAGATGATGTTGAGCATCGGAATGGAGTGATGCGCCGCCGTCCACAGCGAGCCCGGCACATACATGAAGTCGCCGTCATTCTGTAAATTCACGACGAGGCGGCCATGCGCGCGATGCGCCAGCGCCGCGCCCACAGCGGCAGGAAGACCATAGCCGATGCCCTGCCCGCCTGGTCCGCCGATGAACTGATGGAATTGTTCGATGGCCCATAGACGATGCGGCCAGAAGGACATGCTCTGGTCGCGCGAAACGAGCGCCCAGTCTTCGTTCTTTATTTGCGCCCATAATTCGGCGGTCAGACGCGAGGATGAGATCGGGCGCGCATTCCAGGCGTTGGCGGCGGCCTGCTGCAATGTGCGTTCGCGGCCTGCGGTGAAGGCGCGCATCGAATCCTCGCCGCGTTGCGCGATACCTGCGCGGCGCGCCTGCGGGATCGCCATTCTGACGGCCTCGATGAGCGAGGGCAGCGTGGTTTCGGCGTCCGCCGCGATGGCGATATCGACCGGCTGATAGCGCTGGAAGTCCTGAAAATTGGCGCGGATATAAAGATCGGAAACGCCAAGGCTGATCAGTTTCGTGCCTTCGCGGACAATGGGCGCCCGCGTCTGTTCGGCATTGTCCATGAAGTCGTTGACGGTGCCCCAGTAATCCATGAGTTCGATGCCGAGCACGACATCGGCGCGGCCCACTGCGGGGCCGCCCATCTGGTAGAGATGATGCGTGTTGGGGAAGTTCATCCGCCCCATGCGATCGACGACCGGCGCGTTCAGCGCTTCGGCGAGTTCGATCATATATTGCACGCCTGCCGGTGTGCGCGCGGCGCGGTCGACGACGATGACCGGGTATTCGGCATTGGCGAGAAGCTGCGCCGCTTCACGCACCGCGTTCAGATCGCCCTGCGGGAAAGACGGCATCGAGAGACGCGGAATCGTCAGCGGACGCTCCGAATGTATTTCGTGTTCCTGAAGATGCTCCTCCATAGAGATGAGCACCGGTTCGGTCGGCGGCGTCAGCGCGATCTTGTAAGCGCGCACCATGGATTCGGCGAAATGCTGCAGCGAGCCCGGCTGGTCGTCCCATTTGGTGAAGTCGCGCACCATCGCGGCAGGATCCTGCACCGTGTGCAGGGTCGGCGTACCGGGAACGCGCGTATCGGCGTCGGTATTGTTGCCGACCATCATGAAAACCGGCACGCGGTCGCACCACGCATTGTAGATCGCCATCGACGCATGCATCAGGCCGACCGTGCCGTGACACAGCGCGATGAGCGGCTTGCCCGATACTTTGAAATAGCCGTGGCCCATCGCCGTCGCCGCTTCTTCATGCGTCGCGGTGAGAAGCTCCGGCATCGCATTGCCGCCATAGGTGACAAAGGATTCGTGGATGCCGCGGCAGGAGGAAGCCGGATTGGTGATGACATATTCGACGCCGAGCGTTTTCACGACATCGACCATGAAGTCGGAACCCGGTTTGCCATTGACCGTTCCGGGCGAACCATCGCTGCCGGCATCGCGCACCGGCCCGGTTTCTGCCGCCAGCATTTGCGCGCTGGGCCGAAGCGCCATGGGCGGCGCGTTCTGCGTGGCGCCCGGCAGGATCGCCGCCGATGCGCCTTCGCCCACGCTTACCGCCGCGCCCGCTACGGCAACGCCTTTGAGGAAATTGCGCCGATCCACATTGCGCGCGTTCGAACGAACTGAATCCGTTTTTCTCGACATGGTGCCCCGTCCTGGTGATCGCCTCCGGCAGCTTCAGCCGCTCTGAAGGATTCTGAAATCCCGATGCCAAGCTAACAGCGCAAAAGCCATGCGGCTAGGCATGGGTTTCGTGCTGCACTGCGAAGGGGCGCACCCTTATCGCCGCACCTTCTGTCGGCCTCAGCAATCTTTAGCGAATCGGGGGCGCATAAAGGAGCCCGCCTTCGGTCCAGAGCCTGTTCGGGCCGCGCGGGAGATGGGCGGCATCGGCCGCACCGAGATGGCGATCAAAAATCTCGCCATAATTGCCGGTGGCTTTGACGATGGCCGAAGTCCAGTCGGGCGCAAGGCCCGACGCGATTGGCGGCTCCTGAAAGAAGGAAAGGATCGCGGGGTCGGTGCTCGCCCGCAGGGCATCCACATTTGCGGCGGAGATGCCGAGCGCCTCAGCATTGACGAGCGCGTGGACAGCCCAGTCCACCACCGCATCGAATTCATCGTCGCCCTTACGCAGCAGCGGCGCGAGCGGCTCTTCCTCATATGCCCGGGAAGAATTCTGTAGGCCGTCGCATCCTCTGCGTGCCGGATCACGGCGCTCGCCAGTTCGGCGTAATCGGCGGTGACCGCATCGCATTGGCCATCGAAGAATCGCGCTTCGGATTCTGCGCGCGTCTGCGTGCCGATGCCGTGAAAGGTGAGACCGTTCGACTCAAAATAGTGCTGTAACGGCGGGAAGAAATCGGCATAGACGTCGGAGGAAACACAGATGGTCTTGCCCGAAAGATCGGCAAAATTCTCCACGTGCAAATCGGCGCGGACCAGAAAGGTCTGGCCGTTGTAAAGAAGGACGGGACCGAAATGGACATTGCCACCGACATCGCGGCGGAAGGATTGCGTGAGGCCGCGGATCACCAGATCGATCTCGTCGTTTTCGAGAAAGAGGGCGAGCGTTTCGGCGGGGGCGAACACGACATTCGGAGCGCCGAAAATCCCCGCCGCGATGGCGCGGCAGATGTCAGGCTCGAAGCCCTGAAAGGTACCGTCATCCTGCACCTCGGACATGCCGGGTTCCGCGATGGCAACGCCGCAATTCAGATGCCCCCGCGCCTTTATGGCGTCGAGCCGCGGCCCCGCATGCGCCGCAGTGGCGATCACGCAGGGACCTAAGACGGCAAGCGCCCTAATTATTGACATAAAGGGGGTGAGACTCATCGCGGCCCGTTCGTCGATATTAAAATGTCGAAAGACTGTATGCTTTACGCTCATGACCAGACCGGATTCTAGCACGAGAATGATCCGCCGGGACCGCGTCGGAAAAAAGGCGCCGGGAAAGGCGCCGGTATCGCGTATTCGTGCGCACCCACCCCAGGCCGCGCCATGACCCGGATGCGGCGCAGGGACTTGCTCGCGGCGGGCGGCGCGGTGGCATTGTTTGCACCAGCCCTTGCGCGCGGCCAGATACCGGGGGGCGCGGAAACCATTCTTATTATCGGCGCGGGGCTCGCCGGCCTTACGGCGGCGCTGCGCCTGCGAGAGACTGGACGGCGCGTGATCGTGCTGGAGGGCCGAAGCGTTGCGGGCGGACGTGTGCGCACGATCCGCGATCCTTTCGACAACGGGCTCTATGGCGAGGCGGGCGCCGCGCGCATTTCCGACGTTCACCATTTCGTTCTGCACTGGCTGAATCGCTTTGGCCTGAACGCCGTTCCGTTTTCCCCGCCGGAGGGACGCACGATCTTCGTCAACGGCGCGGTCAGCGCGTTCTCTGACGATCCGCGCGCGGGCGCGCTACTGGAACCGGATTTGCGCGAAGACGAACGTGGGTTTCTGCCCAGCGAACTCGCCAATCATTATCTCGAAGGCCTTCCTGAGAATTTGCAGAGCACGGATGTCGACGCCGAAATGCTTGCGGGATGGGCCGATTTCGACGGGGTGACCTGGCCCCAATGGCTGAAAAAACGCGGCGCATCGGACGCGGCAGTGCGGCTTCTGACGCTGGGCGCGGATTCGAGCGACATCTCGGCGCTTTATGTTTTACGGCAAATTTTCATGCATCGCGCGGGACGCGCCTATTTGAAAATCGAAGGCGGCATGGACCGCCTGCCGCGCGCGCTGGCCGATGAACTTGGTGATGATGTCCGCTATGATTGCTGCGTGACGGCGATGGAGCAGACGCGCGACGGCGTCAGCGTTTCCTACCGCGAGAATGGCGAGACGAAAATTGCTTCGGGCGCGCGCCTCCTGATAACCTTGCCCTTCACGATATTGCGCGACATGGACATTACGCCCGCACTCTCGCCCGAGAAACGCGCCATCATTTCCGCCATGCCCTACCGGTCGTCCATCCGTTTTCTGTTGCAGAGCGATACAGCGTTCTGGCGGATGCGCGGGCTTTCGGGCGCCGCGCGCACCAACGCGCCTTGCGAGATATGGGATGCCAGCTTCGGCCAGCTCAGCGTTCATGGCCTGTTGTCGGTGACCGCTGGTGGGCGCGCCGACATGCGGGCGCGATTCGCCGAAATGGACGAACAGGCCCAGTTGGCGCTGGGAAGCGATATGGCGGAAGCGGCGTTTCCGGGGTTCAAGAGCCACTATCAAAAGGGCTTCACGCAAAATTGGACCGACGACCTATGGTCTAAAGGGGCTTTCGCGGTATCTCATCCGGGCCAGATGACGAGATGGGGTGAAAAGGCCTGGACGCCGGAGGGACGCATCCACTTTGCGGGCGAGCATGTTTCGCCGTGGCCGGGATGGATGGAAGGAGCGTTATGGTCTGCCGAAAGAGCAGTACAAGAGTTACTCTAAAGGCCCGATAGGGAGGGGAAATGAATATCTTTTTGCTTATTCTGCACGGCCTGTGTGCAGTCGCCCTTCTGGGCGCGCTCACGCATCAGGCGTTTTCCACCGTATGGCCACGAAAACCGGGCGAGACGGGTTTTGTCGCGCGGTATCGCGGTGCGAACGGCGTCGGTTACACCAACGCGATTGTGGTGCTGTATATTCTGACCTTCGTTCTCGGCGGCTATATTTACATCTTCTATCGCATCGAAGTGCGCCCGCCGCTGGAAGTACTGGGCGATCTGCCGACCATTGGGACATTCGAGATCAAGGAGCATTTCCTCGCCATCGCGCTCGGGATGCTTCCTGCCTATTGGTATTTCTGGAAAAGACGGCCCGAAAACAAAATGGCCCGCACTGGCACCACGCTGTTGCTCGCCTTCGCCGTCTGGTTCGGCTTCATCGCCGGACATCTCGTGAACAATGTGAGAGGTCTCCTATGAAAACCGAAACCATGGCGCGCGCCTTTCCCGCCTTCGCGGTCGGCTTCACGATCTATTATGCGATCGCCTTCGAATATAATTGCTGCTACCTGCCAGCCTTCACCTATTACCCGGCGATCAACGAGTTCGTGCCCTTCTTTGCCACCGGCAATGACGAAATCGGCCCCCCGATGCATTGGTATGGCTGGATGGTGAATGCCGCGCTGGCCGGGGCCGCTTTGGCCGTCATTTCATTGCTTTTGCCCGCGAAGGCTACGGAAAAGGCCTGGGGCGTACTGGCCTGGGCCGTGCCGCTGGTCGGCATGGGGGCAATGGTCTATTTCGACCGGCTCTTTTTTATCTGAAGTCAGGGGATTATATTCCCGCTGAAGTTGAAGGGCCAATATGCGTCGAGACGCACCGAGGCCTTACAGAGGTGACAGGATGCGCAACACGGGAACGTTAAGGGGCCTTACGGTAGCGTTCGCCCTTGCCGGAACGGCAGCGCCCGCGCTGGCCAATGGCGGCGACTTCTTCGCGGAATTTGCGGCGCAATTGGCCGCAGAAAACGGCGTCGGCCCGGCCTATTTCGGCTTTGTCCGCGATGAGCAGGGCCGCACCGTGCAGGGCGCCGCCGTAACAGCCACAATTATGCCCAATGGGTCCGCCATAACAGTACGGACGGATGTTCTGGGCCATTACAAGGTTTCCGGTTTCGTCGCCGAAATCGATCCGGCGAGCGTCGAGATCAGCTGCTCCAAGCCGGGCTACGCCCAGGTTTCCGCAGCGCGGCGTCATACCCGCAATCCCGATGCGCCCGTGGAAACGGATTGTTTACTGGCACCAGTGACCGCAGAGGCGTCTTGATCGTTTATACTGTGACGATGGGACGAACAGGAGTTACGACCATGAGACACGGCAAGATTACAGGATTATGCGCGGGCCTCGCGATGGCCGCTGCCGCCTTTGCCATCCAGCCGGCTTTTGCCAATGGCGGCGACTTCTTCGAAGAACTCGCGCTGCACGCGCTGGAAGAGAACCCGAATATGGGGTCGCCCTATTTCGGCTTTGCGCGCGATGCGCGCGGACGCGGCGTGAACGGCGCGACCGTTACGGCGACCGTGAAGGCAACCGGCGAAACCAAATCGGCCCAGACCAATATTCTCGGCCACTACAAGCTTTACGGCTTCGACAAATCGATCAGCTCGGACGACGTTGAGCTGACCTGCTCCAAGGACGGCTTCACGCAGGCGAGCATGGTGCGCGAAGTGATGGAAGACCGTCCGATGCAGCCGGTCGAGGCCAATTGCGTGATGGCGCCGGTTACAGCAGACGCGTCCTAAATTCAGACCAAAGCGAGATGTGAAAAGCCGGGCCCTTCAGCCCGGCTTTTTGCTGTCCAGCGCACGGCCTTCTAGTGATTGTCGTTAACGCCCCTTTGCCATTTGGGGAATGCATGGAAATGCCGCCCCGCTCCGTGGCAGAGTGCGGCGAACGATAAGCCCCGACAGCTTCTCCCGGGGCGAGGAACCCGCAGAATGACCAATGGCTTCGTGCAATGGCGGCGCAATGCGATCAGCAAGCGTGTGCTCACATGGTATCGCAAAGTGCTTCCGCCGATTTCCGACACCGAACAGGCGGCGATCGACGCGGGCACCGTGTGGTGGGACGGAGAATTGTTTTCCGGCAAGCCGGACTGGAAAAAACTGCGCGATTACCCCACGCCGAATTTAAACGTCGAAGAGCAAGCCTTCCTCGATGGGCCGGTCGAAACCCTTTGCGGCATGATTTCGGACTGGGAGATACGGCGTGCGGGCGATCTGCCGCCGGAGGTATGGAGCTTCATCCGCGACAACGGCTTCATGGGCATGATCATCCCGAAGGAGCGTGGGGGCCTCGGCTTCTCCGCGCTCGCCCATTCCGCCGTCGTGATGAAGGTCGCAAGCCGCAGCCCGACTGCGGCGGTGACCGTGATGGTGCCGAATTCGCTCGGGCCCGCCGAACTTCTGATGCGCTACGGCACCGACGCGCAACGCGATCATTATCTACCGCGCCTTGCGAAAGGCATCGAAATTCCCTGTTTCGCCTTGACCGGACCGGAAGCGGGATCGGACGCGGCATCCATCCCCGACACCGGCATCGTTTGTTATGGCGAGCATGAGGGCGCACGAAAACTGGGGCTCAGGGTCAGCTGGAACAAGCGCTACATCACGCTGGCGCCCGTCGCCACGATTCTCGGCCTCGCCTTTCGCGCTTTCGATCCCGATCATCTGCTGGGAAGCGAAACCGATCTCGGCATCACGCTGGCGCTGATTCCCACCGACACGAAAGGCGTTGAGATCGGCCGCCGTCATTTTCCCGCCGGACAGGCCTTTCAGAACGGTCCGACGCAAGGAGGGGACGTGTTCATTCCGATGGAATGGATTATCGGCGGCCAGCCGCGCATCGGCGAGGGCTGGCGCATGCTGATGGATTGTCTTGCGGCAGGACGCGCGATTTCATTGCCCGCACTCGGCACCGGCGCTGCGATGTTCTGTGCGCGCTATGCCGGTGCTTACGCCCATGTCCGCCGCCAGTTCGGCCTTTCCATCGGCCGCTTCGAAGGCGTGGAAGAACCGCTGGCGCGCATCGCAGCCTATGCCTATTCGCTGGATGCCGCGCGCAAACTGACCGCATCCTCACTCGATCTGGGCGAGCAGCCCTCGGTGCTTTCGGCCATTCTGAAATACCACGCGACCGAACGCATGCGCACCGCGCTGAACGACGCGCTGGATATTCATGGCGGACGCGGTATCTGCGACGGCCCGAACAATTATCTGTTCGGCGTCTATCAGAGTGTGCCTGTCGCCATTACCGTGGAAGGCGCGAACATACTGACGCGCAATCTGATGATTTTCGGACAGGGCGCGATCCGATGCCACCCGCATCTGTTGAAGGAGATGGAGGCCGCCGCGCTTCCCGATCCGAATGAAGCGCTGGCCGCATTCGACAAGGAATTATGGAAACATGTCGGCGATGCGTCGTCGAATGTGTTTCGCGCCTTCTGGCACAATCTGACCTTCGGCATATTCGGGCAGACACCTGAAGTGCGCGGCATCGGCTGGATGTACCGGCAATTGCACACGGCTTCCGTCACCTTCGCGGCGGTCGCCGATGTGGTTATGGGAACGCTGGGCGGCGCACTGAAACGGCGCGAAAGCATTTCCGCGCGCCTCGGCGATGTGCTCTCCGAGCTATACATCATGAGCTGTGTTTTGAAGCGGTTCGAGACCGATGGCAGCCTCGCGGCCGATCTGCCGCTGGTCGAATGGAACCATCGCATGGCGCTGTACAACATCCAGACGCGCCTCGACGAAGTGCTGATCAATCTGCCCAATCGTCCGGTGGCCTGGCTGTTGCGCCTTGTCGCCTTCCCGCTGGGCCGCCACAAACGTCCGCCTTCGAGCCGCCTGATGCAGGCCTGCGCGAATCTCATCTTCGCGCCGGGCGATGTGCGCGAAAGACTGACCGCTGGGATCTATATCAGCAAGGACAAGAACGACGCGACCGGATTGATGGAGACCGCCTTCGCGGCTGCGGTCGGGCGCGACATGATCGAGGACAAATTGCGTCAGGCGGTCAAAACGGGACGCAAGGCGCTCGCCGATACCGAAGCGCTGGTGGCGCAGGGCGCGCTGACCCGCGACGAAGCCGATCTGTTGACGCAGGCCAACGAAGTCATCCGTCGAGCCATCCAGGTCGACGACTTCGATCCGGCAGACCTTACGGCGCGGGCCGCCCCTGCGCCGGGCTGAGGGAACAAAGCTGGGCAATTGCCGTTACCTTCTCAACTCATGAGAGGGCCAACCGCATGTTAAGCACTATCCTTATTATTGTTCTTATTCTTCTTCTTCTCGGAGCTCTGCCCGCATGGCCGCATAGTTCAGGCTGGGGCTATGGTCCGAGCGGCCTATTGGGCACGGTGCTCATCGTGATTCTGATCCTTGCATTGATGGGACGGCTGTAAATTTTTTTTGCGCGCGCCCGCGGGTGTTTCTCCCGCGCGGTGCATTCCATTGATGTTTTTGATTATCGGGGAGGCGGCCTAGTTTGGCCGTCTCGTCGCTTTGGCGTAGCCTTTTGGAAGGGCGCTGCGGCCTTGCAAACGAGTGGACGGATGCTATGACGTCCCATTGCAGGAAGAGATTGTGATGACGTCTCAAGACGATATCTCTCCGGTCCTTCATTCGACGAATGATGTGCCCGAACGGGACAGCGATCCGGCAGCACCAACGCTCGCGGAGCGCTTTCGCACGGTACGCAGCGAGACCGAGACGCTGGCTGCGCCCTTGTCGAGCGAAGATCAGGCCATTCAATCCATGCCGGATGCGAGTCCGACCAAATGGCATCGCGCCCATGTCACC
Organism: uncultured Alphaproteobacteria bacterium; assembly: GCA_903862715.1. Taxonomy (GTDB): domain Bacteria; phylum Pseudomonadota; class Alphaproteobacteria; order Micropepsales; family Micropepsaceae; genus CAIYRG01. Next base: position 45,754 of record CAIOYY010000003.1, read on the forward strand.
TGGTTTTTTGAAACCGTTCTGCTGAAACGTTTTGCGACCGGCTATCGCGTCTTCGATCCGAGCTTCGCCTACCTGTTCAATTCCTATTACGAGGCGCTCGGAAAGCGTCATCCCCGTGGCGAACGCGGGCTAATTACGCGGCCAAGCGTGGCGGAGGTCGGGAAATACCGCGCGCATGTCGACCGCGCGATGATCGCGATGCTGGAAGACACCGCGTTGGCAGAAGACCCCAAGGTGGCCGCGCTGACCGAACTCGGGCTGCATCACGAGCAGCAGCACCAGGAATTGCTGCTGACCGATATTCTCCATGCCTTTGCGCAGAACCCGCGCCACCCCGTTTATAGCCCGCATCTGCCCGCTCTCGTGCGCGGGGCGAAGCCCATGCGTTTCATCGAGATCGCAGGCGGCGTGGTTTTCACAGGGCATGACGGAAGAGGCTTCGGCTTCGACAATGAATTTCCACGTCACCGGACCTATCTTGAGCCCTATCGCATCGCGGATCGTCCCGTGACCAATGGTGAATGGATCGCGTTCATTGAAGCGGGCGGCTATCGCAATCCGCTTCTGTGGCTGGCGGATGGCTGGTCGCATGCGGTGGGCGGAGAATGGAATGCCCCCCTTTACTGGCGCGAAATCAACGGCGCGTGGCACAGCATGACATTGTCGGGATTTCGCCCTGTAGATCCCGACGCACCTGTGACGCATGTCAGTTTTTACGAGGCAGACGCCTATGCCCGCTGGTGCGGAAAACGCCTGCCGCGCGAAGCGGAATGGGAACACGCGATGGCCGTGGCGGGCGACAACGAAGGCCATTTTGCGGGAAGCCGTTATTTCCGGCCGCTTGCCGCGCAGGATCATGGCAGGCCGCTGAAGCAGATGATCGGCGATGTCTGGGAGTGGACATCGAGCGCCTATACGCCCTATCCCGGTTTTGAACCGTTCAGCGGATCGGTCGCCGAATACAACGGCAAATTCATGATCAATCAGATGGTGCTGAAGGGCGGCTCCTGCGCAACGCCGGAAGATCATATTCGCCCGAGTTACCGTAATTTCTTCTACCCGCAGCAGCGTTGGCAATTCACCGGCGTGCGTCTGGCGGAAGATGTTCGGGTTGCGAGACCGCGCCTGCAGGAAGTTGAAAGCGATCTTATGACGGCGGTGCGGGAAGGATTGTCGGCAACGCCAAAAAGCCTCCCCTGCAAATATTTCTACGATGAGGAAGGCTCGCGCCTGTTCGATGCCATATGCGGACTGCCGGAATATTATCCGACGCGCACCGAGATTGCGCTTCTGAAATCCCTTGCGCCGGAGATGGCGGCGCGTGTTGAACCGGGCACCGCGCTGGTGGAATTCGGCGCAGGGATGGAGACCAAGGCCGAAATTCTGTTGGGCGCGGCAAGGAATGTTTCTGCGTATGTTCCGATCGAGATCAGCACAACGCATCTTGCGGCGCTGACCGAACGCGTGACGGCGAAATACCGCCGGCTGAAGGTGCTTCCGGTCGCGGGGGATTTCACGGTCGATGTCCGCCTTCCCGCCGCGATCATTTCAATGCCACGGCTCGGTTTCTTCCCTGGATCGACTATCGGTAATTTCGAACCGTCCGACGCGATCGCGCTTCTGCAATCAGCGCGGCGCATCCTTGGAGCCGAAGCGCAATTCCTTGTCGGGGTCGATCTCATCAAGGAGAAAGACGTGCTTCTAGCGGCCTATGACGATGCCGCCGGAATTACCGCCGCCTTCAACAAAAATCTTCTCGGGCATATCAATCGCCGACTCGATAGCGATATCGACCTGACGGCGTTTTCGCATCGCGCGATCTGGAACGAGGAAAGGAGCCGTATCGAGATGCATCTGGTCTCGGCATGCGAGCAGACGCTTTCCATCGGGGGTGACGATTTCGTCCTGAAGAAGGACGAGACCATCCACACCGAGAACGCGCACAAATACACAGTCGACGGGTTCACTGCGCTGGTGCGTGACGCGGGGTGGGACGTCGTCAAAACATGGCAGAGCGACGCGCCGCGTTTCGCCGTTTTTCTGCTGCGTTAGCGTTCTGGTTCCGGCTGGTATCGTGACCGGAACTTCGCCTTGGGCCTGACGTTTCCACTTCAGAGCGTTTGCGCGGTGAAGCCTACCGGCGCCCGCCCACCCAAGGAGGACTACATGAACCCGCCCGGACAAGACCACCACGACGCCGACGACGACGTTGTCCTGACCACCACCGAAGCGCGGCAGGGCATTACCTCCGGCCATGTGCGCACGGTTCTGGCGGCCAGCCTCGTGCTGGCGTTGATCGCCTTTCCGATCCTCTATTATTCGTTTTTTGGATAGCAGAAGGCTGGCGCCGAAGCCCGTGCCGACCTCATGACTTCTTCGCTGCGCAAGCTCAGATACCTAACAATTCGGAAGCCTGGATGCGCGGCGACTACGGCGTCGCGCCGCAGGACCGCTGACGGTCGCGAGAAGCAGCCCGACCGGACGCAGGGAAGGGACATGCATCGCAATCGTATGGAAGAAAATCAAAAGCGGCACGGCGGTAATGGCCGCTGCCGGACCCCACATCCATAACAGAAGCGCCACGGTCACGAAGATCGCAATGGGGCTGACCACGATGCGGCGCGACAGCAGCCAGGGCTGCACGAGATTGGCTTCGATCGTGTTGAGCACCAGAAGAATGAGGGTCGGCAGCAATGCTCCCATGACGCTGTCTTCGGTGGCAAAGCCCACGAGCGCGGCAGCCAGCATCACGGCGGACGGGCCAATCACCGGAATGAAATTCAGAAGGCCAAAGGCCGCGCCCCACAAGAGCGGATCCGCGACGCCAATCAGGTGAAAGCATGCGGCGGTAATCACGGCGAGACCCGCATTGATCATCGCCAGCGTGAAGAGATAGCTGGAGACTCGAAGCCTTACATCGCGGCAGATGCGCGACATGCGGCAGCGATTGCGAAAGCGCGTCGGCATCAAAATCAATTGTTCGGTGTAATGGCGGCGGCAGGCGAGCAGGAAGATCGTCAGAATGACGACATAGACGATGGTGGCGAGCGCGGCGGGCGCTTCATGCACCGCAGATGAGAGTATGCCGGCTTGTGCCGCAGCAGCTGGCGCTGCGGCAGGCCCCGCGTCGGACGCGACCTGGGTGATGCGCTGGGAGACCGATTCCACTGCCGCAATCTGTTCTTTCAGCGGTGCAAGCTTCTGTTCGATCGTGCGGGTGATTTCCGGGGCCCGCTCGATCCAGTCATTGACCGATGGGACCATCGCATAAGCGAGGCCACCGAGAAGAACGAAGGTCACCATCACGGCACACACGGACGAGATGCCCGTCGGAAGGCCGGCGCGCTCCATGGTGCGGGCGACCGGGGCAAGCACGAGGGCGAACACGATGGCGAGTGCGGTCGGTGCAAGAACGCTGGCGGCCGCCATCGCAGCGGCGACGCCGGCAACAGCGGTGAGGAAAATAAGACAGCCACGGATGACGCGGACTTCTCCGCGAATGCGTGCGATGCGCTTCAGCGCGCGCGCCGTCTGCGGAATTTGGGTGCGAATCGGCCGGATTTCCAAATTCATCGACCGATCCTAGCCGGGGCCAAAGGACCCGCTCCGCGATGTTCAGATTTTGTGAAATGAGCGGACCACCAATGCCGACTGTCGAGGGGGGCAATTTGACGTTGTTCGGGACCGGGGCCCGCTCGGAAAAGGAAATGCGTCAGCACGAAAATTGTTCCTGTCTCGGGTAAATATTTCGCGCTGGGTTGCGCAGGACTGAGGCTAAATCGGAGGCCGACCCTGGACGGCACTACGCACGCCGCTGACCACCAGAAGGATCAAAAAGAGGACGAACAGAACCTTGGCGATGGTCGCGGCAAGGCCCGCCAGACCGAGAAAGCCCAGATAGGCCGCCAGGATAGCGAGAATGAAAAAGTGAGAGCCCAACCGAGCATCGCGCGTTACCCCGCGTTTGATTGCCCAATAGAAACGCCCCGGTGGGAACCGAAGTTCCCTTCCCGGCGGAAAAGCGTCAGCGGAGGTTTATTTCTTGCGGAACAGTGTCGTCGCGGCACCAAAAAGGCCCGCGAGGGCAACGGCGATGATCGGCTTGTCGCGCGCCAGTCCCGCCAGGAAAGCGAGGGTTATATCATCAGTCTGAGGCGGCTTGGCCGCCTGCGTTTCCAGAAGTTTTTTCCACTCGGTTTTGCGATACTTCGCGCGGTAGGCAAACACGGCGAGACCAAAAACCGCCATTAAGAGAAGAACGGCCGCCGCAATCCCTGCGGCAGCCGCTGTTCCGACATAAGGTACAAAGGCAGCATAGAGCGCATAACAGGCGAAAGACGTGCCCGCGCACACAAGGACTACTCCACAGAAGAAGAGGAGCAGTGCCGCCGCAATTTTATGCCGCATAAAAAATCCTCACCGCCGCAGCAGCAGCGCTCCGAGAAGCGCACCGGCGCCCATTGCAAGGGCACACGCCGCCAGAGGCTGTTCACGAACCTGTTCGCGGAGCGAAACAATATGATCCGCGCCCCAGTCCTCGACCCGTTCGGCCATGTCCTGCACTGTTTCCATAGCACCGTTCAGGGCTTCGTTCATCTTCGCCGTGGCGGCTTCACCGGCATCGCCTGCGATACCGCGTACATCTTTCTGCAAGGCCGCAAGATCGGATTTCAGTGCGCTGAGTTTGCCGTGAAAATCATCTTCGCTTGTTTTCGCCGCTGTTTTGCGCCGTGGTGCCATTTTATCCTCCAATAGGTCCGCCTCGTCGCGGAACATTTAACAGGGAAATCCCTAGGTAATTGATAACGCAGCACTAAGCTGCTTGACGCTTGACCGAGTGGAAAAATAACGCCTGTCCGATAGTGGCCTGCACGGTTTCGGGCAGGAAGGGTTTGGTAACGAGATAGGTAGGCTCCGGCCGCTCACCGGTCAGCAGGCGTTCCGGATAGGCGGTGATGAAGATCACCGGCACATCGAAGCTCTGCAAAATTTCGGTGACGGCATCGATGCCCGAACCGCCTTCGCCGAGATTGATGTCGGCAAGGATAAGCCCGGGACGCTCGGCGCGGGCTTTGGCGACCGCTTCATCCTTGGTCGCGGCCATCGCCACAACGTCGTGTCCGAGCCCTGTAACCAGCCCTTCGAGGTCGAGCGCGATGATGGATTCGTCTTCGATAATCAGCACCCGCGACGCGAGCTGACGCTCGATGGCGCGCTGCGCCTCGACAATCGACGCTTCGACCTCATCCGGGGTCTGACCAAGAATGCGGGCGGCATCGGACGTCGAAAAACCTTCGACAGCCGTCAAAAGCAGCGCCGCGCGGTCGGCCGCAGAGAGCGAGCGCAGGCGTTCTTCCGCTGGAAGGTCGGCCGGATAGGCGCCTTCATCATTGGTGGAGGAACTTAGCCAGATCGCGTGAAAGAGATGATAGAGGCCGACTTTCGGAGACATGTCCTTGGACAGGTCATTCCGGCCCGCGACAAGGGCGCTGAGGGAGGCACGGACATAGGCGTCGCACTGGCCTGCGAGCCGGTCAAGGCGCGCGCGTAACGGCGCAGATGCGGCAGGTGCGGCGCGAGAGTTTCGGTCTTTGTCATTGGTTCTTTTCCTGATTTCCCCAGGCTGAATACGGTCCAGCTAAGGGAAAGTTCCCCACGGTTCCCAAAAGTTCCCATAGGCCGGGAACCATAGCCCAGACTGGCGCGTTTTGATCGCTACTGGCGGGAAATGTTCGTAGGTGCCGACCGTGCGAAACCATCGATAGGCAGGAATTAGCGAGTATTATCATGCACAAAAGTGCAATTTGGAACGAGCAGGCGGCGAACCCAGGGGGGACTGGCTTGGCAGAAGAAGACCGACCCGAAGATCGGGAAAAGATTGCGAACATAAGGGCGCGGCAGCGCGCCATCGGGCGGGAATTGCGGCGCATGTACGACGAAGTCGTGCAGGAGCCGGTCCCGGACGATTTCCTCGACCTCCTTCGTCAGATCGATGCGAAGGATACGAACAAGGGGAAGAAACCCGAGTGACCATACACCAGCCCAAACCAGCGACGAACGGGGCCGCACGTCCACCCGGCGAGCCTCTGAACGCGGCCGACCGGTCGCTCTCTGAAGGAGCAGGTGCCGCGCGGGCCCCTTCCAAGGCTGATCCGGCTGTGGAGCGCGAGTTCCGCGATGGGCTGATCGAATTGCTTCCCTTCCTGCGCGCCTTCGCGCGGTCGCTTTGCGGCAATCGGGAGCTTGCCGACGACATCGCGCAGGAGGCTCTGGCAAAGGCCTGGCAATCGCGCGACAGCTTTCGTCCGGGTTCGAATTTAAAGGCATGGTTGTTCACCATCCTGCGCAATCTTTATTACTCCGACCGCAGGCGCGCCTGGCGTCAGGCCCCGTGGGATGAAACGGCCGCCGAACGCATTCCTTCGCCACGCGGCGAGCAATCTTGGGCGGTGGACCTCTCGGACACCGCACGGGCGATGACGGCCCTGCCCGATGAACAGCGTGAAGCGCTGATCCTCGTTGGCGCCGGCGGCTTCTCTTATGAAGATGCCGCTAGAATCAGCGGCTGCGCTGTGGGTACTGTGAAAAGCCGCGTCGCGCGGGCGCGCAAAGCGCTGATTGCGGCGCTGGATGGTCGGGAGCCCTTGGCGGAAAAGCGCCGCCTTGCGGGACAGGATGCAACGCATGAAATTATGGCCGAGCTTGAACGCTTGGCGCCGGACGAACGGCCGGGCGAACCCGACGGACCCGGCTCCAAAGGACGCATCGCCGGAACGCGTTGAGCATTCCCTTCGAACCCGTCTTCTCGTCATTGTCGTGCTGGCGCTGCTGCCTGCCGCAATCGTCAGCGTGGTCCAGGGACTTGATCGCATCCAACGCGACAATGAGGATGTCCGCGCGCTGTTGGTGCAGACCGCGCGCGCGACCGCTAGCGACGAACAGAACCTTCTGGCCTCGGCGGAGCAGATTTTACGCGCGCATGCCAACCAGCCCGACGTACGGCAGGCCTCGCCCGCCTGCGACGGCGCGCTGGCCAATGCCCTTTTAGGGATTTCGTTCTTTCCCAACATCATGCGCCTCGACGCCGAGGGCAATGTCGTCTGTTCCGCACTGCCTCATGAGCCGCTGAATTTCAGCGATCGTGACTGGTGGCAGGCCGCGCAGCGAACGACCGGCTTTTTTGTTTCCGAACCCGATTATGAAACGCTGACCCGCAGCATTGTGATCGGAGGCGTTTTGCCTTTGCGCAATGCCGACGGCGCCTTCGACGGCACACTGAATATCGCGCTGGATGTGCAATGGCTCGATTTCATGTTGCAGGCCCGGCAATTGCCGCAAGGCGCGGTCGCGGCGCTGTTTAACCAGGCGGGCTCTCTGATCACCGCGACCAATCAGGACGAAGCGTCGGAAATTTTCCGCGGCGGCGTGCTGCCGGAATTGAGCAATCAGCTTTTGACCGGCACTGGGCATGGCGGTGAAACCTGGAGTTATGCGGTGGCGCCGCTATCAGGCAGCAACACCTATCTCGGATTCGCCATGCCCAATTCGGTGCTGTTCCGCACCACTTATATTCATGTGGCGACCGATCTGCTTCTGCCGGCCCTGATGCTGGGACTGGCTTCCGTTGCCATCTGGATCGCGACCGATCGGCTGGTGTTACGCTGGATCGTCTATCTGCGCCGCATGGCGGTGGCGTATTCCCGCGGCCATTACGCGATCCGTCCCACCATTTTGAACAGGGCACCGAGCGAATTCCGGACACTGGGCGATGCCCTGACCAATATGGCCTCCGCCGTGGACGAACGCGACCGTTCGCTACGCGATGCGGTGGCGCAGAAATCCAATCTCATCCGGGAAATCCATCACCGGGTTAAAAACAATTTGCAGATCGTGATGAGTCTGTTGTCGCTGCAGGCGGGACAATTGAAAGACCAGGCTGCGAAGGACGCGTTGCGCGAGACGCAGATTCGCGTGAATGCGCTTGCGCTGGTGCACCGTATTCTGCATGAGCTGGAGAATGTGCATCTCGTCGATATCAGCGAGCTTCTGACGGATCTGGTGCGCCAGGTGCATGAGGGATTCGGCGCCGCACACCGTGACGTGGCGCTCGAACTCGATATTCTTCCACGGCAGATGACGAGCGATCTCGCGGTGCCGTTGACTCTGTTCACGGTGGAGGCGCTGACCAATGCTTTCAAACATGCATTTCCGGAAGAATCCGGCGGCGGCAATATTCGCGTTTCGCTGAAAGCGGTAGACGGCGCTTCCCTGCGACTTGCCATCGAAGACAATGGCCTAGGCCTCAACACCAGAAAAACGGGCACGAGCATCGGTTCACGATTGATGCGGGCGTTTTCCGCGCAGGTGAACGGTACTTCGAACATAAACGCGCGCGACGGCGGCGGCACATCGGTCACGCTTGTGTTTCCCGATCCGCTGAAAACCCTGGATGACCGTGACGAGGGCGATGCCGCTTATGCGGTGGCGAACACGAACCGCGACGAAGCCGCAACGCAGCGTTTTGCCTGACATCCGGTTCAGGTTTTCAACGTAGCAGTCTTTCAAGAAGCAGTGCGAAAAGTCGGCGGCGCCACGAGCCATTGTGAGGTCGCGGCCAGGATCAAGCTCTCAGCAGATCAGAATTAAGTCCTCGTAACTGCAACCTTTTTTCGCCGTTGTCCGTTTTCAGATTAGGGGAAAACATAATCCGAAGAGGAAAACGTCATGACGAACCAGAATCAGCAGAACCAAAATCAGAACCAGAAAAATCAGGATCAACAGAACCAGAATCAGGGCCGTCCGCAGCAGCAGCAGCCGGACGCGCGTGATCGGAACGACGAGAATCAGCAGCAGCAGAATCGCGCTCAGGGCCAGAATCAGCAGGGCCATCAGGATCAGAATAAGCGCGATCAGCAGAACCAGCAGAGTCCGTCTGGTCAGAACCAGGCCGGTCAGAGTGGGCAGCGCGAGCAGAATCAGGAACCCGATAATCAGAACAAGAACCGGAATCAGCAGCGCTGAATTGCGTTCTCGTGAATAAACGAAAGGCCGGCGGTGACGCCGGCCTTTTTGTTTGCGTATTTAGATGAGGATGTCAGCCGAGAGACCGCCCGCGTATGAGGGCAAAAATCAGACTGACCGCGAACAGCACCAGAAAAATGACGAAGAGCAATTGCGCTATTCCGGCGGCGGCCGCGGCTACACCGCTGAAGCCAAAAAAGGCGGCCACCAGCGCAACGATGAGAAATGTCAGAGCCCAACCCAGCATGGTTATTTTCCTTTTGGAATTCCATGACGGAAACGCTCCGGCTACGCTTTGGGTTCCGGCGCTTTACATGGCGGGAGAAATGCAAAGGGGGCGCCCCGGAAACGGAGCACCCCCTTGCAGTATTTTGAATTCTCAATCGCGCAGGCGATCAATCATCCAGGCGGGCCTGAAAGGTTTGACCGCGCAGTGAGACGATTTCTTCCCTGGTGAGATCGGCGATCAGGATGTTACGTTCCGGGAGATACACGAAATCGTCCGCATCCAGCGTGACGATCTCCTCGCCCCAGCCATAGCCCCCGGAGACTTCGATCTCGATCGTTTCAGCCTCGCCGTCTTCGTCGAGCAGCGTGCGATAGACAGGTCCGACACTGAGCGTTGCGCATCGTCGACCTTGGCGTTGGAGAGCGTGCTTTCCGGCAGGCCGACGTCATCCAGCTCGAGCGCCGCCGCACGTTCTTCCACACTGATATGATCCTGTGTGACCATGGCTCGGGACACACGGTGCCGGGCGCGTGCCGCCGCGCGCGTTACGGTGAGCGCGGTTCCGCTTGCCAAGAAAATCATTTGGAAACAGCCGCTTACACTATCCCCTGCAAATCGAGGGCATTCACATCAAGTTCAGGGACAGAGGGACACACTCCGTGTGAAGGATGGACCGGCAGGCAGACAGGCATAGCTTGTTACAATTTGCCCGATTCACCGCCATTTCTGACACAGTGCCCTGACGCCTCTCGCTTAGGTTCCGCAACGTAACACCAGCATAAGTCGACCCGAGTTCACATGAGTCTATTCGCCAAACAAAGCGCAACCGGAACCCCGTCGCCGCCACCGACGCGCAAGGGAAGAAGTATCGGCGCGACCGTGCGGCGCAATCACAGGCTGATGCTCGCAGGGGCCGCCCTCATTGCCCTTGTCGGGGTTTTTGCCTTCTGGGGCGAGGAGGAAGACACCGAGGAACAGAACCTCGCCGCCGTCAGCCGTGGCGATATCGAAAATGTCGTAACCGCCGCCGGCAATTTGCAGCCTCTGAATTTCGTCGATGTCGGCGCGCAGGTCTCGGGCCAGCTGGATACGCTCTATGTCGATGCGGGCGATCAGGTGATGGAAGGCGATCTTCTCGCCGAGATCGATGCGACCGTGCAGATGACTCAGGTGGCTTCGATCCGCGCGCAATTGCAGGCGCTTCAGGCCGAACTACAGGACCGGCAGGCGCAACTGCGGCTCGCGCGCATTCAGGCCGAGCGTCAGGCGCGCCTCATGGCCGATAACGCGACCAGCCAGGAAGAGATCGACAGTGCGGACGCAACGCTTACATCGGCCGAAGCGCAACTGAGATCCACAGAGGCCCGGATCGATGAAGTGCGTTCCGAATTGCAGGGCGAGGAAGCCCTGCTCGGCTACAGCAAAATCTATGCACCTTTCTCCGGCACGATATCCTCCATTACAGCGAAGGAAGGTCAGACGCTGAATGCCAACCAATCCGCGCCGACCATTCTGCAGATTGCCGATCTGTCGAAGATGACGGTTTCGACGCAGGTATCGGAAGCCGATGTTCCCAAACTCAACATCGGCATGGACGCCTACTTCACGACGCTGGGCGGCGGCGCGCGGCGCTGGAGCGGAAATCTCCGCCAAATTCTTCCGACGCCCACCGTCGTCAACAATGTCGTCCTCTACACGGCGCTGTTCGAGGTCGAAAATTCCGGACAGGAATTGATGACGCAGATGACGGCGCAGGTCTTCTTCGTGGTCGATGCCGCGTACGACGTATTGCGGGTGCCGGTGGGTGCCGTTCGGTATCAGCCACGGGAACGCCCCTCGCGCGACAACGACGGAGAAGCGGAAGGCAGCAATGGGGCACGCAATGAAACCGCCGAGGCGACGGCGCCGCGTTCCCCCCAGCCGCAACACAGGTCCGACGAAGGCCGCCCCGCAACCGTCATGGTGGTGAACGCCGACGGCGAAACAGAGGCGCGTGACATCGTGACCGGCGCCAGCGACCGCATCTATGTGGAAGTGAAGTCCGGACTTGAGGACGGTGACCAGGTTGTGGTTATGGCGACAGCCCGCGCGCCAGCGCAGAACAATAATAACAACAACCGATTTGGCGGCGGCTTCGGTCCGCCCATGGGCGGTCTGCCATGAGCATGTCCTATGCCGATGGCTTCGACGTCGATGCGCCACTGATCGAACTCGACGAAATTAGAAAAACCTTCATTACCGGGGGCGGCGTCGCGGTCGAAGCCTTGCGTGGCGTTTCGATGTCGATCCGCGCCGGCGAATTCGTCGCCATTATGGGCGCATCGGGTTCCGGAAAATCGACGCTCATGAACATTCTCGGCTGTCTCGATCGGCCGACCTCGGGGGCCTATCGCTTTGCCGGGCGTGAAGTCTCGGCGCTCGACGCCGATCAGCTGGCATGGCTGCGCCGCGAGGCGTTCGGCTTTGTGTTTCAGAGCTACAATCTTCTCGCCAGCGCCACCGCCGAAGAAAATGTGGAAATACCGGCGGTCTATGCGGGGCTCGACGTCGACACGCGCAAGGAACGCGCCATCGAGCTTCTCACGCTGCTGGGCGTCGGCGAACGCGTACATCACCGTCCGTCGCAATTGTCCGGCGGGCAGCAACAGCGCGTTTCGATCGCGCGGGCGTTGATGAATGGCGGGCAGGTTATCCTCGCCGACGAACCGACCGGCGCCCTCGATTCCAAAAGCGGCGCCGAAGTCATTCAGCTTCTCGAAAACCTTGCGGCTCAGGGCCATACCGTCATCCTCATCACGCATGACGCCAAGGTGGCCGCCCATGCGCATCGCGTCATCGAAATCCGCGACGGCGAGATCGTCGCCGACAGCGGAGCGCGGGCGGATGCTCCGGTGCATCGTGTGACGCTGTCGGACAGCGCCAATGACAGCCCGTCGCTTTTCTCAGGGCTAAATGAATCGCTCGGCATGGCGACTCGCGCGCTGAAGGCCAACTTCTTCCGCACCATCCTGACGCTGCTCGGAATCGTTATCGGGGTCGGGTCGGTGGTCGCCATGCTGGCCATTGGGGAAGGCGCGAAGCAGCGCGTGGTGGACCAGATCGGCTCGATGGGCACCAACCTTATCGTCGTCCGGCCCCTACGAGGGCGAGACGCCACCGTGAACGCGACGCTGATGCCGGAGGATGCCGAGGCGATTGCGCAATTGCCCAATGTCATGTCGTCGATGCCCGACGTCACCGGCGAACAGACCGTGCGATACGGCAATGTCGATTACCGTCCGGAAGATATCATCGCGACGACCACGGACCTGCCCTTCACGCGCAGCTGGCCGGTGGCGCAGGGCGCGTTCTTCACCGAGCAGGATATGGAAGATTACGCGCCGGTCGCGGTGCTGGGCGATATTGTCTACGAGACATTGTTCCCCGGCGGCGAAGATCCCGTTGGGCAATACATTCTGATTGCGAATGTTCCGTTCCAGGTGATCGGCGTGATGTCGCCCAAGGGCGCTATGTCGGCGGCGCAGGACGCTGATGATGTGGTGTTCGTGCCGTTGACGACCGGCATGATGCGCATATTCGGTCAGCGCCATCTCGGTTCGATCACTGTTGCGGTCAGCGATATTTCGGTGATGGACGATACCCAGAACGCCATTCTCGATCTGTTGAAGGCCCGTCATGACGGTGCGGAGAGTTTCCGTATCCGCAACATGGCGGACCTTCTGGAAACCGCGACCACGGCGCAGAACACGCTGACGACGCTCCTCGCGGCGGTGGCGGCCATTTCGCTGCTGGTCGGCGGTATCGGGATCATGAATATCATGCTGGTGAGTGTGACGGAGCGCACGCGCGAGATCGGCATTCGCATGGCGACGGGCGCGCGCCAGCGCGACATCCTCCAGCAATTTCTTTCCGAGGCGTTGATGGTGTCGGCTATTGGCGGTGTGGTCGGCGTGATCGGCGGCGTTGCCGTGGGCGTCACCGTCGAAGCGTTCGGCACGCCGATTCTCTTCACGGCGACGCCGATGATTCTGGCTTTCGCTTGCGCTGCCGCGACCGGCCTTGTTTTCGGTTATGCGCCCGCGCGCAAGGCGGCACGGCTCGACCCCGTCGTCGCGCTAGCGAATGAATAGGCGTTTCATGCGTGCGTCCCTTCTCCTTCTCTCCAGCGCTTTTCTTATCGCCGGATGCGCTACGGGCCCCGTGCCGACGCTTCAGGCGACCGACGTTCCCACCGGCTGGGAGCAGCCCATCGCCATCAATGCGCCGGTCTGGCCCGAACAGTATTGGTGGCAGGGTTTTCAAAGCAGCGATCTCAATGCGCTGATTGCGGCGGTAGAGGCGGGCAATCTCGATCTCGCCGCCGCCGAGCAACGCATTCGCCAGGCCGATGCGCGCGTAAGGCAGGCCGGGGCATCGCTATTGCCCAATCTCGGCGTGAGCGCCGGGGGATCGCGCAGCGGCAACCCGGGCGATGCGAATTCGTTCGGCGATTCATTTCGCGCAGGGTTCAGTGCGAGCTATGAGGTCGATTTCTGGGGCGCAAACCGGGCCGGACTCGATGCCGCCGACGCAGGACGGCGGGGTACGATTGCCGATCGTGAAACCGTGGCGTTGACCGCGGTTTCGGGCGCCGCCAATACCTACTTTCAATTGCTTTCGTTGCGCGAACGTCTCGCCATCGCGCGGCTCAATCTCGACATTGCGCGTTCGGTTCTTGATGTCACGGAATCGCGGGTGCGCAACGGCATTGCGACGCCACTGGAGCTCAGCCAGCAATTGGGAACGATCGCCGGGCAGGAAGCCATTATTCCCGATCTTGAGCAGCAATTGCTGGAAACGCGGGCGGCACTTGCGCTTCTGACGGGACGCCCGCCCGAGGGCTTCGATATTGCCGGCGACAACCTTGATGGCATCGCAACACCCAATGTGGCCCCCGGTCTTCCTTCCGAGCTTCTTTCGCGCCGTCCCGACATCTTTGCGGCGGAAGCAAACCTTGTCGCCGCGCATGCCGATCTTGTCGCGACGCGCGCGGCACTGTTTCCGTCGATTTCCCTGAGCGCCGGCGGCGGGACATCAAGCGATCTGCTGCTTGAACTTCTGAACGGCCCGGCGGCAACGCTTTCCATCGGGATCGCCCTGTCACAAACGATTTTCGATGCGGGCGGGCGCGCGGCGGGGAATGACGCGGCGGAAGCCAGCCAACTGGAAGTGCTCGCGAATTACCGCAGCACCGTGATCTCGGCTTTCGCCGATGTGGAAATTGCCTTAGGCGCGATCACGCATCTTGCGGAGCAGGAACGTTACGAGATGGTGCAGGCGGCGAAGGCTGAGCGCTCCTTCGATATCATCCAGTCACGCTACCGCGAGGGCGTCGCCGATTATCTGGCGCTGCTCGATGCGCAGCGTACGCTGTATGAATCGCGCGATTCACTCGGTCAGTTGAAGCTGGCCCGACTACAGGCGGTCGTCGCTCTGTTTCAGGCGCTGGGCGGCGGCTGGCAGGACGAAACCGCGCTGGCCGCGAACTGATTTCAAAACCAGATAACGAAACCAGATCCGCGCGCGGGTCCGTTTTGCGGGTCCGTTACTGCGCAGGCGCGACCGCGCGACCTTCGGCTTCTTCCTTCATCCGCGCCATCGCGGCGGCAAAACCGGTGACTGAAAAAGGCAGCGTCAGGGCTTCGGCCTGATTATAGGGAAGGATGGTAATGGTCGTGTCTTCCGTCATCGTGGCCAGCGTATCGATCGTTGCCTGCGGCAGCGCCATTTCAACATAGCAGCCATCGCGTTCGCAGCGGTTGAAGCTGATCCCGGTCAGCGAGTTTTCACCCGCCGCGAGCGTCATGCCGCGCGAGAGCTGTACGCCGAGTGGAACGATGAGCTGCATCGCATAAGCATCGCGCGCCGGAAGATAGGCAATCGAGATCAGCAGCACGCGCTGCTGCGTTTCGGAATTGGTTCCAATCTGCAGCACGTCGCAGGGCGCGGGCGATTCAACACGGAAGCAGCGGACGCTCCAGTTCTCATGCGGCTCGTTCAGCGCGAGATTCGGATCGACCACGGGCTGCGCCGTGGGTGCGGCGGCGGGCGCCGTGGCGGCGGGTGCTGCAGGCTCTGCAACGGCAGCGGCCGGAGCGGCGGGAGCTGTGGGGGCGGCGGCGCCTTCGGCGCCCTGCGCAAAGGCCGGGGCCGCGCCAAGAAGCGAAAGAGCGATGAGAGTGTTTCCGAGAATACGTCCGAACATCTTCTGATGACCTTCAACTATGTGGTCTGGCGGTTGACCTTGTTTCGCGGCAAGGGAATTTCAGCGCGAGAGGAAGCTCCAGATGGAATTGCGGCGGCCCTGTTCATCTTCCAGCGCGGCATAACCGTCGGCGAAGCCGTTCAGGGAGTAAGGAATGGTCACCGGAGAGCCCGAAGCAGGCACCACGACGATGGCACCGTTCAT
Organism: uncultured Alphaproteobacteria bacterium; assembly: GCA_903862715.1. Classification (GTDB taxonomy): domain Bacteria; phylum Pseudomonadota; class Alphaproteobacteria; order Micropepsales; family Micropepsaceae; genus CAIYRG01. The sequence goes on from CAIOYY010000003.1 coordinate 61,452, forward strand.
GTTGGTGCGCAGCAATTCGAGCATCGCCGTATCGAGGGGGACATCGGCAAAACAACCGACGGGCATGCAGGTTTCAAACGGATGGATGACCAGCGGCTGATCGCCGACCGAAAAGCCGAGACCCGGTTCCAGGAACACGCCATGCGGAACGGCCACACGCAGGCGGCTGCCCAGGGTCGCGTTGTCGAGCGTCAGCGAAACCTGATCGCGCACGACCTCAAGCGTGAGCGAACAGTTCGGCGTATCGTCGGTTTTCGGCGGGCAGACGACGCGCCAGTCGCCAAAACCGATAACGCGCAGTTCCTCGGGGCCGTTGCCGGAAAGGAAGCGCTCGCCGATCAGCGCCGTGGCGCCACCAGCGATGAAGATGAGCACGGGAATGACGATGGCGAAAATGGTGCGCGTCGTATTCGCGCTTCGCGACGTTTCCTGGGAGGCGTCAAAGTCCGACATCAAGTCTCCAATGAATATGCGGAAAGGCCGATCTTCGGCTTCCCGGTCTCTAGGCGGCAGATGCCGCGAGGCGGTCATTTTGCAAAGGCGCGCCTTTGCCGGGGCGCCTATTTACCCTGCCGATCCGCATTTGGCGATATGCCTTGAGCGGTAAACCTTAAGGCCGGGATTTCCCGTGGATTACAGCGGGATTACCACAATTGCACCCGCTCCGCGGGCGGCAGGTAAAGGGCATTTTCCTCGGAAACCGCAAAAGCGTCGTACCAGGCATCGACATTGCGGATGGTGCCGTTGACACGAAATTCCGGCGGGCTATGGGGGTCGGAGAGCAGCCGGCGGCGCATGGTCGCCTCCTGCGCCTTGAAGCGCCAGATCTGGGCCCAGCTCAAAAACACACGCTGAGACCCTGAGAAGCCGTCAAGAACTGGCGCTTGTGCCCCCTGCAACGACAGGTCATAGGCGGCGGCGGCAATGGTGAGGCCAGCACTGTCGGCGATGTTCTCGCCCAGCGTCAACTGCCCGTTCACGAACATGCCTTCGAGCGGGCTATAGGCATTGAACTGATCGACCAGCCGCGCAGTACGGCCATCGAAATTCTGCCGGTCCATTTCGGTCCACCAGTTCTGCAACTCGCCGCGCGCATCATATTTGCTGCCCTGATCGTCGAAGCCATGGCTGATCTCATGTCCGATGACCGCACCGATGCCGCCATAATTGACCGCGTCGTCGGCCGCGGGATCGAAGAACGGCGCCTGCAGAATGGCGGCGGGAAACACGATCTCGTTCAGCGAAGGATTGTAATAGGCATTCACGGTTTGCGGCGACATATGCCATTCGCCCCGGTCAACCGGCTGGTCGAGCCGGGCCACATCGCGGTTCCAATCGAATGCCACACCGCGCGCGCGATTACCGAGAAGATCGCCTTCCATCACTTCGAAGGCAGCGTAATCGCGCCACATATCCGGATAGCCGATCTTCACCGTGAAGGAGTCGGCTTTCTCGATCGCCTTCTGACGCGTTTCCTCGCCCATCCAGTCGAGCGTGCGAATCCGCTCACGGTAAACGGCCAGCAGATTTCCGACCAGCGCCTCGGCCTCGGCCTTGGCCTCGGGTGGGAAATAGCGCCCGACATAAATCTGCCCGACGCCTTCACCGATCATCTGGTTCAGGAACTGGACGCCGCGCTTGACCCGTTCCAATTGCTGATCCTGGCCGCCGAGAATTTTGCCATGAAAGGCAAAGCTCGCTTCGTCAAAGGCGTCGGTCAGATAGGAGGCGTGCGAATCGAGATAGTGGAAGATCAGATAGTCGCGCCACACTTCGACCGGCGTCGCCGCGAACAACGCACTGAGCGGCGGGAACGCGGTGTTCTCGCTGGCGACGATAATACGCTCGCCGTCGCCCTTCATGGGGCTGATGCCCATATTTTCGAGGAACAGCGCCCAGGGGAATTCGGGCGCGAAGGTTACGAGCGCGCTTACCGTCATCGGATTGTAAATCTTGTCGGCGTCGCGCTGGTCTTCGCGCGGCCAATGAATGCGCGCGATTTCGGTTTCCAGCGCGAAAATGGTCGCAGCCTTTTCGGGCCCGCCCTCGAAGCCACCCATCGTCAGGATTTCGGCGATATAGGCGACATAGGCTTCGCGCGCGGTGACGATATTGGGATCGTCGAGAAGATAGTAGTCCCGGTCGGGAAGGCCGAGGCCCGATTGCGTGGCGAACACCGCATAGGCGTCCGAATCCTTGTCGTCGATGCCGATGCCGACATCGAAGATGCTTTGCGTTCCCATCGGAACCGACGCCATCAGGCGGGCGATATCGTCATGGGTCTGGGCCGCGGTAATGGCGTTCAGCGCGGGGGCGGCGGGGGACAGTCCGAGATCTTCCAGATTCTCGACATCGATATAACTGCGATAGAGATCACGCACTTTCTGATCGACCGGAGTCAGATCCTCTTTGTCCTCGAGTTCGGCGAGGATCGCCTGCACGCGTTCTTCGCTGCGGATCGACAGATCAAGAAAGGAGCCGGTGCTGGTGCGGTCGGCGGGAATCTGGACCGTGTCGAGCCAGGCGCCGTTGACGTAACGGAAGAAATCATCGCCCGGCGCGACGCGCCTATCCATGCCGTCGAGATCGATGCCCCATGGTCCCAGTTCGGCAGGGGCAGGCGGCGCGACCTCGGCCACCGGCGGCGCTTCGACGCCATAAAGCGCATACCAGGCCAGCGCACCCGCAAGCACCAATCCCGCGATCAAGGCCAATTGCTTCATGGACACAGGTTCTCCTCGGCTCCTCGCGCATCATCGGCGCCAAACGCGGCATTGTCCGCCGTCAAAGGGTCACTCTTTAGGGAAGGGACCCAGCGGGAACGGACGCTCATCCTGCGCAAGCATGATGTAATCGAACATTTCCTGCATATAACGGCTCATGCGCCGGCTGAATTGCGCCAGCTCGTCGTTCTTTTCGCCATTGATAGCCACCGTCACGAATTGCAGCACGGCAATCACGATCACCACCCAGAAAACGACGGAGGCGATGACCGCAAACAGGATGGCATATAGAAGACGGGCCACGGGAAAAGGTTCGCGGAGAATTTCCGCAGGGGGCTGAGCCGGGGGCTCGCCCGCCCGCTGAGCGCCGAATTCATCCGTCATTGCCGTCTCCTTCTCGGACTATTTCTTACTATAGCAAAGAGCGGAGCAAGGGGCTTGCCGTCCCGGCTTGCCTTGCGGCGGGCAGGAACGACATGTCGTCGCGGGTTTCAGGCGGACCCCACAGGGGCGGCGGTGCGATCGAACAACCCGATTGTCAGCAGGCCGGCGAAATAGCCTCCCATATGTGCGACCCAGGCGATCAGATCGCCCTCCTCGCTGAGGCCAAGGCCGGAGACCCCGGCGACGACATTGATCGCCAGCCAGATGGCGGTGAAAAACATTACCGGGCGTGAAAAGACCGAAACGAGCGGCGCGCCGAACACCCGATGCCGCTCCGTATATAATATGCGAATGGCGCCCCCCATCAGACCCGCTATGGCGCCCGACGCGCCGATCACTGGCACGGATGAGCCCCAATCTGAGGCAAGCTGGGCCGCGGCCGCAGCCACGCCGCAGAAAAAATAGAAGGCGAGAAAGCGGAATGTTCCCAGGCGGCGGGCGACCGGCGGGCCGAAGGCCAGAAGCCAAAGGCAGTTCAACCCGACATGCGCATAGCTGCCATGGAGAAAGAGATAGGTCGCCCAGGTCTGGATCTGGCTGTAGTCCGCAGGAATGAACGCGAAGGTGACGAGGATATCGTCCGCGGTCGTGGCGGGCAGCAGCACGCGCCCTACATGCGCGACAAGGATAACGCCGATTAACCACAAAACCGATGCGGGGGCGTTCAGAAACGGCTCCCGAGAGGGTCCGGTGTCTTGAAAAAAGGCCATGCCCTCTCTCGGATCATATGGCCGAAGGTCTGACGACGAACATTCGTTGCCGACCCCGACGACATTTCCGGGTCTATCCAATCCCTCTCGGGAATGCGAGCCCGGAGATAGCAGGGAACTTGTGCGCGGCGCCGTCGCCGCGCCCCGCAACGGTACGGGACCGAACGCCCATCCCCGCAATTCGTCTTGATCTGGCACAGATTGCAGAGGTCAGAGCGCTGCGGAGTTGGCACGGCGGTTGCTCTTAAGGGTCCGAGACATATTGGACGACCCGTCATGGATCGGCCTCTGATCGAGGGGTTCAAATGTGCCGCCGTGATTCGCCCGTAACCGACCGGGCTGACACAGGCGTATTTCCGGTTCCCTGGGTTTCACGATCCGTGCCATGCGTAAGAC
>CAIOYY010000004.1 GCA_903862715.1 uncultured Alphaproteobacteria bacterium
ATGTCTTTCACAACCTGCTCAGCAGGCCTTTTGGTACTTGAGGATTTAGGGCTCATCTTCGTTCCTTCGTCACTACGACGAGACCCAAATCCTCCTTAAATCACAACCTCAAATCTGGGCCATAGGTGCTGACGGGGAACAATGGAGCGGTGGCGTTGGCTGCCGCGGCGTTTCGAGGCCCATCGCGTCATGGTCAATGTTCCCGCTCAGACCCTGCAGTTTGTCAGCAATGATGAGGTGAAGCTTTCCTCGCGCGTCGTGGTCGGCGCCGAAAGAAGTCAGACCCCAATCCTGCGTACCGAAGCCATTGCGGTTAAAGCCAATCCTCCGTGGAATATTCCGGGCGATATCGCCGCGCGCGACCTCCTGCCCTACATGCGTCGCAACGCAAATTACCTGCAGGAACGGAACATGGTTCTGGTCGATACGCTGGAAACCGATCCCTATGGGCATCAGATCGACTGGAGCAAGGTTGAACCCGCCCAGTTCTTCTACAGCGTTCGTCAACTTCCCGGTCCCGAGACCGGGTTGGGCGCGCTGATGCTCGACATGCCGAATGGTTTTGACGTTTATCTTCACGACACCCCGGCCAAACAGCTCTTCGCGCTGGATGATCGCGCCTTGAGTAATGGCTGTGTTCGCGTTCAGGACATATTCGAGCTTGCTTCGCTCGCGCTGACGCATGACGCAGACGCCGGCACTGAGCCACTTCGTGCGGCTATCGAAAGCGGTGAGACGCAGTTCCTTCCCCTCAACACGCCGCTGCCGGTTTACATGCTGTACTGGACTGCAACCGCTTCCCCAAACGGCGTTATGACCTTTCCGGCCGATCGCTATGATCGCGACGAAGCACTTATCAACGCCATTCTCGCGCGCTCGGCCAACGGCGTTGAGGTTGCATCAGCGCCACAGTAACGGCGCCTTTTCCGGATCAAAACCGCGCATCCGCCCATTGGGCGATGTGATCGAAGGTGTTTCGCTCCGAATTCGCATATTGCCCCGGAAAAGTTTCGCATTGCGTGCAGGGATTGTAGCCATGCAGCGCGCCCTCTATCACGATATATTCCTTATCCTCGGCGGTCGACACTTCGAACATGATCTCCTGCTGGCGAATGTGATTGTAGGCGCCCATGGCGAGGATCAGCGTCGGCACTTCAATGCTTTGCACGGCGCAGGTTGCGGAGGAATTGGTCGAACAATGATCGACCGCCGCCGTCGAATGCGTTGAGCGGATCGCGTTCGCGCTTAAGAATGACGTGATGGTCAGTATCTTCACACCGCCGCGAAACCGCCTATTGTCGCGCGCCTGATCCGGCTCCGGATTCTTCACGCTGTGCGCGATCTGCGTAATGATCGTGCCGTCATTGCGCAAAAAGGGGCGCGGCTGAACGGTCGCCGAAAATTCCGGCACGCTTGGGTCCATCAAATCGAGCCGCGCCGCGCCCGCCTGGTCGCCAAAGGGAACGAGGAAAATGTCCTCGTCCGGATAAAGATGCTGTCCAGCAAGAATGCGAGCACGCAATGCTTCGGCTTCCGCGATTTTATCGTTCATCACGCGCGATTGCGCCCGATAGTAGCGTTCACGGAATTCGTCGGAATAATGAGATGCTCCATCGGGGTTGAAACCGTTGGCAGGATTGAAAGGGTCAAGCGCCGGATCGACGACAATTTCGCCATCGACAATCGAAACGGAGGGATTCAGCGCGTGCAGCGCCTGCGCACCGTTTCCGGGATGGGCATCGGGAAACACGATGCCGTCGGCGGGTATCATGTTTTCGGGAATGTCGTCGTCGTCACACGGGGAAAGCTTCGAGGGCCCACGGCAATAGGACGGGCCATTTTCTGCCACCGCCTGATAATACGCCATCAATGGCGCGCCGCCGCTATGCCCGAGCAGGATAACGCGTGTGATTCCGGGCTGCGCCCGCGCCAGATCAACCGCCTCCTTCACGTCAAAGGCGAGCTTCTCCCAATCGACGTCGGTTTCATTGTTATGGAAGCGAGTATTGAAGCACAGTGTCAGAAAGCCACGCGCGGCGAGCTCGGTGCAGGCCTCAGTGTTCAAATTGTTCGCGGTGCGATGCGCGACGATGAAGGCGACATGTGGCGCTGGCCCGCTATCGGGCCGGTAGATCGCGGCATTGGCTTCGCTCAAGGGTGTATAGATGGGGTTGCTCTGTGCAAGGGCATATCCCGATGGAACAAAGCTCGTCGTTGAGGCCAACGCACACAGAAACAGAAAGCGTCCCGTCTTCATGGCAGTTCCTTCCGATGAGAAAGTTCGCACACCCGCGAAGGATTTCCGGAGGTGTGCAGGCCCGTTGACGCGCGAGTTCTATTGACCCGGTGCGGTTTCTTCCCCTGCGCGATAGCGCCCATAACGCTCATCGCTGAGGTCGAAGAAGGTCCGCCACGGCGCCGGGTCTGTCGCGTCCCAATAATTCTGCTCGCCCGGTAGACGCTCGTTCAGGAACCCCTGATCATCGACATAGACCTTGCTGGAAGGCCCGTTGGTGTCGGTGCAGCTGTTGAACAATGGACGGAATTCGGGCGCGGTATCCGTCAGCAGCTGATAGGTGAGCTTTGAATAATAGGGCCGAACGAACACCTCCGGATCATAGAGCGTAATCTCGCCCTCGATCACGTCGCCCACGCGTTGATAACGTTCGACGGTTTCCAACGCGTCAGTGAATTCAAACGCATTGCCCTTCCACCCGCGTATCTGATTGGTGTGGATGACCAGTGCATCGCCATCCCAGAAGCCGATGGATTCCCCGTGCCATTTGGGAAATTCGTAATCCTCGGCCACATGACCGCTGCCATCGGTGTAAACCCAGCGGGTATAATTCCCGCCATTCCCCGCGCCCAATATCCATGTCTGGTTCGGCGTTGTGATGAATTCATCCGTACCCGCGATCGCCGCGAGAAACCCGCCGGGAAGGCAGAACGCACCCGCCCACCAATCACGCCCCTCTGCGGCGGCTTTGGCTGCCTGCACGAAATACTCTTGATGCTGCGGTGTCAGCATGGCCGCTACTGCGCTCGCCGGGTTGTCTCCGCCATTCAGACCGTCGCCGCCGCCTTCCCAGCGCCCGCTCCAGTCGGGAATCGTATAGCGTGTGTGTCTGGTACCGCCATTGGCTTCGGCCAGCCAGGCTTCGTAATGTTCCTGGGCAGTGGAGAACGGATAGGGGCTTGTGAGATCGAGCGCGCCTTCGACGGCCTCACCTTCTTCACCATAGCGAACCTCGACCTGCATCTCGCGCAGCTCGCTTACGCTGTTGTTCCGGTAATAGGCCGGGTCGGTCCATAACGCGCTGTCTTGGTGGAAATTCTCGGTCGTGAAAATATTGGTCTGCGCAAAAGCTGGCGTCATCGCGCCCCAGATGCACAAAGCCGTCACTGACGCCGTTCCTGCCGTGAAGCGCATTTTTTCTCCCCGTTTGCTTGATCCATGACTGGAACGGAAGGAATGCCGAATCTTCGTTTTCGAGACCTCGTGCAGACCTGACGACCAAACCGGATTCTGCCAACCGCCGTGATGGCGGCCTCCCTGGCGGCGTCAGTCTAACGCCAAAACGCTTTAGGTATGAAGCGGGCAATGGGATGGGACGCGGTCCACGCTGCATTGCAGCGTGTTTTAATTTTCCAGCGTCAATTTGCTTTCCGAAACGCCAAAGCGGCGCAGGGCGTTCAGAAAGGTCGCGCCCAAAAGGTTTACGCCAAGCTGCTCGTCGCGAACGACGACCGCCCGTATGTCGCGTAGCTCGATGCCATCGACAGCAACCCGGCGGAGCATGACGGGCGCGGCGTAGCTCGTGCCGTTGGCGGTCGACATCGGCGTGGTGAAGTCGGCTCGGGCGACGCGGATTCCCGCGCGCCGGGCATCTGATTCGCGCAAGACGACAACCGACGCCCCAGTGTCCACCATGAAGGCGACGGCACGGCCGTCGATCTTCGCATCAAGATAGAAATGACCGTCTTCCGACGACTCGATTTCCACTTTGCGGCGGCTGGCATTGCCGGAAGACTGCGCGCGTGCGGCTTGCGCCGAGGTGGCCACGGTATTCGCCTGAATATCGGTGTCAACGCGCGACTCGAAGAATTTCGAGCCGGCGATGGCAAGGACGATCATGGCAATAGAGAGGACAATAATCGCGCGCATGGCGGCTCCTTGCCTGCTTTTTTCGCACCGAAAGCCCTAAGAAATGCTGATCGAGCCGGCGCAGCTGATGCTTTCGCCGCCGTAAAATACGGGCTGCGGTTAACAAGAGGTGAAACACCCGCGGGGGCCAACGGCGAGGAGCCCGGCGGTTTTTTTGGCGAAGCCCTTGAATAGGCAGGCCATATACCTATATCTCCCCCTCTACTCGAAAGAGTGGATCCAAAGCGGCGTGTTGCGGAAGTCTTCTTCCGCCCGCCGCTTTCTTCTTGGGTGGGTGCGCCGGTGCGGCGCGCTTGGATGCTTTCACTTTGGGAAGGTCACCGACATGGCACGACGCAATCACGGTTTGGCGGCAATCAACGGCGGAAAGCTCACACCCTCTCCGCAGACGAACGCCACGGCGCCCGCGCCGCTGCCGGCGGATCATTTCATCACGCGTGAAGGCGTCACCTTTGCGGGCAGCCATCTGATTGTTGATCTTTGGGAAGCCGAAGGCCTCGACGACAAAGCGCGTATCGAGCAGGCGATGACGGATGCCGTGGAAGCCGCAGGCGCGACGCTTCTGCACATCCATCTCCACACGTTCACGCCCAATGGCGGGATCAGCGGTGTCGCCGTGCTGGCGGAAAGCCATATCAGCGTCCACACATGGCCCGAACGCGGCTATGCGGCGTTCGACGTGTTCATGTGCGGGACGGCCGAACCGCGGAAGGCACTTGCCGTTCTGGAGCAGGCGTTCCTGCCGAAACGCGTGGTCGTCGGCATTCATAAGCGCGGCGTTCTTTAAGCAGCGCTTACCTACCGGCATACACGTCAATACGGGAATGCTCCGGGGACATCCTCCCCGGAGCATTTTAATTGTCCGGGCGAACGGTCCGGATGGTATCATCGGCATCTGTTAAATATGCACCGTTTCGAGATGCACTCCTTCAACCAAGGACATTCGCCATGGGAATTCTTCTGACCATCATCATCGGCTTTATTGCCGGTATCGTTGCGAAATTCCTGATGCCCGGCAGAAACGAACCGTCTGGCTTCATCCTGACGACAGTGCTCGGCATTCTGGGCGCGTTCCTTGCCACCTATCTCGGGCAATATCTCGGTTGGTACGCGCCGGGCGAAAGCGCGGGCTTTCTCGGCGCTGTGGTGGGCGCGATCATCATTCTCGCCATCTGGAGCGTAGTCTCGGGAAACCGCCGCTAAGCGATTGAGGCGCGGACATCCGGCATGACAGCATTATCGATTCTCGAACTTGTCCGTGTCAGGGAAGGCAGCGACGCGCGCCAAGCGCTCGACAACGCACGCGATCTCGCTGTCCATGCCGAAGGATGGGGTTACAAGCGCATCTGGGTGGCCGAGCATCACAACATGCCCGGGATCGCCAGCGCCGCGACGGCGGTGGTTCTCGCGCACATCGCGGCCGGAACCAAGACCATTCGCGTCGGCGCCGGCGGCATCATGCTGCCGAACCATGCGCCCTATATCATCGCCGAGCAGTTCGGCACGCTGGCACAATTGTTTCCAGGAAGAATCGATCTCGGTTTGGGCCGTGCGCCCGGCACCGACCAACTGACCGTGCGCGCGATACGCCGTCCACCCGACGCCTCCGATCACTTCCCCAATGATGTTCTCGAAGTTCAGGCGTTTCTTGCGCCTGCGGTGCCCGGCCAGCGCATTCAGGCCGTTCCCGCCGCGGGAACCAATGTGCCGTTATGGATTCTTGGCTCGAGTGAGTTCGGGGCCATGCTCGCCGCCGAACTTGGTCTTCCTTACGCATTCGCATCGCATTTCGCGCCCGAACTGCTGCTGCCCGCGCTGCAGCTTTATCGCAGCCGATTCAAGCCTTCCGAACAGCTTGCCCAGCCCTACGCCATGGTCGGCGTCAACATCATCGCCGCCGAGAGCGACAGGGAAGCCCGATGCCTCGCCACCACCCAGCAGATGTCGGTCGCCGACCGTTTTCGCGGCACGCGCGGTCTCAGCCGCCCGCCCATTGAAGACATCGAAACCTATTGGACGCCGATGGAAAAGGCGCAAACGCTGGACAAGCTGGCACGCTCCATTATCGGCTCACCCGCCACCGTGCGCGCAGGAATGGACGCACTGATCGCGGAAACCGGCGCCGACGAATTGATCATCGTGTCGGATGTCTACGATCATGCCGCGCGTCTGCGTTCCTTCGAGCTGATCGCGACCGCCTAACGTCCTTCGTTTAGAAATCGAAACGCGTTGCCACCGGGATCGGAACCTGATCCTCGGTGAAATTGTCCGCGCCTTCCTGGCAGATCACTTCTTCCATCGTGGTGTTGCCCGCATCGAAGGTTTTGGATGCCGACCAGGGCGCCGTAAACGTGCCTGGATCATCTACCGTCAGCAACACATGCAGCACATCATCGACAATCCGGTAGCGCTCGACAACATGCAATTGGGTCGTATGAGGCACGTTGAAGACATCAATTACCGCCCTGTCATCGAGCCCGATCGTGTCCACCACCAGCGTATCGCCTTCGTAATGGCCAATGGATTCGCCATGCCAGCTTAAAACGGGATTTTCCGAATGCGGCTGGTTGAGAAGAATGGTGCGCGCGAGCTGGCCGCGTTCATAGACAATCGTCACGGCCTCGGGCGTCTGCAGGAAATACATCGGCGCCACACCGTAACTGAGAATCCCAGGAACGCCCGGAAGCCAGCACCGCGCGGCGGGATCGAAAGGCGCGATGCCCGATACGATTTCCTCGCGCGTCTGGCGCATGCGTTCCGACGCCCAGGGTAGCAGCAGCGGATTGGTGTCATCGCCAATGCGCGGCGTCGGCATGCCGGAAATATTTCCCATATGCGGATAATCGGGATGATCGCCGATGGGCCCATGCGCACCCGGCGTATCGGGCGGCGGCGGATCCAGATTTTTTCCCCGCGGCGTACTCCAGGCTGTGTTGTTCCGATAAAAATCCGGGATCGTCCCGCCCTCTGCGGCGCTCAGCGGCGTCGATGCCAATGGCGATATACCGATCAAAAGAAGGGGCGCGAGAAGAATCTGGCGTGTGCGTGGCTGCTTTGGCGCCACGCCGTTCTTTAACTGCCGCAGGAGAAACAAACGCATTATTTGCCTCCGTCTCGGGTTTGGTAGCGGCACTGTGTGCCGCCATAGGGGAACAGTCCAGGGGTCGGCGCTTTAGATCCACCAAAGAGCGGAACGGCTTTCCTGTGCTTTAAGAATTTCTTCGGAGTTGATGGTTAACAATAGGCGCGAAACGCTCCAGAAGACAATGAGATTCTCGTGCCCAAACAACACATGTCGTTGATTTCTCTGGCTGCCCAGAGCACCTGCTCGGTGGCCCTTTGCGTATTGACGGCCCAGGCCCTGACCCATCCGGCGGCCGCCGCCGGTTACGGCCTGCGCGAAGCCAGCACCGTTGCCATGGGCGCGGCTTATGCGGGCGCCAGCGCGACCGGAACGGATGCAACCTTCCTCGCCTATAATCCTGCAGCGACAGCCGATGTCGGCCATTACGACGCGTCGATCAGCATGATCGCGCTTCTGCCGCACTCGTCCGCCGACTACGACCTCGCCACGACATCGGCCATGACGCCCGCCGGCGGAGACATGACGCAGAGCGAATTCGTCAAGACCGCCTATGTGCCGAACTTCGCGGCCCGCATGCGCCTGTCGCCGGAATTAAGCGCGGGCCTTGTGGTCTATGCGCCCTGGGGTCTCGCTACCGGTTATGACGGCGGCTGGGCCGGTCGCTATTACGCCCATCAGACGCGACTGATGACGCTCAATATCACGCCGACATTGGCCTATCAGGTTACCGACCGCATCAGCATTGCCGCCGGACCGCAGATTCAATATGCCAAGGGCACGCTATCCAATGCGATCGACATCGGCACCATCGGCTTTCTTTACTCGGTGCCGAATTCGGTGCCGGGCGCGCAGGATGGCGACGGCACCTTCCGCGCCGATGACTGGGGCTTCGGCTTCGTGGCCGGAATCATGGCTGATGTCACCGATCAGCTGACCGTCGGTCTTTCCTATCATTCCGCCGTCCACCACAAACTGGCCGGCGATCTCGAATTCACGCTCGACAATGACGGTATCGGCGCGACACTCGCCAATGCAGCCGGCATATTGATCGATACAAAGGCGACCACCAGGCTGACCACGCCCGAAAAGATTACGTTCGGGGCGCGCTTCGCCTTGAACGATCAGTGGACCGCCATGTTCGAGACCGACTGGACGAACTGGAGCCGTTTCAAGGAATTACGCGTCGTCTCCGCCAATCCGTTTCAACCTGATGACGTGACCGACGCGGACTGGGAGGATTCCTGGTTCTTCGCCGGTGGCTTGGAATATGCGCCGGATGATCGCTGGACGCTCCGCGGTGGCGTCGCGCTCGACAAGAGCCCGATTCCCTTCTCCACGCGCGGACCCCGCATTCCCGACGCGGATCGCACCTGGACATCGGCCGGGTTCGGCTATCGGGTGTATGACAATATGGACCTGTCGCTTTCCTATGCGCACATGTTCCTGCCGGAAAAATCGATCGTGCAAACTGCGGCTGAACCCGAGAATGCGCTCAGAGGAAATCTCGCGGGACGCACCGAAGCCGGTGCGAATGTGTTCGGTGTTCAGCTGAACTATCGGATTCCATAAGCGTTCGCGTCACCGTCAGACTATCCGTCGATCACCGCCCGCGCCCCGCGCGGGCGGTTTTCGTTGTAGCGTGTGGCGCATTTTCCGACGGTTTTATTGTCACGACGCGCTGCGCGGCAGACGAGCGACGATCCTCCGTAGCTGCCGCTCCATAAAACGGGCGCATCTCTGCGTACGCGACTGCTATGGCCCGGCTGAACCGGTCATGCGGCGATTGTATTTGCGAGGATCAGACGGTAGGCGCGCCGCGGAAATCGGTCCAGCACATGCGCTCAAAATCAAACAGCTTGCAGGCGCGGTAGATTTTTATGTAGGCGCGCGGCGTCAGCATATATTCTACCTGCTTGCCGTAGGTCCGGTCGAGTTCTGCCTGTGCATCGGGCAGCGCATAGACCGGCACGACCATACGGCGATGATGCGCAGGGTGGGCCATGACCTTGGTATAGAGCGGCGCGATATTGACCGGCATTATGACATTGGCCGTGTCCATCAGATTACCGCGATAGCGATTCCACTTGGTCTCATCGTCGAACCACAGAATCGCGGGGTGCGTGTGGTTCAGGTAGGTCGTGAACGCCATCAGGTAATTCCACACCGCGAAGGGAATAACCCAACCCAGCACGAAAATGAGCCACAGCGAGCGTTCGGGGGTGAAAGCCTTTCCGGCGAAACCGATAATAGTGAGCGTCACCCCGAAGGCGCCGAGGGTCGATCAGCCAGCGCCTCTGGGCCGCCTTCAAGATAACGATCATACCAGCGATAGAAGGTCCGCC
>CAIOYY010000005.1 GCA_903862715.1 uncultured Alphaproteobacteria bacterium
AGCGACACCGGGATAGGAATATCGCCAGACCGCATCTCGCACGCGCTGGAGCCTTTCAAACAGCTCGACACCAGCCTTGCCCGACGCTTTGAGGGCGTGGGCCTTGGTCTTCCGCTGGCCAACGCTTTCACCCGTCTTCATTGGGGAAATCTGACCATAAAGAGCGTTCTGAACCGGGGAACGGTTGTGACGATCACTTTCCCGCCAGAACGCGTGATGGATTCCACCATCGCCCTCTGCGCGTAAAGCCTCGCCCGCAGCGCGGGCTTGGGCTAAATGGACCTCATGATAACGACCAAAGCTCTTGTGCTGTTTTCTGGCGGACAGGATTCGACGACCTGTCTCGCATGGGCGCTCGAAATGTTCGCCCATGTCGAAACCGTCGGATTTTCCTACGGCCAGCGTCACGCCGTGGAAATGGAGGCGCGCCCACATGTGCTGGAAGGCTTGCGCGCGTCTTTTCCCGAGTGGGCGCCGAAGCTCGGCATGGATCATGTGTTGTCCCTCGGGGTCCTTGCCGACATAGGCGGTTCGGCGCTTACCGACAACGTCGCCATTGTGCTGGGGGAGAAAGGGCTTCCGACGACCTTCGTTCCAGGACGCAATCTGCTGTTCCTCACCACCGCCGCGGCGCTGGGTTTGCGTCGTGATATACGCGCTCTCGTCGGTGGTATGTGTGAAACCGACTATTCCGGCTACCCGGATTGCCGCAGCGAAACCATCGCTGCGGTCGAGAAATCCTTGGTGCTCGGTCTCGATGAACCGATCAATATTCACACGCCGCTGATGCATATCGACAAAGCCGATACATGGCGGCTTGCGGAAAAACTCGGTGGAACGGCGCTGGTCGATTTAATCCGTGAAGAAACCGTCACCTGTTATCTTGGCGAGCGCAGCGTCGCGCATGATTGGGGCTATGGTTGCGGCGCATGCCCCGCGTGCATTCTCCGGGCAGCCGGTTATGCGCGCTATCGTGGAGATGTTGCGTGACCTATCAGGTCAAAGAGATTTTCTACACCCTTCAGGGGGAGGGCGCGCGTACAGGCAGGGCGGCGGTATTCCTGCGCTTTGCCGGCTGCAATTTATGGACAGGACGAGAAGAAGATCGCGCGCACGCTACCTGCAAATTCTGCGACACGGACTTTGTAGGAACCAATGGAGCAGGCGGCGGAAAATTTCCCACGGCCAGGGCGCTGGCCGATGCTGTCACCGCCCAGTGGCCGCAAGGCGTAACGGACAAGCGCTATGTCGTCTGCACCGGCGGCGAGCCATTATTGCAGGTGGATGCCGCCCTGATTGATGCCCTGCACGAAAGGGGCTTCGAAATCGCAGTGGAAACCAATGGCACGCTGCCGGTGCCCGCGGGCCTCGACTGGGTCTGTGTCAGTCCCAAGGCCGGGGCGGCTATGATGGTGGCCTCGGGAGACGAGTTGAAATTTGTTTACCCGCAGGCTGAGGCAGAACCCGGCCAATATACCGGTCTCGCCTTCTCCCATTTCTACCTCCAGCCCATGGATGGTCCGGATGCCGCGGCCAATACAAAGGCTGCGACCGCGTTCTGCCTGGCGCATCCGGAATGGCGGCTGAGCCTCCAGACGCACAAAATCCTCGGGATACCCTGACCGGTTCCTGCTTGACGGAAGCCCCTAAGTCCTGCGAAAGCCCCCGTCATGGCGAAGCCGATTGTAGAAATCACCCAGAATTTCGGGTTTGACGCCGCGCATTTCCTTGAAGGCGCGGGCGATACGAACCGGCGCATGCATGGCCATAGCTTCTATGCCGAGGTCACGCTGCGGGGCACGCCGGACCCGGAAATGGGCTGGGTACGCAATTTCGAGGAGGTCAATGCTGTGCTGGCGGAAGTCCGCGCCGAGCTCGACCATCGCCTGCTCAACGAGGTCGTAGGGCTTTCGACGCCGACGCTGGAAAATCTGGCGCGCTATATTTTTGCGCGCGCAAAGACGAAACTGCCGGAAATTCACCGGGTAAAACTCTCGCGCCCTTCCTACGGACAGTCATGCCAATACGAAGAAGACTGAAAGCGGAAAAAGCCCCGGCACTGCAACTGGGCCGCGATGTCCCGGTTCCGGTATCGCCCGACAATGCGGTGCTCGATGCCGTTCCCAATCCGCATCCGAAATCGGATTATGTGGTGCGCTTCACCGCTCCGGAATTCACGAGCCTTTGTCCCATCACCGGCCAACCGGATTTCGCGCATATTGTGATCGATTATTGTCCGGGCGCGAAACTTCTCGAATCCAAATCGTTCAAGCTCTATCTGATGAGCTTTCGCAACGAGGCGGCCTTCCACGAAGATTGTACATTGAAGATCGGCAAGCGCATCGATGCCGCGATCGCACCGAAATTTTTCCGTATCGCGGGGTTCTGGTATCCGCGCGGCGGCATTCCGATCGATGTCTTCTGGCAAACCGGACGCCTGCCGAAGGGCGTCTGGCTGTCCGACCCGGGTGTCTCACCCTATCGCGGACGCGGCTAGGCGTTTGCGCCGGAACAGGCCTTGTGCCGCGCGCAGGTAACAAGGTGATCGTTCACCATGCCCACGGCCTGCGCGAAAGCATAGACGATTACCGGCCCGCAAAAATTGAAACCGCGCTGCTTCAACTCCTTGGCGAGATTTTCGCTCATCGGCGTTTTCGCCGGAATGTCCTTCATGCTGCGAAAGCGGTTGATCTTCGGCTTGCCGTCCACATGCTTCCAGATCACGTCTTTGAATCCGCCCGGTTCTCTTTCCATGATCTCCAGCCAAAGCTGTGCGCCGCGGATAGCGGCGTCAATCTTGGGTCCGCTGCGCACGATACCGGCATCGGCCATCAGTCGCGTCTTCTGCTTGTCGCCATAGCGGGCAATTTTTTCAGGATTGAAGCCGCTGAAAGCCCGGCGAAAATTCTCGCGCTTTCTTAAAATCGTGATCCACGAAAGGCCTGCCTGAAAGCCGTCCAGAACAAGTTTCTCGTACAGCGCACGGTCGTCATATTCCGGTACGCCCCATTCCTCATCATGATAGGCACGGTAAAGCGGATCTTCTCCCGGCCAGGTACAGTTTTTCTCGCTCAATGGTGATCGTCGCTTTTGCTGGGAACAGATTTTGTTCTGACGGCGCGCCCGAGCCTCGTCCTGGTACGTGGCACCGCTTTTGGTGCGGCATCACTGCCGGCATTCCCTTCTGCGGCGGATGTCTCCGTTGCGTTCCCGATAGCGCGCTTCATCTCCAAATCTCTCCGATTACCGCCAATTCATCCCGGTTGCGGGAATGGATCCATAAGTCAGAGGAGGAGCCATTCCGGTTTTCGAAGGACAATGGGTCGTCCTTCAATCTCCATTGCTACACTGTCCTTCCCGGCTTCCGGAAGACGATCCAGCCTTACAAGCGCAAGCGCGACCGTATCTGAATGAGACGCAAGAGTTCCAATCTCGCGGCCTGCCGCGGTAATGGCCGTCCCGAAGGGATAGGGTCTTTCTGCCTCTGCAATTAAAAAACGTTTTCGGGCGCTCGTGCGATGTTTCATCCGCGCGGTAACCTCCTGCCCGACGTAACAACCCTTTCGGAAACTGACAGCATGAAGTTCTTCGAAGCCGGCATCGAGCGCGAATACTGTATCTGATGGGATATCGGTGCTGTCTGGCACGCCGAGTGCAATGCGCATCGCGTGATAGGACGAACCGCTGTTGGGGAGTAAGCGTTCCAGAACATCGCGCGGCGCGAAAACGCGTTTACCCAATGCGGACAACCTGGGATCGTCGAAGACGATGACATCCTGCGGCAGCCCAGGGAGAGGGGCGTCGCCCCAAACCGCCCCGACGGCAAGATGGGATTCGGCAATCTCAACTTTCGCGCGCAGGCGATAGAGCTTCAGCCGCTTGATCAGCTCAGGCCGCTGCGCCTTTGCGCAATCAAGCCATAAACGGTCCCCCGTCAGCACGATGATGAAATCGAAAAGAATCTTGCCTTGTGGCGTCAGGAGGGCGGCGTAAAGGGCGCCGTCCTCCTGCAGTGTGTCGAGATCGTTGGTGACCAATCCCTGCAAGAGCTCCTTGGCCTGCGGCCCCGTCAGGGTGACAAGCGCGCGGTCGTTCAGAATGGCCCCAGTCTGCATCGTCCTCACCTAGTGCGAGGACCCTCCCTAGGCAAGAGGCCTGCTATCGCGGCGGGCCGGAAACTCCGGTAAATCGGTAGGCATGAGTCTCAAGGTTCTCACAGCCCTGGGCGGCGGCAAATTGGGCGGGGCGGAAGCATTTTTCGTCAGCCTCAATCTTGCGCTGAAAAGTCACGGCGTTCCGGTTCATGCGGCGCTGCGCGACAACCCCGTTCACACCGCCGATCTTGCACGGGCCGGAATCCCGTATGACACCTTGAAATTTGGTGGGCCGTTCGATGTCTGGACCTCCCGGCGCCTGAGACGGATGGTAAAGCACTTTGCGCCCGACATCGTACTTACCTTCGCCAGCCGCGCTTCCGCCCATATGCCGAAAGGTAACTACGCGCTGATCGGCCGGCTCGGCGGTTATTATAAATTGCGGCACTTCCGGAAATGCGACTATCTCGTCTGCAATGCGCCCGATCTCGTCCGTTATGTCGTCGATCGCGGATGGCCGAAAGACCGTGTCGTTCTCATTCCCAATTTCCCTCGGATAGACGAGGGAGATGCTATCGACCGTTCGGTGCTCGGCACGCCCGAAGGCGTGCCCGTCGCGCTCGCACTGGGGCGCCTTCATCGCAATAAGGCGCTCGATGTTCTTCTGCGCGCCGCCGCTACCATTCCGGATCTATGGGTGTGGATTGCGGGCGAGGGCGTAGAACGCGCGTCGCTGGAAGTGCTCGCCCGGGACCTTGGCATTGCGGAACGAGTAAAATTTCTCGGCTGGCGCACGGATCGCGCAAGCCTTTTCAAGGCCGCCGATCTTTGTGTGTATCCCTCACGCGAGGAGCCATTCGGCAATGTGGTCGTCGAAGCCTGGGCCTATGGTGCGCCGCTGGTGGCCACGGCTGCAGTGGGGCCGTCCTGGCTGGTGCGCGATGGCAAAGACGGTCTGTTGACGCCCGTTGATGATCCCGGCGCACTTGCCGGAGGAATATTACGGATTGTGAGCGCCCCTGACTTCGGACGACAACTCGCGGAGAATGGCAAAAAGCGCGTGGCCGCGGAATTCTCGGAAGACGCCGTGGTTCTGGCTTATATGGATCTATTCGAGAAAGCGCGGCGTATATCCGCACGCCAGGGATAATCGCCAATCATGTGTGGGATCGCCGGTTTCATCTCGTCCGACGGAGCGCCTCCGGCACCCGGCATGCTGGACATTTTTGCGCGCGCACTGGCGCATCGCGGACCCGATGGCGGCGGGCAATATTCGGCGAATGCCGTTTCACTATTGCAGACGCGCCTTGCGATCATCGATCTCGAAACCGGGAATCAGCCGCTTTACGGTCCCAGCGAAACCGCCCTGGTCGCCAATGGGGAAATTTATAATTATCTGACGCTGCGCGCGAGTTTTCAGGAAGGTGTCTTTCGTACCCAATCCGATTGCGAAGTCCCTCTTTTCATCTATGCCAAAGAAGGCGGTGCCTTTGCCAAAAGCCTGCGCGGCATGTTTGCCATCGCGCTACAGGATGCACCGCAGGACAAATTATTTCTCTCCCGCGATCCCTTCGGCATCAAGCCACTCTACTACGTGGAGACCGCCTCCGGGATGGGGTTCGCGTCTGAGCCCGCGGCATTGCTGCGAGCAGGACTGGGGAAGCGCAATGTTCGGACGGACGCGGCAACGGAGTTGTTGCAACTGCAATTTACCACCGGCGCTCAAACGATCTTCGAAGGCATATCGCGCGTTCTGCCGGGTGAGACGCTGGAAATTTCCCGTGGCCGCGTTGCTACACGCTCGGCCATCGCGGCATTGCCCGCTGGCCCGCCGCTGAACATTGGCGAAGACGAAGCGCTTGCTCTCCTGGACACTGCGTTGATGGACAGTGTGAGCGTTCATCAAATTTCCGATGTGCCCTATGGGATGTTCCTCTCGGGTGGCGTCGATTCATCTGTCGTGCTCGCCTGCATGGCGCGGTTGAACGAGCGCCCCGTTCGCGCTTTCACAGCGGGTTTTCCGGGGACGGAAGCGCGCGATGAACGCGAGCACGCCGGCCGTGTCGCCAAAGCGGCGGGTGCCGAACATGTCGAGATCGCGGTAACGGAAGAGGATTTCTGGAATCACCTTCCCGCTATTGCCGGCGTGATGGACGATCCCGTGGCCGACTACGCCATCGTGCCCACCTATCTGCTGGCGCGAGAAGCGGCAAAGCACGTAAAAGTGGTTTTAAGCGGAGAGGGCGGGGACGAATTATTCGCGGGTTACGGGCGCTACCGCACCGCCTTGCGTCCGCGTCTTCTCGGCGGACGGAAAATGCGTCGTCATGGCGTGCTGGATGGTCTTGGCCTTTTGCGTGAAGAAAACGCCAATTGGCGTTCCGGCATTTCGGCCGCAGAGCTCTCTACGGAAGGCAAAAGCTGGTCGAAACTGCAACGCGCACAGGCAAGCGATATCGCTGAATGGCTCCCGAACGATCTCCTGGTGAAGCTCGATCGCTGCCTGATGGCGCACGGCATTGAAGGCCGGACGCCCTTTCTCGATCCGGTCGTTGCCAGTCTCGTCTTTCGTTTTCCTGACCGCCTAAAAATTTCGCGCGGGCAGGGGAAATATCTTTTACGCCGCTGGCTGCAAAATGCGCTTCCCGCAGCGGAGCCTTTCTCGAAGAAGCGCGGCTTCACCGTTCCCGCAGCAGAATGGATTTCCGGCCGCGCCAGAACGCTCGCACCACTGGTCGCGCGCGACGAAGGCGTTTCGCAGCTTTGCCGCCCGGACGCCGTTGCGCATCTCTTCGAGACAATCGCCCGTGGCGCAGATAAACGCGCGGGCGCTGCCTGCTGGAATTTACTGTTTTATGCTCTCTGGCATCGGATACATATCGGAGACAAGCGCCCCATCGGCGATGTCATCGCATTTTTGGAAGAAACGGCATGAGCACGACATTCGATCTGATCCTTCGTGGTGGAACCTGCGTATCCCCGCAAGGCGTGGCGCAGGCAGATATCGGCATTCGCCACGGACAAATTGCCGAAATCGGCGCACTGCAAGGGGCCGACGCAGCCGAAATCTTCGATGCGAAGGGCCTTCACATTCTGCCCGGCGTCATCGACACGCATGTTCATTTTCGCGAGCCCGGACTCGAGCAGAAGGAAACAATGGAAACCGGCAGCCGCTCCGCAGTGCTGGGCGGCGTTACGTCTGTTTTCGAGATGCCGAACAACATTCCGCCGACGACGGATGCAGCTGCGCTTGCCGATAAACTCGCGCGCGCCGAAACAAGCATGCATTGCGACTATGCATTTTACATCGGCGCCACCGCCGGTAACACACCGGATCTTGCCGAACTGGAAAAAATGCCGGGCGTCGCGGGTGTTAAATTGTTCATGGGGTCATCGACCGGAAATTTGCTGCTGGCCGAAGATGATGAAATTCTCGCCGCGCTGAAATCGGGCAGGCGCCGCATTAGCATTCACGCGGAAGACGAAGCGCGCCTCAAGGAACGCTTTCCGCTCGCATTGCCGGGCGATCCATCCACCCATCCGGTGTGGCGGGATAAGGAAGTGGCGCGCCGGGCGACCGAACGCCTTATGCGCCTTACGCGTGACGCTGGCCGACATGTGCATGTATTGCATGTCACGACGCTGCAGGAATTGCCGCTTCTTGCCGAGATGCGCGATTTGGTAACGGTCGAGGCGACCGTGCAGCATTTAACGCTGATCGCGCCGGAATGTTACGAAGCCCTTGGAACGCGGGCGCAAATGAATCCGCCGCTACGGAAACCCTGTCACCGCGAGGCGCTGTGGAAGGCCATAAATGACGGATTAATCGACGTCGTGGGGTCCGACCATGCGCCGCATACGCTGGCGGAAAAGGGGGAGCTCTATCCGCAAACGCCTTCCGGCATGCCGGGTGTGCAGACATTGGTCACGCTCATGCTTGATCATGTAAAGGAGGGGCGGCTCTCTCTGGAGCGCATGGTGGATCTTACGAGCGCTGGTCCCGCACGCATATTCGGCATTGCGTGCAAAGGACGTATCGGGCTTGGATACGACGCCGATTTCACGATCGTGGATTTGAAGGCGCGGAGGAAGATTACCGATTCCTCGATTGCGTCGCGTTGTGGCTGGACACCTTACGCTGGGCGCGAGACAACCGGATGGCCGGTTGCAACCATTGTGCGCGGCGCGTTTGCCATGCGCGAGAATATCGTCGCGCCGGCAGGCGCCGGACGGCCTCTGCGCTTCAGGTGAGGCAGCACGTGGTATTACCGCAAATGCCTATTGAAGCGTGTAATGACCGCTTGCAAAACGCATTTCCTTTGGCGTGACGAGGCCGCTGGCTGCAACCCAGACCGAATGCAATTTGCCTTCAAGTTCTTTCTGCCAAAAAGAGAGGAAGCGATTGAGCACCGGGAAGTCCGGGTTCAGATCGTATTCCTGC
Source organism: uncultured Alphaproteobacteria bacterium (assembly GCA_903862715.1). Classification (GTDB taxonomy): domain Bacteria; phylum Pseudomonadota; class Alphaproteobacteria; order Micropepsales; family Micropepsaceae; genus CAIYRG01. The sequence goes on from CAIOYY010000005.1 coordinate 8,536, forward strand.
CAAATATAGGATTGTAAGAGGGCCGGATGGTCAGGGCGGTGATAAAGAATTTCCGCCGTGGTCAAGCGGTACCCTTTCATAGCAAGTTCGAAGTGACTCATTCTCCAGTTCCTATGAATGTCTGCACAATTAAGAATACATAACGATTCTTCTGGTTCCGGAATGGGGAACCGTGAAGAACGGTGCCATTCAATTAAGAAAAGATTGGGGCCGAAAGCGAAGGAATTAGGGCCTTCAGAACGAAAAGCGCCCATATAAACTTGACCGGGTGGTCGGATGGAGTAGGGGTTGCATTGTCGGTAGGCATGCTGGCCAAATTGGAGGCGGAATTGCTTCACGCATCGGGGCAAGCCGCGTCATCTGCATTGGGACGTTTGAGGAAAAGTCGAGGAATGGAGTCGTTCTTTCTCCTGATTTTTGGGGGCGCGGTAATCGGCGTTCTGGTCGCGGCTCCCATCGGGCCTGTCAATCTGATCTGTATTCAGCGCACTCTTGCCTATGGCTCGCTCAACGGATTTGTTTCGGGCCTTGGCGGTGCGGTGGGTGATTGTGTCTTTGCGACCATCAGCGCTTTCGGTCTGACCGCAATTTCACGCCTGATCGAAGGCTATGCCATGCCGCTGAAACTTGTTGGCGGCATTCTTCTGATTGCCTATGGCATCCATAATTTCCGAGCCCAGATATCGGACCCGCGCGATGGCTGTCCGGTCAAAACAAAAGAGCTGGGCGACTCGACACTACTGGCTGCCGTCGCCGGTACCTTTTTTCTCACCATCACCAATCCCGCCACACTTATCGGGTTTGCCGCGTTGTTTGCGGGCCTTGGAACGATTTCCGGCGGTGACGCCGATTTCGCTTCGGCAACGACGGTGGTGGCCGGCGTATTTACAGGTTCAGCTCTGTGGTGGTTTGCAATCACAACGCTGACGGGCACATTTCATCGTCATATCGACGCGAAGGCCATGCGGCGCATCAATCATATTTCCGGCGTGATCGTAACCGCCTTCGGTCTTTTGGTGCTCTGCGATCTCGCGTTCGGATTTCTCTAGACGCGCGTAGCCGCAATGATCCGGCGCGTCTCGCTCCACATGGGATAGGCGTCGAGATCCAGGTCCCAGACCCAGCACGCCTCCAGTGCATCGTCACCGGCGAGCAGCGTTCCCGACAGCACCCGCGCCGTATAATCCAGAAGGACATGATGGCATTCCAGGTTGCCATCCGTATCCTTGAGGAAGGAATCGACGATCTCGATCAGGCCAAGGATTTCCACGGTAAGTCCCGTTTCTTCCCGGATTTCCCTAAGAAGTGCGTCGCGGACCGTTTCGCCCCATTCGACCTTCCCCCCCGGAATGCTCCACTCCCCCTGGCGCGGTGGCCGCCCGCGTCGCACCAGAAGGACCTGACCAGCGTCATTCCGAATAACCGCGCCAACGGCGAGGATGGGCAGGAGGGAAGGAGATGAACGCATTTTCATGCCTTAGCATTCGCAACAACGCTCATTTTATGCCAGAAGAAGCCCCGAAGCGATTTGTTACGAGGGCGGTTCATGCGGTCGAAAATTCTTGCTGCTGCGGCAGTGGTATGTCTGGGCGGTGCCATGTTGACGGCTTGTGGGCAGCAACCCGCCGAACAGGTGGAAGCCGAACCGGAAGCCGCTCCCGCTCCGGCCTATGATCTTAGCCCGGAATCGAACGCCAAATATTTGACTGACAATGCAGCGAAGGACGGTGTGACCGTGCTTCCGAGCGGTCTGCAATACCGCGTCCTCCAGACAGGCATGGGAGATGCGCTCAGCTCACCGGAAGACATGGTCAAAGTCAGCTATGCCGGCCGCTTGATCGACGGCACCGTGTTCGACGAAACCATGCCGGGAGAGACGATCGAATTTCCGGCCGATGGCCTGATCGCGGGGTGGGTCGAGGCGCTGTCGCTGATGAAGGAAGGCGACGAATGGGAGCTCGTGATCCCGTCCGAGCTCGGCTATGGCGCCTTTGGCGCGGGCGGCGTTATCCCCCCGAACCAGACATTGGTGTTCACGATGCACCTTGTCGAAGTCACGCCGGTCGCCACGCCGGGCACGCCGTAAACCCACGCATGTTGCCTAGTCCCGGGGGATGAGTTTCCCCGGGTTCAGGATGTTGTTCGGATCGAATACGGTTTTTAGTGCCCGCATCAGGTCTAACTCCGCCTCGCTCTTGTAGCGCGCGTTGATATCGTTCTTGGCGAGCCCCAGCCCATGCTCGGCGGAAATCGACCCGCCCAACCGGTCCACCTCATTGAGAATAACCGCCTCGATTTCGCTCCGCGCTGAGAGCAGAGCATCTGCCTGTCCTTCCGGCGCCCGCACCGCGAGATGGATGTTTCCGTCGCCTACATGCCCGAAGGAGAAGGGGCGACAACCCGGCAAAACCTTCTCAATGGCCGCATAGGCGTTGGCAATCAGGCGAGGAATATCACCAAGTCTTACAGCAATGTCGTTAGAGATCGACGGTCCATCCAGCCGCTGCGCTTCCGGCATGGTCTCACGTAGACGCCATAATGCTTCGCGGTCGCGCTCGTTCTTGGCGAAGACGGCATCGACGACAAGGCCGTCTTCCACAGCGGTGGCGAGCGCATCTTCCAGAATAGTCGTCGTGTCGAAGGCGGAGGATGTCGGCATTTCAATCAGCACCGACCAGCCGCCATGCCCTGGCAGCGGATCGATGGTCCCGTCGATATGCTTCAACACGAGATCGAGGCCCGACCGCGGGAGAAGCTCAAAGGCGGTAACAAGATTGCCCGTCGCGCCTTGTGTCCGGTTGAGCAGGTCGACAGCGTCTTCGACCGAAGAAAGTGCCGCATAAGCAACGGCATATCCGGACGGCTTCGGAAAGAGCTTTAGGGTTGCGGCCGTAACGATGCCGAGCGTTCCTTCGGCACCGATGAAGACCTGCTTCAGGTCATAGCCGGTATTGTCCTTACGCAAGGACCGCATGAGATCGAGAATGCGCCCGTCGGCGAGCACGACTTCGATCCCGAGAACGAGATCACGCGTCATGCCGTAACGCAGCACATTGATACCGCCGGCATTGGTGGCGATGTTGCCGCCGATCGTGCAGGAGCCCTCCGCCGCCAGGCTCAAGGGAAACAGGCGGTCGGCCGCGTCGGCGGCATCCTGCACTTTTTCGAGGATCGCACCCGCTTCCACCGTGATCATGTTGTCGTCGGGTGAGATCGCACGAATTTTGTTCATGCGTTCAAGCGAAAGCAGAATCTCCCCCTGCGTAGGAATCTGTCCTCCAACGAGGCCGGTATTGCCGCCCTGCGGCACTACCGGCGTTCTGGTCTCGTTGCAGATCGCGAGGATCCGGGCGACGGCGGCGGTATCGGCGGGCTTCAGAAGAAGCGGCGTCTGGCCGAACCAGCGATTACGCCATTCCTTAAGATGGGGTGAGATCTCGGCAGCGTCGGTGGTCGCGCCGCCAGCATCGACCGCACCACGAAGCCGATCGATGATGTCGCTGGAGACATTATGCATGCTCACCTCCCGCGCCGCGCGGCGCAGCGGCGCGCATTAGGCGGTCGTTGATCGCTTCGCCCAATCCGATGTCAGGGATCGGCATAACAGCGATACCGCCGATCCCTGGTTTATCGAGGCTTCGCAGCATCGAAAAAAGATTGGCGGCGGCTTCCGAAAGATCGCCCCGGGTGCTGAGATTCAGAACCGGAAAATCACCGTCCAGCGGCTTGGGGCCGAATGCGAGCAGAGCCTCGTTCGCACCGACCGATGTCGCTCCGAGGCGCAGGCCTGCCTGCGGCGCGTAATGGCTTTTCATCATGCCGGGTGCAAGCAGGCTTTCGCCGTCATGCGAGAAAAGCGGCCCCACAATGCGTTCTATGCCGTCGCGCGGCACGGCTCCCTTGCGCAGCAATACCGGGCGTTCGCCATCGAATCCGACGACGGTCGATTCCACCCCAATTCCGGAGGCGCCGCCATCGAGGATCAGCGAAATTCGCCCGTCCAATTCTTCCAGAACATGTCCGGCGGTGGTGGGGCTGATGCGGCCCGAACGATTGGCGCTTGGCGCCGCAATGGGAACGCCGGCCGCTTTCAGGAGTGCGCGGGCGACGGGATGCGACGGGGCACGCACCGCCACCGTGTCGAGACCTGCGCTAACAAGGTAGGCCAGCGGAGTGGACGCGCGGCGAGGCAGCACCAGCGTCAAACCACCGGGCCAGAAGGCGGTGGCGAGCCTTCGTGCGGTCTCGTGAAAAACAACGAGCGTTTCCGCCGCCGCGAGGTCAAGAACATGCACGATCAAAGGATTGATGCGGGGCCGCAACTTTACGCCGAACACTTGACTGACCGCGGCTTCTTCAAAGGCATTGGCGCCGAGGCCATAAACGGTCTCAGTCGGGAAGGCGACGAGCTGTCCCTCCTGGATAAGTTTGCCCGCTTCCGCGAGGGCCGATGGCCCCGCAGATAAAACATGCGTTGACGTGTGCAGTAGCGAAGAAGACATGGCCCTATTCTAAGGCTGGAGACCTGCGACACGAAGCGGCAATGCGGTTCTGGGGCAGGGAATTTCACGAAATGTTCGCGGGCGACAACGTGCTGATATCATGAGGCGGGGCTTGCAGGGAGACAAAAAAAGGGCTCTCCTCCGCTCCACGCTGCGTCCGAAAAGTGTCGTCGCGCCAAACAAACAAAACCCTTGGGGGGGACTATGGGACTCTTATTCAATTCAGATCTCGGCAAACTCATTCTCCGATTCAATCTCGGGTTTCTCATGCTGTTTCACGGCGGCGAGACGATCATGGGCACCAACAACATTCCTGCGAATACCGATCCTATTCCCGATCCGATCATCTTTGTGCTTGCCCTTCTAGGCGAAGTCATTGCGCCGCTGCTGATGATGGTCGGCATCTATTCGCGCGTCGCCGGTTTTCTTGTTGCCGGCTTCATGTTCTGCGCGATCATGCTGCGCCATACCTTTGGTGACATGAATCATTGGTTCAACACCGAGCGTCCGATGGCGGAAGGCTTTGGCGCGCATGCGATGGAGGCGCAACTTTTCTTCCTGTGCAGCGCGCTCGCGGTCATGATGATCGGTGCGGGCCGTTACGGTCTCAATGTCGGCGGAAAGTGGAACAATTAATCCAAATTACGCGTCTGATTTTTGAGAAAAGGCATTGGGGGCCTGTCGCGGTGTTAGCCGCGGCAGGCCTTCTGCTATCGGCCGCGCCGCCATCGGGCGCGCCGTATACCTGTCCTTTAAGCGGCACCGAAGATGCCCGGTTTCTTCGCGCCGTTACCGGGGATTCCTTTCTCACCAGGGAGGGCAGAGAGATACGCCTTGCTAGTGTGCTTGCGCCGGGCTCGGACGGCGAAACACCAGGCGAAGACATTCTCGCTGCGTCACGCGATGCGCTCACGCGCGCTGTCGGTGAGGGCACGCTCCGGATTGCACCGGTGGGCGAAGGGACAGACCGCTATGGCCGCATCATCGCCGATGTTTTTGTGGGCGATGTCTGGCTGCAGGCGCGCCTTGTGGGCGAGGGTGTACTTCGTGTTGCGCCGGATATTGCCAGCGCGCCGTGTTCCGTCGTGCTTCTGAGGGTCGAGAGCGATGCGCGTGCGGCAAATGACGGGCATTGGGGCGATGCCTATTTTCGAGTGCTCAGCCTCGGCGACATCATGGCGGGCGAAGACCGTCTCGCCGGAAGTTTTCAGATCATGGAGGCGACGATCCTCGACGTTACCTCCTATCGCGGACGCTATTTCCTGAATTTCGGCGACGACTATCGCACCGATTTCACGGTAACCATCGCGCCCGACGACATGCGCCATTTCCGTGCGGGTGGGATCGATCCGGATATCTGGGCGGGCAGGCGCGTGCGCGTCCGCGGCTGGATGGAGACCTATAACGGCCCCAATCTGCCGATAGCGGCTCCAGAGGCGATTGAAGTGCTCCAATAAAACCGGCCCGAAACAATCGCTTCGGGCCGTTTCTTTATTCGCTGTAACAGAACAATTTACGCGGCCTTTTTGACCAGTGCGCCTTCAACGCGTTTGACCGCGGCCTGTTCGTCGATCCGTTCGATGGCGGCGACTTCGCGCGCCATGCGAGCGAGCGCGGCTTCATAGAGCTGGCGTTCGCTATAGGACTGTTCTGGCTGGCCGCTGGCGCGATGAAGGTCGCGCACAACTTCAGCGATCGAGACAAGATCGCCC
>CAIOYY010000006.1 GCA_903862715.1 uncultured Alphaproteobacteria bacterium
TAATGCCCGCCTTAGTAGGTCTGGTTTGCCGCGAGACCAATCGTCCCCATAAGTTCAGGCGTGCTGTGGGCGGAACGATAGACCTTGCGGCCGATTCCGGATTTTCAGATCGATAGTGCTTCATCGGGAAGATTGTCAATGTCCGTAGTTCCGGAAGAAGTTGGCAGCAGACACCGCCGCCGCGGAGTGTTTGGGTGTCTTAGCAAATACGGGATCGTTGTTAACAGCCATCGTGGCTCTCCTATCGCGTCAGATTGAATAACGCCAACCGGGTCGCGGTTTTGGCGCGTGTGGGAAGGGCGGTAAAAGTCATCGGTGTCGTCGCGTTTATTTCTACTTTCTCCCATTGATCGGGCGTAGTCGATGAATCGGCGATCAACATCACAGAGCCCGCCTCCGGCAGTGCATAGGACGTTGCGCCGTCGATGGTGTCCGCGCCGGCGCGGATCACGGATACAGCGTTCGCCCCGGCTTCCCATTTCACCGATACGTTGAACGGCTCACCCAGCGCTCCGATCGTTCCAAGCTGCACGGAAATCGCCCCCACCGTGGAATCGCACACCAGGAGTTTCCCGTTGTCGGCCGAGGAAACGGAATAAGGACTTTCCGCCACCGTCAGGCGGACGATATCGCGCCACATGGCGCTGGCGAGCGTCGATGCCGCCTGGCTCGCGTAGGACTGCGCATTCGTTTCCGACATCGCCGCCGCATCGGCAGCCCCTTCCGCAGCGGTCGCAGAAGCAGCCGCAGCATTGGCGAACGAAGACGCAGCCGCGGCACTCGTGGCGGCGTCGTCGGCGCTCGTGGCTGCATCAGTCGCATTTGTTTCGATCTGGCTGATCGTCAAAACGCTTTCCGTTAAATTCCCGTCATCGTCGTAACAGACAATCTTCTGGGCACGCGTCATTGCCGACGACGCCTCGACATCCGTTCCGATCACATCGGAGGTCGGTATCTTCAGAGCGCGACCGAGTTCCTCGTCCATTTGCTGCAAAAGCATGACGATACGGTCGAGCGCCTGTTCGTGCGCGCTGGCTGGAAATTGTCCGCCTTCGGGGTAATCGGTCTCCTGAACCAGATCGAGATTCCGTTTGATGGTCAACGACGTACCGTTCTCAGGAGTGAAGTCCGATGGCGCGGTTGCGATGGTCGCGGTGCCACCTCCCGGCAGTCCAGCGCCGGTCAAAGTATAATGCGTGCCCTCGCTCCAGACCGTCTCGGTTGCGTCTTCGCCGGTATGAATGATGGTCACTTCGTCATTCGCGAGGAAATAGAACGGAATGGGAAATGACGCCGTCGCGCCATCTCCAAGATAGGTTATCTTGGAAATTTCAGAACTTATGGTCACGGCAATTGCCTCCACTTCTCATGACTGTTCAGCAAACGAGTGCTCAGACCCAGATAATCGTCTTGGGCGGCACTACGCGCGCGCGATAACGCGAGATTCGCAGAACTATCGAGCTCCATTCCCCGCAGCAGGCCCCCGTTGCGGATCCTGAGCGCCTCCATTTCGGCTTCGCCAGCCAGGCTCTGTTGCGCTAGTAGGGCCGATCCCGAACCAAGATCTAACCCGGCTGCAGCCGATTTCGCGGCTTGCTGTCCGAGGGCGCGATCGGCACGGCGGCGCAAGGTCGCTGCTTCGCTCTCGGCGAGCTTGCGTTGATACTCGGCCTGTTGGCGCGCGATATCGGCCTGATAACGGGCCTGCTTATTGCGTGCGTCGGCTCCAGCCATCGTGGAAACCACATCTATCGCGGTTTTGGCGATCAGAGTGTTCGCAACTAGTAGCTCTGGTGAGCCCATATCTGACATACCTCATGGAAGCTTGGGTTGAGGAATACGGTTCGGCCAAAGGCGACCGACCCGCGGCGGCAACCGCGAGGGATGGTTGTCCCGTTTGCGCGCGCCATTGCGCTTACCCTCGATGAGGGACGCGTTGGGCACACAGGGGCCAAATCGGGTTGGTAAAAAGCGCGCAGCGGGGCCGCCGATTTACATCAGGCGGTTGTCCTGGCGACGCGGAATTGAGAAACTAAGACGATGAACGACCAACCAGAAAAGCCATACTTTCCCGAAGGCGTCGGCCCGCACGAGGAACGCGAGCTTGAACTCATGCTTGCGGGCAAGAAACCAATGGCGATGTTTTACGAAGCTGTAGTTTTACCGGTCTCGGATTCCTACCCCGAAGAGGAGTTCATGCCTTATGTGGAGACCGGCATCCTGGTTCGTCGTGATGAAATCTATCAGCCGCATAACCATCCCATGGCAGTGCATTATGTGTA
>CAIOYY010000007.1 GCA_903862715.1 uncultured Alphaproteobacteria bacterium
ATTCCTATCCCGGTGTCGCTGATGACCACCGCCAGCCCCCCGGCGGACGGGCGTGTGACCTCAAGCGAGACCAGGCCATCGCGCGGGGTAAATTTCACGGCGTTTGACAGAACATAGGTCAGTATCTGGCGCACGCGCTTTTCATCCGCGCGCAGCAGGGGCAACTCGTCCTGTATCCGGGTTTCGATCGCAGGCGCTTGGGCGACCTGAGATATCGCCGCTGCGCATACCCCGGGAATGACATCGCGGAGCGCAACAAGCTCATCGTCAAGCTTCATAAGGCCACCCTCAACCCGTGTCAGGTCGAGAATATCATTGATCATTTCCGGCAGCTTCACGCCGTTCTGGTGAATGTCCACCAGATAGCCGGCGTAATGCGGCTCGGCAATCGGTCCGAAGGTTTCCTGAATCATCAGGTCCGAAAACCCGATTACGGCATTCAGCGGCGTTTTGAGTTCATGACTCATCGCCGCCATGAACGCGGATTTTGCACGAGCCGCTTCCTGCGTTTCCTGAAGCGCACGACGCATAGCTTCTTCGGTCTGGATACGGGTCGTAATGTCCTCGACCGTACCTTCGTAGAAAAGAACTTGTCCTTCGTCGTCGTAAACGGCGCGGGCATTTTCCGTGATCCAGATCGTCTGTCCGTCACGGCGCTTTATCTCCGAAACGAATTCACGAACGATGCCTTCGGTCTTCATCCGCTCCATAAACGCAAAACGTTGCGCCGGATCGACATAAAGGCTGTTGCCGATATCGGTAATCTCATTCATCAATTGTTCGGGCGTTGCATAACCATAGATACGGGCGAGCGCCAAATTTACTTTTAGATATTTTCCGTCATAGGTCGTACGAAAAAATCCCTCGATCGCATTGTCGATGAACACCTCATAACTGCGCTCGGCAAGCGCGTGATGTTCCAGCAGTTCGACTTTGACTTCTGCGCGTGCGGCGCGCCATGCGGCGGCGGCGGCGATACCAAGCGCGCCCAAAGCCACGAACATATCGAGATATGGCGTTTGAGCGTTCGCGCCGCTGGCGAAGGCAATAAGAAATCCCGCCACCACACCGCTAACGGCGCATGCCAAAATCAACGAACCATTGGACTGGAAAAAGGCGCCCCACGGTAAGCGGCGAGATGGCGCCCGTTTATAGCGCAGTTGTGCGGGCCGGGAACGAACCTGGCCGGCTTTAAAATTCAAATGCGCGGGGGAACGAGTCATCCGCAAATTCAGCCCATCGAGAGTGCACTCTCAATTAACCCAAAAGCCTAAACAGGCCGTTGCCACGATGGGTGAAAGACGCGGGCGCCAAAACTACAATTGCCTAAATCCTAATCAGAATAGAGGCGAAACGGGACCTGCAGCGTTAATGAATCATAAAAACCGGGAGTTTGGCGTGCGCTATGACATGGCGCGTCACCCCACCGATCAAGCTTTCCCGAATGCGGCTGTGGCCATAGCCACCCACCACAAGAAGGTCCGCCGTCGCGGTCGCGGCGTCGAGTAAAACCTCGCCAGTTGTGCGCGAACTTCTTTCGATCACGCGTTCCGTACAGGCAATGCCATGAAGAAGAAGATACTCCCGCAATGCCGCTGTGGGCTGCGGCGCGCCGGCGCTACGCTGTACACTCAGTATTTCCACGCTGTCCGCCCGCGCGAGGTAGGGAAGCGCGGCGTTGACGGCCTGCGAAGCGGCCGTTTTCCCATCCCATCCAATCGCGATACGGCGTGCAAAATGGGGGGGCACCTCAGGCGTCGCAAGCAACACGGGGCGCTCTGTTTCGGTAAGCACCTGCACGAAGGCATCGGTAAGGCCAATCTTGTCGCCATCCTGCAACGGACCGAAAACGATGACGTCCGAAAGGCGCGCCGCCTCGGTGAGACGATCACTCAGATTCCCCTGTACCTGATGGAACGAAAGCGTCGTGCGATCTTTTCTCGAAGGCGCGGAAATGATTTCAATACCGGCTGCGGCGCAAGTACGCGCCAAAGTCTGTTCAACGCGATGCGACGCCTCCTCCGCCGCATCGCGGCTCGCGCTGATCACCTCATCGACCACGGCGACGGAAACACCGTCGCTGAAAAAGGCGATCGCTTCCGCAAGATCGGGCCGCACGAACATCGCCACTACATGTGCGTTAAACGGCTTGGCCGCCGCCAGCGCGTAACCGATGACGGCGACATCCTGTGCCCCGCCCGTAACCGAGGCAAGTATCTTAGCGACAGCCATGGACATTCCTCCTCCGTATTGCCCCATTATCGGGTAGGTTCCCAAGGTATGCAATTCGGCGACGTTTCGGTCCTTGGCGTGCCATATGCGGAAAGCGCTTTCATGCCATCGCCTAACGGATATGGTTTGCGCTACAGAAGCACAGGGCACTCCTGGGAATAATGATGGTTTCGTCAAAAAAATTGACCAGTCCCCGTGCGTGGCAGCGGATGCTGAGCGGGCGACGCCTCGATCTCCTCGATCCCTCGCCGCTTGATATCGAGATCGAGGACATTGCGCATGGCCTCGCACGCGTGGCGCGCTGGAATGGGCAGACAAAAGGCGCGCATGCCTTTTCGGTCGCGCAGCATTGCCTCTTGGTCGAGCGCATTGCGGGCGAATTGCGCCCGCGCGCAACGAGAGAATTTCGGCTCGCGGCGCTTCTTCATGACGCCGCTGAA
>CAIOYY010000008.1 GCA_903862715.1 uncultured Alphaproteobacteria bacterium
CCCCTTCGCTAAAGCTTCGGGCGGCACTCCTTCGCCTAAGGTCGCCTTCGCGCGGCTAACGCCCCAAGTGGCGTAAGCCACCCGAAGCCGAAGGCGAAGGGTGGTGGAGCCAGACGGAATCGAACCGACGACCTCTTCAATGCCATTGAAGCGCTCTCCCAACTGAGCTATGACCCCAACCGTTTCGACGGCGGATTTGGGCACCCGCCGGTTCATCTGACGGGGGGTACGTGAAGAGCCCCGCCGATAACGCCCCCAGTCTATAGACGGGGGGCGCGTCTTACTCAAGTGCTTTGACTCAGACTTCTTCGTCCTTTTCGATATCGCCGTCGATCAGATCGATCACGTCATCGTCGCGCTCTTCCTCTTCCTCGAGGAAGGTTTCGTCATCGTCAATATCGTCTTCGATCTCGACATCCACATCGACGTCGTCGATCGGCAGTTCCTTGCCGGTTTCTTCAGCTTCAACTTCGTCGAGCGACACGAGTTCGACCTCATCACCGAGGACCTCGACATCCGCATCTTCGTCATCGACCGCCTTGGCGGCGATTTCAGGCTGTCCGCGCAGCAAAGCCGGCACAAAAACCGCGCCGCATTTGGGGCAGAGTATAGGATCTTTCTGAAGATCGTAGAATTTTGTGGCGCAGCTTTGACAGTGCCGCTTTGTTCCAAGTTCGGGTTTGGCCACGGTGTACCTCTCTTTGATGATCGGGCAGGGGTTAGTCGCGTGCGCGTCCGCTGTCAAACGGAAAACGCATTTTACGCAGAATTGCGTCATGCGGCGTGTCTTCCGGGATGACGCCTTCCGCGTCCTGTGCTAGTGGCGCATGGCGTGATGCGGCTCGACGCCGTGTCGAATTGTTCTTCCAGTCAAGCAGGACGCGTTTCATGTCGAATAGCCATTCCGGCACTCCCCAGCCCCTCTCCGCGCGCCGTGCAGGTGCTTTGACGGGCACAGTCACCTTGCCCGGCGACAAATCGATTTCGCATCGGGCGATGATTTTCGGGTTGCTCAGCATTGGCGAGACGATGGTCACCGGCTTGCTCGAGGGCGATGATGTGCTCCGCACAGCGGATACCTGCCGCGCGCTCGGCGCACAGGTCGACCGGCTCGGCGAGGGCCATTGGCGGGTGCGTGGCGTCGGCATTGGCGGGTTGCGTTCGCCCGAAAAGGTGCTGGATTTCGGCAATGCGGGGACAGGCTCGCGCCTGATGATGGGCGTGGTCGGCGGTCATGACATTACGGCGACGTTTGACGGCGATGCCTCGCTGCGCAAACGCCCGATGCGGCGTATTCTTGATCCATTGGTGCAGATGGGTGTGACGGTCGTGGCGCAGGCGGAGGGCGGACGGTGTCCGATTACGCTGAAAGGAACGCCCGATCCGTTGCCGATCACTTATCAGACGCCGGTTGCCTCCGCGCAGATCAAATCGGCCATTCTGCTCGCGGGGCTCAATTCACCGGGACGCACGACGATTATCGAGGCTGAAGCCAGCCGCGACCATACCGAGAAAATGCTGCGTTATTTCGGTGCGGATGTCACTGTCACGCATGAGGGACATGACGGCCGCCGGATCGTGCTGCAGGGGCGGCCCGAGTTGAAAACACGCCCGATTATTGTGCCGGGTGATCCGTCCTCGGCGGCCTTTCCCATGGTTGCGGCGTTGATCGTCCCCGGTTCTGACGTGACGATCATCGGGGTCATGATGAACCCGTTGCGAACAGGATTGCTGATCACGCTCCGCGAAATGGGGGCGGATATCACCGAAACAAACCGCCGGATTGAAGGCGGCGAGGATGTCGCCGATCTCCGGGTCCGGTATTCCAGTTTGAAGGGTGTTGATGTGCCGGCGGCGCGCGCCCCGTCGATGATTGACGAATATCCCGTGCTTGCCGTTGCAGCAGCCTTTGCACAGGGCGAGACGCGGATGCGCGGGCTTCAGGAACTTCGCGTCAAGGAAAGCGACCGCTTGCAGGCCGTGGCGGATGGTCTGGCCGAAGCCGGTGTCCGGCACGCCATTGACGGCGATGATCTGATCGTGACAGGGGGCGCGGGCGATGTGCGCGGCGGCGGTATGGTCGCAACCCATCTCGATCACCGGATCGCGATGAGTTTTCTCGTGATGGGCATGGCGTCGGACAAGCCGATGGGCGTTGATGACGAGCGGATGATTGCCACGAGTTTCCCCGCTTTCACGCGGCTGATGCGCGATCTCGGCGCGCAGTTCGCGTGAGTGCGGGAATGGTAATTGCCATTGACGGTCCGGCTGCTTCCGGCAAGGGGACGCTCTCGCGGCGGCTTTCAGCCCATTATGGCTGGCCGTGCCTTGATACGGGCCTGCTCTATCGGGCAGTGGCGCGCACCATGATGGATCAGGGGATTGCGCCGGATGATATGGACGCGGCGGCGCGGATTGCCAGCGCGCTTGATCCCTCGACATTCGATGAGAAAAAATTGCGCGGTGCCGAGATGGGCGAGGCTGCCTCCGTGATTTCCGCTTTGCCCGCCGTGCGCGAGGCGCTGATCGGGTTGCAACGGGATTTTGCGGGCCGGAGTCCCGGCGCTATTCTCGATGGCCGCGATATAGGAACCGTGATCTGCCCTGATGCAGAGGTGAAGATTTTTGTGACTGCAACATCCGAGGAGCGCGCCCGCCGCCGCTGGCTGGAATTGTCGCGCTCGGGCGACCCGATCAGTTTCGAGGATGTTCTGGCCGATATTCATCGCCGCGATGCGCGCGATTCCGGGCGGTCGACAGCCCCTCTTCGCATGGCTGAAGATGCCCGCTTGCTCGATACGACCAAACTCGATATAGAAGCTGCCTTCAGGGTTGCCGTCGGCATTGTGGAAGAGCGTCTTTCGGGACGCGCGACACGCTGAGCGGTTCAGCTTCTGATCACGAACGAAACGCATTCTGATGCCGGTTCAGCGCCGGCCTGCCCCCAAGGCAGTGGTATCGCACGCGAGTGCGGCACGTCGGTTGAGGGATGCGCCCTTTAACACAAACCCGTCGGCGCCTGGCCCAACTGGGTCCTTTCAGGAGAACAAATGTCCGCTGC
>CAIOYY010000009.1 GCA_903862715.1 uncultured Alphaproteobacteria bacterium
AGACCATTTACAGAAAGCTCGATCGGTATGGCGTTGGCGACGCGCAATCTCATGCAGGATTTACGCGAAACAGGAGCCATCACGGGCGGTCCAAAACCGTTCGCTCCGCGCGATCGCTCTGCGTTCCTGTCAGCGCTGGATCTTGCGGTGACGCGGCTCAGGCGCAAGGGTTTCGGTTAGCTCTCGGGCGACGCAGCCACGCCAGCTTCGAACAATTCGGCGATCTGCCTTTTTGAATAACCCAATTCCTCAAGCAGATCGCTCGTATCTTCGCCGAGCCTTGGCGGGTGGCGCCGGATCGGAAGGCGCTCGCCATCGAACATAAACGGCAGAAGTGGCGTGCGGGTTTCGACATCCCGTCGCGCTCCACTTCCGTCGGCGGGCGCCCGAACGGCTGCAAGTCCGCCAGTGGCCAGAAGATGGGGATCGTCGAACAGATCCTGCGGCCGGTTGATGGGCGCATACGGAAGGCCACGCGCTTCGAACATGTTGCAAAGCTGCGGCACAGTGTAACTGCCCAGTCTTTCGCGCAAGAGCGGCATCAGCCATTCACGCGCCCCCACGCGCATGTTGTTGGTCGCAAGCCGCGGATCGGCGTTCAGCTCGGGAAACCCGAAGGCATCGCAGAAGATTAGCCATTGCGTATCCGAGACGACCGCCAGAAAAACCTGCCCGCCGTCGCGAACCGTGAAGATGTCATAGACGGCCCATGCGGATATGCGCGACGGCATCGGAGCCGCAGCCTGTCCGGTCACGGCGAATTGCATCATGTGTTGCGCGACCAGAAAGACATTGTTCTCGAACAACGAACTCTGCACTTCTGCGCCGCGCCCCGTGCCGTGGGAAACATGGTCGCGCCGCGCCAGAGCCGCCAGTGCACCGATGGCGCCGAACATGCCGCCCATGATGTCATTGACGCTTGCGCCGGCGCGCAACGGGCGTCCTTCCGGCCCCGTCATGTAGGCGAGACCGCCCATCATCTGAACCACTTCATCGAGCGCAGTGCGCTGCTCGTACGGGCCGGGCAGGAACCCCTTGTGCGACACATAAATCAGACGCGGATTGAGCTTCGACAGCATCTCGTAACCGAAACCGAGTTTGGCCATGGCTCCAGCCTTGAAATTCTCGCTGAACACATCGGCGTCGCCAATGAGTTTCAATACGATTTCGCGACCCGCCGCCTGCTTCACATCGACAGCGATGCTTTTTTTATTGCGGTTGAACGTCGAGAAAAAGCCCGCGCCCGAGCCCACCAGTCGTCGGGTTTTGTCACCCAAAATCGGTTCGACCTTGATGACGTCTGCGCCAAGGTCACCAAGGATGAGGCCACATGTCGGTCCCATCACCATGTGGGTGAATTCGACGACCCGCACGCCGTCGAGCGGCAACGGCGCCTTTGCGTCAGACATGTCGGATTTCCTGCACGAAGCCCTTGGGCAGGCCGGCTTCTGGCACCATGCCATAGACCGGAACGCCAGGAAGCGATTCCGTCACGATCGCACGTGCAAGGTTCAGTTTCGCCAGATCTACGCCGGTCGAAATTCCCATGGACTCGAACATGAACACCAGATCTTCCGTCACCACATTGCCTGAAGCGCCCGGCGCGTAGGGACAGCCGCCAAGCCCGCAAAGCGATGAATCGAAAACCCGCACTCCAGCCTCGTAAGCCGCTAGGCAATTGGAGAGCCCGAGGCCGCGCGTATTATGCATATGGGCCGCACCAGTTTTTTCGCCCAGAGCCGCCCGCAACTGCCCGAAAAGGCGAAATGTCTGAGCCGGATTTCCATAGCCGGTCGTATCGGAAAGTCCGGTTTCGTCTGCGCCCGATGCCGCAAGTTCACGCGCCAGCCAGATGACCTCGTCTTCCGGCACAACTCCCTGAATCGAGCACCCGAATGCGACGGAAATATTGGCCTCGATCCGTACATGCGGCGCGCGAGAATTGCGCAACTCGACGATGCGACCCACCTCCTCGATCATTTGATTTCGCGTCTTGCGGACATTCGCCAGCGAATGAGCTTCACTTGCGGAAACGGGAATCGTGATCTTGTGCGCTCCTGCTTCAAGCGCTGCTTCTGCGCCGCGCAGGTTTGGCGCCAGCGCCAGAACAGTCAGTCCCGGTAGTTGAATCGCATGACGCACAATCTCTGCCGCATCGGCCATCTGCGGAAGCAGACGCACCGGCACAAACGAACAGACTTCGATTTCACGCAGACCGGCGGCAAAG
>CAIOYY010000010.1 GCA_903862715.1 uncultured Alphaproteobacteria bacterium
ATAGAGGTGCGCGCGCGCGAAGTGACGGTTCAGTCGGCCGCACAGGAATTGCCGATGCCGGTGGCGGGCGAAGCCGACTATCCCGAGGATATTCGCCTGCGGTATCGCTTTCTCGATTTGCGCCGCGACCGCATCCACGCGAATATCGTGCTGCGTTCAAACGTGATCGCATCGATCCGCCAGCGGATGATCGCCCAGGGTTTCACCGAGTATCAGACGCCGATCCTTACCGCGTCGTCGCCCGAAGGCGCGCGCGACTATCTGGTGCCGAGCCGTGTCCATCCCGGCAAATTCTACGCGCTTCCGCAGGCGCCGCAGATGTTCAAGCAGTTGCTGATGGTGGCCGGCTTCGACCGCTATTTCCAGATTGCACCCTGTTTCCGTGATGAAGACGCGCGCGCGGACCGGTCCCCGGGTGAGTTTTACCAGCTCGATTTCGAGATGAGTTTTGTCACCCAGGATGACGTGTTCGCGGCGATCGAGCCCGTACTGCATGGCGTGTTCGAGGAATTCGCCAATGGCAAGTCAGTCACCCCCACACCATTTCCGCGCATCGCCTTCCGCGATTCGATGCTCCGCTATGGTTCGGACAAGCCCGACCTGCGCAACCCGCTTGAGATCGCCGATGTGACCGATCATTTCGTGGGATCGGGCTTTGGCCTGTTCGCCCGGATTGTCGAAGGCGGCGGCGTAGTTCGTGCGATCCCGGCGCCCGGCGCCGGGGCGAAGAGCCGCAAATTCTTTGATGACATGAACGATTGGGCGCGTGCCCAGGGCCATGCCGGCCTCGGCTATATCAACATCAAGGGCGGTGAGGCTGGTGGCCCGATCGCCAAAAATCATGGCGAGGAAGCGACCGCGAAACTGATCGCCGCGCTTGGCCTTGGTCCGGACGATGGCGTCTTCTTCGCTGCGGGCAAGGAACTGGCCGCCGCCAAACTAGCCGGGGCCGCGCGCACCAGGGTTGGGGAAGAGCTCGGGCTGATCGAACAGGGCGTGTTCAAGTTCTGCTGGGTCGTCGATTTCCCGATGTTCGAATATGACGAGGACGCCAAGAAGGTCGACTTCAGTCACAACCCCTTCTCGATGCCGCAGGGCGAGTTGGAAGCGCTGGAAACCAAGGACCCGCTCGACATCCTCGCCTACCAGTATGACATCGTCTGCAACGGCGTGGAGCTGTCGTCGGGGGCGATCCGGAACCACAAGCTTGATGTGATGTACAAGGCGTTCGAAATCGCCGGTTACACGAAGGATCAGGTCGACGAGAATTTTTCGGGAATGATCAACGCCTTCAAATATGGCGCTCCGCCGCATGGCGGCTCGGCGCCCGGCATCGATCGGATCGTCATGCTGCTCGCCGATGAACCGAATATCCGTGAGGTCGTGCTTTTTCCGATGAACCAGAAGGCCGAAGACCTGATGATGGGCGCGCCGTCGCCGGTAAGCCTCAAGCAGTTGCGGGAATTGAATATCCGGATCGTCGAACCGTCGAAAAGCTAGTCCCGGTCGATCATGTCCGCCTTGGCAGGAGAGGACGGTGGCACGAAAACTGTCCCATAGAAGGACGTTCTCGAAACCATTAAGCTGCTGCTGTGCTTAATCCGGCTTCCCTGAGAGTTTATGGGAGGCTGTTCGAATATTGGAGCGACTGGCTTGGCGATCGATCTGAAGGATTTCGAGAAGGGTGAAGCGTTCGCGGGCGATTATGAAGTCGCCCTCGTCAATGTACAGAAACGCCTGTCGAAGCTTATGGTCGGCCATCTGGTCTGCGGGCTCCGTACCATGATCCTTTTTGAAGGCTGGGATGCCGCCGGCAAAGGCGGCGCTATCCAGCGCCTCACCGCGGGCTGGGACCCGCGCCACTTCCACGTCTGGCCGATCAGTGCGCCGACCCAGGAAGAGCTTTCACGCCATTTCCTGTGGCGGTTCTGGCAGAAGCTGCCGGGTAAGGGGCATATCGCGATCTTCGATCGTACCTGGTATGGCCGCGTTCTCGTCGAGCGGGTCGAAGCTTATACCAGCGAGCGGAACTGGCGTCGCGCCTTTGACGAGATCAATGAGTTCGAGGCGCAACAGCAGGCCGACGGCGTCAACATCATCAAGCTTTTCTTGCACGTTACTCAGAAGGCGCAGGACAAGCGCCTGGCGGATCGGCTGGAGCATCCATGGAAGCGCTGGAAGGTGACGCCTGACGATTTTCGCAACCGCGCGCGCCGCGATGATTATCTCCAGGCGATCGGTGACATGTTCAAAGAAACCGACACCCGCTGGGCGCCGTGGCGGGTGATCGATGGCAACGACAAGAAATCGGCACGGATCGCGGCCCTGACCTATGTTGCGGACACGCTCGAGCGCTTCGTACCGCCTGATCCGCCCGAGCTGGACGCCGACTTCGTCCGC
>CAIOYY010000011.1 GCA_903862715.1 uncultured Alphaproteobacteria bacterium
CCGCTTCGTCTTCTTTCAAGCCGGCGCTTCTTTCCAATGGCGTGAAGACGGCGGTGCCGCCCCATATCGCGGTCGGAACGCGTGTTGTGGTCCAGACCGAAGACGGCGCCTATATCGAACGCGCCAAGGACTGAGGTCAGGTCAGTGAAAGTCGCGGCTGCGCGCTTCGACGCGCGGCCCTTTTTGCCGCTGTCCTTTCGCTTGCGTCGGCGGCGTTCCCCATTCCGCTCTGTCCAGCAATAGAAGTTCGAGTTCGGAGGAGAGATCCTCCAGATGCTCGGCGATGACATGAAGGACGATGCCCTGCCGCTGCAGCCTGCCTTTCACGGCGAGAAGGCGCGCGGTGAGGAGCGTGCGGCGGTATTTCTCGAACACGGGTGTCCAGATGATCGTATTGGCGATACCGGTCTCGTCTTCGAGCGTGGCGAAAATGACGCCGCTGGCGGTGCCCGGGCGCTGGCGCACCAGCACCAATCCTGACACCAGAACATTCGCACCATCCTTCAGGATCGAGAGGTCCGCGTTCTTCATTATGCCGCGTGCCGCGAGGCGTGTGCGCAATAACGACACCGGATGGGATTTCAGCGAGAGATGCAGCGTCATGTAGTCGTGAACGATGTGTTCGCCCAGCCGCATGGGCGGAAGTTTCACCTCCTCCTCATGGCGCAGACGTTCGGGGTCGGCATGTCGGAACAGCGGCAATTCGGGCAAATGCACCCGCGCATTTTCCTCGCCGCCATCAAGCCCCTTCACGGCCCATAAGGCTTCGCGCCGGTCGAGGCCCACCGAACGGAAGGCGTCGGCATGGGCCAGAGCGGATAATGTTGCCCCCGAAAGTTGGCTCGCCAGCGCCAGGTGACGCACGCCGTCAAATGTGCCTGCTTCCCGTGCGGCAAACAGCCTGTCCGCGTCTTCCTTTTTGAAGCCTTTGATCTCGCGGAAACCGAGGCGCAGGGCACAGCGTGCCTCTCCGCCGCGCGGCACGAGAATATTGTCCCATGCGCTTGCATTAATGTCGGGCGGCAGCACCCGTACGCCATGCTCACGCGCATCGCGCACCAGCTGTGCCGGTTGGTAAAATCCCATGGGCTGTGCGTTCAGCAGCGCGGCGCAGAAGATTTCCGGATAATGGCATTTCAGCCAGGCCGAAATATAGACGAGCACCGCAAAGGACGCGGCATGGCTCATCGGAAAGCCGTAATCGGCGAAGCCTTCTATCTGACGGAAACAGCGCTCGGCGTAGTCCAGTTTGTAATTCTTTGCGAGCATGCCCGAGATGAATTTCTCGCGGAACTTTCCAATGCTGCCCGAACGCCGGAAAGCCGCCATGGAACGGCGCAACTGATCGGCCTCGGTCGCCGTAAAGCCCGCCCCAACCATGGCGATCTGCATCGCCTGTTCCTGAAACAGCGGCACGCCCAGCGTCATCCCAAGAACCTCTCTCAATTCTTCGGACGGGTATTCTTCCTTTTCCTTTCCTTCACGGCGTCGGAGATAAGGATGCACCATGCCACCCTGTATGGGGCCGGGACGGACAATGGCGACCTCGACGATGAGATCCTCGAATTTCGTTGGTTTCAGCCGCGGCAGCATCGACATCTGCGCCCGGCTCTCGACCTGGAAAACGCCGATGGCATCGGCCTTCTGCAGCATCTCGTAAACTTCTGGATCGTCCTGCGGCACGGTCCACAGCGTGTAATCCTTGCCGTAATGTTTCTTCAGAAGGGCGAAGGCCTTGGCGATGCAGGTCAGCATGCCGAGCGCCAGCACATCGACCTTCATGATCTTGAGGGTTTCAAGATCATCCTTGTCCCATTCGACGAAGGTGCGATCCTCCATCGCCGCATTGCCGATGGGGACGTGTTCCTCAAGAATTTTATCGGCGATGACGAAGCCGCCGACATGCTGCGAAAGATGGCGCGGGAAACCATAAAGTTCGCGCGCCAGCCGGATCGCAAGAAGCAGCGTCGGATCATGGTGGTCGAGGCCGATACCGGAAAGATGTTCTTCCCGGAAGCTTTCTTCACCCCACCCCCAGAGATTGTCCGAGAGCGCGACTACCATATCAAGAGAAAGGCCCAGTGCTTTTCCCACATCGCGGATGGCGCTTTTGCTGCGATAGGAGATGACGGTAGCGGCGATGGCGGCACGGTCGCG
>CAIOYY010000012.1 GCA_903862715.1 uncultured Alphaproteobacteria bacterium
AACGCGTGAATATGCCTACACTCGGTTGCAAATAGGAAACGTTTACATTCGTCTCAAAGGAACGCCGCGCCTCGCGGCGGCGGTGCTCCGAAGGGACCCTTTTGATTGGGGCTGTCGCGTGAAACTCAAAACCATTCTTCTTGGCGCGGCGAGCGCTCTTGTCGCGCTTCCCGCTTTCGGCGCGGATCAGAATATCACCACGACCGTCACCTCGCCGGTTTCCACCTCCGTGCAGTCCGGCAACATCACGATCTCCAGCACTGGCTCGGTCGCGGTCACGGGACAGACCATCCCCGACGGTGAAACATTTCCCACCGCCGCGGTGACGATCGATTCCAATCATAGCGTTACAAATTCCGGTACGATTTCGGCCAAGGCCGCCGACACGCCGGTCGCCGTCGAACTGGTCGGCGGCAACACAGGCAATTTCACCAATTCCGGCATCATCCGCGCGGAAGGCGAAACGGTTGCGCTGACCTCCACCGAAGGCGTCGGCGTTCTCGTCAACGGCGCCGGCAATTTTGTCGGCGATATCGTGATGAGCGCCGGCTCACAGGTAACGGCGACGGGCGCGACCGCGCGTGGTATCGCCATCCTTACCGGCCTCGACGGCGATCTCGTGCTCGACGGCAGCGTGAAGGGTATTGGCGCGGGTTCGAACGCCGTCGATACCGCAGCAACCATTACCGGTTCGATCACGAATGGCGGCGAACTTTCGACCGATTCCGGCGACACCGGAACGCTCGCGGCGCCAACCAGCCCGGGCAGTGCCCTGCGCATCGGCGGCAGCGTGCTGGGCGGTATCGAGAACGAAGCGACAGGAACCATTTCGACGCTCGGCTCTTCGCCTGCGGTACGCATCGCACCGGTCACCGCCTTCGATGCCGATGTACACATCGGCGAATTCATGGCGTCGGGCTACAGCTTCATCAATCGTGGCGACATTGTCGGCCAAGCAATCTGGCCGAACACCTCCACCACGGCGGTGCAAATCGGCGGCAATACATCATACGACACGATCCTCGATCAGGGTTTCTACAATAGCGGTCTCGTGTCGGCGATGGCGACCAGCGATAACGACAAGGCGACCAACAGCGCCGAGGCGCCCAGCAATGCGACGGCATTGTTTCTCGCGGCCAACGCGCAGGTACCGGATCTCGTGAACGATACGGATGGCGTCATCGAAGCGGAGACCGGCGGTCCGGCGGGCGGCAATGCGACGGGCATCGACATCGCCACCACCGCCTCCCTGCCGATCATCACCAATAACGGCACAATTTCCGCGCTCTCCGCGACAACCAATGACGATCTCGGCGGGCTGTTCGCCTATGCTATCCGCGACCGCTCCGGCACATTGACCTCGATCACCAATAGCGGAACGATTTCGGCGGTGGCAGGCGGCTCGAGTGGCCGAGCGTTCGCCGCCGATCTGCGCAATGCGAGCACCGCCGTGACCTTCACCAATACCGGCACGGTCGTGGGCGACATTCATTTTGGTACCAGCTTCGACAGCCTGTTCACCGTGGAAGGCGCCGATGCGTCGTTCGAGGGCTTCATCGAGAGCGGCGGCAAGGTCGATGTCCGCGTTTCCGCCGGCGGCACCGGCGGTACGATGGTAACGCGCGGCGTGCGCAATGCGGGTGAGTTCACCGTGGGCGACAATGGCGTTCTTGAAATTGAGATCGCGCAAAGCACCGATCCCATCATCACCGCGCGCGAGGCCGCGAATTTTGCCACGGGGTCGAGCCTCTATCTGACGCCGACCTCCTTCCTCGTCGATGGACAATACGAACTGGTCACGTCCGATGTGAGCATCGCCTTCGGCGATTTCGCCGGCACTACCAGCACGGCGGACATTCCCTTTCTGTTCAACGGTTCGCTCACCACGGACGCCAATTCGCTCTATCTCAATCTCGATCGCAAAACCGTCGGTGAACTCGGCCTGACCGGAAACAGCGCGCGCATTTATGATGCCCTCGCGGCAGCGGCGCTTGAGGATGACGATCTGGGCGTCGGTCTCCTGGCGCTCAATTCCAACGACGAAGTGCAGGACGCGCTCGCGCAGTTCGTTCCCTATGACGGCAGCGTATCGAAGGCGGTCGCGGCCATGATCACCGATCCGATGGGCGGCAATGTCGCCACCCGTCAGCGCAAATTGCTCGTGCACCGCGATGCGCTGGGGCAGGGCGGCGTCTGGGTGCAGGGTTCCTATTCGATGTTCGATAATTCGGGCGCGAACGGGTATGACGGCAATGGCGGCGGCGGCTCCATCGGTCTCGATTGGGGCGAAGCGGATGCCGGTCATTTCGGCCTGGCCTATAATTTCTTCCACGGCAACGCCGATGGAACGGGTGTGACCGCCCGCGATATGCGCATCGACTGGAACATCCTCACCTTCTATCTCGGCTTCAACGAAGGCCCGATTTTCGTCAACGCGCAATTCAACGCCGGTCTCGCCGATGTGGAAGGCAAACGCCATGTCAGCGTGGGTGCGGTTTCGCGCACATCCGAAACGCGCGACTGGACGGAAACGCTCGGCTCGGGCGGCGTGTCGGCCGGCTATCTGGTCGATCTCGGCGACTTCCATCTCGCGCCGACCGTCGGCATTGATTACATGACGATCAGCCGCAGTACCTATTCGGAATCGGGCGGCGGCGCGGGCGTCGATCTGAAAATCCGCGATGCCTTCGACGATACGTTGCGCGGCTTTGCAGGGCTGGAGTTCGGCGGCGAGGTCCCGACCGGCGGCATAACGCTGCTACCTCAGGGGCATGTCGGCGTGCAGCATAATTTCATCGACGATCCGGAAGGCGTGGTTTCCGAATTCCTTTCGGTTCCGGGCTCCAGCTTCACCACCTTCGGTCCGGGCACCGATGCCACCGCGTTTGTCGGCGGCGTCGGCGTCGACGTGTCGATGGGCTGGTGGACGGCTGGCGTGCATTACAACACGATCATACGCTCCGACACGACGACCCATACTGCGGGTACCAATGTCAGCGCGCGTTTCTAAAGTATAGGAAATAGGAAGAGTGAAAACGGCCGCAGCGATGCGGCCGTTTTTATTTGAACGGGCCTTGCGCCCGTTATTTGCTCAGGGCGTCCAGCACGGCATCCAGCGGCAGCAGCACGCAGGTGTGCCGGTTACGGTGAATGACCGCGCCCATCAGCGTGGCATAATCGGCAAAGGGGGCCGGGGGCGTTGCGCCGCCCTGCAGCATGATCGCGACCTGGTCGCGCAAGATTTCGACCGCGTCTTTGTCCGCGCCGGAAAGATGCGCACCCAGTATCGAGGCGGAAGCCTGTGTCAGCACGCAGGCTTCGGTTTCATGGGCGAGACGCGCGATGGAAAGTCCATCGAGTTGCAGCGTGACGCGCACGCGGTCGCCGCAGATCGGATTATGCGCTGCGCCCGCCGCATCGCAGGGTTCGAGATGGCCCGCTCCCGAGGCGAGCGCCGCGAGGCGAAGGAGAGGTTTGGCGTAAAGCGGATCGCTCATTTCAATCTGCCGCCTGTTTCGTGCGCGCGCGCAAAGCTGTCAGCGCTTCCGGCGTGTCGATATCGCGGAGGGCATATTCTCCGGCATCGATTTCGAGAACGGAATCTTCATGGGCAGCGATCAGATGTTTTGCGCCCGTATCCCCTGTGACCTTTTCCATTTCGGAAAAATAGCGCCGCGCCCATAGAACCGGATTCCCGCGCTTGCCGCTCGCCGTTGCGACGCAGATCGCATGTCCGTCCGTTGCGGCGAAAGCCGCGATCATGCGCTCGATCAGGGATGTGGGAATTTCCGGCATGTCGCCAAGCAACACCAGCGCGGCATCCACATGGTCGGGAAGCGCGGTCAATCCCGTACGCAGCGACGTACTGAGGCCATCCGCATAATCGGGATTATGAACGAATTGAACATCGAGGCCTTTCAACGTGGCTTCGGTTCCCTGCTGGTCGTTTCCCGTCACGGCGATGAGCGGCGACAGTGAGGACATAGCCGCCGCTTCCACCGTCCTGCGCAAAAGCGTGACGCCGCCGATATCGGCAAGCAATTTGTTGCTGCCCATGCGCGAGGAGTTTCCTGCGGCCAGAACGATGCCCGCTACACGCGCGACGCGGGGGGGGCTCTTCACCATCACGATATCGGTCGCTCGGCGTGGTTGCGGACGTTCGGAAATTTCGGCCAGAAGGCCGCCGACGCCCATGCGCATAATATCCTCACGCGTAACGTCGAGCCCTGCGAAAAGACGTTGCAGAACGAAATCGAGACCGTTTGTTTTCGGCGAGCGGGCACAGCCGGGAAGGCCGATGACGGGCTTTCCCTGCATTTCGGCGAGCAGCAGCAGATTGCCGGGATCGACCGGCATGCCGAAATGAATCAGCTTTCCGCCCGCTGCCACGACGGCGCTCGGAACCACATCGCGCCGGTCGGAAATGGCAGACGCCCCCAGCACGAAGAAAATATCCGCGGCCGCTTCCGCCTCCTGCAAGGCGCGTGTCACCGCGGCGGAGTCATGCGCGCAGGTTTTTTCAAAGACGAGATTTCCGCCGAGGGGTTTCAAACGTGCCGCCATCGCGCTGCGCGTCTTCTCGATGACGCTGTCTTTCTGTCTGGTGATCTCGGTGGTGATAAGAGCCGCGCGCAGCGCACGAAAAGCGGCGACGCGGAGCGGCGCACGCGCGCTTAAATCCGCGACCATATCGACCGCGTGTTCGGGCGCCGCATAGGGAATGATTTTTACCGTCGCCACCATGTCGCCTTTGGCGACCACCGTATAGGGCGCGAGCGTCGCGATGGTCAGCGCGTCGTCGATCAGATTGGCGTTGTCGATGATGTGCGGATCGACAACCAGGACGCCGTCGCATTCCGCATAGAGATTCGCCCGGCCTGTGGTCGCCGCGCCCATACGGGTACCTTCGCCGTGCAGGGCCGTAGCGATTTTGGCGGCGGCGATGTCCTCGCCGATATCACCCTGTTCGAGACGGGCAATGGTGATCTCGGTAATGCCGGCGGCTTCGAGCTCGGCAATGTCCTCCGGCGTCAGCACGCGGCCTTTTTTCAGCTTCCGCCCATGAGGCTTGAGGCTGTGAACCAGGATAGCCCCTTCTGCCGTGGGGGTAGGAACCGTTTCGAAGCGCATGGCGGCAAGTTAGAACATTGGGCCGATGAAGGGGAGGGACCGGCGAAATGCCTACGCCTTCGCTCTTTCGCGGGGCAGGCGCAGCGTCGCCTCGAGCCCGCCTTGGGGCAAGTTGACGAGGTCAACATCGCCGCCATGTTCGCGCGCGATGGTGCGGGCCAGCGTCAGGCCGAGACCTGAGCCGCCGGTCGCGGTGGAGCGCGATTCCTCAAGCCTGACAAAGGCCTCGAATACATCCTCGATGCGGTCTTCGGGAATGCCGGGGCCTTCATCGCGGATGATGATGTTGTAATATTCCGGCGTCGTTCCCAGCGTGACATGGGCCCGCTTGCCATAGCGCACCGCGTTTTCGATGAGGTTGCGCGTTGCACGGCGAATGTCCGTCGAACGGAGAAGCGCGGGGGCGGGGCCTTCGACAGTCACTTCGACCGGTTCGCCCAGTTCGATCAAATCGTCGCACAGGCTTTCGATCAGCGACGCGAGATCGACGCGGCTCATTTCCTTGTGCCCGTTCGATTGCACCGCCGACAGCACCGCTTCGGTGAGGGCCTGCAATTCCTCGAGATTGCGGGTCAGGCGGCCTTTCACTTCCTCATCCTTGACGAATTCCGTCGTGATGCGGATGGCGGCCAGCGGCGTGCGCAGATCGTGCCCGACCGCCGACAGCAATTGGCGATGGCTGTCCAAAGTGCGTGCGACGCGTTCGGCCATGGTGTTGAAGGCTTCGGTGGCTCGGCGCAGATCGTCCGGACCGTCCGGTTCGAGATGCGGTGGTTTCTGGCCGCGCGCCACATCGTCGGCAGCGGCGGCCAGCGCTGATATGGGGCGCGACACGCGGCCCGCCAGCCACGCGGCGGCGCCCGAGGTCAGCAGCGCGGCAAGGATCGCGGCAATAAGCATGTCCGGCGCCATCGGCGGTACGTCCGGCGCCTCAAAGCGCACCGATAGCCAATTGCCCGGACCTATCGCCTGCGAAATCTCGATCCGGTCGTCGTCGCGAAAGCGCAGCTGCAAACGGTCGCGATTATTATCCGCCGTTGCCGCGGGATCGACAGACCCAGCGGTACCATCGGTCGCGGCGGTCCCATCGGTCGTCGTGCTGGAGCCGGTGTCGCGGTCATCGCGATCGCGGTCCCGATCACGGTCCCGATCCCGGTCGCCCCCCCCATCCCCCTGATTGTCGCCGTCGCCATCATCCTCTTCGTCGTTATCGTCGTCGACATCGGTGTCGGGCGGAAAGCGCACGGTCACCGGCGCGAGCGCGCCATTCGCCTGCGAGAGCTGCACCGACCGCGCCATTTCCGCTTCTTCTACGCTCATGACATGTCCGGCGAGCGGGTCGGCCATGAGGAGTTCATAGCGGTAGAAGGTGGAATTGAACCCGCGCACCGCGCTGTCGCGTTGCTGCGCGGCAAGTTCGGTGATCAGTGCGAACGACGCGCCCACGCGCTCGGCGACCGCCTCGCTGCGCACCCGGCGGATTTCGCCTTGACGTGCGGCTTCGAGAATAACGATCACCGCCACACTGGACAGGATGACCGCCAGCGCGACCACGGTCACGAATTGCCCGCGCAACGTATTCAGCCAGCGCATCAGATGATTTCCACGTCGGACGTGAACATATACCCGCCGCCCCAAACGGTTTTGATGAAGCGCGGATTTTTGGCGTCGATTTCGATCTTGCGGCGCAGGCGACTGACCTGGTTGTCGATCGAACGGTCGAACACGTCGGAATCGCGCCCCTTGGTGAGATCGAGCAATTGCTCGCGCGACAACGCCACTTTGGGCCGTTCGACAAAAGCCATCAGCAATTTGAACTCGCCTGACGACAGCGGCATGGCGATGCCTTCGGGTCCGGAAATCTCGCGCTGGCTGGCGTTGAAGGTCCATTCGCCGAAGCGATAGCGCTCGGCGGCGGGGCCGCGCATGCGTGGCGGAAGGGTGTTCGTCCGGCGCATGACGGCGCTGATGCGGGCCAGAAGCTCGCGCGGGTTGAAGGGCTTGCCGAGATAATCGTCGGCGCCAATCTCGAGCCCCACAATACGGTCGAGTTCTTCGCCGCGCGCGGTCAGCATGATGACCGGAATGCCGGAGCTTTCGCGGATATAGCGGCAGAGGCTCAATCCGTCTTCGCCGGGCATCATGATGTCGAGAATGACAAGATCGATACCGGCGGTTTTCAGTGCCCTGCGCGCCACGGCGGCGCTTTCGGCGCCTGTCGCGCGATAGCCGTTCTCTTTCAGGTATCGGGTAAGCGGCTCCCTGATGTCGCGGGCATCGTCCACGACCAGTATATGGGGAAGCGTTGTCGTCTCTGTATTCATCAGGATCCTCGAACTCCCCTCTACATTGACCGTCCGAAAAGGGGGGGCAAGCCCGAAGCTGTCGCAAAGTGTGTCACGAACGGCGTCCGACAAGAGCGGAGGGTGAATTCGTTATTTCGATGCGGAATTATAGGGTCGAGGCAATGGTCTGACTGCCTCGTTTGCAGTGGTTTCCCTCCACGGCCGGGCGGCGCACCCCCAATAAAAAATGGCGCTTCCCGGCCCTTTTTTTATCGTCCGTCCCGCATCAAGCCCGGCCATGACGAGAAAGGCCAGGTTCTCTATTCACTTCCCGTGCAGCGTGGAGATGATTTCCGCCAGAATCGAGATGGCGATTTCGGCAGGCGACCGCGCGCCGATATCAAGGCCCACCGGCCCTTTGATGCGCTGCAATATTTCCGGCGAGAATCCTGCTTCTCCGAGGCGCTCCAGACGCCGCGCATGCGTCTTCTTCGATCCCAGCGCGCCGATATAGAACGCAGGCGAGCGCAGCGCCGCTTCCAGGGCCGGATCATCGAGCTTCGGATCATGGGTGAGCGCGACCACCGCGCTGCGGGCGGTGAGCGGCGTTCGCGCCAGCGCTTCGTCGGCCCATTCGGTCACAAACGTCACGCTGGGGAAACGCGCCTCAGTGGCGAACTGCGTTCTCGGGTCGATAACTCGCACGCTGTATCCGGCGAGCTTCGCCATTTCGGCGAGCGGTTGGGCAATATGGACCGCGCCAATGAGTACGAAATCGAGCGGCGGATTCGCCACCGTCAGAAACCATTTGCGATCTTCGATGGCGATGGTGCCGCTCTGGTCGTGACGCGCGGCTTCACGCGCGGCCGCCGCCAACCCGTCATCAGCGCCTGCAGCGTCCGGATAGAAAAGCCGCCAGGCGCCGTTTTCGAGATCGCTGGCGAGGACCGCCGCGCGGTGTGTTTCCGTGGCCCTTGCCAATGCGTCGAGAATGTTTCGCTGTTCGTCGCTGGTAACGGGCGCGACATGCACGGCAATGGTGCCGCCGCACGCGAGGCCCACGTCCCACGCGGTTTCATTTGAGACGCCGAATTCGAGGTTGCGGATTTGTCCGTCGGCAAGGGCATTCTGCGCTTCCCCGATGACCGCGCCTTCGACGCAGCCGCCCGATACCGAGCCGACAAATACGCCATCGTCGCGCACCGCCATGATGCTGCCAACAGGTCGCGGCGCCGAACCCCAGGTCTGCGTGACGGTCGCCAGCGCAACCTTGTTCCCGCTCTGGAGCCATTCGAGCGCGGGAACAAAAGCGTGCACGAAAAGATCGCTCATGCAAGCGCCGCTTCGACGGCGCGCGACGCCATGATGCCGACCAGATGGGCGCGGTATTCCGCCGACCCGTGAAGGTCGCCATTCAGGCCGTCGGGTGAAATTCTTATCGCCTTCGCGGTTTCCGGCGTGAAGTTTTTGGTCAGGGCGTTTTCCATCTCGGTGTGGCGGAATACGCAGGGGCCCGCGCCGGTTACGGCAACGCGAAGGGTGTGGCCGAAATCCGCCACGAACACGCCGACCATCGCATAGCGCGAGGCCGGGTTCGGAAATTTCGCGTACCCTGCGCGCCGGGGAATGGGAAACGAAACCGAGGTGACGATCTCGCCTTCCTCCAGCGCGGTGGAAAACATGCCGGTGAAAAAATCTTCAGCCAGAATTTCGCGGCGCGAGGTTTTAACCGTCGCGTTCAGCGCCAGCACGGCGGAAGGATAATCCGCCGCCGGGTCATTATTGGCGATGGAGCCGCCTAAGGTTCCGCGATGGCGTACGGCGGGATCGCCGATATGCGAGGCGAGGTGGA
Organism: uncultured Alphaproteobacteria bacterium; assembly: GCA_903862715.1. Lineage (GTDB taxonomy): Bacteria > Pseudomonadota > Alphaproteobacteria > Micropepsales > Micropepsaceae > CAIYRG01. Next base: position 9,268 of record CAIOYY010000012.1, read on the forward strand.
TCAGCGCCGGTATCGCCTGTAGCGCTTCGGGCGACGCCGAGACATCGGCATGACGGGTGCGTGCGCCGACGACAAGGCGATCTCCGTCACGGCGGGCAAAACTCAAACCCGGTATGGCGTTGAGATCGATCACATCTTCGGGCGCGACGAGACGCAGCTTCATCGTCGGGATCAGCGTCATGCCGCCGGACAGATAGCGCGCATCCTGGCTTTTACCGAACAGCGTTTCGGCTTCTTCGATCGTTTTGGCGCGGGTGAAGCGAAACGGCGCGGGATACATCTATGCCTCCGCCACGGCGCGGATCGCCTTGACGATATTCAGATACCCGGTGCAACGGCAGAGATTGCCTTCGAGTTCTTTTTTAATCTTGTCTTCGTCCGGGTTCTTGTGGCGCGCCAGCATGTCGGTCGCCATCATGATCATGCCCGGCGTGCAGAACCCGCATTGCAATCCGTGATGTTCCTGAAACGCCGCCTGTACCGGATGCAACGTCCCGTCTTTGGCTGCCAGGCCTTCAATGGTCGTAACGCTTTCGCCATCGGCCTGCACCGCGAACAGCGTGCAGGCTTTGATGGCGCGCCCGCTTAAGTGCACCATGCAGCAGCCGCACTGGCTGGTGTCGCATCCGACATGCGTGCCGGTCAGGCGCAATTGATCGCGCAGAAAATGCACGAGCAGCGTGCGGTCTTCGACGTCGGCCGACACCGTCTTGCCGTTCACGGTAAGGGTAATTGCGGTCATGACATTCCCGGACTTTTCTTGCTTTGTGCCGAATTTAGGCCGCGTGCCTCACAACGCAAGGCGTCACAGCACCATGCTGAACAGGACCAGCAGCAGCGCCACTATGGCGATCAACCCCACCACCCAGACCTGCGGTTTCAGACCTTCTTCGACGGGCGCACGCCGGCGTCTCGCGCGCTGCGGCGCGGCGCCTTTGCGCGCCTGTACCTCGCTCTGTGCCACGGCCTGACGACCTTCATGCATCAGCGCTTCGAAATTCGAAAAGAACTCATCGGCGATGGATTTCGCCGTCGAGTCGATGAGGCGCTGCCCGACCTGGGCCAGTTTGCCGCCGATGGTCGCCTTCGCGTTGTAGGTCAGCACGGTGCCGACGCCTTCGGTGGTCAGCAGCACTTGCGATTGTCCGCGGGCGAAGCCGGCGGGGCCTCCCTGGCCTTCGCCGGAAAGCGCACCCGCATGCGTAAAGCCTTGCGGCGGCGGCGCATCCTGCCACGTCACCTTGCCCGCAAAGCGCGCTTTGACGGGGCCGATCTTGATGGACGCGATCGCCTGATATTCGGTGTCTGAGGTCCGGGTCACGCCCTGGCAGCCCGGAATGCAGGACGCCAGGATGTCCGGGTCATGCAATGCGGCCCATACCGCGGCGGGAGGCGCGGCGATGAGATAACGGCCTTGAAAATCCATGGAAAAACCGAGTCTCCGAAAGGGCAGGGTGCGGGAATAGGTACAGCGAAACGCCGCGATAAGGGAGCCCCGCTGTAAGGCGTTATGAAATAGGGCCTTCCCCCGTTTTGCCGAAAGTCAAAAGGGTGTTAACATTTTTTTAACCATCGTCTCTTGCTGGGGTAGGGAATCGAGACATGGACTCGCAGATTGCATTCATGGATGCCGCAAACACAGCCGTCGTGGCGGGACGCGTCAAATGGTTCGATACCGTGAAGGGCTACGGTTTTATCAAGCCGTCGCGCGGTGTCGAAGGAGACGTATTGCTCCATCAGTCCTGCATTCGCCAATCCGGATTTAAGCTCGCGCAGGAAGGCGCGACCATTCTCTGCGAGGCAATCGCCCGCCCCAAAGGTTATCAGGCACTCCGCGTTTTGGAACTCGACAACAGTACGGCAACAGGTCCCATGGAACAGATGAACTTGCATGCTCCGAACTTGCGTTACGTTGCCAATCCTCAAGGCCCGGCGTTTGAGGCCACGGTGAAATGGTTCAACCGGGGGAAGGGCTATGGCTTTCTCTCGCGCGAAGCTGGCGCGCCGGATGTTTTCATTCACATGGAAACGCTTCGGCGCAACGGCATCCGCGAACTGCATCCCGGGCAAAAGGTCCGGGTGCGCGCGGGCGACGGCCCCAAGGGACAGCTCGCCGCCGAAGTCCATATCCTGGATTAGCGCTTCCGGCCTATGCCTCGTCATGGCCGGGTCCTGCGCGCTGTCCTCTCTAGTTCTCGTCATGGCCGGGCTTAGCGCGCTTTGCGCGCCCTTGTTGGATTTGTGTGCGAAGCACGCAGGGCCGGCCACCCATCGGGCGAGCGTCCGCGAGCCGCAAAACAATGAAGCTGGATGGCCGCCTCGGCGGGCGGCCATGACGAGCTATGGAATGACTGGGGCATCCCGGACGTGATCCGGGCCCGGCCATGACGAACATTACGGCGACGTATTGAAGCGTGGCGCTCGCCTCCAAACCTCGCGTAGTCTCCCCGCCCATGCGCACACTCACCACCTTTCTGACCGCCGCCCTTTTCTCCCTCACCCTGCTGACGGCCTGCGCCGCGCAGGATATAGACGCGCCTCAGGCGACGCTGCCGCAATCGCCGCTGGTTGTCGAAACCGCAAATGGCCCAGTGATGCTCACCGTCGAACTCGCCGATGACCCGCATGAAGTGCGCACCGGCATGATGTTCCGGCAACAGATCGGCGATGATGAGGGCATGCTGTTCGACATGGAGCGCCCCCACGAAGTCTTCTTCTGGATGCACAACACGCTCATTCCGCTCGACATCATCTTCATTGCCGAAGACGGACACATCCATCGCATCGCCGCGAATTCCCCGCGTCTGTCGGATGCACTTATTCCCTCATCGGGAACGACGCTCGGTGTGCTGGAAATCGGCAGCGGACGCGCAGCAGCGCTCGGCATCGAAGTCGGCGATCTGGTGCGGCATCCGCTGTTCGGGAATGCGCCTAACTAACCGCTATTCCTCCTGCAATCTCTACGCTCGTCATGGCCGCCCACCGAGGCGGCCAGCCATCGCCCGCATGTCCATGCGGGCGCAAGAATTTTAACATCGCTCTGGTGTTTGCTTTTTCCGGCTCGCCGACGCTCGCCGGATGAGTGGCCGGCCCTGCGTGCTTCGCACGCAAATCCAACACGGGCGCGCAAAGCGCGCCAACCCCGGCCATGACGAGAAATTGGAGTGCGCGACTTGCGGAAATCGAATTACGCGATCATGCGATTGCCGCGAAATTTCATATAAACGCGGCGGCCATCGGGCATGATTTTCGGCCCGAACAGCATCACGGCGTATTCCGCTTCCTCAAGGCATTCGACACCCGGCGCGCCCGCGGGCATGCCCGCAACCGCAAGGCCGCTCGCCTCGGGCTTCTCGCGGAGCAGACGAATGACGGCGCTCGCGGGTACATGGCCTTCAATGGCATAGCCCTCGATCTCGGCGCTGTGACAGGCGGCAAGATCGGGCGGAACGCGAAGCCTTTCCTTGACGCTTTTTAAGTCCGCGGCCTCTTTCGTTTTCACGATGAAGCCCGCGCGGCGCATATGGTCCGACCACGCGCCGCAGGCAATGCCCTCCGGTGTACGATGGACATACACGGCCTCGCGCGACACGAGGCCGGGCAGGGCCTTGGGCAATGGCGGCTGTGGCGGGTCTTTCAGAAGCCCGAACAGCCCGCGCCGCGTGATTTTTTCGTTCGCCATGCCCATCGATACCAGCGGAGGCGAAAGTGCTCAATTATTACCTCGTCATGGCCGGGCTTGACCCGGCCACCCAACGTCCGGGCCGATCTGGAAAGTTGGATGGCCGCCTCGATGGGCGGCCATGACGAATCTGACACACGACACCTTGCCGCCAAATCGGTTAGTCTCCGGCCCCATGCGCTTCGTGATTTTCCTTCTCGCACTTCTCGCCTTCGGCTCGCCCGCGTCCGCGGAGGAGTTCACGGGCCCGCAGCCGACGCTGCCGCAATCGCCGCTGACCTTCGATACGGGCGAGGCCTATTACCATTTCACCGTCGAGGTTGCGGACAGCGATTATGAACGCCAGCGCGGGCTGATGTTCCGGACCGAAGTGCCGCCCAATGGCGGCATGTTCTTCGATTTCGAGACCGAGTTCGAACGCAATTTCTGGATGAAGAACACGCTCATTCCGCTCGACATGATCTTCATTCGGGACGACGGCACCATCCATCGCATCGCCGCCAATACGGTGCCGCTGTCGCTCGCGCCCGTCTCCAGCTTCGGCCATGTCCGCGTGGTGCTCGAATTGGCGGGTGGCCGCGCCGCCGAACTGGGCTTGCAGGCGGGCGATATCGTGCGCCATCAGATTTTCGGCAACAATCCACCGCTGAAACCGCTGGATCAGTAAACCCTACTGCCGATAAGAGTTCGTCCATGGGCGAGGAAATCGCAAAAACCAGTTTCACGCCCGAAGACCATGCGGAATTTGAGCGCCGCCTGGCGCACGAAACGAAGCTTCTCGGCGAGTCTTTGAAAGCCGGTCGCTTTTCCAACGAAGGCTTCTCGCTCGGCTTCGAAGTCGAGACATGGATGCTCGACCACAATTATTTTCCGCTGCCCGTGAATGCCGAACTCCTCAAAGCTTTCGATAATGAGGATGCGATTCCGGAACTGTCGAAATTCAATGTCGAGCTGACCTGTCCGCCGCGCGTGCTGGAAGGCACGGTTTTCTCCGACGCGCGTGCCGCTTTTGAGACGCTGCTCGGCGACGCGAATGAGGTCGCGCGCGGGCTCGGCGGCCAGCTCGTGATGATCGGGACGCTTCCGACGATCCGGGAGGGCGACCTGACGCTGGACAATCTGACGCCGTCAAAACGGTTTTATGCTTTGAATACGGAAGTTCTGCGCCAGCGCGGCGGCCGTCCTTTGCGCATCGATATTGAAGGTGAGGAACGCCTCGTCTCCGAACATTATGATGTGATGATGGAAGCGGGCACGACCTCATTTCAGGTGCATCTGAAAACGCCGGTCTCGGTCGCGCATCGTTATTTCAACGCCTCCGTCATGGCCTCCGCGCCGGTGCTGGCGGCGGCGGTCAACGCGCCTTTTCTTCTCGGCAAAAGCCTGTGGGACGAAACCCGCATCCCGCTGTTCGAACAATCGGTCGATCTTCACGGGCGTCCCTCTGAAAAAGGAGCGCCCGGATCGCCGCGCGTAACCTTCGGTTCCGGTTACGCGAAAGAAAGCCTGTTCGAGCTTCTGGCCGAGAATTCGGATTCCTATCCGGGACTCCTGCCGATCCTGTTCGACGATCCGCCGGATCACTACCGCCATATCTCGCTGCAGAATGGCACGCTGTGGCGCTGGAACCGGCCTTTGGTCGGCGCCGATGATACGGGCCGTCCGCATTTGCGGCATGAGACGCGCGGCATTCCGGCGGGGCCGAGCTTCCTCGACAGCCTTGCCAATGCCGCCTTTCATACCGGCCTCGTATTTCACCTGGTGGCTGAGGATTGGGACAAGGAGCCGAAAATTCCCTTCGCCGACGCGAAAGCGAATTTCTATGCCGCCGCCCGTCATGGCCTGAACGCGCGTTTCACCTGGCCCGGAAGCGATGGACGGAGCCGCGCCGGCATCGCGGTCCTCGAACTGATCCTCGAAGAACTTCTTCCGGCGGCGCGCGAGGGCTTGCGTCTTGCCGGCGTTGCGCCTTCGGAAGCTACCTTCTTTTTAAGTATCATCGAATCCCGCGTCCGCACCGGACAGACGGGCGCCAGCTGGCAACGCGCCTTTGTTGCCAGACACGGGAAGGACTTCCTGCGCTTGATGTCCGCCTACTGCGAGAACCAGCGCGCGAGGCTACCGGTGCATGAATGGGCGATTTGACCGGTACTTAAAAATCGCCGCGAACATTCCGTTTTGATTTTCATCAATGCCGCATCGGTCGGAACCGATTACCCAGACAAGGTAATCGCGCCCCGGAAAATTGCGACGCGTTCTCAGGGTGGCATGGTTCACGGTGATGCACTTGGGCGCAGCCCCCTTGTTGCGCCGTTAACAGCCCGTCAAGATCGCTATGTCAGGTTCCTGACAGAGGAAATGTCTCAGCCGAATTGCCTAGAGGTTCGAACGGGGGAGACCAATGACGCAGCGTTACGAAGACCCCAAAAAGGATAAACGCGGTGGTTTCCTGTGGGCGGCCCTCGTGGTGTTCATCGTGCTCTTCGGTGCGGCGGTGGCTCTCTGGCCCATATAGTGCAGACGCTCGCTGGGGTTTTTTCTTGAGGCGTGTTTCAGGCGTCCCTGGGAACAAGCAACCGCATCCGGCGTTATCCCTGCGCACCCAAGCTGGAGACTATGATGGCGCCTCAATCCAAGAAAACATCCGCGAAGAAATCCGCTGAATCAGAGATGGATGCGGTGGCGCTCCTGAAGGCCGATCACCGGGCGGTAGAAGACATGTTCGCCAGTTACGAAAAGGCGCGCGCGCCGAAAAAGCAGGAACTGGCCAAGAAGATTTGCCTGGAACTCACGGTTCATAGCCTGATCGAGGAGGAAATCTTTTATCCGGCGGTAAAGGGTGACGTGGAGGAAGACCTCCTTGACGAGGCCTATGTCGAACATGACGGGGCGAAGGTCCTGATCGCGGAGCTCCTGGCGGGATCGCCTGATGACGATTTCTATGACGCCAAGGTCAAGGTGCTGTCCGAGATGATCAAGCACCACGTAAAGGAAGAAGAAAAACGTGCCGAAGGCATGTTCGCCCAGGCGCGCGACGCTGGCGTGGATATGGAAGATCTGGGACGGCGCATGTCGGCGCGTAAAAAAGAGCTGAAGGCCGAGTTCAAGGCGAGCGGCATTCCCGATCCGGTAACCCGGACCATGCATGATGCGAAGATCGTAACCGGCGAGCCCTTCGCGGAAGCGGCGGAATAGCCGAAGCGGTAGTGTGGTGCAAAGTAACGCGTGAAAGAGCGCCTACGCGAGTAGGCGCTCTTCACTTTAACCTTCGTGCTCGGGCATTAATGAGTAAAATATCGAAAAGTAAGTGACGCGCCAATTTCAGTCGGCGAGGTTTCTGTCCTGCCTCTCGCCTGCTGTGAAGCCTTCCGGCCACAGATCGATGTCCACCTCAACTCTATCGATAAAAAAGTGCTTCGGATGGTCGATGAAACCCTGCAATTGTGCACTGCGCTGTTGGGCGTCTTGGGCCAAATTCTTCGACGTATAAATACCAATATGCTTCGCTTCGCGCATGCCAGTACGCTGCACATGTTCATGCCGAAGGATGTAGAGAACGTTTATCGCTTCGGCAGGCATGCGATCACCGTTCGTTGTATGGCAAGTTCGGATCGTGGGGGAAGTACATGGTGACAAAACCTGTCTCCCAGCCATCCTTGTTCACCGGGCTCTCGCCAATGAAGAATCCGTCAGGATGGTCGATGAATCCGGGCTTGTTCCGGGCGCGCTCAAGCACCTCTTCCGCCAGCGCCTTCGAAGAATAAATCCCCAGCAATTTATCTTCCTCGCTCCAGTCCGCGCGCTCATAGGTATGCCAAAGACTGAAGAACACGCGATGTTCTTTTTCCTGCATGGTCGTCAGTCCGCCGAAAGCCGGGCCATGGCGAACAGGAACAGCGCGGTGGCGAAAGCGAGGAAGCCCCATTCGGTGATGCGGTCTTCCGCCTCGCGCGTCAGGCTGAGCCGGGAATACTTGACCTCATTGCCGCTTCGTACCTCAAGCACCGGAATCGGCTCTTCGAGCGGCGACGCCTCGATATTGCGAATATCCAGATCATAGGCGCCCGTTAGATTGGCGTTGCCGATGGCGTCGAACACCGCACTGACATTCGGGTTATGCGCCTGCAGTTTTTGCGCATCGACCAGAAGCGTAACCGGTGTGCCCTCGGGAAGATCGCGTCCGGCATCGGCCAGCCCATAGCCGAGCGCTTCCTCGATGCCGTAACTAAGCTGATGGCCTTCAAGATGGATCACGCCTTTGGTGGCCAGAGGCGAATAATTCTCCCGCTCCTCGATATAGTTGAGGGCGCCGTTCACCACGATGGTCGGGGCCGGATAGATGTCCGGTGCGGAATCGATGATGACGATCAGCGCATAGGCGATCAGTGCCAGCGGCGCGAGACTGAAGAACAGCCGTGACAGAAGCGGTGTGCCCGCCCGGACAATCGGCCCACTGCCGCTCCAGGACGTGCTGCCGAACGTGGTCTTGCGCGGGCCCACCCAGGATGAGCGTCCGCCGACCGAGCGCGTGCGCGTTTTCTTGTTGCGGTCCTCGCGGTCGCGCCAGACGACCTTTTCCCGGCGCGGAATTTTTTCCTGTTTCGGTGTCGGGACATATTTGCCCGCCTGTTTCACGGCCGGACGCTTGCCCGCGCCCTGCGCCACGGCCTGTGTCGCGCTGGCGAAATTCTTCTGCCGCATATTGGCGGCAGTCGCCCGGACATTCTGGAGTTCTGCGCCCGCCGCGATTTCGAGCCGGTTCAACATCTGAAGCCACTCCACCTTGGAGGTGTTGTTCAGGGGCAGATCGCCCAGCCATCGGATGTTACACCGCGCGATAATCCCTTCCAACGCGCCTTCGGCCTTATCCGGCCGTTGGAGGTCGGCGACCAGCCGAGCAATGTCCTGGGCTTCGTTGGGACGGCCGCCATTGCGCAGACGTTCGACGATGGGGATGGCGCGGTCTTCGACCTCCGCAAGGCTCATCGTCTCTTCCTTTGGGCGCGGGAATGCGCCGGGGCTACTCCGCGGCCCAGTCCGGACGCGGGATCGCGCGATAGGCCTCGCGTAACGCCGCCGACCAGCTTTCGCCGATCATACGGAAATAGGGATCGGATTCCGTCAGCCGCCGATGCAGCGCAATCTTGTAGGCATTGCGGCGGTAGACGAGCAATTCGAGCGGGAGGCCGACGGTGAGATTACTGCGCAGGGTCGAATCCATCGAAATCAGGGCGAGCTTCACCGCGTCGAACAGATCCATGTCGTAGGACACGGCGCGGTCGAGGATGGGCTTGCCGTATTTGTGTTCGCCAATCTGCAGAAAGGGCGTATCGGCGGTCGCCTCGATGAAATTGCCCGCCGCGTAAATCTGGAACAGACGCATTTCGCGTCCCTCTATCTGCCCGCCGAGGAGCATGGACACGTCGAACTTCACGTCCTGCGCTTCAAGCTGGGGGCCGTCGACGCTGTAGACCTGACGGATGGCCGCGCCGACAAGCTGCGCCGCCTTGAACATGGTCGGCACCTTGCGCAGCGTATAGACCTCGCCGTCCAGTTCCACCCCTTCATGGAGCAGATTGGCAACCGATTGCGTCACCGCGAGATTGCCGGAACTCATCATGGCGATGGCGCGGTTTCCGGGCACGTCGAACAGGTGCATTTTGCTGAACGTCGAAACGTGATCGACGCCCGCCGTTGTGCGTGTGTCGGACAGCATCACAAGGCCGTCCTTAAGGCGTAACGCCACGCAATACGTCATATGCCCAGTACTCCAGATATCTGACACAACAAATTCCTCCGCGCGCCGCACCCGGCGCCCGGAATCGGTGCCTATTGTTAGACGGGAGCCCACTTATTAGCCACCGGTGAGAGTGCCGCATTTGCAGCGGGAAAGGGGTGGTGCGACACTGTTTTCCATAAGAAAACCGGGGAGAACTTCCGAAAATGGCCCGTCCGCCCATCCGCTTCGCCATCTCGCATTACGACCGTTATGTGCCCTTTCTCGATGGAACCGTGACCCTTGAGGCGTTTGACCTGCAGGTATTGCAGGTGGGGCAGTCGGTGGACGGCCGGTACGGCAAGAATCGGCATTCGCGAATGCTGAACGGCAATGAATTCGACGTCGCCGAGGTCTCGCTCTCATCCTATCTGATGGCGCGCGCGCGAGGGCTTCCCTTCACGGCTATCCCGGTCTTCCCCCGTCGCCTGTTCAGCCCGTCGCAGATCTGGATACGGGAGGGCGGGCGGGTGAAGTCCCCCACGGACCTGATCGGCAAGCGCGTCGGGCTTTCGACGTTTCAGACTACGCTGTCACTGCTCGCCAAGGGCGATCTTCAGACCGAGTACGGCGTGCCCTGGCGGGAGATCGAATGGGTCACGAATCGGCCCGAGACGGTCGCCTTCACGCCGGAATCCGGCGTCCGCATCACGCAATTGCCCGAGTCAAAAAATTTAAGCGCGCTGCTGCTGGCGGGCGAGATCGACGCGATCTTCCGACCCCATCCGCCGGACGCCTACCTGAAGGGCGATAAGAGTATCCGCCGTTTGTTCGACGATCCGAAGGCGGAAGAGGCACGTTATTTCCGCAAGAACGGTTTCTATCCGATCATGCATATCACCGTATTCCGCGATGAGGTGCTGCAGCGTCATCCGGAACTTCGCGCGGTGATGATGGAGGCCTGCGCGCGTGCCGACGAAATATCGTTGCGCTATTACGACGATCCAAACTGGTCGCGTCTCGCTTGGGGCCGTCACTTTCTGGAAGAAGAACGCATGCTGCTCGGCGCCAATCCCTGGCCCATCGGCATCGAGGCCAATCGCGCCTGTCTCGAACGCTTCATCGGTTACTCGCATGATCAGGGCTTGATCGCCGCGCCCATCAGCGTGGAGTCGCTGTTCGCATGAGACTGTATCCTAGCGCGCGGCGACGGCCGCATCCGCAAAATCGCTGAACACGCCGTCCAGGCCGGCGGCATAGAAGGCTTTGTATTCCCTCGCGGGATCGCCCTGATAGAAGGCGGCGAGAAAGCGCGCATCGCTGCGGAACGTATAGGCGTGGACGAATAGCCCCGCTTCATGCGCCGCGGCAATGAGCTGCGTCGGCGCTTCGCCGGGGACCGGCACGATGTAGTCCTTGGCGACGCCGATACCGTCGGCAAACCGCGCGACATCGTTGAGGCCGTTCTGCATCAGATCGAGATAGGTGCGGCTGTCACCCGCGACGACAAAATCATAAGGCCGCTTATCCAGTGCATCGACCAGCAAAACCAGCCGAACGCCGGTGCGTTCGCGTAAGTATTTGAGATTGGACACTTCGAAACTCTGCAAAATCACCGGCGCGGTTTTTCCCGTCCAGCCTTCGGCGGCGAGCATATCGAGAATCCGGTCTTCCAGCGGCAGCCCGAGGTCACGATGAAAGGTCGGATGTTTGGTTTCGGGATAGATGCCGATGGGCCGATCCGCGTTTTTCGCCAGCGCGATGATTTCGGCAAAGGTCGGAATCTCGAACTGGCCGTTGAAATTCTGGTCGCGCTCGGCGAAGGCCTGCCTTGCGCGCAAGGTTTTTATTTCCGCCAGCGTGAAATCTAGCGCGAACCAGTCTGTCACGCTCTCGCCATCCACCTCGCGTGTGGTCTTGCGCGCCGCGAATTCGGGGTGCGCCGACACATCCGTGGTCTCGCTCAGCATCGGCTCATGCCGTGCGATCAGCACAAAGTCCTTTGTCGCGACGAGGTCAGGTTCGATGAAATCGGCGCCCAGGGCGATCGCGCGGGCATAACCTTCCAGCGTGTGCTCCGGCAGATAACCACTCGCGCCGCGATGCGCGATCACAAGCGGAGACGTGGTTCTCGGCGCGGGGGAGGGCGGCGCTTCACCCATGATGACGCAACCCGCTAGGGCAAACAGGGGAAGGGAAACGAGCCAGCGCACACCATTTACCCATGAGGGAAGGGTCATGGGTCAATCGCATAGCCCATCCCTGTGACAGTGATGTGAGTTCGGCGTCGGATCCTTGGTGAGGGAAGCGCATGCGCGAAGCCCTACTCGCCAACGCGCGAGCGATGGTTAGCCGGCTCGACGGCCGGCCATGACGAGTTAATGAAGCCTATTGCGGCGTGAATCCCGCACCGAACACGGCGTCGATCCCAGCGCGCGCGCAAGGTTCGCCATATTCGAAATTGGCCGCCAACCCGCCGACGCCGACCGCGCCGGCCACTTCGCCATCGATGAGGATGGGCACCGCGCCGGGCTGCGGAAAATCGCCGATCCATTCCGGCGAGCGGTTAAGGCCCGACACCACCATCTCGTTGACTTCGGCGGTGGTGCGGCGCCAGCGCGCGGCGGTCTTCGCTTTCAGAAGCGCGGTGGTACCGGAGGTTTCGCTTGAACCTTGCATGGAATGGAAATCGATCAGGATGCCGAAAGGATCGACGACGGCGACCGAAATCGGGGTCGGATACTCCGCTGCCATCGCGAGGCATGTATCCACGATCCGCCGTGCCGCCTCGGAG
>CAIOYY010000013.1 GCA_903862715.1 uncultured Alphaproteobacteria bacterium
GACGATCTGATCCAGCAGGGCGACCCCAATTACCGACCCTATCCTGCCGATCTGCCGTGGACAGGCGATGTGCAATTACGCAAATCCTTCCTGTTCGGGCGCAAGAAAACGCCCTGCAAGGAATGTTTCGACATCAGATGATGGCGCTAGAGCAGGCCGCGCAGGCGGATGGCAAAGCGGACATCGCGCATCTCATGCCATTGTTCGGTGCGCCGTATCGTGCCATCCATCACATCAGTCACATAGAGCACCCGGCGTTTGAATTCCTCGGCCCCAAACAAGTTGACCACTTCGAACCGCAGGATGGTATTGGCGAAGAGGCTGCGTTCCACGAAGCCGGTCCAACGCGGGCGAACGGTATAGAATTCGCGCACCGTCAAATCGCTGATAAACTGTTCGCCGCCCTTGGACTCATAAGTAAAACCATAGGACATATCCCAGGCCGTCACATCGTGACGAAAGCCTATGTCGTAGGAGTAGCCGCCGCGATCATCGAGCAGACGGCGTTGGTCATGGGTGAAAGGATCCGACACCTCCGACCATTGCCTTAAGTAGCGGGCTGAAAGGAGCGCATCTGGCAGGCCTACCATCCCCAATCGAACGCTAGCCCTTCCCTCCACGCCATAAAGAGTGGCGCTGGAAATGTTTCCTTCTGCAGAGACCAGATCATTGCTCTGGTCGAGAAAGGGTATCTTGTCGATGTGATCGGTGATGGCGTGGTAGAAAACCCGCGCGTCCAGAACGCCGCCGTCTCCACCAAGACGGCGCTCATATCCAGCCTCGAAGACCCATGTCTTTTCCGGTTCGAGGCCCGGATTACCCGAATCGATTTTCTGATCGACGACGTCGTAGCTAGGGACAAAGTTGTCGAAATTCAGCTGACTCACCGTACGCTCGACCAAAAAGCGCAATTGATCGGCATCCGATAATCTGTAGCGCAGGTCGAGGCGGGGCTTCAAAAAGGACAACCGCCGTTCGGGGCTGAAAGGGTAATTGTTAGTGATCTCGGAGAATTCGTAGTTCAGCGACGAATCGAGCGAGAGATTTTCGCTTAAGGCCCATTTGTGATTGGCGAAAATTTCGGCCCGCCGTTCTTTTACATGGGCAATCGCAGTCGGTATGGAGACCTCCTCGACATCGCCGTCGCTGTCGAGGTCCGAAAAGACCCGGAAGTGCTGATCAAGTGTATTGCGTGCACCTTCGACGCCAAGTTCGAGGGTTTGATCCTCGAATATTCGCCATGCATAAGTCGCGCGGAATATGTCCTCACCCCGATCTATATCGGCGAGAGACCGGCTGAGCTCAAGGAGATTTCCACCAAGATCGCGATTGCGAAAATCGAACGTAGGTCGCGATTGCCGGCGATGGAGGAGAAGCGCGGTAAAACCGCCGGGACCCAGCTCCGCCTCATACTGCCCGCTCACCTCGAAGATCGTATCGAAGTCGATATCCCGGGTGCGCGTGTCGGTGGCGCGCAACGTCTCATTGCCGTTCGGATCGAAGCGAATAAAGGGCGTTGTTTCTTTCTCGGTGATCGCAAGGGTTTGATAGAACCCATTGATCTGAAGGCGGTCCCGATTCAGGAAATCGTAGGTGACGTTTGCGGTGTAGATCCATTTTTCATGGTCGCGCTGCCAGGATTGCGGCCGCAACTCCGCCAGCGACCCATCCGGATGAAGGAACACCTCGTCGTGAAAACGATAGGTCCATCTCTGATCGCCCGCAGGCGGTGACCACAGATTTCGCTCGATGCCGAGGCTATAGCTGATCTGCCGCCAGTTTCCGGCATAGGACAAAAGCCCGTCCAACCCCTCATCGCCCTGGTCGTTAAAGCGGGCGTTCAATTCCCACGAACCGGTTGAAGCGAGCGTTGTGCCTTCCTTCAGGACGAGGTTGACCAGCACGCCTTCGCTTTGAACAGCAATGTCCCCGGAAACGCCGCGTATCAGTTCGACACGCTCGACGCTGGCCGACGAAATGCGCCGCAAATTCGTGTTGATCTCATTGGCCTTTCCCGGAAAGCGTCGGCCATTAATGAGGACCTGCGTGCCGGCGGAACCGAAACCACGTTCCTGCTGATCGACGCTTGTATCGAGGATGGCGGAGACGCCGGGAATGAGGCGGAGCATCCCCTCGGCATTGTTGACGTTATAGCGAGCGAAGAACGTCTGATCATAGACAGCCGTGTTGGCAGGCGCATTACCTTCCTGACCAAACGCAGGCGGGCATAGTGCAAGAAACAGAATACATGCCGGGGCACGAGCGAAAACTCTTATCCCGGCGGCTCTAGATTTCCTCATACCGCGCAAACGCTCCGCCCGCATTCTGCTCTAACAACCCCGCGAGCGGAGTTACCGGACCCACTTCCTAATCCAGATTTACCCGCATGATGCGGTTGGTACTGCTCTGGTGAATGAGGATATCGCCCTCACTTGTTGCCCGCATGTGGCGGACAATGCCGGCGTAGATATTGCCGGACGGTATCGGCCAGCTTTGGAATTCCTCGGTCGAAGGATCGAAGCGCACCAGCATATCCGGACGCACGCCGGATTCATTGTACCGGATGATGCCGTCGACGATTTCGATCGCGTAGGGATGCGATCCGCGACCGCTGGGCGAGGACCATTCGCGCGTTTCGCCCGTTTGGGGATTGTACTGTCCAAGATAGCCGAGTCCAGAATTCACGTACCAGATCGTATCGTCTTCTGCGACCGCGAGACGGCGCACAGTGGTATTCGGTTGCGGCAATTTATGTTCGGTCAGCTCCATCGTTTCGCGATCTAGACTGAGCAGGCAGTTGCTGGCATTGCATGCAATCCAGATGGTGCCTTTCGAATCCATCTTGATGCCGTACGGCTTTGAGTCGGGCGTCGGCGGCGTGACGAGCGTGATCTCGCCCGTAGACGGCACAAGGCGTCCGACCATGTTCGAATTCTGCACGGTAAAGAACATGGTGTTGTTTTCGTCGAACAGCGCCGTATGTGGATCACGCGCATTCGGATCCGGCATCTCATATACGGTGAATTCGCCCGTGTCCGGGTTCAGCATGCCGACCGTGCCATTGCCGTTTCCCGTGTACCAGGGCATGCCATTGCGATCGAGTTCTACGCTGTGCGGGAGCGCGCCCGCCGGAAGAACATATTCCTTCATCTCACCCGTGCGTGGATCGAGCTGCCCGAGAATATTTCCGAATTGTCCAACCCACCAGATGGTGCCGTCGGCAGCTTCGACCGGATCGCGCGAGCGCTGCCCGAGTGTCGGCGTCTGCCAACTGGTGAAGGTGATTTCCATGTCACCTGGCACAGGTGTTGAGGGTCGCGGGTTATCCGGCGGAAAATTCGTCGCGAGATAATTCGAGATGGTTTCTCTCTCAGGACGGCCTTCGAGATCCACCATCGTTCCAAAAAGTTCTTCCCATTGTGCCTGCGTATAGCCGGAACTGTTCTGGATCATGTTTAGCTGGTGGCAGGTGGTGCAAATGGCCTGTACGAGATCCTTGCCCTCTCCTTCCGGCAAAACAAACTGCGCGGACGCCGTGCCGGGAAAAACACTGCAAACAAAAGCCCAAGCCAAAACCGAAGCTCCAGACGAAGCAAATGTTCTCAACCTGCGCGATGCCATAGCCATTTCCCTCCCACGGGCTCCAGCGAAGCCAAATTTATATTTCTCTACTCCCCATGCGGCGTTCCACCGGCGGCGAGATAGGCCTGATAACGGCGATCACTCTCGTTCAGCCAAGTATTCCACGGCCGCGGATCTGCGGCATTCCAGTAAAGCGGCTCACCCGGAAGTAGTTCGTTCAGGAACCCGCGGGCGTCCAAATGAACTTTCGGCGAGGGGCCGTTGGTATCGGTGCAAGTATTGTAAAGGGGACGCAAAGCGGGGTTCGTTTCCGGATCGCGTTCAAAGTTCAGCTCCGCATGGACGGGAAGCGGATGGACGGCAGGATCGTAGAGCGTGACTTCGCCTTCAATAATGCCATCGACCAAACGGTAACGCTCGACCGCTTCGAGATCGTCGGTGAACTCGGTCAACCCGCCGCGCCACCCGCGGATCTGATTGGTATGAATGACGAGAGTATCTTCGTCCCAGAAACCGATGGATTCTCCATGCCATTTGGAGAATTCAAAATCTTCTGGCGTGTGGCCGGAGCCGTCCGTATAGACCCAACGGATTGTATTGGAGCCATTGCCTTCGCCGATGGTCCATACCCGGCCCGGCGCAAGCATGAATTCCTGCACTTCCAGTGAGGACGTGAACCCGCCGGGCAAGCAGAAAGCATTCGGCGCCCAGATGCGGCCCTCGGTCTGCGCTTTCAGATCCTGAACGTAATATTCCTGATATTCCGGCGTCAGCAATTTGACGATGTCGCTGGGCGGACTGCGTCCGCCGCCAAAGCCGCCATCGGCAATCCAGCGTCCACTCCAGTCGGGAAGCGATTCGCGCGTGTGCTGCGTGCCGCCATCCGCTTCCTCCAGCCAGGCCTGATAATGCTCCCAGGCAGTGGTAAATTCATAAGGGCTGTCGAAATTCGTCGCGCCGACAACCGCAGTGCCTTCGGTGCCATAAGCACGCGAACCCTGCACCTGACCGGTGCCTTCACCGCCGCTATCGAAATCGAAGGCCTGGCCACGCAATTGGCCCGGCGTGTTGTTGCGATAATAGGCAGGATCGGTCCAGAGCGCGCGATCGGCTCTAAAATCTTCGGTGGTGAACAAGTCCTGTGCCGACGCGGTAACCGCAGAAAACTGAACAACCATAAGCGCAGCCGAAGCCGTCGCCGTCAGAAAAATTCTCACAGGCATTCCTCCCCGTACCGTGGATACACCGACGATCTATTCCGTTCGGCCGACGTATTATTCGTATGTCGTTCCGTCAGCCGTCTTAACGGTGATGTAATTTCCACCCGGACGTCCGTCCTTGAGCGGCCACATATTCACCGTCACCGTGTCGCCTGCTTTGAATGTGTTCTGACCGATTCCGCGACGGATCATGTTGGGGATATTGGACATCTCGATCCAGTAATGCTGAACCTCGCCGCTATCGTCGGGGGCATCGACGTAAAGAAACACATGCGGATTACGGTAGGAAAAATCAGCCACCGTTCCGGTGATTTCCACTTCGACTCCATGATCGAACATGGCGTGGCTGTGATGCGAGAGGGCGGGAGACGCCGCCGCAAACGCGATTGCCGCCGTGCAAAATCCTGTCAAATTCTTCATTGGTTCGCTCCTTCGTTTCCGATACTGGCCTTTGGCCCTTTTTTCATTGGCTCGAAACCTGAGCTGGTAAGCCCTTTATATCACCAAAGTCCGCTCTCCGGGGAGAGGCAGCAGACTGAAATTTACGCACGCCCGTTCCACCCCTCTAAACGGGCTGCGCGCCTTACAAACCGAAGATACCTTAACAAATTCGAACACTTACCCACCGGCAAAGGCCCCACCCTTACCACGCGCCCCGAAGAAAACAGGTCGCGACCCGTTCCAAGATCGCGACCTGAAGTGGACAGGGTAATGGCTTACCAGGTCTTCGTAATCGATACGCTCACTTCACGTTTGAGATCGTTGTAATTGCGATCATAGGCGACAACGCCGGTGCCCCGGTTACGCAGCGGGTGAACGCCGAGGGGTGGATTTTTGTCCATGAGATTGGTAACGGCGAACTGAATATTGATGTTACGCAGATATTCGTTCGCAGGCGCATCACCAGTATTGTAACCAAAGGTCAGGTCCACGAGCGCCGTCGCCGGCGAATGCAGCGGGAATTGTGCATACGGACCGTAATAGGGTGAGCCAGGATAACAACCGCCGGGTCCTCCGCCAACCGCATGGAAACAATCTGGAAGAACAATCTCGCCATTTACGTCCTGCTCACTATGCCCGGTGTAATTCAAGAATGTCGTGAAATTCCACGTTCCATCGGTCCAGCCCGCACGATAGCGCACACGCTTTAGCTGATTTCCTGTCGTCACCCGATCCTCGATGACCTCGCTATAGGTCGGGTCAACCCATGGGGAGTTGGACGACGCACGTATCCTGCGTTGTAGCTCATAGAAACCCGTTGCGCCGACATGGAAAGTGCCCCAGTCGCCACTGTCGTAATCATAGCGGGCCGTGAAATCGATGCCCGCATTTTCACCCTTACCGATATTACCGTTCAAATCGACCTGGATTGCTTTGGTGAGAAGCAGGTCATCGAAATCCGGTGCGCGCGATGTACGGGTCGGGACAGCAGCGAGCTCCTGCACCAGCGCCCAGAAATCCGCATTGGACGGGTCCGTGATCGCCGCATTCGGGTTGGTGATCGGAATGAAATAAGGCGTCGACAGCGGATCGCTCGGTCCGGTGCCTTGCAAGGTGCTGCCAATCAGATCGTCATATTCCAGGTGCCAATAGGTAGCATCCACATTCAAACCGTTCAGAAGACCGCCAAAATGATCCGGGCCCGGGATGAAACTGAGGCCGAGATTATACTGGCGCGCCGTTTGAGGTCCTAGTTCGGTGGAAAGGCCGCCCGCCAGGCCGGAAGCCGCCAAAATCGGTCCAGTCAGCGCCGGCGGTCCCGAAATGCCAAGGATGGCGGGCGCACGAAGCGCCTGCGCCGTGGAGCAGGTGGGATTGAGAAGCGCGGTTAACGTACCGGGCGTGGGCGTCCCAACGCAATCGAGCGTCAAGGAGTCCGTGCTTTCTATACCGCTAAGAATATTGCGACCGGTTATACCGGCGCCCGACGACGAAATTTCTTCGCCCTTCGGTGTGCGGAACGACTTGCCCCAGCTGCCGCGCAAGGTAAGGCCCCAGCCGACGCCCCAGTTGACCGCAACCTTCGGCGTATAAACGCGCTTCGCCACCGTGTCGTATTCGTCGATGCGATACCCGAGCTCGACATCGAGGAACTCGAACATAGGCACCGAGAATCCCGTCCCCAGAAGCGGAACATTGGCCTGGAAAATAAGGGCGTTGCTGAGTTCGCCGAGATTGTCGCCGGTGATAACGATCTCGTCGCGATGCGGAGAATTGGTCGTGTCTTCCTGCAGGAAGCGCTGCGTTTTTTTCAGATGGTTGAAGGCCGCCGCGACGACGATGGGGCCGGCCGGCAGATCGAAGAGTGGTCCATCAATCTGCACATTGAGCTCGCTGTGATGCGCCCGCAAGGATTGGTCACGATAGCCCTGTATCCAAGCGATGGTCGTGGGCGAGTTGCACGTAAACACCGTCGCATCGCAGAACGGATTGAGATAGGGGATATTATCCGGCTTCGTGAATGTCTGGACGCCATTGCCCGTATTGTAAGTGACGGTATTACCAATCGCAGCCGACGCCATGTTGGGGATGATGCCGCCACGGTCATAACCAAATGAATACATGTCGGTCAGCGCATATTTGATCGAGCCACGCCATTCAAAGGGAAGTTCATCGAATTCGAGGCCAGCGAGCCAGCGCGAATTGACCTGGCCGCCCGAAACGATCGGCGTATCGATTTCCGGATCTAGGCTGAAATGAATGCGCAGATTGCTGCCATTCGGTACGTCCCCCCCGGTCGGCCGGTAGGGGTTGTTGGTCGGAACACGATAGCCATCGCGGTTGGGGCTCATATTCTCGACGCCCTGCCCCTGATCGGTCGGATAATTCTGCTTGAAGCGCCGGTTGGAATAGATGCCGTCAAAGGTGAAGGATACGGGCCCCAGATCAACCCCGAAAATGTTGAGGTTTGGCGTCAGCCGCTGATCGAAGGTGAGGACCGCGGAGTTCGATTCCATGCTCGGACGCGCCCAGCCATCGACCCATGGGTTCCTGATGTTCTCGGGATCGACACCGGGATTCGCGAGAATATCCGCCCAGGTCGTGGTCGGTCCCGGCGCCTGATCGCCATAATTCCAACCGATGCCGCGCGGCACGGAATAGCAATTGGTGCAGTAGGACGCGCCAACCATGCGATCAACAGAAACGCCCGCCGGCAGGCCGGCCTGCGGCGCGGTACGTCCCACCGAAACAATACCCGGACTGGATGAGGCAATACGGGTAAAGTCGAAACCGGGAAAGCCTGAATCATCGAAATTCCAAGTGAGGTAGAAGAGCTCCTCCGCCTCGACCTTGAGCACGGTTTGATGTTCATAGCTTGCAGTAAGGCCACCGCCATCCCAGGTCCGGCCATAGAGTTGCGCCGCCGTAACGCTTTCCGCGCCGACGCCAGGTGCCGATCCAAGCCGCAGAAAGGATTCAGCGCCGTCAAAGCCGCGCTTGAGAATGACGTTGAGAACACCCGCTGTCGCATCGGCGCCATAGGTCGCGGAAGCACCTGCCGTCAATACGTCGACGCGCTCGACCGCGATCTGCGGGATGATCGCCGGATCGACGCGCAGACCGTCATAACCCTGTAACGGCCAGCGAACGCCATTGACCATGAGCAATGTATCGGCAACGCCGATGCCGTGAATTTTCACGTCATTCGCGAAGTGAAGCGTGCCGCCGCCAAATGCCGGCGAATTGGTCGGCGGAATGACCAGGGCAGGTATGGTTTCAAGAAGCTCGAGGACGTTGATGGCGCCCGTTTCCGCAAAATCCTGCGCACCTAAATTCGTCACCGGGATACCGACTGCGGGGGCACCCGCAATCAGGGAGCCGGTGATCAGAACTTCACTCACCTGCGCGTAAGCGAGGGAGGAGCCCAGCGACCCGACAGAAGCCGTACCGAAAAGGATAGCAAGATGCTTTGCGCGACGAGCGCGCAGTGATGCATGATTCATAACGTCTCCCCCGGGACCGCGAATACGCGTCCCCCGCTCTTGTTTTTCTTCTTAAAAGACGCGGTTTTCCGCGCCTTATTCTCATTCTATTGAAACGAATTGAAGTCGTGGCAGGCACGTTTAGTAGTCCAGTAAACGTATACTTGACGGCGCATTTCTTACTTACGGGTGCGGCACAAACGGTGCGACGCGCAGTAACTCTTGCAATGTATACTTACAGGCGAAACGCCAACGAGGGCCGTTGGGACTGCGTCAGTACTCGAAAGAACTCTCCACAGCACATTCGAGAAGCTCGGAAAAACGACGGCTAACCAAACTAGTCTAATTATTGTCATCACGAGAATCCGGTGTCAAGGAGCGCACGCACCCGCGTGTTGCGTTTTAGAACGTTCGCAAGGCGCATGCGTAATTCATTTCATTTCGAGTCAAAATTGCGTCGCTCCGCATCTTTCATTCTTGCAATGCAGCAATACGAAACAGAGACGGTGAATGCGAAAAGACAGGTTACAGTTCGCGCGTAATTTGGTGTTAGCTTGAACCGAGCGAGAACACTCGCCGGCGCTTCGCACTCAGAAGCGAACCATCAGGGGAGCGATATGATGAGACGTTTCGTGTATGCCGCAATGGCCGCTGTCATCGCGGGCAGCACCCCCGCCGCAGCACAGGAATGGGCAGAGTATGTCAATCGCGAGCAGCATTTCAGCGTCAATTTTCCCGGACAGCCGACGATCATGCCAATGGAGTATCGGCTACCTACAGGCCATGCTTTTCCTGCACTCGCCTTCAATGCGTCCGACGGAAGCGGTGCCTATTCGGTTGTGGTAGTCGACTACACCAACGCGGTAGAGGCGCTGCGAGACCAGCTCATTCCGCTTGCCGCCGAGACGATCCGCTATCGCGGTGGCGAAATTACTTATGACGACATCGCGGTCTACGATGGGATGGACACGCAGATGATGCAGATCGACAATGACGACGGGACGCGCAGCTACATTGCGATCATGCAGGCGCCCGAATCCGCGCATTTGAACCGTCTTCTTATCGCCGAGGGACGTGTTTCCGCCACCGCGCCGGTGCCCGGACATTTCCAGCAATCGCTGTCGGTCGTCGACGCGATGGGGGAGCGGATGCGCTATCAGACGGACATCGAGGGAACGAAATTCCGCGTCATTCCAGGCGCCGGCGGCGCGCCCCTTCTGAGAGAAGAATGCGCTCCGGGCCTGCCTTGCCCGGACCCTCAGTAAAGCCCACGCACCATCTAAAAACGCGCGTTAGTCCAGTCGCGGATGTAATCGAACGTATTTTTTGTCGAATTTGCGAATTGACCGGGGGTTGTTTCGCAGCGGGTGCAGGGCTCATAGCCATGCAGCGCGCCCTCGATAACGACGAAATCCTTGTCTTCCGCCGCAGCGTTTTCATACATGATTTCGTGGTCACGAATGAATTTGTATCCGCCCATGGCCATGAAGACGGTCGGGACCGTGATGTCCTGTACCAGGCAGGTGGTGGAATTGATCGTCGAGCAATAGTCGATGTCGATCAGGGAATCGCGCGAACGCACCGCGACCGAACTCATAAATGTCGACAGCCGATGGATGGCCGTACCATCGAGACTGCGCCCTCCCGCGGCGAGATCTTCATCCGCCACCATGACGCTGTGAACGATTCCGGTCTCGATCGTTCCATCATTACGCATGAGCTTTGTCGGGTTCTTGGTCGTTAGCAGTTCAGGAACGAGGTTCGGTGCGGCGTGTGCAATGACCGCGTTACCGCCGGGCATGAGGATGTAATCGTCGTCCTCATAGGCGTAGTCGCCAGCCTCGATGCGCGCCTGAACCCCTTCGACATAGGCGATAAGCTCGTTCATTTTCGCCGATTGCGCGGCGTAGTATCGGTTGATGAAGTCCTGGGAGTATTCCGACGAGCCATCGGGGCGATAGCCATTTGCAGGGCTATAGAGGTCGAGTTCGGGAATGATTGCCTTCTCGCCATTGACGATGGTGACCGACGGATTGAGGCTTCTCAGCGCCTGAACCGGGTTTCCGGGATGGGCATCGGGAAATACCATCGCGTCGGCGGGAGTGAGCGTTCCATAGTCCTCATCGGCGCAGGTGGTGAACATTTCCGGCCGCTCGCAGACCGCCTTCCCCTGCTCCGCAATCGCCTGATAGAGGCTCATCATCGGAGAGCCTCCACTATGACCAAGCAGAATCACGCGGGTAATGCCCGGCTGGCTTCGGGCGTAATCCATCACCGCCTTCACGTCATAGGGCAGCTCTTCCCATTGGATGCCGATGTCGTCATTGCGATAGCTGGTCTCGAAGCAGATCGCCATGAACCCGCGCTGTGCGAGTTCCGTGCAAGTGCTGGAACCAATGGTGTTGGCCGTGCGGTGCGCCGATATAAAGGCGATGTGAGGCGCCGGGCCCGCATCGGGCATGTAACGCGCGGCATTCACCTGTCCGAGCCGCACATAGGCGGGATTGCTTTGCGCAAGCGCGGGTTCCGTGAGAACCGACGCGAGCACTCCGAGCGAGGTACAAGCGAACAAAAGCGCATGGATTTTCATGGCATTCCTCCGACGTGATCTTCGGTATCCGGGACAGGAATATGCACGGCACGATGGGGCGCTCGAGAATGCGCAAGAAGATTGCGCTACGCCGATGGCGAGAAACGTAAACCGGTCCAGTTCGACAATCCAGATGGCGCCGCTCTAAAATTCCGGGAAGAAGCAGGCGGTCTCAAAGCCGGACATGCTGCAACTGCGCAGTTGTCGGGGCGTCTCCTGCCATCTCGAGACCTTGCGCTCGCCCTCAGGCGAAGCCATCATCGGCAGGGATCACGCGCCTTCGCTTCGCGCGGAATGTACGTTCTGAAACCTCAATTCCGTTTCGCACTTTCGTAACCGCACTCTTGCATTCGGGGGTATCCGTTATGAGGCACTCGGTTCGTGCGCTGGCCGCCCTTTCCTGTTTTCGGAACCGACGCGCATCAGCTATCTGCGCTGCCATCGCAGGAATGATCGCAATGAACATCGGCCCGTCATTGTCGGCGGCCGAGAATCCTTCCATTCCCGATTTCAACAGCAGCGGGTTTGGCTGGCATTCCCGCACCGTTGCTCTGATGCCGCCGCTGCCCGGCACGCCCGGCGCCTATGGACCTATCGGAGCGCATCCCGATTTTCCTCATTTCGCTAATAATAGCGGCCAAATCCCCACCGCCCGCATCGGCAACGACCTTCATCCCTTCCTTCTGCCTTGGGCCGCGGACGTCATCCGCGCGGCCAATGAGAAGATTCATGCCGGCGGTGACCGCTTTTCCGCGGCGGCACGATGCTGGCCACCGGGCGTTCCCGGCATTCTGAATTTCACCGCGCAGCCAATGCTTTTTCTGCAGGCAGAGGACGAGGTTACCCTCATTTATGAGCGAGGCCAGATCGTCCGCCACGTTTTCCTGAACGCGAAACATCCCGATCATTTCGAACCGACATGGATGGGACATTCGGTGGGGCATTATGAAGGCGACATGCTGGTGATCGACACCATCGGACTTGATCCGCGCGCTTTCACCGACGAGTTCGGAACGCCTCACACCGAAAAGCTTCATGTCGTCGAGCACTACCGCATTATCCGCGGCGGACCGGACCTGATCACCGTCGATCACATTCCGGCAGACGTATATTTCACCAACCCGGATAATGAGGTGTTGCAGGCGATGGCGTGGATCGAAGATCCGGGCACATTCACCCAGCCTTATGCGGTGATGCAGGTGTACGAGCGGGCCACCGAATATTTCCAGGAGATCATCTGCCAGGAAAACAATGACGACCGATTTGGCCAGGGCATTGTTCCCGTACCGGAAGATGCGAGCGCGGATTTCTGAACTCTTCGCAGGGAAACGTCATTTAGTCGGGAATTACGAT
Source organism: uncultured Alphaproteobacteria bacterium (assembly GCA_903862715.1). Lineage (GTDB taxonomy): Bacteria > Pseudomonadota > Alphaproteobacteria > Micropepsales > Micropepsaceae > CAIYRG01. Next base: position 12,669 of record CAIOYY010000013.1, read on the forward strand.
GGGGGCGGCATCGCCGACTTCGACGGTGACAAAGCCTGATGCCATACGTCCATTCTCGTCCGGGCTGACGGACGCCATCACGATATTTCCCACTTGAAGCGCGGCATCAGGTTCTTCGCGGTTGTGATAGAGAATGGGGACCGTGTCCAGAATATCGACCACGACTTCGCTCTGCCCGCCCTCATGGATAACCTTCATGCGAACACCACCTTCTATCGGCGTTATCTCCGCGATACGTCCGAGATGACGGGTGACCGAAGGGTCGGAAACCAGGGGGCGGGTCGCATTGGCGCCGGGTCCACGCGCCCAGGACTGGGTGTGAACATGCGTGACGACAAGCCGTTCGCCCTCCGCAATGGTATCGAGTGCTACCGACATGCCCGGTGTCATTTCATTCAGCGCAATGGGTTGATTGGAAACGAGGCGGCCCGATACTTCGAATGAGACCGATGTACCGTCGGCATTGCGCGCGGTAATCGTTTTCCCCTCTACGCTTTGTATGGGACCGAAAACGCGGATTTCATCTTCCGCAGCGTTGCCGGGGGAAAGAGACGCCGTCATCAACGCGGCCACAAGACCACCCATGAGCATTACAAACCGCATGACGATTCCTCCCGTGCGCGCGTATCGGGGCGAACACTAGACGCGTTACGGTCCGCGTCAACAGCATATGAGGCGACACTGTGATGCCGCATAGCAGCAAAATCGTTTAGCGGTGTCTCGTGTCTTGTGCGAAGCCTTGCACAATCTCGTGGAAGGCGGGAACTTGGCACGTCGAGGGCGAAAAGGGATCAGAGGTTTAAATGAGCGGTTCGGACGAGACGGAAATCGCCTGCAAAATCGTTACCAAGCCGGCGATCCATTTCATTGAAGCACGCCTGCCCCTCGCCTATGTCGCGCATATTAATCACTACATCGATGAGATGAGAGAGAAAGCGGAAGACTACTCCGGCGAGCTGGTCGGGCAGATCAAGCGTAACCGGCTGTCCGCCCAACGCAAACTCGACCTGGACGAGGAGGTGCCGCGCAATCTTGGGAAGGTCATCGCGCAGGTCGGGACGCAGCTCATCCAGTTTCATGGGCTCGCGCCGAATGTCGTTCCAAACGACATGTGGACCATTCACAGCTATGAAGGTGACTACAATCCGCTGCACGACCACGGCGCGCATACGCTGATCGGGCTTTCCTCAATCCTGTACCTGAAAGTACCGGAAGCAATTGCCACGAAACCCACCCTGGAAAGCGGGCAGACGCCGAATCTCGCCATGGCGTCAGGTGCCTGCGATGGCTTCACCCAGTTACAATGGGGCGCCAACGGCATGATGGATCTCAGCCTATTACGCCTGCCGACACAGCAGTATGTGAAGCCGGAGCCGGGAAAGCTTCTGGTGTTTCCCAACTGGCTGCTGCACCGGGTCGAACCGTTCTTCGGCGAGGGCGAGCGGCGCACCCTTTCCTGCAATATGGACGTCTTTCTGACCGATGGCGGTTGATCGGCCTATTATTCGCCCTTTGAATAATAGGTACCCCAAGGCCGGGCGTCCCTCACATCCCAATGCAATGGATCGCCCGGAACGCGCTCGTCCAGCAGGCCCTCTTCATTGATGAACACATTGCTGGAGGGGCCATTGGTATCGGTGCAGGTATTGTAGATCGCACGTGCGGCGGGCGCGTCGTCGGCAATGCGTTCGTAAGTGAAGGTCGCGTGCAGCGGCGTCAGGAACGCGACCGGATCGTAAAGCGTGATTTCGCCTTCGATCAGATCGCCGACGCGTTCATATCGCTCCACCGTCGAAAGCTGGTCGCTCCATTCAATGACCGGACCCTTCCAGGACCTTATCTGATCGGTATGCACGATCAGCGCCTGCCCACCCCAGAAAGCAATCGATTCGCCATGCCAGCGCGGAAAGCGCAGATCGCCCGCCATGTGTTCGGCACCGTCGGCATAGATCCAGCGCACAAGGCTTTCAGTATAGGTGTCGCCGATGATCCAGGCACGCTGCGGCTGGAGGATGAATTCCTTCGGCGTACTTACAATGGCTTCCAGATAGCCGCGCGGCAGGCAAAAGGAGGCCGGCCAAAAATGCCGGCCTTCGGCCTCCGCCTTGGCCTGCTGGACGAAATATTCGCGGTATTGGGGTGTCAGGACCGCGGCAATGCTACTGACCTGCACATCGTCGCCCCCAATCCAGCTTTCATTACCGCTCCATCGTCCCGTCCAGTCGGGAAGCGTTTCGAGGGTGTGCGTAGTGCCGCCATTCGCGGCCGCGCGCCACGCCGCGTAATGTTCATCGGACGAGCTAAAGTTATAGGGACTTGGAAGCTCGAACAGATCCACGCCGGAGCCCGCTTCACCGAAACGGTTCTGTTCCTGCATGTCGCGCACTTCGCGCACGGTGTTATTTCCATAATAGGCAGGATCGCTCCAATGCGCCGAATCGTTGCGGTAGTTCGCGCTGGTGAACACGGTCTGCGCCGTTGCGGGCACAAAAGGCAAAAGAGCGATGGCGCCGGAAAAGAGCCATATCGTCTTTCTCATCGCGCTCCTCCTTACGGAAAGTACCTAGTCTTCAGGACGCAAAACTCCGCCGCAGCGACGGAGATCATCCGACGCCTCGCCCAAAGGCTTCGACGCACTAGCCCGCTTCAGGCAGAAACAGGCTTACTGCCCTTCAACGCATTGTCGACGGCCCACGCGCCGGGACCGGCGGCGGCAAGTAAAAGGAACATGAAGCAATAAAGAATCGAGGCGTCTCCGCCATTTACGTAGGGGTAGAAGCTTTCCGGCGCGTGACCGAGAAAATAGGCGAAGGCCATGTGCCCCGACATGAGAAAGGCCAGAGGACGTGTTGCGAGGCCGATGGCGATCAAAGGTCCGCCGATCAGTTCGAGCGCCCCGGAAATGAACCTCAGCGAGGCAATTTCGGGAAACTCGAAATCCTGGCCTTCGCGCAGTGGAAAGCCGAGAAGTTTATTCGTACCATGCTGCGTATACAGCAATGCTGTTATGATGCGTGATGCACCAAGAATTTCCGTGAAGTAACGAGACAAGAATCCCATAGCCCTCCCCTTTTTCAGCGAACCCGTTTCTCGGGTTTCGGTTCGAGCATAACTTAGAATTCTGCCGCTGGTAAGGATTGTTGGCGCCATGGCGAAGTCGGGCTTACACGGGAAGCGCATTGATCGGGGATGAATCGCTTTTCTGAAATCAGATCCACAGGGAGGGCTGAATGTCTGCAACGCGCCATTTATTGCTTGCCGTCAGTGCATTGTTTCTCTGCCTCGCATCTCTTTCTTCGCAGGCGCACGCGCAGGACGCGCCGACCTTAAGAGTGGACCCGTTCTGGCCCAAACCCCTTCCGAATAATTGGATGCTCGGGCAGATCGCGGGGGTTGCGGTCGATGAAGCCGACAATATCTGGATCGTCCAGCGTCCGCATACGCTCACCGACGATGAGCGCGGTGCGACCCTCGATCCGCCGCGCTCGCGCTGCTGCATTCCGGCGCCTCCTGTCATTGTGTTTGATCAGGAAGGAGATGTCGTGAAGTCCTGGGGCGGGCCGGGTGACGGATATGAATGGCCCGCCAATGCCCACGGCATTCAGATCGATCCCGATGGCAATGTCTGGATCGGCGGCAATGCCGAAACAGACGGTATGGCGCTGAAATTCACGCAGGACGGTGAGTTCCTGATGCAGATCGGTAATTCGGGTCCGGTGTCGGGCAGCGCCGATACGACGCGCCTGGGACGCCCTGCGAATTTCGCCTTCGATGACGCCGCCAATGAAGTTTATATCGCGGACGGCTACGGCAATCATCGCGTGATCGTCTTCGATGCGGACACCGGCGACTTCAAAAGGTTGTGGGGTGCCTATGGCAACACACCGAGCGACGCGGAAATGCCGACTTTTATGCCCGATTCACCGCAATTCGCCAATCCGGTGCACTGCGTGAGAATTGCCGAAGATGGCCTTGTTTATGTCTGCGACCGCTCGAACAACCGGTTGCAGGTCTTCACCAAACAAGGCGAATTCGTCCGTCAGTTTGTCTATGACGAAGCAACGCGCGGAAGCGGTTCAGTATGGGACATCGATTTTCTGACCGGCGAAGGCCAGCCCTATATCGTGATGGTGGACGGCACGAACAATGAAATGCGCGTCGTGCGCCGGGACGATGGAACGGTAACGGGCACGTTCGGCCGCGCCGGACGTTATGCCGGTGAATTCCACTGGGTACACAATATCGCCGTGGACAGCCACGGAAATGCGTATACGACGGAAGTCGATAATGGAAAGCGGGTGCAACGCTTCCTCAACGCTGCGCAGTAACGAGCTGGACACGCCTATGCCGATAAGCGGCATAGGCGTTCACCGGCTCTAAGGCGCGGTGCCTCCATTTTCCTGCAGATAACGTTGGTAGCGCTCGTCGCTTAGAGCGAAGAATGTACCCCAGGGACGTTCGTCCGTCGCGTCCCAGTAAAGGGGATCTCCGGGAATGCGCTCGTTCAGAAGCCCATTCTCATCGAGATGCACTTTGACCGCGGGACCATTGGTGTCGGTGCAGCTGTTGAATAACGGACGCAGCTCGGGCCGCGTTTCGGTATCGTGTTCGAAACGCATAATGGCATGATAGGGGCGCAGGAAAACGTCCGGATCATAAAGGGTGATCTCGCCTTCCAGCACTTCGCCGACGCGCTGATAGCGTTCGACTGTTTCCAGATTATAGCTGAACTCGCTCGGACCGCCTTTCCAGCCACGTATCTGATTGGTGTGCACAACCAGCATGTCGCCATCCCAGAACGCGACGGATTCGCCATGCCATCTCGGATATTCCGCCTCTTCGGCGCTGTGTCCGCTGCCATCGGTGTAGATCCATCGAACATAATTCTGGGCATTGTCGGCGCCGATCGTCCATACCCGGTCGGGAGTCACGATGAACTCCTCCGCATTCACCACCGACGCGATGAACCCACCGGGCAGACAGAATGCATCCGCGTCCCACATGCGTCCCTCTGCGGTCGCCTTCATTTCCTGCACATAATATTCCCGATATTGCGGTGTGAGGATTTCTGCGATGGCGCTGGCCGGATTTGCGCCGCCGTCAAGACCGTGCTCCTCGATGATCCACCGCCCGCGCCAGTCTGGCATTGTTTCATGAGTATGTGCCGTTCCGCCGCCGGCTTCCGCCAACCATACCGCGTAATGCTCTTCAGCGGTGGTAAAGGGATAGGGACTAGCGAGATCCAGCGCGCCCACCTCTCCCGTTCCTTCTTCGCCATAGCGGCCCTCCACCTGCATTTCCACGATTTCGGCGACGGTGTTGTTGCCGTAATAGGCCGGGTCCGCCCAAAGCGCCGCATCCTCCCGGAAATTTTCCGTCGTAAAAAGGGTTTGCGCCGCAACCGGTACGCTGCAGGACAGGCCGGTGAAGGCGGCAAGCGAAATCGCTGACTTAACGTTTCTTCTCACGCAATTCCTCCAGGTTCGAAAAGTGAATTTCAGACACAAGGCCGATTTCGAGGCGAGCTATCTAATTGCGGAAATGAACGATGAAATGCGCCTTGTTCGAAGTCCCGTCGCCCCAGATCGGCAATTCGAGCGGCGCGGGATTGCGCACCACAATGTCGAACCGCCCCGCCCGCGCCAAAAGATTGGCGTCGAGCGTCACCTCGAGTTCGGTGGGACTTATCCATTTCCAGGGCACGGAGACGTTATCGAAATAGACGCGCGAACCCTGCACGAAATTGAATCCCGTCAGACGCAGGATCAGCGTGGGATCACCCGCTACCGCCGAGATCGGCGCGATCTGCTGTATAGCAGGGGGCGGCGACGCATTTGGCGCGGGAGGCCGCGTCGCATTTCCGCCGCCATTGAATGTCGCTTCCTTCAACAGCTCCGTCCACACGAGATCCTCGACGACGCGCATATTCTCGCCATCGCCCCGGAAGGGCGTGTCATAGGAGGCATGAAAGCCAAGCTCGACATCCGCTCCGTTGAAAATAACATGGGCGATGTCGCGCAAGTTCCAGATATCCTGAAGCGGATCGGAATTGACAATCAGCAAGTCGGCAAGTTTCCCCGCTTCTATCGTTCCGAGTTCGTCGTCCTTGCGCACCACTTCGGCGCCCCATTTGGTGGCGCCCATGATGATATGCATCGGCGAAATACCCGCTTCCTGCAATATTTCCATTTCCTCATGAACGGCATAGCCGGACAGCTTGCTGACATTGGTGTCGCCTCCGACAAGCACCTTGCCACCCGCCGCGTCGAACATGCGGTAGAAACGTTTCATGTTCTCGAAGCCCGGAAGGCGCCGGGCGCGCACCTCGCCCGTATCGACATTGGTGCGGAAACGCACAAGCTCTTCATAGGCATATTGCGGCTGGTAGGCTTGCAAGGAACGGTTTTCCAGCGCGAGGCGAAGGACATCCTCCTGACGTTCCCAATCGCGCGGATAGCCCGGTGTTTCATGGATGAAATTCGGAACGAGCCGTACATCCTCAGCAATAAGAAGGGCGATCAGCTCTTCGGCCTTGGTATCGTCCATATTCGTAAAATTATCGAGGACATTGTTCACCACCGTCACCCCATCGCGCACCAGAATGGGATCGACGCCCCGTGAATGATGAAGCGCATCGACACCGGCGCGGGCAGCCTCGATCGCGTACATGTTTGGACCATCGGGTCGCATGATGCAGGCCCGATCGGCCTCATGAGCGGCGGCGCAGGCGTCCCGCACCCATTCTTCGGGAAAATGTTCGCCGTCATGAATCATGATCATGTCGGTACCGGCTGCGATCAAACGATCCACCAGCGCCAGCATTTCTTCGCGGGATTGCGGCACCTGCCGCGTGCCGATGGACGTCTCATAGCCGGTCAGGTCCTCGGCCTCGCCGCCACCTAAATGGCCAACGCCGACAAAGGTGCGCGGACCGCGAATTTTTCCTTGTGTCACCGCTTCGCGATGCGCGAGCGAGAGCTCTTCGCCATTTCCGACATCGACCGTCGATGTCACCCCTTGCGTGAGATTGAGTTCGCCGAAAAACCAGCGGTAATTGGTCTGGTTGTCCCAGAGACCGGGCAGCACAAATTTGCCATTGGCATCGAGAACCTGCGCCCCATCGGGGATGGCGACCTGCCCCATCGCGCCGACTGCAGCGATGCGATTGCCTTCGATAATGATCAGGGAATTGGGCAGAGGCGCGCCGCCATTTCCGTCGATCAGCGTACCGCCCTGAATCACCAGAGCCCGAGTATCCTGCGCACTTAATGGAAGCGATGTCGTGCAAAGCAACAGAGCGCACACAGCGCCCAAACGAGAAAAGGCGTTTCCGGCCATGACGTTTCCCCACCCTAATTTATTGGTTTTAATTCACTCCCCATGGAACAGATTGCCTCCCCAGACGCCCTGCCCGACTTAAACGAGATACGAACCTTGGCATATCGTTTGTGGCAGAACCAGTAAGCCACCGCGACGAGGGAGTTTTGCGTCTGCGAAGACGCGGACTTTGCCAACGCGGTAAAGAGCAAATGGATACTTCCGGATGTGTCGCTACTCAGCGCCGGGTTCGATCCCCGCTTCGCGCCATCGTTCGGCGGCACTCTCGGCCGTCATGTGTGCGATGAGATTCGCTGCGATATACCTGTTCGCGCTTTGCGACGCAATACCCGCAACATAGGTCGTATAAGTCTGCAACGCGGGCGGAAGCGGCCCGACCAATTCCACATCCTCGACCGCGATCAGTTCGCTGATATTCTGCAGCGCGTATTCGGCCTCGCCATTCGCCACTTTCTCCGCCGTGTAACCCGTCGTAAGAAGCAGGGTCCTTCCGGCGAGTTCATCGGCGATGCCAAGCTCGGAAAGAATGCGCGCCATGGCGATGCCACTCGAAGCGCCCGCCGCAGGATCCATATAAACGATGGAACGAGCGCCAAGAATCGTTGCCCGGAAGGATTCGACCGTTGCGATATCGGGATGCGGCGCGCCTTTGCGAATGGCGACGCCGATTCCAATGCGTCCCATCGGCACGGTGGTTCCTTCAGCAACGATGCCGGCTCGCACCAGCGCTTCCATGACGGGGGCAGAGACGACGACCACATCTGCGGTCTCGCCCGCTTCCAGCATGGCACGAACCTGACCGACCGTTCCGGTAACGACCTCCACCGGATTGTGCGTGCGTTCGGCGAAATCCGCCGCCAGAGGCCGCTCGGCTTCCTGTACGGCGCCGGCGCTCAAAACGCGGAGGTCCGCTGCGTGGGCGGCGGGCGAACTCGCAAGAGCAAGGAGAAGCGAACAAAGAACACGCATTGCACACCTCTTTGGCGTTAACCGAGCGTCGACAGATATAGCAAGGCAGCTCGCACGCGGCTATTCACGTAACCGTCTGGGCATAACGGCAAAATGGGAATTTCCCAACGAAATCAGCTTTCATGGGTGCCGGTGTGCCGCCTTGGAAGCGCCGCCTCCGCCATATTTTCGCCCTGCCCACGGTCTTCATTGCGCGCCCATGGGACGGACCAGAGCGTTTATTCTGTAGAAGTGGTCTGTTGAGGCTGAAAAGGTTGATGATGGTTTTAGTTCGCGGAACCGCCCTGTTCGCCGCTCTTGTTCTTGCGGGCTGCAGTTCCTTGCTGCCCAGCGAAAGCGAAAGCGAGACCCAGAGCTTTACCTCCTATGCCGGAGTCGAGGCCGCATTCGAGCGCGTGGTGCCGCTGGCGACCCGCGCCTCGGAGCTCACCCCGCTTGGTTTCAACGTTACCGATGCCACCAATGTCGAAGTGCTCTCCTATCTCGGCGTGATGGAGCATTTCATGCCGAGAAATTCTCTTCTGCTGCAGGACCTCGATCCGGCGGTACGCAGTTGCATTCTGCGCCGCGAGCGCTGCCTCGGATATCGCTTCAACCTCGAACATCGCGAGCAGCAGCGCGTGGGCAATGTGGCGCTGGATATGCTGTCCTTCAGCCGCACCACCGTGACCAATGGCTGGTCGGCAGATGTGATATTCCTCGTCGATCAGGGGCTCGTGACCTACAAGCTTTTATCCGGCAATCCCAATTACGACCGCACCCATGAACGCGTCCAACCGCTGGGACCGCTGCAGGATCTAAGCGGCGCGGCGGCCGATCTCGCCATCGACGGGGTTACGCCGTAACGCGTTTATGCGAAGTCATTCGTTCGGCAGATGCCTGGCGACATAGAAGGCGGCGTCGGTTGCTACCGGTGGATCGACATTGCACAACACCGCAATGATGTAACCGCTGTCGGGAAACATGAACAGCTCGCCACTCATGCCCGGCGCACCGCCCCCATGACCGACAATGCGCATTCCCTCACTCGTTCCATCCAGAAAACCGAAAGCATAGGTAAATCCATTGCCCACGCCGGGGATTTCCCCCTCATGATAAACTTGGTGCTTTCCTCCGACAGCAGCCGGAAGGACATCAGCGCATCGGCAAACCGGACAAGATCGCCAGCCGTCGCATATCCGCCCCCGGCGGAAGTCCCGCGATAAGGCAGTGTGTCATTATTGGGTTCGAGATTACCGTCGGTTCGACGCGTATATCCTATCGCGCGATCCGGCACCTCGGTGTCTTCTGGGAGCGAATCCGTCCCTGCCATCCCTGCGGGAACAAAGATATTCTGCCGTACAAAGTCGTAATAATCGAGACCCGAAACATTTTCGATAATCCAGCCCAGAAGAATGTACCCGTAATTACTGTACACGAAACGCGATCCCGGCAGAAATTCCTGCGGTCGATCACCGTAAAGCGTCACATAGTCGCCGAGCGTACGCAACGTTTCACGATGTGTCTCAAATGCAGCACCGAAAATGTCTCCCATACCCGCGGTATGCAGGAGCAACTGCGCCACGGTGACTTTCGCAGCCAATTCGACATTGGGATAATCCGGCAAATGCTTTGCGAGCGTGTCGGAATAGGAAAGCCGTCCCCGCTCGACAAGCTGTGCAATGGCAATGCCGGTGAACATCTTGTTCATGGAGCCAACGCGGAATTTGGTTTCGAGCGTATTTGGAATCTGCATTTCGCGGTCGGATAGACCGAAGGCGGAAGCCGCTAGCGGAACCCCTTTGCGGGCAACCATAATGACGCCGGAAAAGCGCGCTTGAGCCGCCTCATTTTCAAATTCTGAGCTTAGCAGCCTGCCAATGGTTTCGATATCGAACGGCGCCTCCGCCGCAACCGTTTCCGGACGTGGAACACGCAGAAACTGTAGAGCCGTTATCTGACCCTCCGACGTGGAAGCGACTTCCATGGTGATGCGAACATAGTAGCCCCACGAATTCGCCTTTAAGACCGCCTCAATTCGATCGTCTCCTTCGCTTTGAAGAGCCACAAATTCGTAGCCGCCGGTCCGCCGGCGCAAACGGATTTGGTTCTCTCCCGTAAGAGCCGACGGCGCAAAATGCGTATCCAGAAAGCCCTGCAACGCATCTGCATCACCCTGATTAAAGACGGAGAGCCAGTTTCCGAAAGCACAACCTGCCCTTGTGGTGAACGGTTCGGCACAAGGTGACGCAGCAGCATAGGCAGACTGCGGCAGGATCGACCCTATGAGCAGTGCAAATGCCAGGTGTCGCAAAACGATCCGCATGCTCCACACCATCGCGCATCCCCTTTAAAGAAAAAGCGTAAAACGAAAATGGCCGCATACACCGCTATCCGGCAGCGCAGTAAAATCCTACCCCATTACGTCCAGAAGCGCCGGACGAACCCCCATCTGATCGACAAATTTCTCAAGTTCGGCCTTTGCCTGCGCGTTGCCGAGCTGATGGCGTTCGGCAAGTATCAATTCGTTCTTGAGCGAATGTTCGAGCCCTGTGAGTTCGGTGACGCGGACCTTGTAACCATGCGCCTCCAGCACCAGACCGCGGATGACATTGGTGACATGCGCGCCAAATTCACGGCGCTGGATCGGATGGCGCCAGAGCTGGCGCAGCGGATTGCTTTCCCCCTTCAGCAGTTGTGCCACCTCCGCCTGACAGCAGGGCACAAGCGCAATGATTTTCGCTTCGTGTCGCAGGGCGAAGCGTATGGCATCGTCTGTCGCGGTATCGCAGGCATGCAGCGCTGTGACCATATCGGCACGACCACCCGGTAGCACAGCATCGTTGATGGGACCGGACAGAAATTCCATCCTCGTGAAACCCGAATCCGTCGCCAGTTGGCGTGAAAGATCGACCAGATCGCTGCGCGTTTCCACGCCTACAACCCGGCCGCGTCCGGCGGGACCCAGAACAAGATCGTAGAGCACAAATCCCAGATAGGACTTTCCTGCGCCGAGGTCGGCGACCACCGTTTCTTCTTCACGCTCAAGCAAAATATCGAGCGACGGTCGGAGAAACTGCGTGAGATGCAGAACCTGTTTCAGTTTCCGCCGCGAATCCGAATTCAACGTGCCTTCGCGCGTCAGGATATGCAGCGCCTTTAGAAGAGGAACCGAGTTCTGCGGATTTTTGGCTGGCCAGAGGTCGGCGAGCGTTTCTCGCGCGCCCGCCTCTTTACGTTTGCGCGCCATGGATTTCGCGTTCATGTTTTTTAATGCCTTATGGCCATCAGCGCCGCAAAATTCCGCCCAGCGTCCCGCGCACGATAGCGCGCCCCACCGTCCCGCCGATCCTGTCGCCGAGGATCGATTTTCCAATATCGGCGGCGATCTTGCCCGCAACCTGATTGGTTACAGAACGTGTCACCTGGCGCGTAATATGCTGGCCTGTCGTCAGCCTTTCGCCGCGCTTGCGCGAAGTGCCGAAAATACTCCCCCAAAAACTGGTTTTTTCAGCCTTTTCCGGTTCTGCGCCTCGCCTTGCCGACGGAACGCCATTTTGCGATGTGCCCGTGCGCCTCGCGAGCATTTCCTGGGCAGACTCCGGATCGATAGCGGCGTCGTATTTACCCTTCAGGGGACTGTTCTGAAGAATGGCAGCGCGCTCTTCGCGGCTGATGACTCCGAGCCGTGAGACGGGCGGGCGGATGAGGCAGCGTTCGACTTCACTGGGCACACCATTGCCTTCGAGGAAAGATACCAGCGCCTCACCCTTGCCGAGTTCGGTGATGGCTTTGGCCGTATCAAGGTTTGGATTGGGGCGAAAGGTCTCTGCAGCGGCTTTTACCGCGCGTTGATCGCGCGGCGTGAAGGCGCGCAACGCGTGCTGAATACGGTTGCCGAGCTGGGCCAGAACTTCCTCTGGGACATCCAGGGGGTTTTGCGTCACGAAATAGACGCCGACGCCCTTCGAGCGGATAAGGCGCACAACCTGTTCGATCTTGTCGACCAGCGCTTTCGGCGCGTCGTCGAACAGGAGATGCGCCTCGTCGAAAAAGAAGACGAGTTTGGGTTTATCGACGTCGCCGACTTCGGGCAGATCCTCGAACAGTTCCGACAGCAGCCAGAGCAGGAAAGTGCTGTAAAGACGTGGATTCTGCATCAAGCGTTCGGCGGCAAGGATGTTGACTACACCTCTCCCGTCGCGGTCGTTACGCATAAGGTCTGCGAGCTTCAGCGCTGGCTCCCCAAAGAAGTTCTCGGCACCCTGATTTTCCAGAATCAGCAATTGGCGCTGAATGGCGCCGATCGAAGCTTTGGAAATATTCCCAAATTTTACGGTGAGTTCGTCGGCATGCTCGGCCACAAACTGGAGAATGGCGCGCAGATCCTTCATGTCGAGCAGAAGAAGTCCGCCTTCATCCGCAACACGAAAGGCGATATTCAGAACGCCTTCCTGAACCTCGTTGAGATCGAGAAGGCGCGATAGCAGCAGCGGCCCCATTTCGGACACGGCAGCGCGAACCGGATGACCGTTTTCACCGAAAATATCCCAGAAGACGACCGGCGATGGATCCGGCTCAAAGGCAAGCCCCATTCCCGTTGCGCGCTCGATCAGGGCGGGTTTCGCGTCGCCCGCTTGCGCGAGCCCCGCGAGGTCGCCTTTTATATCGGCCGCAAATACGGGAACGCCGGCGCGCGAAAATCCTTCCGCGAGGATTTGCAACGAAACGGTCTTCCCCGTCCCGGTCGCGCCGGCGATAAGGCCGTGACGATTGGCCAGCGCCAATGTCAGAAATTCCTGCTTAACGCCTTTGCCGACCAGAAGCCGCGACGTGTCGTCCGTTACCGTCATCTTTCCGTCCGATTGCGTTCAGAATGGTGAGAGGCTCTTTAGCATTCTTTGGCGGAAAGGGCATCCTCGCCGCGGAGCTTGCCCATCATTACAACAGGAAGACTTGCCAAGGGCCGTGACAGCAGCGGGCATCGCACGTCATGGCAGCGCGCATGAGCGTTACATTGACATCTAAATGTAAGAACGTGGGCGGATGGAGATTTTGAAAGCGCCAAGCCGGCGACGGGAGCAAGAGATATGCCGTTGCCATCGGTCACGGCGCCTGAAAACGGCAAAGGCATCAGGATAGGCCGTGCGCTATGAATATCCTAAGATCGCGCAGCGCCATGATCGCGGCATCGGACATAAGAATTCCCGTGAACAAGCCGAGCAGATACGGCAATATCAAACGCATGGCGACCGCCCCGTTATTACGGCTCGCAATCTGTCACGCGGGTCTTAAACTTCACCTCAGAAAATTTTCCGCTTTTTAGATATCGTTGCAGTGGTGGGACTCGGCGCGGTTGGCGTTTGGCCGTCCGAGGCGACATTTTGGGGCCCGCGGCTCAGGGCGGGGACACCCCTTCGGACGGCGCCGCTGCGCGGTTCGCTTGCGGAACAAACTCGGCGAGTACGCTGTCCTCGCCGGAATAGCGAAAGAGAGCGCTTCCCTCTGCCGCTATCTGATCCAGCATCTGCACCCACGCCGCGTCGAAGACGAAATCCGTGGGTGTGCGTCCGATTCTGGTTGCGGCAACGCCCAGATAGTCGCCGCTCTTCACCGTAAGCCAGTCCTCACGGTTATCGCCCTTCTGGGTCGCGCGCTTGAAGGCACCGTATTCACCGGCGCCATCGCCTCGATAGGCCTCGACCATCACGACCGGGCCATCCCAATAGGCTGCTAATGATGACGCCTGTTGCGAGACAAACACGCGCGCGTCGGGCGGCGCGTCGGCATTCAAGGACGCATAAAGGTGAGTGACGTCGCCATAGGTTGCCGCGCTGATCCCGCGAACCATAATCGAAAGACCGAGCACCACAAAGACGCCAGGCAACGCATAATGCGCGATTCGCGGTAGGCGGATGGTCCCCGCGAGCACAAAATACAGGGGTGCAAGAAGAGGAAGAAAAAAGCGCCCTGAACTCAAACTGTCAAATGCGTTGATGGATTGCAGCGCCACCATCGCCGCCGGATAACAGACGAGAACCATGCCGGCAGGGCCGTGCCATTTGCTGGAGGGCGCAAAAATCGCGCGAAGACCAATTCCTATGAGGGTGACAAACAAACCAAGGCCCGCGAGATCCCGCTCGGGAATGCATCCGCCGCAGGAGAGGATTCTGACTGGACGCCTGCCCGTTCTTCCAAAAAGCCGCCCAAGCGACCAACCAACAAACCGAGTGTCATGAAATCTGCCCCATAGCTGCGGCCACCTATATGTAGGTTCAATGACGTTATGATGTCTGCCGGCTGCACCTTACGGGGGAAAACCAAAGCCCTGCAGCCCTTTGCAGCGGCCCATACATCCCGTATGCTGACATTCTTGCACGGCACGTTACCAGAGCCTTTCCAGGGGCCGCAAAAAGGGGACGACCATGAAATCCATCACGCTTTCCGCCATCGCGTTTTCGATTTCCGCAACGCTCTTTTCGAGCGGCGCGATCGCGCAGGTCACCACCGAACCCGCCGGAAAACTGTTCTTCGAAGGCGACATTGTCCGCCATCGCCTCGACGGACAGGCAGGCCCGTTCTGCGTCCTGGAAAGTCAGTACAAAAGAGGCGAGGCCATTGCCTGGCGCATCCGTGTGCTCCAGCCGGACGGCACGGTAGCGGATGGCACCACGTTGAAGAGCCTTGTCGTTGAACTGGGCAGCGGCGAAACGGTGGCGATGGAATATGGACCGCATGGCAATCCGCCGACCGATTTCTTCTGGGCCAATTCCTGGACACTGCCGGCGACCTATCCGACCGGCTCGCTCGGTTACAAGGTGATCGCGACGCTGCAGGATGACAGCACCGTGACCTGGATCCCGTTCAATCGCGCGGCCTCGCAGTTGATGGTGATCGACGGCGAACCCGAAATGGCTGCGGCTACGCCGTAAGATTTTCGAACCACCGGCCTGAAACGCCGGGAGAAGAGGTCCCATGACATTTCGCATAGGGCCCTTTCGTAGGGGGCCGCTCGCCAGGGCGTTCGCGCCGTTCTTTCTTCTGCTCTCTCTTTTCGTAGCGCCGGCAAGCGCTACCCCCGCTTCTGCGTTCGGACCGCAAGTCACGGTCGGTGCGCCGGAAGGCGGTTATGTTGGCACGATGCGGGTGGCACCGCTGAACGGCAAGGTTGGCGCGCCCTTCACGGTAACGGCGGAAGGCCTGCCACCGAATGCGGAATTCCAGCTTGTCTGGCGGACGGTGAGCGGCAAATGGAACGTCACGACCTCCGAATATAACGGCCGTGAATTCGTCCCCGTCGCCTATGAGATGGGACGCCTGATGAGCGATGCTTCGGGCCGCATCGAAGCCACTTTCGAGACGCCGGAAGATTTCGGCTTTCTGCACGACATCGTGCTGCAACAGGGCGCGCGTCTTTTCACCCAGGCCGCTTATTCGATCGACATGACGGTCGAGATGTCGCCGCAGAGCGGACCGGTGGGAACACCCATCACGGTGGACGTCAAAGGCATCGGCTATCGCAATCTCGAAGCATCGTGGAATCTTCTCTACGACAACAGCTTCACGGGCTGGGTATCGGCGACAACCACATCGGGCTCGGCCCGTTTCACCATCCCGGCGACCGGGCATGTCGGCGATCACGTGCTTGAGGTGCTGCATGGCCAGTTCGGTGCGCCTTACCGCAATCAGGAACAGGCCCCGGGCGGGGAGCGCCCGCGCTGGGCATTTCCTTTCACGGTAACGCCGGGTGCGCCCGTGCTTCCGCCCGACGTCTTGGCGCAGGCGCAAACAGAGGTACGGCTTTCACCACAGGAGGGCGAACTGATCTCGACGCCGCGCTTCTCGGGCGTCGGCGAAGAGGTTTCGGTGACGACAGGCGGCCTGGCGCCAGGCGAGACCTACGTCCTGCAATGGACGCGTGTGATCGGCAACCGCATCGACGGTGAAGGTTGGCAGGAAACCTCGACGCCGATCGCGGAAGCCACAGCTGACGCGGACGGCACGATCGCTTTCGCCTTCGAAACGCCCGACGATCTCGGCGGGGTTCACGGGCTATGGCTGGAAGCGGATGGCACGATGAAGCGCGGCACGCATTTCATCAAGACGACGGCGCTGCCGATGGAGGTCACCAGCGGCCCGGTCGGGACCACGATCACGCTGCACCTGAAAGGCGTCGGCTGGACCGAGACCTCGAATATTATGCATCTCGTCTATGACAACGCCTATATCGGCTATGCCTGCGCCTTCAACAGCCAGGGTGACATCACGATCTACATGCAGGCCTCGGGCACGCCGGGCTGGCATTTCATCGATCTCTATCCCGGCATCTATAAGGGCGAGGACGAAATCCCGATCAATTACCGGATGCCGCAACTGACCTATGAGGCCGACCATCCCGGTGAGGATCTGCCGGCCTTTCACTTCGCTTTCGAAGTAACTGCCGACTGAATGGCACCACGCTTATAGATCGGCGCGTGCATTTGCTTTACGCTTCCCCCACAAGAACAGGACCTGTCCGTTTGGTTTCGAAGCGGCAAGGGGAAATCGCAATGACAATTTCGAAGCAGATATCGTTCTTCGCGTTCGCCGTTCTCGCCTTCTCATCCTTGTTGCCCGGTACCGCCTCGGCGCAGGCCTGGGCCTATTACATGAATCCCGAGCATCAGTTCTCGGCCTTGTTCCCCGGCGAACCCCAAGAACGGGAAATCACCTACGAGACGGCAAACGGGTTCATGGTGCCGGCGCATGTTTTCGATGCACAGCGTCGTGACAGTCACTACTCGATCACTGTGGTGGATTTTTCTTCGCAGCCAGGCGAGATGGAAGGCGCCGTCGCGCACCAGGCGGCAATGGTACGCGAGCGCGGTACTCCCGGGTATGACGAGTTCGCGCAGCTGAACGGTATTCCCGGTCACGCCATCAGTGTCGTCGCACCAGATGGACGGCAGATTCTTTCGCAGATGTATCTGTACGAAACGAGGCTTTACATCGCAGAAGGAAACGAGCCACCCAATTCCCCACCCGCCGCGCATTTCACGCAATCAATCGACATTCACCATCCCGATGGAACAAGCGTGAATCTCAATCCTCGTGGCGAAACCACCCGCGCGGAGATTCTGCAAAACAGGGCGCGCGAAGCCGAGGGCCAATAATGCGGTACCACCGTCTGCGGTCTGCTATCAAAAGATGCCCGCGACGGCCCTTTTAATTCTCGCCCTGCGTTGAGACTTTAAGGGACGACCTCGGCGTCGGTCGCCGCAACATTGTTGTTCAGTGCTGGCGTGGTCACCGTCCTACCGTCCACGAGTGTCGCCGCGCCGAGCAACCCACCTTTGGTCCCATCTTTCAGTGGACCAAAGGTAACCGTCACCAGATCGCCCGGCTTCATGCTTTCGGGTGACCAGCCATCGCGTACAAGACTTGCCGGTGCGCCCGATTCCAGAATCCATTCGACAGGCTGACCGTTTTCGTCGGGAATTTCGACATAGACCCAGACATGCGGATTGGCCCAGATATATTCCGTTACGGTGGCTTGGACCGTCATGCGGACATTGGGATCGTACATGGCATGGGAATGATGCGCCGAAGCCGGAAGCGACGACCCCAGAGCACAAGTAAACGTAAGGACGAGCTTTTTCTTATCCATCGTCTCCCCCGAGCACGGTTATGCGCACCACTTTACGCCTCCGAGAAGCGGGCGCAACCGTGGGTTAGGGCGACAATAACAGCGCCACCCTAAAGGCGGGGGAGCAGACCGGGCATGCTTACGCCCGGTCTGCTCTTTCTCAATCGAACTGATAGGCGAGGAAGAAGCCGACCGAGGCCTGATCCTCTGAGCCGCGCAGACGCACCAGAGGCGAGTCTCCCGCGCTTCCGGCCAAATGATCGTAGCTCGTGACCAATGCGGCAAAGACCTGTTCGTGCAACGGCACGATCAGGGTCAATTCTCCGCCATAGGTGAGCACGCCGCCATCCGCCCTGTAGGTGGGAAGTCCAGAGCGGAAGGATTGCAGCGGCGTAACGCCGAAGAATTCCTGTGCGTAGCGCGCATTCGTGAACCGCAATTCCGGTCCCACGGTCAAAAACGCGCGAAGGCCGAACAGATCGATTTCGCTGTCATAGGCAATTCCGGCGTCGCCCACGAGGCCTTCATGCCCGTTCACCGCCTGACGTAATTCCGCCGTCGCGACGAACACACCGGACCTGAAGCGCGCAAAGCCACCGAGTTCGATGCTGCCGTCGATATCGCCCAATCCGCGAAGGGCGCGCGACTTGTCGCCTGCAATGCGAAGAAGATTGTCGCCATCCTGCTGCCGCCCGAAATCGTAGCGCGCAATCGGTCCCGCCACGAAATTCTCGGTGCGAAGGACATTCCACCGCAGTCCGCGCTGATAGGAGATTTCCGCAATGTCGCGATATTCAATGCTGAGATAGGGCAGCGCCTGAAGCTGGTAATCATCCGAACCCACGAAGGCGGGCGCGTAGAGAAGCGCTCCGCCTGCGCGCACCGTCCACTCCCGGTCGGGATTGGCAAGTTGCGCCTGTGCGATGGAGGGAAGAACCGAGGCGGCGAGAACACAGAGGGAAGCGAGCTTGAGCATGTCGGAGGGACGCTTTCGAGTAGGGAGCCAGACGAGCCAGAAACCGAAGGTCATATGTTTCCGCAGAGGAAGCGCTGTTTCCTTCGGAAACGGAGAAACCTTGAGCTTCTTACACGGGAGGATGGCCTCTCGTCTCGGGTCGCATGCAGTCCGGGGAGGCCTTCACGTCATTTTTTCCCCCGGGAAGGGGCTTTGAGGTGGCGCCAGGCACCTCCGTTCAGCCGCCCGCCTGAAAGGTCACCTTGCCGCCAAAGCGCAAAACCGGCTTCGCCGGAAAATCAAACGGAGGCTTTGAAACGTCCAGCGGTCGCGTTTCTCCGTCGGCGCAATCGGTGTTTTCCGGGTGATAGTCATTTGTGATCAAGGCATAACGGGCATTGCGGCAGAGACCGAGAATGCGTGTCACGTTACGATGGGAAAGGTGTTGCAGCACATCCTTGCAGAGAATGAGATCTGCAGGCGGAAATTCCGTGAGGGCGCTGACATCCGCCTGTTCGAAACGGATATGCGGCGCGCCATAGGTGGCCTGATCGGTAGCAATGACCGAAGAAACGACATCGTAGCCGAGATAGGCCCTGCCCGAAAAATCGAGATAGCGTGAGAAACGCCAATCGCCGCAGCCAATATCGAGCACTGAGCGCAATTGGTGACGATCCATCAGCGCCTGGATATAGGCGACATAAAGGACCGTGTTGCGCAAATCCGACCCTGCCCCCGAGCCGCCGCCCCAGATCGCGCGATCATAGATAAAGGTGAAGATCGATCCGAGTTCATCAGCAACGGGATAGAAATTCTCCGGCGCACTCCAGAATTGCGAACGGTCGGACGGTGGAAACTGCGCGACATAACGTTCGGCTTCGGCCGCGAAGAAATGCGGCGCCACGGAAAGAAGGCGGTAGAGAGCGCTTACCGTTCCCGGATAATCGCCCCGGCGGTGCAACGCTTCGGCCTCAGTCAGCAATTGCGATGGCGTGGCCATGCGGCGATGATCCCGTAAACGCGATGCCCGCGTCCCTTAGCGAAAAATCGCTGCCCGCGCTAACGCCGTTAGCGTTGCGTTATCCATAGCCGCCAAAAGAAAAGGAGGCGGAGACATGGTCTCCACCTCCTCCCTATTCACGAGGCGTCGCGTAAAATTACGCGGCGGCCAGGTTCACGGCCTTCGAGCCTTTGGCATCCGGCTGGATGTCAAAGGAGACGCGCTGGCCTTCCGCGAGGCTACGCATACCGGCAGCTTCAACGGCAGTGGCGTGAACGAACACGTCCTTCGCGCCGCCTTCCGGGGAAATAAAGCCGAAGCCCTTGCTAACGTTGAAAAATTTTACGGTTCCGATGGTCATGTATTTTGCTCCTAAGCATCGGGTTCCACTGGGGCACATGCTCCAGCGGCGCGAGGCAATGATCAGGTCTTGGGAAGTTAGGCTGTCTCGTCCAGGCGCGCACTTAACGCGAACGGGGTTTGGAACAGTGCGCTTCAACTGACGGCAACGCTATCGCACAGCCTCTATAGCCCGTTTGCCTGCCAATTACAATGTTGGCTTCCATCTGCTGTTTGAGGGACGGAAGGGGGGAGGCGTCACCTCAAACGTCGCCCTTCGATAACCGCCATTCGCGCGAGCAAGGATGCGAAAGGCAGGCGCGAGGCAATGCGGTCCGCAGCGGCCTGATCGCAGATGTTCATGACGTACTCGTTCTCCGCGACAATGCCGCCGGGAAGCATGGTGTGCACCTCGGCGAGCGACGTGCGGCGATAACCGATATTGCCGCGAATACCGCTCCTGTCGCGCGTCAGGCGATGAAACATATTCGTGTTGAAGAAACTCAGATAAAACCAGCCGCCGGGCTTCAACGCGCGGAAGCTTTTGTCCAGAAAATCCCGCTGCGTTTTCTTGCCGCCGAGATGCTGCAGAAAATCGGCCATCATCAGTCCATCGAACGCGCTATCGGTAAACTGGATGGTATTTAGATCGGCCTGCACGAACAGCGCGCGTTCGGCAAGCGCGCCGCAAAGACGCGCATTCAAGGCGAGCGATGGAACCGAAAAATCGACGGCGACGGCATCCGCCGCTGCGCGCAGCAGCATTTCCGTCGTCGGCCCGGGTCCACAGCCGAGATCAAGAACACGGTCGCCGGGCGAAACATGGGTGCGAAGGAAACTCGCGAGGCGGTCGATCTGGGGCGGAAATTTCGGATGCGAGATGTAATGCCGTGCATCGCTATCGCGCACCAGCATTTCGGGCGTCGGAGATTTTCCCAGACCGGGATCGTGTATCAGAAAGCCGTTGCGAAGAACGCTCCCTCCCTCTCCGTCGCAACATAGGCGAACACCGGCTGGCGAGAACGACAGCGCCGCGCCGCAGGCAAAGCAGCGAATGAGGCTATGCAGGGTAGGGTTCGTATCGGGCATCACGCCTTCTTAGCGAAGGGCACGCGGCTGTGCCACCGCCCATACGAAAACGCCCGATTCCGTGTTAGCATCGTTTTTGCCGATCCCGATCACGCAAGAGGATCGCGCCCGCGACAAAACATACGCCGCGCTATTTTGAGCCTTGGAGCGATGCAATGGGGATGTCCGCCTTCGTAAAATATTCCTTCGGTGCAGCGTTGACTGCTGCGGCGATGGTTCTGGCCGCCCAGATGACGACCGTGGCACAGACGTCGGATATAGACCCCGTCAACAGCGGCGAAAACCCATATCGCACGATCCGAAACTGGGGCACGCCGCCCGAAGGGCGACCCTGGGGCGCCGCCAACGGCGTCGCCATAGACCCCGATGGAACATCGGTGTGGGTGGTTGATCGTTGCGGGACGAGGGAAGGATGCGTTGGTACCGATGTCGATCCGGTACAGAAATTCGACGCGGACGGAAATTTTCTTACTTCCTTCGGCGGCGGCATGTTCGTGTGGCCGCACGGGCTGCATGTCGATGCAGAGGGAAATATCTGGGTTGCCGATTCACGCAGGCCCAATGCCATGGAGCGCGAGATGTTTCCGGCCGAACAGAACAAGGGAAGCGTCGTCGTAAAATTCAGCCCTCAGGGCGAGGTGCTGATGACGCTGGGAGAATTCGGCGTGGCCGGCGATCCACCCGCACGTCTCACCGATCCGACGACTGTCCTGACCGATTCCAATGGCGACGTCTATGTGGCCGAGAGCCATACAGATGTGGAGGGCCCGAACCTTGTCGGGCGCATTTCGGTGTTCGACCGGAATGGCCATTTCCTGCGCACCATCGGCCGAACGGGAACCGGGCCGGGAGAATTCCGCACGCCGCACGGCATGGTTTTCGATTCAGCCGGACGCCTTATCGTCGCCGACCGGCACAATCATCGTATCCAGATATTGAGCAAGCAGGGAGATTACATCGGCGAGTACCGCGAGTTCAGCCGCGTAAGCGGATTGGCGATCGATGCCAACGACACCATCTATGCCGCGGATTCGGAATCGGACGATAGGCGGCACCCCGGTTGGCGCAAAGGCATTCGCATCGGAAATCTGAGCGATGGAAGGGTAACGATATTCATTCCCGGACATGAAACCGAAGCCCCGGAGGGCGCCATGGGCGAAGGCATCGCCATCGACGCCGCGGGCAATCTCTACACGGCGGAAGCGACCGTGCGCGGTGTATCGAAATATGTAAGGGAATAGGCGTGCAGGGGCCCAACGCATCGACGATATCGGCCCAGGGCATTTCTCCGCGCCGTCATCGTGCCTTTGTCCGGATCACGCATTGGCTGATGGCGCTAAGCGTTCTGGGGCTCATTGCCACCGGCACTGGCATTCTGATTTCCCACCCACGGCTTTACTGGGGCGAGACAGGCGCTGTCGGTACCCCGTCGCTGATCGACCTCCCCCTCCCCTTCGTCCTCGGTCCCTCCATCTGGAATAGGCCCTATCATTTCTTCTTCGCCTGGATTCTGGTGCTGGCGGGGTTCACCTATGTTGTCGGCGGCCTGGCGACGCGGCATTTCCGCCAAAATCTTCTGCCGCCCAAGACCGATTTTCGCTGGAGCACGATCGCCAGCGTGACGTCGGCACATCTGCGCGGCAAACGCACCGTCACGGATGAAACCGGAACTTATAATATCGTTCAACGCCTCACTTATCTTGCGGTGGTGTTCTTTTTTTTGCCGGGCGTTGTTCTGACGGGACTCGGCATGTCGCCTGGTACGACCTCGGTGTTTCCGATCCTGGCTACGTCGATCGGCGGGCATCAGTCCGCGCGCACGCTGCATTTCTGTTTCGCGAGTTTCGTGCTGATTTTTCTCATCGTGCATATCGCGATGCTGTTCGTAGCCGGATTTCGCGGGCATGTGCAGGCGATGATCACCGGGCGCCTGCCGAAGGAGCGAGCTCCACGATGAGCAAATTTCTCACGCGGCGCGCGCTGGTGACGACGGGCCTTGCCACAGCGGCCGGTGTTTCGGGCCTCGGTGCGGCGATGCACTTCACGGGGAAATATAATCTCATACCGCCCGACAATGGCGGAATTCTCGGCATCAGCGAGACGCTGACCTATTCTGCCCAGCGTCTTTTGACATCGAACCGGTCGCTCGCGCGCGAGTTCACACAGGCGCAGATATCAACCGTTTCGCCCGTGAACGGCGAAGTGCCCATCGATGATGCCTATCAGCGACTGCTGATGAACGATTTTCGCGATTGGCGCCTCGAAGTGGAAGGGGCCGTATCCCGGCCCGTCTCTTTCTCGCTGGATAATCTGAAGAGCCTCACACCCACGCGTCACATCACCCTGCATGCCTGCGAGGAAGGATGGTCCTACATTGCCGAATGGTCCGGTGTGCGGCTCTCGACGATTCTCGATCTCGCCGGAACGAGCCCCAACGCGAAATATGTGATCTTTATCCCTTACGCGAATCCGAGCACCAATAGCGGCGCGGTACGCGTGTCAACTAACGGCATCGACATGATTGATGCACTGCATCCGCAAACCTTGCTGGCCTATGGCATGAATGGCGGCGACCTCCCGCTGCGGCACGGCGCACCCGTGCGCCTGCGCGTGTCGCGCCTCCTCGGGTACAAGAATACGAAATTCCTTTCACGCATCGTTGTCACCGAGAACAGCGACTTCTACCATAGAGGCAATAATAGCTGGTTCGGCGGGATTTGAAGACGCAGCAATGGAACCCAACCTGCAATATAATTTCGCCGAGCCCGGAGCCGTATCGGTGCGTATTGCTTCGGCTATGCGCCAGCGCATGTTCGCCCGGTTCATGCGCGAATTGGTCCCGAAAGAGAACGAAACCGTCCTTGATATCGGGGTGACGGCGGACGAAACATATGAGTCGTCCAATTATTTTGAGGCGCTCTATCCCTATAAACACCGCATCGTTGCGGCGGGCACAGATGACGCCGCGTTTCTTGAACGTAAATATCCGGGCGTAAAATTTCAGCATGCCGACGCGTGCGCCCTTCCTTTCACCGACAGGAGCTTCGACCTCGTGCACTCTTCGGCGGTGTGGGAGCATGTCGGAGGCGAGCAAAACCAGGCACGCATGCTCAGCGAATGTTTACGGGTGGCGCGGCGCGGCGTTTTTCTGACGACGCCCAACCGGTGGTTTCCGATCGAGTTTCACACCCGGCTTCCCTTGCTGCACTGGCTGCCGAAACCCATTTTCCGTGCCATTCTGTCGAAAACGCCTTACGCCGCGCTGGCCAACGAAGCGCATCTCAACCTGCTCACGCCGGCAGACGTGAGGCGGTTTACGCGCCGGCACAGCGAATGGAATTTTGATATTCGCGCGGTGCGGCTCGTCGGCTGGCCAAGCAATATCCTGCTCGTCGCAAAACGGCTCTAGTTCCGAATCTACCAGATGGTTGGCGACTGCCTCGTCACCATTTTTATGCCCTTTTTATGCCTGACGCCTGAAACCCACATGGCGATCTGATGCCGCCTCGGGCGACAGCTCGTATCCTTTTGCACGGATTCGACGATGCGCATGTCTCACTCCCGTACGGGCGTTGCCGCCCTGACACTCGGCGCCATCGGCGTCGTCTATGGTGATATCGGAACAAGCCCCCTCTACGCCTTTCGTGAAGCGCTCGCCCAGACGGCGGAGGGCGGCATTACGCGTGGGGGTGTTGTCAGGTTAACTGACGCGGCC
>CAIOYY010000014.1 GCA_903862715.1 uncultured Alphaproteobacteria bacterium
CGGCGGAAGCAGCGGACGGAAAGGCGACGAGCACCGCAAGAAGGAGGGAACGTAACATCAGCATGGGTCGGGACCTGTGGCGCAATTCTCTACTCCTGTCATTCCCGGCGAATAAAATCCTTTCTTCCCAGACGAACGCTTCAGCGCCCCGGGAGGACAGATTCCGGCAGCAACGCTCATCAGAATTCACGGCGGGCTGGTGCCGTCCTCGACGCCGCCGCGCTGAAGCGCGTCGGCAAAAAAGCCATTCGCTTTGAGCTCGACGGCCAGCGCATTGATCGCTTCGAGCTTCTCGGTTTCGCCGTTGCGCACGATGAGGTTCTGCTCGGTGTCGAAGAAGGAATCATCGACGACGCGTAGCGTCGGAAATGCTTGCGCATATTCGATCGACGACTGGCGATTGAAGCCAAACGCGTCGATCTCGCCGGAGGTCAGCAGGCGCTCGACTTCTCTCTCGTCGGGCTCGGTTTCCAGCACGCGGATCTCGACCTCTCTGCCGGCGCCGCTCAAATACATTTCCTGTGAGCGGCGCGCGACCGCCGCGATGACATTGCCCGCAGCTTCCGCGTCAGCCGAAGACTGAAACGGCGCATCCGCCGCCACAAGATAGGAGCTTTCCATCAGCGCGAAGGGCGCGGCAAAACTCACCGCTTCCGCGCGCGTGGCATCCCAGGCGAGAAAGCCGATATCGGCATTGCCGGCATTCAGCGTTTCCATCACCTCGCCCGCCGAACCCGCCGGGATCAGGATAACGGGCACATCGATACGACGTGCGATCTCATGTGTGATGTCGGGCGCGGGTCCCGTGATCTCGCCGGTCGTCTCGTTGATACGGGCATGGATCGGGTTGGTGGAGAGGAACACCGCGCGCAAGGTGCCGGTGGGCGCGAGGTTCGCGGCGCGCAAACGCTCATCGACGGTGCCCGCGGCGGGAGCGGCTTCCGCCGTCGCCGTTTCTTCCACAGCGGGCGTCGCCGCGTTCTGCGTTTCCGGCGAACATGCGGCCAGAAATATCGCACCTGTCATTGCAAGCCATTGTCCGATCACGCGCATGCGTCCTCCTAATTTCCGTCACGAGGCATACGAAATCTGCCTTCCGACGAACACATCTCAGGCGCCGGATTGGAGCCGATGGTCATAAATGCCGTGCAGATTGCATCGCCTTCGTGCCTACTGCGTAAAACAAGCTGGACAGGGTCCACAGTTGACAGTCGCTCGTCCTCGATAAACGCCAGGAGCGCTTTATAAAGCTGTGGAATAGTACTCTCCGCACGCGAGCCGACACATCCAAGTACATCGGCGAGATACATCCGCACGGCTCCATCGCCAGTAGATGCAAGAATGCCTCCTATCTGATCAATTTGTTCCAGGTCAGGAGCGAAAAAAGGACCCTCCACATCACCGCAAGCCCTGAAGTATAGATCCGTGGCCAATTCGTAACGCTCATATGCATCGCTCTCATTCTGCAATGCCGTGATGACGTCCTGAACTGTGGAATCGTCTTCCGCAGCCCGCACGGCATGCGAGAGGGCAAGCAGAAACACCGACGCTACCATCAGAGAGAGTAAACGCGAGACCGGCATCACTTAGCCACCCCCGTTCTTTCAGCATGTGGTACCAGAGCTTCTTCCCACATAAGTAAGCGACGACGTTATCTACGGCGCGCTGGCGCTGTCGCCGAGATTTGCGCGTTCCAGCGCCGCCGCGAAGAAGCCGGTGGCTTTCAGTTCGTCCGCATAGGCATTGACCGGCGCGACTTTCGCTTCGTCTCCCTTACGGACGATGAAGGATTGCGGCGCATCGAGGAAGGAATCGCCGACCGCGCGCAATGTCGGGAAGGCCGCCGACAGATCGACGCTGCGCTGGCGATTCAGCGCGAAAGCGGAAAGTTCGCCGCTGGTCACAAGCCGTTCCATCTCGGCGTCGGCGGGCTGTTCGTCGAACACGCGAATTTCAGCGGCTTTTCCTGCGCCGCTCAAATATAATTGCTGCGAACGCCCCGAGACCGCGCCGATGATGTTCCCGGCCGCTTCGACCTCGGCGGAAGTCTGCAACGGGGAATCCGCCGCGACGAGATAGGACGAACGCATCTGCGCGAAGGCGGGGCCGAATACCACTTCCTGCGCGCGCGTGTCGTCATAGGCGACGAAGCCGATGTCCGCCGCACCGGACTTCACCTGTTCGATCACGGCGTCCGCGCTCTCCATCGGCATCAGCGAAAAGGGCACGCCGATGCGCGCGCTCAGATTCGTGACGATGTCGGGAACCGGCCCAGTGGGCGTGCCGGTCAGGGGATCGACGCGGCCATGAATGGGGTTCGTCGCGATAAAGGCCGCGCGCAACGTGCCCATCGGTGCGAGATTGGCGGCGCGCAAATTTTCATCGACGACACTGATGGTGGGAGCCGCAGCGGTTTCGGCAGATGCGGGGGCGCTCGCGCGCTCCGTCTCGCCCGAACAACCGGCGGCGAACATCACAAGCGCCGCAACACCAGACGCCAAGCCGATGGCACGCATGATAAGGCCTCCCCGCCGATATGTTTCCACTCAGTATAAAAGCATTTCCGCCCCAACCGCCAGTTGCACACAGGCCCCGGCCCGGCGCAAGCTGGCGTCAGTGATGCCGCCAAGCGCATCTAAACGGGGAGAATGCCATGAACGCGTTTTGCAAATGCCTGCTGTCGTCCGCCGCCGCTTTCGCCTTTGCCCTCGCGCCCGCTTCCGCGCAGCGCGTGCCGGAGGAATTCACGCTGTCGGGCGATGCCGCCCAGCGCCTAGGCGATTATGTCTCGATCAATGCCGCAACAGCAGAGCGCCTCTCCGACACCTGTTTTGAAACCATACAGCGCGAAGCAAACGCCGCCTCCGCCACCATCGTCATCCTGAACGCGCAGGGGCTCACCGTGCATCAGGTGGTGAAGGACGGACAGCGTTACACCTCGGTGAAGATCACCGAAAACAAGGCGCGCACCGCGCTGATGATGCGCGTCCCCACCATCGAGAACATGCATGACGTGGCGGAAGACCCGCTGCAGCTCGCGCGTTACGACCAGATCGGCGGTCTCGCGCCGCAGGCGGGCGGCGTGCCCATCGAAGTGAACGGCCAGATCATCGGCGCGATGGGCATTGGCGGTTTCGGCGGCGAGGAGCGCTATCACACCATCGCCATGCAATGCCTGGCGCAGGTCTTCGGCGAAGCGGCCATCGCGGACCAGTAAGAGGTTCGGCTATGTGACCAACGGAAATGACGGGGACCCTAATTCCCACTTTACATTGAGAAACACAAATGAAGCCTCAAAAAGGTAACTCAAGGCCATCGCGAATTCCAAGGACAGCTTCAAGACCGTCGCCAAGCGCCTCGAATGCGACGAGGACAAAGAGCGGTTTGAGAAGAAGTTGGGCAAGATCGCGCAGGCGAAGCCTGTGAATTTGAAGAAATGACCGATCAGAAAGCTTATTGGGACGCCGCCTACACCACCAAAGGCGACAACGTAAGTTGGTATCAAAGCGGCCCTAGCCGGTCCCTTGAAATGATCTGCGCCGCCGCGACTTTGCACGACGTTGGGATTATTGACATTGGGGCAGGCGCATCCCGCCTTGCCGACGAGCTTCTAATTCGCAAGTTTTCTGATCTGACCTTACTGGATGTTTCTGAAGTCGCGCTGGCTACCACGCGGAGTCGGCTAGGCGAGGCTTCCGGCAAGATCACTTGGATTGCCGCAGACATCACGGAGTGGAAGCCAAGTCGCAAATATGAAATTTGGCACGACCGGGCCGTGTTCCATTTTCTAACGAATAGCACAGTGCAAGATGCCTATATCGAGGCCCTCAAATTGGCGACAGAGCCGGGCGCAACGATCATCCTTTCCACCTTCGCCCTGAAAGGGCCGGAGAAGTGCAGCGGGCTCCCAGTTCAACGCTATAGCGCAGAAACATTGGCGGCGCGTTTAGGACCTGATTTCGCTATGTACGCCAAGAGTGTGGAACAGCACCCGACACCATTTGGGACTACTCAGGAATTCATCTACGCGGGATTCAAACGCCGATAATTGCATTGGGTTTTTCAAAGGCATCACCTTCATGCCTTCCGCAGATGCTGAAACCTCGGCGAAGGTGCTACGCGGATGGTGCCATTTTGAGGCACGCGCATAGCGCTTCGTGGGCGGAGCGGAATTAATGATGATTGGCTTTTCGCCTCGCGGCGCTCGGCAGATGGGTCGCCGGGTCAAGCCCGGCCATGACGAGGTAAATGCCTACCGCCGCCGTCTCAGCCCGCCGGGGCGCAGCCATTGCTTGTTGCGCTCAGCGAATTTGATCACCAGCGCATCGATGAACGAGCGCTGGCCCTTATGCATGTACCACCAGCCGAACAGCGCGATGAGGCTTGCGCCCAGCGCATCGACAATCAGATCCCACATCGTGTCGGTAAGGCCCGATGGATCGCCCGGCACCGGCTGCTGCATCTGCAGGCCGAAACTCATATCCATGAAGAACTCGAAAATTTCCCACAGCGCACCCGCCGCGACCGCAAACAGAAAGGCGAAGGTCGCGGCGAATTTCGGCGGAAAATAAATTTCGACGCGCTCATTCTCGTTCATCACATAGACAATGAGAAAACCGAATATGCCGAGAAGAAGCCCTGAGCTGAAATGCAGCACCAGGTCCCACCACCATAAAGTGTCATAAAGCCCGCGAATGGAGCCGAGGAACAGCGCTGCGAACACGAACACGACGACAAAAATCTGGAATTCCGCCGGTATGTCGAAAGAAAAACGGCGCTTCAGAACGGCCGGCACCAGAACGATGCCGAAGATGACCAGCACCAGCGCCGCGTTCTGCCACTGCCGTTCCATCATGAGCAACACGAATTCGACAGCCATTACCGTAAGCAACAGGCCCGTCAGCACGCGGTGGGCGCGGGCGATCAATCCGTGATCGGTGTCATCGGGCGCGGGGGCCGCGTCGTCTTCATTCCAGATGTCCACTCGCTATTGCCCCGTGAAGTCGCGAACGCCAAAATCGATATGGTACAAGCCTTCGGGGCACGCAGCGTAAACGATGATGCCCCTGAAAGGGATGGCCACGGCATCGAGAATGTCGGCCACCGTGACATTCCGAAACGTTGCGGGCAAATGGGGCCCGTCCGGATAATAAGCGCCAAACCGGTGGCCGCCTATCATGACCACAGGATCCTCCAGCCCGCGCCGCCGGACCGCGACGGCCATTTCCGGCGTGTCCTGCAGCGCAGAAATCGCTTCATCTTCGTAATCCCGCTCGGCCCGCGCAGGACCGACGCTCGCACCCATCAGAGGGGGCAAGCCGGAACGAATCGTGTTTCTGATCCGGACATCCATTCCACCACAATCTATAACGAAGCGTGACGTGGTGCACGTGCCGACGTAGGTAAGCACGCGTCCTCAAGGCCGCCAAACTTGGCATCCCCCTCCCTCTTCGTTAGGCTCGCCTTCCATGGTGGGTGCTGCGGCGCAGGAAAAAGCGCAGGCCCGCCCCGTTAGAGCGTAAGGGAACAGACGGCATGATGTGGCTTTTGGCCGGGCTCATTCTCTTTCTCGGCATTCATGCGTTTTCGATGGCGCGGGCGTCACGCGAAAGCGCCATTGCGCTATTGGGCGGCGAAGGACCGTTCAAGGGCGTCTATGCCCTCGTCGCCGCCATCGGCTTCGGTCTTATCATCTATGGCTATGGCCAGTACCGCGCCGACGGTTATATCCCGCTCTGGAACCCGCCCGCCTTTGGCCGCCATGTGGCGATGCTGTTCATGCTGTTCGCGTTCA
>CAIOYY010000015.1 GCA_903862715.1 uncultured Alphaproteobacteria bacterium
GGTCATGCTGACCTCGATGAGCGATAACGCAGAACTGCGCAACAATCCGTTCGCGGCTCTGGGTTTAGCGATGGTCCCCGCCATTATCGATGGCATGCTAAACGCATACGTGACGGCCGACGGTTTGGCGGCCATATTACGAGAAGGGAAAGCTACCGCTGCGCTCAAGACCGAAGAGCCTACAACGGGTGGCGCTGACGAGAGCGAGGTCGCCATTTCATGGAGAGCGCTTGATTTAGTTGCCGCCGAAATAACGCCAACCAGCGACCCAGATAACGTTGTCACTACCTACTTTGAGCGTCGTGGCTTTGTACGTTGGGTTCTCGTCAGAATCGAACTCCCGGCTGACGCCCTAACGCCGCCCATTGAATGATGGTGCTTGCGAGGCTTCCAAGTTGATCGACATTCGACCGACTTAGGGTCCGGGTGGAATTTTGACTAAGAGGGCTGGCGGGGCAGCGCCGCTGATCCCAAATAGTGCCATCTCTGAAAACACTAAGTTGCTGCGAATTATTGTTGGATCAGTAGCGGCCTTTGTCAGACGAATAAGCCATACCGAAGCAGACGCCCGGTTTTCGTGAACAGACCATCAAGATGAGTGCGCCCACCAGGGCCATATAAAACATAGTTTTCTGTAGAGATTAGGTGTGGCCCATGTCATCGATGGGGCGTAGGCTAAAATGCTGACAGGTGGGTATCGGCGAGGCTCGACTAATTATGAGGATTTTAGAATGGCTCTTTTGATCCGGCGGCACGTAGGAATGGTCTTGAGAGACGCTACCTTTGTGTTTTCCATTCTTATTCTGTTTGCAGAGGCGCAGGCGTTTGCCGCACCCCCGCAAGGGATTGAAGAGGTTGGCGGCACCTTCTATGCGCCGGAGATTTCCTTCACTGATGAAAATGGGATTAGCGCGAACCTCGAAGGTTTCAGGGGTAAAGTTGTTATTCTCAATTTCTGGGCGACCTTTTGTGGTCCCTGTGTCGTGGAGATGCCGTCACTGGAGCGGCTCTCTGCGCGACTTCCAACTGCAGACTTCGCAGTCATCGCCGTCAGCCAAGATAAGGGAGGCGTGGCGATAGCCGAGCCATTCTTGGAACGAATTGGCGTAACTGATTTGGATATTTATTTTGACCCGAATTTGCGCCTTTCTCGGGAATTAAGTGTTCGAGGGCTGCCCACTACATTTATTATTGGGCCAGAAGGAAGTGTAATCGGGAGACTAGAGGGTGCGGCTGAGTGGGATTCAGAGAGCATTGTTAGTTACTTAGGGTCAGTTTCTAAAAAATAGCGAAGAATCCTCAAGTTGATCTCGATCAACGTCTTGAAACAAGATTGGGGTATCTTAATTAAAGATACGGGACTATGCTTGTTAGTGATCTTCGCTCGCTTTCACATTGGAGGGCCAAATGACACTGGTTAGAAAATTAGTTTTAGCTGCATTAGCCATTATGGCGTTGTCTGGATTTGCAACGGTTTCGCAGGCTAGTGACGATCTCTTTTCTAAGTCATACTCTATGTCTGCCAATGAAATTGGCGCGCTAGGTGCTCCTGATGCGAGTTTTATGATTGCGTCACTCGGGAATGTGGGTGTGGGGACCATCGATGAACTCGCGAATGAATCTCGCGTGGGTGACCAGGGTGGAACTCAGGTAGTTCAGGCCAGTACCGGTTGTTCGACTGGCTGTTCGACTGGTTGTTCGACTGGTTGTTCGACTGGTTGTTCGACTGGTTGTTCGACTGGTTGTTCGACTGGTTGTTCGACTGGCTGTTCGACTGGCTGCTCTGTGGGTTGCAGGTAGCAGTCCGACCAATTTCGTAGCTTGTACTATTTGCTGTTTCGCTGGTTGCGAAGGCTGGGGTTTTGGCTGCGGACCGCTGACTTTTCAGCATGGTCTTCGGACCGTGTTTTGTCGTCCTGGGGGCTGTTTGTATCTGCGGCTTCTGGGCTCGCTATTATAGAAGCGAACCTTTTTGCTTCTTCGGCTGCTGCCACGGCCATTGCACTTGTCCCCGTTTCATTGAGTAGTTTTAGACGTGCGGCGCTATTTGTCATTGCGGGGTCGGTTCTTTTGGCTGGCCCGACTGCACTACTGCTAGCAGTTCCCGCTGCAATGCTTCTCGGCAAACTCCCTGGCACTGCGGCTGTGATGGCCTTGGCATTAACCTCAGCGGCGCTCTTGGACCATCATTTCCAGTCCATCCCACGGGTCTCTATACTGAGCATCCATCTTGGATCGGCCGTCTTTGTTCTAATCCCTTCTTTGGTGGCCGCAGTCTCTTTTGGTTTGCAGATTGGCTGGCGTGCTGTTGCGTTTCTATTCGTTGCGGCGATTGCAGTGTTATTCGTCATCGACGTTAGCGCTGGAAACTGGGTTACTTCTGCGACATTTACCTCGCCGCTGTTCAGAACGTTCGCCGCTCTAATTCCCGCTGTCGCAACGATATTTTGGGTCCGTTTGCGCCGTCGCCATAACACTGAGCGCGGCGGTCAGTGGATGTTAGGCGGCGCGACGTTGGGCGTCGCGCTTTCTCTCCTAATTCCAGACGCCCCAATAAAATCAATAGTCTTCGATGAGTCCCATGGAGAGTGGGAAACGGTCGATTCAACCTTTGCACCAGACGATTTCGGGCGAGGTGTGAATTACACATATAGTTTACTTGCCGGTTATGGCGAAAAAATAGTTGGGACGATGGCAACGTTCAGTTCGGAAGATGCCGAGCTAGCCGCGACAGATGCATTGTTCGTATTGAAAATGCCCACCGTGCCTCTTTCTAATAATTTTAGTGACCGGCTTGAACGCTGGGTTCGAGACGGGGGGCGTCTTCTCGTTGTAGCCGACCACACAGACCTCTATGACACCACTCAAAACTTGAACGAGTTTCTTTCAATCCGCTTTGGTCTAGCGATTAATTCAGATGCAGTGTTCGACCCGAGCGGAATGCCAAATGTAACGAGAAGCAGGAGGTTCGCTGCTGTTACTGGCCGCATTGATGGAAACAATCAAACCGTGGCGTGGCAAACCGGAACAAGTCTCGCCGCGCTTCCACCGAACACAGTAGAACTCGCGACATTTGGACCTTCTTTCTCAGAACCAGGTGACTATTCAGGTCCAAATCGATTTGGGTCGTTCTTTCCGCGTCCATCAATTCGTTTTGGATCTCACAGTTCAGTTGTTGCGTTTGGTGCAGGTAATGGCGCTATCGCGATAATGTTAGATAGCACGCCATGGTCAAATTTTTCGATCTTTAAAGAGCAGTACAAACACTTGTTTAGGGGAATTGTGTACGCTTTATCACGGCCAGCGGTGCTTCAAATATGGGGGTGGAGCGGCCTATGCTTGATAATAATAACTTTGATGGTCGCGTTCTCGCGACACCCTGTTCCGATGGGAATAGGCGGGCTTGCATTGGGTCTTACGATTGGAGCTGCTTCGCAGATTGGCATAGCTTCATTTGATCGTACGGAAGAGAGTCGCGATTACGAACTGAGAGTAGTTGTAGGTGAGACTGCGAAGCTCGAGTTTCTTCAGCAGCTCGTCGGGCCAGGTGAGCGCAATTTTTCCCGCATAATATCAGCGATGTCGAAGTATGGATTGAACCCGTCCGCATCGGCACCCGGACAGACGCTCCACAAATACGAAAATCCGAAGCGGATACTCTTGATACAGCCAGATGCAAAACAGCTTCCTGACTACTTAGAAGTCGCAAGCCATCTTCGTGGTGGTGGAGATCTAACAATACTTTTTGCGCCGGAACAGGCGGCGCAGCAAGAGGTTCTTTCTTGGCTCAACTCTTTGGGTCTGTTTGTACAGAAAGTAACCGCCTTGGCGCTAACGGAGGATGCAAGGCCGGGCCAGGTTGGAATCCTAAATCGTCGCGGGGCAGCGCTGATGCGTGACGTGCGAGCATATACTGGTGCGCTTCCAACGAGCTTATTCTTGGCTTGGGACATGGACCAGCTCGTTCAGTCGTATACCGTTCGCCCTACTCTATTCCCACGAACAAGCGGGCTCCTCAGTGTGGGGTTCTCGGCCGACCAATTCTCAGACGCTGCGGTAGGTGAGGTCTGGGAGGGCGTCCAGCCTAGCTCATTAGGCCGTCTACGCGAACGTCAACTCGCCGCAGTAATCAATGGACAGCCCTCTCCGGCACCATTCCCAAATGAACTCTCGATTCCATCGCTGTCCAGCGAGCCCATAAATCTCTTTTCGTATCTGCTAGCGGAAGATGGGCAGACTGTTCTTCAGGGCAAATTCGTTGCGAGTATAGATTACGGGGAGGTCACGTCGATGCCATCGCCAATCGATGACCCAGTTGAATACCTACACCAGCTAAGAGGTCGGGCCGTTTATTTTGTCGAAACGTCATGCCCTCCGATGGCACGGACAACAGTCTGCCAGAATAGAATGCTTGGTCCTGACGGTATCGAGTGGATGGTTTCTTGGGTATCAGAGGAAGATGGCGCAGTTGCCGCCATTGAGCTTCTTCATGAACGAAGTTTTTCTGACATTGGCAGAACTCTAAATGTCGTATTCGGAAATTAAAAAGGGTCATCTATGGACGGCGCTGTTAGCAGCGATAGGAACTGGCGCCTATGCGTTTCCCCTAATTATTCCTTGGCACGTACTTCTACTTTTCGCCTCAGTATTCACAGGATTTGTTTTCCACCGGTCTGGTTTAAAGCGGATCGCTTGGGCCACCCTATGTTTCATTGTCGTAATTGCCGTTCTTAAAGGTTACCTACCGTCTCCGCTTGCTACGGCGGTTGTTTCTGCATCGGCACTCTCCGTATCTGGCGCGCCTATCTTGGGTATAGCGGTTTTGTTGATGCACTTTTCTGTCACAATGACCGCTCAGGAAATCGTTGGAAGCGCACTTCATTTAGCAAATCTTGAGGCGGCGGGACCCGCATTAGTTGCGAGCGGAGTATTACTCTTAGTTCGTCTACGGTACTTTGGATACGCGCTCGCTGCAGCGGCGCTCGCAGTTCTAGCGGCATGGATTTCAGCATATGTAGTGCTTCGGCCTGAGGTCGCGATGGCAATATCTGCTATTCCCGCATGTGGATTAGCCGCGCTCGTGACACGACAAGAATACCCAACCTCACGGATAGGTGTAGCGGTACTTTTATCAGCGATACTAACAGTATTCATGGGTTCGTGGATTTGGACCGGGCCACGCACATGGGATCAAGCTTATGTCTTAGTTCCTGACGCTCCCAATGCATTTGAAGCATCATTTTTTGAAAACTATGTGGAAGCACTTCGCTTCGCTGGAATCGAAGCGGAACAGACGCACCGGCCTGAGGAAATACCCTCTAACGCCTTGCTTATTCTGCCATGGACAACTCAACCATTCATTGCTGAAGGAGATGAGGCGCTTTCGGAAAGAATCGGGCAGTTGGCGCGCGAGCGTAAATGGACCGTTGTTGTAGTGGGAGAACACACAGATTTGGGGGGTTCTTCAGAGCGGATTGACGTGATGGTCAGTCAGCCATTCCTCCGTCGGGACATTACAGTTCCTCCAGGAAATTTAGACAGTTCCGGTCCGCTCCATAGTACGGATTTTCGGGCATGGCCTCACGCATCCATTCTCAATCGAGGCGCAAGCGTCGGCGTAAATTCTATATTGGACAAAGTTTTGTTGGCCGGAGATGGATGGTGGGCAGAACCAGACATTGGAGAATGGCTTTGGGCGGGCGATTATGTTTGGAGCCCGGATGACCGATCTGGCCGCTTAGCTTTGGCGGTAGCGTCGGATATTGGTGGTGCAAGATGGATCGTTGTTGGCGATAACAGCCCCTTTATTAACAGTCAGATTTTCGCGGATCCGCGCCCAGTTATCAGGATCATGGAAATGGCAAGCTTATGGCCTGCTCTTTTGAGTGATGTGCTGTTGTTGTTATTTGTCTCTGGCGTCAGCCTGGGGTTTATTTCTAAATCGTGGAGTTCTTATTCGACCCAATCCCTTATATTTTTGACTTGCTCTTTCACGATTGTCAGTTCTGCATTGGTAAACGCACGAACGGATTGGCCTTACGTATATGTTGGAGAAACGGGATTCGATGAACGTAATTTCAATCTCTCACTGGCGGATAATCCGCGTCTCCTGCAAGACCGACGCTTTATCCGGTTGAAGTTTCCTGTCACGGGCAAAATACCACTATACAACGGCGAAACGGTAACCTTCATGCTTGTTGAGGGTTCAGCGGAGATTGGGGACGTGACGATACATTCATGTCGGCGCATGGGCTCACTGGCTACCTCAGAGGGCCCTTACCTTATGGATGCTCAGGCCTGCCAGGTTGACGGCCCCGCAAATGTCCTCATTGGCACGCCGGACGCAGCTGCCGCCTTTTCCTATTCTCATGAAAATGGGAGGGCATTTGTATTCTTTGACACTGCGTTTCTCGCTCGAAAAGCTCCTGAAACGAATGCAGATTGGCTGGTAAGACAAATGGACCAGTGAATAGCCCCGAGTTTTCTAGACGCCTTCGGTTGATATTTTCTGCTGCCGTTCGAACTCGACGGGTGACAGCATCCCGTTCCTCACATGCTTTCGCGTTGGGTTGTAGAACATTTCGATATAGTCGAACACGTCCAGCCTTGGCTTCATCGCGCGTCCATGGGTCGGCGTGCCGGTTACCCATTCATTCATAAATAATCTGCGCGCACCCGAGCGTTTCCCAGAGGTGCAAATCCCGCTCAAAGGCGGTGCCGAAGTTTTCGTTCCAACCACCAGTCGGTCTTTCGACATCTTCCACGGCTGCGAGGTCTGGAAAGTTTTCCAGTTGCGTAATTCCTTCGCTGAGCAAGCCATCGAGGTGAACGCAGACTTGATGCACGTTTTCAAACACAGTCGATTGCGCATGGGCGGCTACTGTCATGGACAATAGCAGAGACAGTGAAACAGCTGCTGCTATTGGCCTCCAAAACTTAATATGCATCTTGCCCCCGCAATAATTGGCCGCGCCGAACGGCTGGTAAAATTGATCCTATCTAGTCGATGCCAAAAGCCAACTTCGACCGAGCAAACTCGTAAGTAGGGTAGCCACGGGTCCCATTTTCAGAATCTGGGGGGTACCCCGGGGGTGGGGTCGCCGGAGGTGGCTTTTTGATGGGGGGTGGGTGGCTCGGGCGAGCAGATTAGTAAGTAGGGTGCGCTCCGGTTCCATCGAACGGATTTGGGGGGTACCGAGTGGGTACGGTCGCGCCGGGGGCGTTTTGGTGTGAACGGTGCTGATCGCCTCACCAAAGGGGAGCCACTTAGATCAATGATCGTTGGGTAGTTGTTTGGGTAGTTATGGAATCAGTCTGATAAATAAACAATTATTATCAATGAGTTATATTACTTATTGGCGGACAGGGTGGGATTCGAACCCACGAGACGGTTTCCCGTCCACACGCTTTCCAAGCGTGCGCCTTCAGCCGCTCGGCCACCTGTCCGTTGGGGAAGTGCCTTATAGGCTCAAGGCGCCGAATTCAATCCGCGAGATGCCGCCCTGCCCGAATGGCCCATTGAAGGCACGGGCCGTATGCCGCCGGCGGGCCGGCATGGTCGCAAAACGCGAACGGCGCGGGGGGCCTTGGGGCGCCCGCGCCGTTCCGGAAGGCTTAAGGCTGAAACCTTTAATTCGGACCCATCGCCGTGCCGGAATGGCCGAAATCGCGCTTGGCCGAGACGATGGAAATGGTGAAACCTGCCACCACGTCGAACAGGCACATCATCGCCAGGAAGAAGAAGGTCGTGGTGGAAAAGCCCGGCAGCACCAGAAATTCGATGAGGGCGAGAATGAACACGCCCATCGACAGCCCGTGATTCATGATCGCGTTGGAGCCCGTGCGCGTCGCCTTCACGATTTCGACGAACAGCACGCAGAAGCCGAGCAGCAGAATGAAATCGCCCATCGAGAAGCGCCAGATATCGCCAGAGAACATGGTGAAGCTGACGGAGCGCGCCAGGAAGGCTTCGGCGGTCTGGCTGACAACCATCGGCCCGAGGAAAATCAGCACATTGTAAAGAACGACCACAATGAGCATCAGCGGAAACCACTTCAGCATCGTGTAACTCCCCCGGAGAAAATTGAATCCTGAAGACTTCCTACCATGCCGCCGCCGCGCCGGGCTATCGGCAGGCGCTCAAGTCGCCGAATTTTCTCGGGGCCGTTCGGTGCCGCCGGCCAGAAGGGTTTCGCGCTGGTTCCGCTTCTCGCGGAAGATCAGATAGAGATTGCGCGAATAGACAATGATGCCTGTCGCCTGTCCCGTAATGAACACCGGGTCGCCCTTATAGATGGCGTAGGACAGGAGCACCAAACCGCCGCCGAGGCTGAGATACCAGAAGGCGAGGGGGATGACGCTGCGCCCGACGATCTCGCTCTTGAACCATTGAATGATGAAACGCGACGCAAACAGCGCCTGCCCGGAAAAGCCGATGCCGAGCCAGATATTTTCCGCCGTAAGCCACTCACTGAAATTCATGCGCTAGATTTCCTTTGTTCCGGCGGCTCCGCGAAACCGCTTTTTAAGCCAGATGACGCCGGCGAGATCGGAAATGCCGACCCAAGCGCGATCCCATACTCCGTATTTCGATTTTCCCGCGATCCGCGCCCGATGGCCGACCGAAACGAACCGTACCTCATAGGCTTCGCGTTGCATCAGCGTGATAAGATAGCGATGCATATGATCGAAATAGGGCAGTTCCAGAAACG
Source organism: uncultured Alphaproteobacteria bacterium (assembly GCA_903862715.1). Lineage (GTDB taxonomy): Bacteria > Pseudomonadota > Alphaproteobacteria > Micropepsales > Micropepsaceae > CAIYRG01. The sequence continues at coordinate 8,712 of CAIOYY010000015.1, forward strand.
CCTCTCGGCGAAAGGCTTTCAGTCCGCAACCGACATCTTTGGCGGTGTCATTCAGCACCCAGCGGCGAAAGCGGTTGGCCGCGCGCGAGGCAGCGCGTTTTCTCCAATTGTCTTCGCGCTTGACGCGCTCACCCGCCACCATGCCGAGGCGCGTGCTCGCGCCCTCAAAAACGGCCAGCAGTTTCGGAATATCCGCCGGGTCGTTTTGCCCGTCGCCGTCCAATGTCACGATCAGCGGCGCATGTGCCGCGCGTACCCCGGTGCGCACCGCGCGGCTCTGCCCAAGGCTGCGCTCATGCGAAAGAATGCGTAAGCCGGGAATTTCGGGCCGCAGCGCGATCAGCTCCGCAACGGTCGCGTCGGTCGAACCGTCATTCACGAAAATCATTTCGAATGCATGCGCGGCCGGCGTCGTCAGCATCGCGGCATGAATTTCGCGCGCCAGAGGCCCGGCATTGCCCGCTTCGTCTTTCACCGGAATCACGATCGAGACCTGAGCCATTCGTATCCGTCGCTGTCGACGCGTCCCTTCTTCGGAACGCCTGGGGGCGTGCCACCTTGCCCTGTAAACGGCGGCGGCCGAATTATCCCGCGCGGCTTTTCTCGTCCGCGCGCGCGCCTTATACAGGGGCCGGACGCCCGGCAATAGACAGTGACCCCGCGCCATAAGGCGCCGCAAAGGACCATCCCTTTTGAAAAGCGGCGGAAAATCCCGGGATTTGCATATTTTGCTGCGGGAAAGGCCTCTTGCGGCCCTGGTGCTGATCGCCCTTCTTGCCTGGCTTCCCGGCTTTTTCACCCTGCCTCCGCTTGACCGGGATGAGGGCCGATTCGCGCAGGCCAGCAAGCAGATGCTCGAAACCGGCGACTTCGTTTCGATCCGCCTTGGCGAGGAAGCGCGCGACCAGAAGCCGGTGGGCATCTACTGGCTGCAGGCCGCCTCGACGGCCCTCTTCTCGAATATCCTTCCCAATGATGACGCGCTAAAGACGATCTGGACCTATCGCATCCCCTCGCTCGCGGGCGGCTTCGCGGCCTTGTTTCTGACCTTCTGGATGACGCGCAGCTTCGCGCCTGCAGAGACCGCGTTCTTCGCGGCGCTCCTTCTGGGTTCTTCTCTACTGCTGATGGTCGAAACCAAGATCGCCAAGACCGATGCGTTTCTCCTTGGCACCATCGTTGCCACGCAAGCGATCGCGCTCCGCGTCTATCTTCACGCGCGCAAGCCCTTGGAAGTACCCACGCCTTCACGCGCGCTGGTGCTTCTCGGCTGGGCGGCCTTCGCGGCGGGCATCCTGATCAAGGGCCCGATCATTATTCTCATCACCGGCGCCACGCTGCTCGGACTGGGCCTGTGGGACCGCAAATGGCGATGGCTCGCCGCTCTGCGTCCTGTGTCGGGTCTCACGCTGGCGCTTCTTCTTGTACTGCCCTGGGCCATTGCCATCGGCATAGCGACCGACGGGGCCTTCTATGCCAATTCGCTTGGGGGCGATTTCGCATCGAAGCTGACCGGCGGGCAGGAAACGCATGGTGCGCCTCCGGGCTATTACACGGTGCTGTCCTTTGTCACCTTCTGGCCCGCCAGCCTGGTGCTCCTGCCGGGCGTGCTGTTCGCCTTCCGTCACCGCAAAGAACCCGCGATCCGCTTTTTGATCGTGTGGGCAGGGGTGACATGGATCATGTTTGAAGCCGCGCCCACCAAGCTGCCGCATTATGTTCTGCCGGCCTATCCCGCACTGGCGGTCATGGGCGCGCTATGGCTGACGCGTTCAGGCGACGCTCCGGACGTCAGTAAAATCGGGCGCTTCCTGGATGCGATCTCGCCCCTGATCTTTCTCGGTGTCGCGCTGGTTCTTGGCGGCTTGCTGCTATGGGCGCCCTATGCCTTTGGCGCCGGGCCCGCGCTGTGGACGTTTGCCGCTGTGCCTCTGGCGATCGCGCTCGGCATTGCGGCGACCTTCGATATGTGGCGCGGTCGGCGGGCCGATGGCGTCGTGCTCGCCGCGCTGACCGGCGTGCTGCTCTATGTCGTTGCGTGGCACGGTACCGCTCCCGCTCTGACCGAGTTCACGCTTTCGCCGCGCATTGAAGCGGCCGTCGAACGTCACGCGCTCCCCGCCGATCCGCCCGTTGTCCTTGCGGGCTACGCCGAACCGAGCGTCCTCTTTCTTCTGGGAACCGACAGCGCATTGCTGACGGGCGCACCGGCGGGGGAACGCATGTCGGCGGAAGGCGGCCTTGCCGTCATCGAGGAGAATGACCGACAGTCCTTCCTCGATATGATCGCCATGCGGGGAATGACGGCTGAGTCGCTCGAAGAGATCGGCGGCACCAACTATTCCAATGGGCGGCGACTTAACCTCACGCTCTATCGCGTGCGGCCGCTTTAGCGGTTCATTATGTCGTGTGACGAACGCGGGGGGTGTGCTTCCTCGCGCTTGGCTGCGCTGCGGCGGTGAGAGTCGCTGCGACAATCGATCTCGCCATCATGACAATCTCAATGCACGTCGCATGCGCTTAGCGGCGCCTTCGAACGCATCATGAAAGCATGAGATGCAATCAAGCCGTTCATCTAGTTTGCCGATACCTTCCGATTCTCTGGTAATGCGAAGCGCGGAAGGGGTAGTCATTCTTTAGAGTACTGTCGCTTTTCTTTGCCTTTCCTCAAGAATTCGCCACAGTAGAGTTGTGTCTATATTTGGCTTTTCTAAGGTATTCACAGTAATCGCCTCGTTTTAACTTGACGAAATCGAAGGACTCCGACATTTATCCGCGCGTCCTGAACCGTTTGATGGGCGTAGCCATAGGGGACGCCGAGGTTCGGCTCATTTGATGAGCGTCAAAGACACCGATGAACCTTCATCTTTTGCGAGGACACGATCTGCGTCCTCCTTCGCGGTCGACATCTGTTACGCCGGTCGCCGTTCCCGAAACCCCTAATTCCAGCCAGAACGGCACGACAGCAGAGCCTGTCCGCAAGAAGGCGCTTGCGTTCCCGGTGGGTCCCGAAACGAGGGAATTCTACCGCCGGTTCTACCCCGATGCGACGAAGACGGAATGGAATGACTGGCGCTGGCAGTTGCGCACCCGTGTGCGCACGCTCGCCGAGCTCGACCGCATTTTCGTCCTGTCGGACGACGAACGCAGCGCGGTGGGCCATCACTCCGGTTCGCTGCCCGTCGGCATCACGCCCTATTACGCCAGCCTGATGGGTCGCGAAGACGCGAACGAGCCATTGCGCCGCACCCATGTCATGGTCGGTGAAGAATATGTCCGCCTGCCCGGTGAAGAAGACGATCCGTTAAGTGAAGACCATGACACGGTGGTTCCGGGTCTCGTCCATCGTTATCCCGACCGCGTGCTGTTCCTGACGACCGGCACCTGCTCAACCTATTGCCGCTATTGCACGCGCTCGCGCCTCGTCGGGAATCCCGGCGGCGAATATCAGTTCAATGTCCGCAACTGGGACAAGGCGTTCGACTATCTCGAACAGCACAAGGAAGTGCGCGACGTCCTTCTGTCGGGCGGCGATCCTTTGACCATCGGCGACGACAAGCTCGATTATCTTCTCGGCCGTCTGCGCAGGATCAAGCATATCGAGTTCGTGCGCATTGGCACCAAGGCCCCGGTGGTCATGCCGCAGCGCGTGACCAAAGACCTCGTGAAAATGCTGAAGAAGCATCATCCGCTCTGGATGAGCATTCATTTCACGCATCCGACCGAACTGACGCCCGAAGTCACCGAATCCACCGCGCGCCTTGCGGATGCGGGCATTCCGCTGGGAAGCCAGACCGTGCTTCTGAAGGATATCAACGACAATGCCGCGACGATGAAGACCCTCGTTCACGGCCTTCTGAAGCGCCGGGTGAAGCCCTATTACCTTTATCAATGCGATCCGATCAAAGGTTCGGGGCATTTTCGCACCAGCGTCGACGCCGGCATCGAGATCATCCGATCCTTGCGCGGCCATACCACCGGTTATGCGACGCCGATGTTCGTCATCGACGCGCCGGGCGGTGGCGGCAAGATACTCATGGCGCCGGACTCTGTGGTGGGCCGCGATGGCGACGATCTCCTGATCCGCAATTTCGAAGGCAAGGTCTATCGCTATCCTGACCCGCAAGGGACGCTGGGACGCGAAACCGTGCCGCTCGCCGCCGAATAGGGTACGGCGGCCATGCGCATCGGGGTGACCTATGATTTGCGGGCCGACTATCTCGCCGAAGGCATGAGCGAGGAAGAAAGCGCGGAGTTCGACAGCGAGCACACCATCGCTGCGATCTGCGCTGCGCTTGGCAATCTCGGTTATGAACCCGACCGCATCGGCAACGTGAAATCGTTGACCAGGCGCCTTGCTGCGGGCGAGCGCTGGGACGCCGTATTCAACATTTGCGAAGGGGTCAAAGGCTACGCGCGCGAAGCTCAGGTTCCGGCGCTTCTGGAGGCCTTCGACATTCCGACGGTGTTCTCCGATCCGCTGACTTTGGCGCTGACGCTCGACAAAGCCTGGGCTAAACGCGTGGCGCGTGATCAAGGCGTGCCGACACCGGCCTTCGCGCTGATCGAAAAACCCTCCGATATCGCCACAGTCGATCTTGCCTATCCGGTTTTTCTGAAGCCCGTCGCCGAAGGGTCCGGCAAGGGCGTCAATGAGCGCTCGCGTGCTAATAACGCGGCCGAGCTTCGCAATACGGCGCTGGCCCTGCTCGCACAGTTTCGCCAGCCGGTTCTGGTCGAGGAATATCTTCCGGGCCGCGAATTTACGGTCGGAATCACCGGCACCGGTGAAGACGCCGAAGTGCTCGGCATCATGGAAATCGTCCCGACCGAAAAAGCCGTGGCGCATGGCTATGGCTATGAGAACAAGGAACATTGGGAAGACAAGATTTCCCTGCGCATGAGCACCGACGCCGAGGCGATGGCGGCGGGCGAGGTGGCCTTGCAGGCCTGGCGCGCGCTTCGCTGCCGCGACGGCGGACGCATCGATACCCGTAGTGACCGCAACGGCCGCCCGCAATTCATCGAGGTCAATCCGCTGGCAGGGCTCAACCCGACCCATTCGGATCTCTGCTTCATCGCGCGCTTCAAAGGCCTTTCCTATGAAGAGCTTATCGGCAAGATCATGGCGTCCTTTGTGCGGCGCCATCCGGAGCTGGCCTCGCGCAGCGCCGCAGCCTGAAGGGCGCGCTCACCATGCGTGTTCTCATTCTTCATTCCCATATTTCGCCCGACGCGCCGCCGGACGAACAGGACACCATGGCACAGGTCGCCAGCGTGAAGGATGCGCTTGCCGCGCGCGGTCATGAGGGCGCGGCGGCGGCCTTTCAGCCCGATCCCTTCTATCTCGAAGCGCTGCTGCGCGGCGCCGAAGCCGATCTTGTGTTTAATCTCGTGGAATCGGTCTGGGGCAAAGGCGTCTATGCGCCGCTCGCCGCGCAGATGTTGGCAGGCGCTGGCATTGCCTATACCGGTAGCGATGCCTCCGTCATGGCGGCAAGCAATGACAAGCTTCTTTCCAAACGTATGATGGTCGCCGCCGGGCTGCCGACACCAGCTTGGGGCGAAGCCCCGGACTGGAACGGCATCGGACCTTCGGGGCAGTGGATCGTGAAATCGGTCGATGAGGATGCCTCGCTTGGGCTCGATGACGGCGCCGTCGTGACGGGCCGGGCGCAGGTCCTGGCTCGCGCCGCGCAATCGGCCGGGCTTCATGGCGGCAAATGGTTCGCCGAATCCTTTGTCGACGGCCGCGAATTCAATGTGGCGGTCTTGGAGGAAGACGGAAAGCCTTTCGTCCTGCCGATCGCCGAAATGCATTTCGAGCATTGGCAGGCAGACAGGCCGCGTATTGTCGGTTATGCCGCGAAATGGGATCAGGCCGCGCCCGAGAATTACAACACGGTGCGCGACTTTTCCTGGAGTAAGGCCGAACCCGCATTGGAAGCCGAGTTAACGCGCCTTGCGGTACGATGCTGGAACCTGTTCGGCTGCCGCGGCTATGCGCGTGTCGATTTTCGCGTCGATGGTGAGGGCAAGCCTTACATTCTGGAACTGAACGTCAATCCGTGCCTCGAACCTGAGGCCGGGTTTGCCGCTGCCGCGGCCAAAGCGGGCTTAAGCTATGACGAACTCATTGAACATATCTGCTCCGTTGCCGCCTGAGCCAAATTCGTCGCCGGTCTTCCGCAAAACCGTGCGGCGGCAGGACGCGGCTGCGGTCGAAACGCTTGTTCGCCTGACGGGCGTATTCAACGCGGCCGAAATCGCGATTGCGCGTGAACTGGTTGAAGAGCATCTCGACAAGGGCGCAATAGCCAGCGGTTATCATTTTCTCTTTGCCGATGGTCCGTCAGGCCTCGATGGCTATGTCTGCTTTGGGCCGATGGTGGCGACGGCGGCGCGGTTCGAGCTTTACTGGATCGCGGTCGATCCCGGCGGGCATCGCGCCGGGCTGGGGCGCAAATTGCAAAAGGCGGCGGAGGACGGCGCGCGCGAATTGGGCGCGGCCTATCTGATTGCCGAAACCTCGACGCGCCCCGATTATGAGCCCGCGCGCAATTTCTACCGCTCCCTGGGCTATCAGCATCTGGGCGACATTCCCTACTGGTATGCCGACGATGATGGTTTGTGCGTCTTCGGTATGCGTCTCTAAATCAGCCTACTTACGTCAGCGATTTCGCGCTCTCGGCGCGCTGGCGGCCCAGCCGCCGTTCTCGCCACAGGATAAGCAAACCTGCGCCGATCACCAACGCGGCGCCCGTCAGCACCTGCAGCGTCGGCAATTGATCGAAAATGAAGTAACCGGTTGCTGTCGCCCAGATCATCATCGTGTAGTCGAACGGCGCCAGCACTGAGGCCTCGCCATAACGGTAGCTGAAGCTTAGGAAAAGCTGGCCGATGCCGCCGAAAAAGCCCATCGAAACCAGCACCATCATTTCTTTCGGCGTCGGCATCACCCAGCCCCAGAAAATCGTGACAAGGCTGACCAGCGCCGAGGTCAGCATGAAGTAGAAGGCAATCGCCTCCGAATTTTCATGCGCGCTCATACGGCGAAGGACGATCATGGCGAAGGCGGAAAAGCCCGCGCCGAACAGCGCCAGCCCAGCGCCTGTCAGGCTGCCCGCATCGGTGGCGCGGCCCTCCGCGCCGATGATGACCAGTACACCGAAAAATCCAACCACAACCGCGCTCCAGCGATAGACATGAACCGCTTCCTTCAAAACCAAAGCCGCGAGAACGACCGTGAACATGGGCGCGACGAAGGAGACGGCGGTCGCATCCGCCAGTGGCAGAAACATTACCGCGAGAAAATTGCAGAACATGGCCGTCACACCCAGTAGCGAGCGCGTGGCATGGGTGCGCAAGCGGCTGGTGGCGAGATGGGTAACGCCGCGCGTCATCTGCACCGCGAACACGATGATCAGCATGCCGAAAAAAGCGCGGCAGAACACCATTTCGCCGACAGGGATCGTGGGGCTCGCCCATTTCACACCCGCGAACATCAGCGCAAAGAAAACCATGGAGATGGTTTTCAGCGTGATGGCGAGCAAGGGACGGTCGCGCCCTTCCGGATGGACGGGCGGTGTGGTTACGCGCATCGCCTCAGAGCCAGCCGCGCCGCTTGAAGAACAGATAGGGCAGGATGCCGGAAATAATCATGATCAGGATGGCGAGCGGATAACCCCACACGGAATGCAGTTCCGGCATGTAATCGAAGTTCATGCCCCACATGGATGCGAACAGCGTGGGCGGCAGCAGTACGATGGCAGCCACAGACATGATCTTGATCACGGTGTTCTGCTCGATATTGATGAGGCCCAGCGTCGCATCAAGAAGGAAGGTCAGCTTGTTGGAAATATAGGATGAGTGATCCTGCAGCGAGAGCACGTCGCGCGACAGCGTCTTGGTATGGGTCTTCGCTTCCTTGTTGGTCTTTCCGTCGAAGGCCTGATTGAGGAAGGTCAGAATGCGGCCAAGCGTCAGAAGGCTCTCACGCATTTTCGACGTGAGATCGTATTTGCGTCCGAGATTGCGCAACACGTTCTGGAAATCCTTGTCCGAGCGATAGCCGAGCGCCGTCGAGGGTTCGAAAATCTCACGCGAGATCGCTTCCACGTCCGCGCCGGTTTTTTCGAGAATATCCGCCATGCGGTCGACGATGGTGTCGAGGATCTGCATCAACACCATGTCCGCGCGCACCGCATTCACCACTGCCCGATCGCAGCGCAGCGCGAAGGTGCGGAAAGGCTGCGGATCGATGTAGCGGATGGTCACGAGATGCGCGGGCGTCAGCACGAAAGTTACGGCGCCGCCGATAGGCATATCGGAGTCCATCTGTGTCAGAACCGTCGCGGTCATGAACAGACCGCCGTCCTCCTGATAGAGGCGGCTGGAGATTTCGATTTCTTCCATGTCGGCGCGGGTCGGAAGTTCCATGCTGAGCGCAATATCGACCTTGCGCCGCTCTTCCGGGGTCGGATTATACAGGTCGAGCCACACGGCGCCCACAGGCAGGGCGTCATCGGCTTCGATGACGATGCCCTTAAGCCCGCCGTTCTGCTGCTGATAGGCTTTCAGCATGCAAACTGTCCCGCTTGTCCATTGGTTCAATTCTGGAAGCAGCCCTTTAGCTGGGGCCGGTTCCGACGGCGCCATATAGCCCCAAACAACGGGCCCACGCTAAGGGTTTTTCGTGCCCGGACCATCTCCGACTGCCGCAGGGTCCGCCGCAGGAACTCAAGCCCCAAGGCAGGAGACGAAATTGTCAGTCATGTGACGGAACATCGTTTCATAAAGTTGAGGTCCAGGCTCGATGTCCGTGCCGAGATCGTCCAGCGTGGCGCTTGTCGCGCTTGAATTCTCGACCAGAACACGCACGAGCCGGGGCGAGAATTGCGGGGGCGCGAAGACGCACCGCACATCCGTTCCGGTAATACGCGCGCGGATCTCGATGATGCGCCGCGTTCCTGCGGGCCGGTCCGATGCCACGGTAACCGAACCTTGCGGCGAAAGGCCGTAATGCGCTTCGAAATACTGATAGGCATCGTGGAAGACGATATAGGGCACGTCCAGAACGGGCCGAAGGCGCGTTTGCGATTCCGCATCCAGTGCCATCACACGTTCGGCGAAGGCGCGGGCATTGGCGGCATAGGTACTTTCGCGCGCCGGATCGGCCTGCCCTAGCAGATCCGCAATGGCGTTTGCCATCGCTATGCCGTTTTGTGGATCAAGCCAGAAATGCGGGTCTGGTTCTTCGCCTTCATGCGCATGGTCGTCCTCGCCCTCATGGTCATGCGCCTCCCAAAGCCCGCCCTCGCGCACCGGCCTCGTGACAAGGCCTGGTGTATCGGCGAGCGCATGCACATCCGCATCGCCCGCCAGCGTGCGGAGCGGATTGATCAGAAAGGTTTCGAGCGTCGGCCCTGACCAGAACACGATGTCGGCATTTTCCAGTTTGCGGGCATCGCTGGGGCGCATCGAAAAGGCATGGGGCGAGGCGCTACCGGTCACCAGAAGTTGGGGCGTTCCGGTCTCGCCCATGACGGCGCTCACGATGGAATGCAAAGGGCGAATGGAGGCGAGCACGTTCAACGGCTCGCCCTGTTCCAGAGCCATCGCCGGAGCTGCTCCTGCCCAAAGGAAGAGGAGTGCGCCGGCGAAAGGCCGGATCAACGCGGCGCCAGCACCATCATCATCTGACGGCCTTCCAGTTTCGGGTATTGCTCAATCTTGGCGATGGCATCGACGTCCTTCTGGACGCGGGTCAATAATTCCATGCCGAGATGCTGATGCGCCATTTCACGTCCACGGAAACGCAAAGTGACTTTCACCTTGTCGCCTTCTTCGAAGAAGCGGTGCATCGCACGCATTTTCACGTCGTAATCGTGATCGTCGATACCGGGGCGCATCTTGATCTCCTTGATCTCGATGACCTTCTGCTTCTTGCGTGCTTCGGCTGCTTTCTTCTGCTGCTCATATTTGAATTTGCCGAAGTCCATGAGCTTGACCACGGGGGGCTTCGCGCCGGGAGACACTTCGACGAGATCGAAGCCCTTCTCCTCCGCGATGGCCATGGCGTCATCCATGCCCAGTTCGCCAAGCTTCTCGCCATCTTCGCCGATAAGGAAAACGGTACGCGAGGTGATCTCTTCATTAACGCGCGGCCCCTCTTTGGAAGGGGGCGTTGGCTGCGCAAACTTTCTAATAGCTATGACAGTCTCCTTTGGAAGGGCTCAAGCACAAGCACGCCGCGAAGCTCGTTGGCGCCGCGACAGGGTTCGTCCATCCAAATGCGCGGAGCCTTTCTCGTTGGGCTTGTGCGCGAGCCATTGGCTTTGCACACAGGTAAGGTCGCCGTCTCACCTCAGGTCGGGCGGTACGGCTTCCGTCTGCAGCATATGAATGGCGTCGGCTAACGCAAGGGTTTCCTGCGATTCCACTCCCAGGCGGCGCACCGTAAGGGTGTGGTTTTCCGCCTCGCGGCGTCCGGCGACCAGAAGATAAGGCACTTTGGCGAGGCTGTGCTCGCGGACCTTGTAGTTGATCTTCTCGTTGCGAAGGTCCGTCTCCGCCCGAATCCCGGCTTTCTCCAGGGCTGCGGCCACTTCCCCGGCATAGGGGTCGGCATCCGATACGATGGTCGTGACCACCGCCTGAACCGGGGCCAGCCAGAGCGGAAACTTGCCCGCATAATGTTCGATCAGGATGCCGAGGAACCGTTCCATGGAGCCGAGAATGGCGCGGTGGAGCATGACCGGACGGTGCTTGGCGCCGTCCTCACCAGCATAACTGGCGTCCAGCCGCTCCGGCAGATTGGGATCGAGCTGCAGTGTGCCGCATTGCCAGGTGCGACCAATGGCGTCGGTCAGGTGGAATTCCAGCTTCGGGCCGTAAAAGGCGCCTTCGCCGGGTGCGAGGGTATATTCGAGCCCAGCCGCGGAAAGTGCGTCGGCGAGGCGTTTCTCTGCGCGGTCCCAGCTCGCATCGTCGCCTACGCGGGTGGCGGGGCGTGTCGCGAGGCGCACCTTCACATCCTCGAAGCCCAGATCCTTGTAGACGACACGCAACAGTTCGCAGAACGCGAGGCTTTCCGCCGTGATCTGGTCTTCACGGCAGAAAATATGCGCGTCGTCCTGTGTCATCTGGCGCACGCGCATCAGCCCGTGCAGCGCGCCATGCGCTTCATTACGGTGGCAGCAGCCGAACTCGGCCATGCGCAAAGGCAGGTCGCGATAGCTCTTGGTGCCCTGTTTGAAAATCTGGATATGCGCCGGACAGTTCATCGGCTTGATCGCCATCAGTTTGGCGTCGCCCGAAAGCACCGGCCCGTCATCGTCTGTCGAAGGAATTTCGTCGGGAACGACGAACATGTTCTCGCGGAATTTCGCCCAATGTCCGGATTGTTCCCAGAAGGTCGAATCCAGCAATTGCGGGGTCTTCACTTCCTGATAGCCGGATTTCAGAATCCGGCGACGGATATATTGTTCCAGCGCCTGCCATATGATGTAGCCCTTGGCGTGCCAGAACACCGAGCCCATGGCCTCTTCCTGCAGATGGAACAGATCCATCTCACGGCCAAGACGGCGATGGTCGCGCTTCTCCGCTTCTTCAAGGCGATGCAGATGTTCGGCGAGTTCTTTCTCGTCGCGCCAGGCGGTGCCGTAAATGCGCTGCAATTGCGCGTTCTTTGCATCGCCGCGCCAATAGGCGCCCGCGATCTTGGTAAGCTTGAAACCCTTGCCGATTTTCGCGGTCGAGGCGAAATGCGGCCCGCGACACAGATCGTGCCACGCGCCATGAAAATAGACGGTGATGTCTTCGGTTGACGGTAGATCGCGGATCAGCTCGGCCTTGTAGGTCTCGCCGATGGATTCGAAATGCTGGATGGCCTTGTCGCGCGGCCACACTTCGCGCCGAGTCGGAAGGTCGGCGGCGACAATCTCATGCATCTTCGCTTCAATTTTCGGCAGATCGTCCGAGGTGAACGGCTCGGCTCGCGCGAAGTCGTAGTAGAAGCCGTCCTCGATGGCGGGGCCGATGGTCACCTGCGTGCCGGGAAACAATTCCTGCACCGCCATGGCGAGCACATGCGCCGTATCGTGCCGGATCAGGTCCAGCGTTTCCGGGTCCTTGCGGGTAATGATCCGCACTGCGACACTGGTCTCGATGGGGCGGAACAGATCCCACATCTTGCCGTCGACCTCGATGGCCAAAGCCGCCTTGGCGAGGCCGGGGCCGATCCCTGCGGCAATCTCGGCGCCGGTCACGCCGGCCGTATGCGAAAGTGTCTTCCCGTCGGGAAGGGTGATCGCAATTGGTGTCGGGCTCGCGGAGGCGGACATGAGGTAAGGGCCTTTGTTGGGCTTGTCTTTAGGGGCCGGACCATCTTTGCGACCGGCCCGAAAGTCAAGATTCACCGGCCCGCCAGCAAGTCCCGGTAAAGGGCGAGTGTCGCGCCGCACATCGTTTCGACGCTGAAATGCACCTCGACATGGGCGCGTCCAGCCGCCCCCATCGCGGCAAGCGCGCCGTCGGGCAAAGCAAGAAGGTCCGCCAGTGCTTCCGCCAGCGCCTTCGCATCGCCCGGCGGTACCAGAATTCCGCTTTTACCCGGCAGCACCGTTTCCCATGCCCCGCCATGATCGGTGGCGATCACCGCGCGGCCCATCGCGCCTGCCTCCGCCGGAACACGCCCAAAGGCTTCCGGCTCGGTCGAGGCGGAGAGGGCGATGTCGCTGGCGCGATAGGCCAGCGGCATATTCGTAATGTGCCCGGCCAGAATCACCTGCGCATCAAGACCGGCCTTCGCCACTGCGCTACGGAGTTCGTCCGTATAATCGCTGCGGCCCTGGTCGTCGCCCGCGAGTACGATCCGCGTGGCGGGAGAAAGGCGTCCTTCATGCGCCAGCATTTGCAGCGCCGCGATCAGAACAAGATGGCCCTTCCATCGCGTCAACCGCCCGGGCAGAAGCACCACGCGCGCGTCGTCTCCCGCGCCCCAGGATGCGCGCAGGGCATCGATTTCGGTTTGCGAAACATGCGCCGGATCGAAAAGCGAAAGATCGATTCCGCGCGGAATGACCGCGATGCGCTTTGGAAGAAAAGAATAGGAGGTGCGGATATGCGCCGCCGTCCATTCGGAATTGGCGATCACCGCGTCGCCTCTCAGCATCACGGAATTATACCGGCGCTTCCAAGCGTTTTTTGCATTGTAGATTCCATGATGCGTGGTCACAAAGGGAATGCCTTCGCGCCGCGCGGCGTAAAGCCCGCTCCAGGCGGGCGCGCGCGAACGCGCATGCACGAGGTCGACTTTGTATTTTTCGATGATCTCCTGAAGCCGCGCGATATTCGCATGGATCGTCAACGGATTTTTCGATGCCAAGGGAAGGCGAAGGGAAACCGCACCCGATGCCGTTAGCTCCGGCTCCAGCCATCCCCCTTCCGAGGCGACCAGCGCGGTATAACCATCGGCCACCAATGCGGCGGCGATATCAAGCGTTGTGCGCTCCGCCCCGCCGGTGTCCAGCTTCGGGATGATTTGCAATATTGCGGGTTTGGACAAACGGTTTGTTCCAGCAAGGGTAGATGCGGTATCGAGGACCTGATCCGCAACATTGCCTATTTGGGCCTGCGGTGAAAGCGGCGCCTTAAAGCGCTCACGGGAAGGCGAGGAATGGAAATGGATGTGAAGCGCCTTGTCCGCGACGATGGCGAAACCATCGCTTATTTAACCCGCGATGGGCGCTCGCCTGGTGTCGTCTGGCTGGGCGGTTTTCATTCCGATATGGCGGGCACTAAAGCCGAGGCGCTCGACGGCTGGGCCGCCGAAAAAGGCCGCGCCTTTCTGCGCTTCGATTATTTCGGCCACGGTCAATCCTCTGGCGCGTTCCGCGACGGCACCATCACACGCTGGCGCGATGATGCGCTGGCCGTCATCGATACGCTTTGCGGCGGACCTCAAATTCTGGTCGGCTCCAGTATGGGCGGATGGATTGCACTTCTGGCTGCGCTGGCGCGGCCGGAAAAGGTGAAAGGCCTTCTTCTCCTCGCGCCCGCGCCGGATTTCACCGAAACACTAATGTGGGACATCATGCCGGTCGATATTCGGAACGAAATTCTGCATCGCGGCGAATGGATGCGCCCTTCCGAATATGAAGCGCCATATCCGATCACGCGCGCGTTGATCGAAGATGGACGCAAACATCTTCTGCTCGGCGGAGCCATTCCCGTTACCTGCCCGGTGCGCATTCTGCAGGGCATGAAGGATCCTGACGTGCCTTGGGAACACGCGGTAAGACTGGCAGAACACCTCGACGGTAATCCCGTCCTGACGTTGGTGAAGCAAGGCGACCATCGCCTGTCGACGCCGGACGACATTACGCGTCTGAGAGAAACGCTCGAAGGTCTGCTTTCCGGTTTATAGCTCCCTTGCATTCCGCACGGCGTCGGGGTCAATTCGGCCCATGAGAACCCGTCTTTTCGTTCTGTTCGCCGTTACCTTTCCATCCGCGCTGCTCGCCGCAACGCCGGATGACATTGTCGCTGCCGATAATCGCTATGACCGATGCATCGCCGCGACCGAAGACGATCCCGATCAGGCGTTCGAGAATGCACTCATCTGGCGCGACCAGGGCGGCGGCGGCCCGGCGGAACATTGCATGGCGATGGCCTTGCTTGCGCTTGGCCACCCGGGCGAAGCCGCCGTCCGTCTCGATACGCTGGCGAGGCAAACCGAAAGCGGTGCGCCCGAAGAACGTGCCGATCTGATGATGCAGTCCGGTGAAGCCTGGCTGATCGCGCGCCGAGGCGATCTCGCGGAGGCATCCTTCTCGGCGGCCTTGATGCTGACTCCGCGCGATGCCGAAGTCTGGGCGGCGCGTGCCCGCGCCCGCGCCATGGAAGAAAAATGGGAAGGCTCCGAATCCGATCTCGATTCCGCGATCGTGTTCGAAAATGCCACGCCCGAATATTATTTCCTGCGTTCGGCCGCGCGTAAGGCGTTGGGCAAGGACGCCGACGCCATCGCCGACATCAATACCGCCTTGCGTCTTGACCCGGCCTATCCCGACGCGCTGGCCGAACGCGGGCTGATGCGCTTCGCGGCTGGCGACGAAAATGGCGCGCGCGCCGACTGGATTGTGGTTCTCAATACCGCGCCCGACAGCGCGGCCGCAGATGTGGCGCGCCTTGGCATTGAGCGCATGGAAATCCATATCGAGCCTTAAGACTCAATCGTACCGTACGGCTCAGACCGTCCATTCCGCCGTCACGGCAGGGTCGGTTTCCAAAGACCGTTGCGCTTGAGCCTTGCGCATAAAAACTTCCGCCGGAACAAGCCGCCCCAACGCCCATACCGCCATCGCGCGCACCAGCGGTGAGTCATCGTTTAGCCGTGCTTCGACGTATGATACTAGCGATGAGTCCCGCGAATTGCCTAGCGCGATCATCACATTGCGCACAAAACGATCGCGGCCGATGCGCTTCACGGGCGAGCCGCGAAAAAAAGCGCGAAAGCCCGCATCGTCCAGCGCGGACAATTCCGCCAGCGTTGTTGTGACGAGTTCCGCGCGCGGCGCGAAGGCCAGCTCCTGCGCGTCCTGTGCGAATTTGTTCCAGGGGCACACGGCAAGACAATCGTCGCAGCCGTAGATCCGGTTGCCGATGGCCTCACGGAATTCCGGCGCGATATGGTCCTTATGCTCGATGGTGAGATAGGAAATGCAGCGCCGCGCATCCAGACGGTAAGGTTCGGGAAAAGCATTGGTCGGGCACACATCAAGGCAGTTGCGGCAGCTACCGCAATGATCGGCTTCAGATGCGTCGGGCTCCAGTTCCAGTGTCGTGAAGATGGAACCAAGAAACAGCCATGAGCCGAATTCGCGCGAGACGAGATTAGTGTGTTTGCCCTGCCAGCCTATGCCGGATTCATGCGCCAGCGGTTTTTCCATCACCGGCGCCGTATCGACGAACACTTTCACATCCGCCGCATATTCCTTTGCCATCCATGAGGCGAGCCGCTTCAGCTTTTTCTTGACGACGTCATGATAATCCTTGCCTTGCGCATAAACCGAAATCGCGCCGCGCGCACGGTTTTCCAATGCGAGCAATGGGTCGCTTTCAGGGGCATAATTCAGCCCCAGCGTGATGACGCTTTTCGCGTTGCTCCATAATTCTTTCGGATCGGCCCGCCAGGCGCGTTTGGTTTCCATCCAGTCCATGTCGCCATGGCGGCCGTCGGCCAGAAAGAGATTGAGTTCTTCCGCGGCGCGCGCGGGCAGGCGCGGAAGCGCAAAGCCTACGGAATCGAAACCTTCCGCACGGGCGCGGGCGCGGATGATGTCTTTGCGCGGAAGTGGCCCCGGATCTGGCCGAAGGGCCGGATCAGAAATCGAGCTCGGCATATTGCAGCGCGGGCGGCTGGCCGGGCACGCGATCCATCAGAAGCGAGCGGAAGGACGGGCGCGACTTCATGCGCATATACCATTCCGCCATCGCGGGATGATCCGTCCACGGAACTTCTCCGTAATAATCCAGCGCCGACAGATGCGCCGCCAGCGCGAGATCGGCAAGCGACATGTCGCGCCCGGCGAGAAAGCCGCGTTCTTCTGCCAGGGCGCCGAGCATCTGCAGGGCTTCCTTCAGCGCGGCGCGCCCCTGCCGGATCGTCTCCATGCTGGGTGGCTGGCGCAGCAGATTTCCGGTCTGCGAGCGTGATGCTTTCTCGAACAAAATCCGCCGGGTTACTTCCTCGCTGAATTTGCTCATCGCCCAGTCGAGGAGCCGCAAAGCTTCGCTGCGCGGCGCCTGGTCTTCGGGAACCAGCGGGTAATCCGGGTACAGGCCTTCGAGGCAGTCGACGATCGCCCACACGCCCGTCACCTGCGTGCCGTCGAGTTCTGTGAAGACCGGCAGATGCGATAGCGGATCGGCCGCGGTCTCGAGGTCATGCGCAAGCTTCTTCTCACCTAAAGCCAGGCGGGCGAGGCGGCAGGCGGGGGACATCAATATATGGGTGAGGCGGCGCATCCGGGTCAACTTAGAGAAAGCGGCCACAGAGTCCTAGTGCCGGATGCCGTGGCTAACAGCCTGTTTCACGGCGCGTAACTGAGGACGCAGTCGTCGAGCCGGTCGCGGGTGACGGCGCCCATCATGCCGACGATCTGGTTCGTGCGCCGTGTCACATAGGGACCGGCATCGACGACGCGATAATTCCGCGGATTGGGCAATATGGCGGCGAGCCGCGCCGCTTCGCCACGGGTCAGCTCGGCGGCGGGTTTTCCGTAGTAATCTTGCGCCGCCGCTTCGACGCCGAAATTGCCGTCCCCGAGTTCCACAATGTTCAGATAGGTTTCCATGATCCGCCATTTCGGCCACAGGCCTTCGACGAGCACCGTGAAATAGGCCTCGACGCCTTTGCGGATCCAGGTGCGGGCGGGCGGCAGGAACAGGTTCTTCGCCGTCTGCTGGCTGATGGTGCTGGCGCCGCGCACGCCCTGGCCGCTGGCATTATATTCGAGGGCCTCCTGGATCGCCTGCCAGTCGAATCCCGAATGCGAACAGAATTTGCCGTCTTCGGACGCGATGACCGCCTTCACCAAATTCGCCGACATCGCGCTCAAGGGCACCCAGTCCTGCCGCACCTCTTGCGAAAAACTCATGCCGATAATCAGCGGCGTCGTCGGCGGGGGCACTACGCGATAGAGCAGCACCAGCATGACCGGCAGAACAAAGACGATGCCGAACAGCACGACCAGCGTCCGCCGGACCCATGGGTAACGTCCGTCGCGGCGATGCCACAAGACCCGCAAAGGCCGCCGCCTTTTTCTTCCGCTGCTATCGCTCATGACGAAACGCTGTTGCCCCGAGCGTGAGAATCGCCTCGCGGCAGATTACGGCGTCGGGATCTGATCCGGAATAACCTCGTAGAAGCCCGCGAGTTCAAGGCGCACCACCACCGGGTTCTCGGACTGGTTCTGCAGATACCAGCCGTGAATGCCCTCGAACGGCGCAATGAAGGTGCCGTTTTCCGTCGAGCCGGTTTCGCGGCGATAGAACATCACCTCGCCGACGCCGCCCGTGGGCGTTTCGGTATGGCCGTGGAATTCCGAATAGAACCAGTCGGGATTGTCGATGTCGAGGACGCGCCAGGAATAGACGACCGAATCC
Organism: uncultured Alphaproteobacteria bacterium; assembly: GCA_903862715.1. Lineage (GTDB taxonomy): Bacteria > Pseudomonadota > Alphaproteobacteria > Micropepsales > Micropepsaceae > CAIYRG01. The sequence continues at coordinate 26,883 of CAIOYY010000015.1, forward strand.
CCTTCCTTCATTCTCAGCTTGTATTCGAGGTCGCCATCATTGCCGCCCAGCGGAATGTCGACCGTGTCGGTACGGAAAGGCGTGTCGTAGAAATGGACGATATTCACGCCGCCTTCCGGCATTTCGACCTCGGTCCATTCCGTCGCCGCCGCCAACTGGTCGAGCCCGACAAGGCGGCCGAAGCCGGTCGGATCATATTTGAATTCCACCGGCAGGACGAAGAGCACCAGCGCCAGCGTCGCCACCGTCAGCGAGCCGCCGAGCATCCGCCAGATCGTGCGTTTCGAGGGTTGTTCCGTCGGGTTTTTGTCGATGTTCATGTCAAACTCCTGGTTGGAGGAAATAGCCGGCGAGCTGATATTCGGTCAGCAGAAAGCCCGCGACGAGGATGGCGACATTGGCCGCAATGGCATAATGGGCGAAGGATTTCGTGCCGCGCCACCACAGCATGAAGACAAGAATAAGCGACAGCGCGATCAATTGGCCGATTTCGACGCCGACATTGAACGACACGATATTGGTGATCAGCCCATCACGCGAGGGCGCCAGCGCCTGCACCTTGGTGGCAAGGCCAAAGCCATGCGCAAGGCCGAAGCCGAGCACCGCGATTTTGGTGTTGGGCTGAAATCCGAACACCGTGCGAAAGCCCCCGAGATTGTCGAACGCCTTATAGACGACCGACAGGCCGATGATCGCATCGACCAGATAGGAATCGACATGGATGCCGCCCAGTACCCCGATAAGCAGCGTAAGGCTGTGCCCGATGCTGAACAGCGTCACATAAAGCGCGACATGGCTGAGGCGGTAGAGAAAGAAGATCACGCCCAGAATGAAGAGCAGGTGATCATAACCGGTCACCATGTGTTTCGCGCCAAGATAGAGATAGGGGAAGATATGCACCCCTTGGGCATTGGCGACGAAGTCGGCATCCTTGCCGGCAATCCCATGGGCGAAGGCCTCAGGGACAAGCCACAGAAACGCGGCCATCGCCGCAAAGGCGGCAACAGCATAGGCGTGGCGGTTGAGGATAGACATCATGGGTGACATTCCCTCCCTGAAAGCGGCAATCTCGTCAATATAGAGCCAGGTGTCTGCTGATTCCCTGACGTAACGCAAAACGGCAGAGCGTGGCCTTTGACGGGGTTTGTTGCGGGTGCGAAGCCGGAGGAATGATGGATATCTGGATTGCGGCTTTGCTGGGCATTATCGAGGGTTTGACCGAATTCCTGCCCGTTTCCTCGACCGCGCATCTCCTGATTGCTGGTGACATTCTGGGTTTTCACCCGCCGGGCGAGGTCTTCACCATCGTCATTCAATTCGGCGCGATCCTGTCGGTGGTCGCCATTTACTGGCGCAAATTCTGGAATGTGCTGCTCGGCCTCAAGGGTGATCCCGCCGCGCGCCATTTCGCGATCAGCGTGCTGGTCGCGTTCTTCCCCTCGGTCATCGCCGGCGTCCTTCTTCACGGTTTCATCAAGGATGTGCTGTTCGCCCCCGCTATCGCGCCCTATGTGATTGCCACCACATTGATCATCGGCGGCATCATCATTCTCGTCTGCGAGCGCATCGCCCCGAAGCCCCGCTATCACGACGCCGATAAATTGCCGCTGCTGAAATGCCTTCAGATCGGTCTCTGCCAGGTCATTGCGATCATCCCCGGCGTGTCGCGTTCGGGCGCGACGATTCTCGGAGGCGAGTTGCTCGGCGTCGAACGCAAGGCCGCCGCCGAATTCACTTTCTATCTCGCGGTGCCGACCATGCTCGGCGCCTCTGTGTTCGATCTCTATCAGAACCGCGACATCATCAGTCTCGATGCCGGGCTCGTCATTGCGGTCGGCTTTGTCGTGTCGTTTCTGGTGGCATGGGTCGTCGTCAAAACCTTTATCGGTTTTGTCGGGCGTTATGGTTTGAAACCCTTCGGCTGGTACCGCATCGCGGCGGGCCTCGGCATCTTTGCCGTCATGGCGCTGTGAGGCGCTTTACTGCGGCAGCGCTTCGAACTGTCCGCGCTTGCGGAAGCGCCACAGATAGGACGGCACGATCGCTTCCGGCCCGGTCGGCGTAATCCCCAGATCGCGCAGGCCCGGCGCTCTGCCCGAAGGCAGCGTGTCGGTTTCCAGCATCTTCGCCTGGTCATAGGTCAGCGGCGCACCCGGCACGAATTGCAGAAAGGCACCCTTGATCCGCGCGATGACGAGCGGCACTGGAATAAGAACGCGTTTGCGGTTGGTCTCGCGCAGCGTGAGCTCCAGCACTTGTTTCAGCGTCATCTCTTCCGGCCCGGCCAGTTCATAGATTTTGCCCGCGCTGGTCTCGTCGCCGAGAAGCGTCGCCGCCGCGCGCGCCACATCGCCGACAAACACCGGCTGGAAACGCGTCTTGCCGCCGCCGAATAGCGGGAAGAACAAGGGCATCATGCGGATGAGGCCGGCAAAGCGGTTGAAGAAATCGTCTTCCGCGCCGAACACCAGAGCCGGGCGGACAATCGTCGCGCCCCCAAACGCATCCTGTACGCGGTTCTCGCCCGTCGCCTTGGTGCGGAAATAGCGGGCGGGAGCTTCCGTGCTCGCGCCCAGCGCCGAGAAATGGATAAGGCGCTTCACACCCGCCGCTGCGGCCAGCCGCGCCACGCGTTCGGAGCCTTCGACATGGATCGCATCGAAGCGCTGCGCGCCCGATTGCTTGATGAGCGCGACCAGATTGATGACCGCATCCGCGCCGTCCAGCGCCGCCGCGACATCGTCATCGTTCCGGACATTTGTCTTCAGAAGCTGAATCTGCCCGACGCGTCCCATGGGCCGCAGGAAATGCGCAACATGGGGGCGGCGCACCGCGATCCTTATACGCCAGCCTTCATTGGCGAGGGCGCGGACGATATGCCGGCCCACAAAGCCGGAACCGCCGAAAATCGTGACCAGTCTGCTCTGGGGGATCGCTGTCATGGGAAGTCTTAAGGCCCGTGGGGATTCCCTGTCCTCATACCGGATGGACGGGCAGGAGGGTAGCCCGCGCGTGGCCGCGCCCTCCCTTTCGTCATGGCCTGGGCCTGACCCGGCCACCCAACGTATTCCTCTCGTCATGGCCGGGCATCCCAGATTTGATCCGGACCCGGCCATCCAACGTGTTCCTTCTCGTCATGGCCGGGCTTGACCCGGCCACCCAACTTCTTCGTCTGAGCACGAAACAGGACTATCTCGCCCGCGCGTTGACAGACGAAAGCCCCCCCGATAAGCATCGCCGCCTAATGCCTATCTGTGCCCAGATGGCGGAATTGGTAGACGCGCTAGTTTCAGGTATTAGTGCCGCAAGGCGTGGAGGTTCGAGTCCTCTTCTGGGCACCATCCGGCCATTGGCCGAATTCCCGCCATCCCAAATAGTGTTCTCCTAAGCGCGTTACGCCGCGCCGAGCAATGTAAGTGTTGTGGAAGGGCCAGCGTCTGCAGGCACCAATTCCAGTCGTTGAGAACTTTGAGCGCCATAAAATGCAATACTTCATGAAACGCATTCGCCGTGTGACCACTCTAACCGGCCTTATCGCCTTCTCCACGCTGTCCGCCACCTCTCCCGTCCACGCCGCCGAAGCGCCGTTCCGCGCCGGGGTCACGCCGCCTTATGGCGATATCCAGCTTTCCCTTGATGCGGTGGCCGCCGGCGGGAATTTCACGGCGCATATCGAGAAGTCCTCGATCTTCTGGAGCGGGCGCACCGTCGACTTCTGGATATTGGTTACGCTCCAGCCCGATCTGAGTCTTGTCGAACTTGGCGCCTGGCGTCAGATGCGGATCGATTGCGACGCGCGCACGCGCATGGTCGGCTCGGAATTCCCGCTGGATAAAGCGGGCAATCTTCTTCAGGAAGATACTTATGCCCATCGCCCAGTGGAGCCGGTCAATCCGAATACGATGGACGAATTTCTTCTCCAGATCCTGTGCGAAGGCCGTTCTTTCGATCTCGATCCCGCGGTGACGACCGACATTTTGTCCGCCGCCGCGCAGGGACAGGCGGTGCTGCAGGAACGGTTTCCGTAATAAATTCACGCCGCCAGACGGAGGAGGGCGTCATCACGGTCCAGCGACACGGCGGCGACATTTCCTTGCTGGTCTCGTCGCCTTGACGACCGTCGCGTAACCCGCGCCGTCAAATGCCTGCAGAGCGCGCGGTGTGATTTCCGGCCAGGCAGGTGTTCACGCACTGCAGAAGCTGACCGGGATCGAAGGGTTTTTTCAGCGTGGCATCCGCACCCAGCCTATCCACCATCCCGAGATAAAGGCCGATCGTGTGGTCTCTGCGGACGTCATTCGCCATTCCGCCGGTCATGACGATGACGGGTAGTGCCGGATGCCGCCCGCGAAAAATGCGAACGAACTCCAGTCCTTCCATTTCGGGCATGAATATATCCACGAGGACGAGATCAAAACGCGTCTGTTCGCATGCTTCCAGGCCTTTCCGGCCATCCCGCGAGGTCGTGGGTTCGTGCCCAAAGCACCGAAGCTGCGCGGCAAGGGAATCCGCCACCATTTCATCATCGTCAATGACAAGAATACGGGCCATGTTTCTCTACTCGTTTACTGCCAGAGCGCGACGGACGGACTGGCCCAGTTCCTGGGATCCGAAAGGCTTTTTGAGAAGGCGGTAGTCGGAAGCGTGCGTTTCGCTGCTCCCTGAAGCACCGGCGGAATATCCGGACATGAGTATGATCGGCAGGTCCGGTCGGTTCGCGCGTATTTTCTTTGCCAGTTCGAAGCCGGTCATGTTCCCGGGCATCACGACGTCAGCGATGACAAGTTTCAACCTCCGATCACTGCCGACGATCCGCAGTGCGTCGTGGCCATTCTCGGCCTTCTGCACGTTGTATCCAAGCGCATGCAGTTGCCAGGATACCTGATCGCGCACCATCTTGTCGTCATCCACGACAAGTACCGTCTCGGTGCCTTCGTGTTCTCCCACCGGTTCCATCTGGGGTGACCTCACTTCTCCGCCCTTCGAGAAGGGAAGATAGAGGAGAATGCTTGTACCGCGCCCGACTTCCGAAACCACCCTGATGCAACCGTGAGATTGCCGGATGAAGCCGAACACCATGCTCAAACCGAGGCCGTTGCCTTGGCCGGTGGGTTTGGTGGTGAAGAAGGGTTCGAATATGCGGGCGGCAATCTCCGGAGAGATGCCGGTGCCGGTGTCTGACACCGCGATCTGAACATAAGGTCCCGGCAGGATGTCCTCGTCCGGACGAATATCGTGCTGTGACAGAATAACATTGGAGAGCGCGATTTTCAGTTGCCCGCCGTTGGGCATGGCATCGCGCGCGTTAATGGACAAATTCAGGATGGTACTTTCCAGTTGCGGTGCGTCGATATCCACATCCGAAAGCTTGGGGTCGATATCGATACTGGTTTCCACGTCATTGCCGGCGGCCCTCGCCAGAAGTTCCTGCATACCGAGAACCAGTTGCGAAAGGTCCGTGCGTTCGGGCGAAAGGGTTTGCCGTCTGGCGAAAGACAGGAGGCGGTGGGTGAGTTCCGCGCCACGACGGGCCGCTGCCGCGGTCATCTGCGACAGCGAACGACGTGCGGGATCCTTCTCGTCTGCCGCCAGCAGCTCGGAATTTCCAAGGATGACTTGCAGCAGATTATTGAAATCGTGCGCGATCCCGCCCGTCAGCTGACCGAGGGCGGCAATGCGTTCCGACTGCCGCAACTGATCGGAAGTCCTGCGGTCGGAAATCATGCGCGCAATGTGGAGTGCCACGCCGTCGAGGAGTGTACGCTCTTCCGCAAGAAAGGGGCCGAGCCCCGCGCCTGCATCCGGCTTGGCTATTCTGTAACCGATTTCGACATACCCTTCCTTCCGTCCATCAACCACGATCGGGCTGCACAGGCTCTCGACAGGGGAACACCAACCGGGGGTCCGATATTCGCTTTCGCCGAATACCAACCGCGCCCCGGCTGCGTCGGCATGCAGGAAGCTATCCGGGAGGACGGCGGAAATCTGTTCGAAAACTTTTTTTCGCTACCTTCCTCGCCGGTGGTCAATTCGAGCACACGATAAAGGCAGCTGAGCTCCTTCATGCGTTCTCGAATCTCGATGAGAAGTTTCTCCCGCTCGCGCTGGGCGTCTTTCTGTTCGGTAATGTCGTGGACCGTGCCGACATGTCCGATCACAGCCCCTTTAGCGTCCGTCACGGCGACGGCTGTCGCTTCTATGTGCCGTCGGGCTCCGGTGTCGGCCCGGCGGATTTCATAATCGATCCGGTCTTTCGGCAAACCCTCGTTCATGGAGGCAATAAAGGTTTCCACACGATGGCGGTCTTCCTCTGTAATGCAGTTGAGCCAATCCTCCGCGAGGAACGTCATGTCATCCTGAATGGGGATGCCCGTCATTTCGGAACTGCGTTTGTCGGCCATGAGACGCGGAGATCGGAGATCGCCTTTCCAGATGCCGACGGCGCCCGCATCGAGTGCGAGTTCAAGATGCCTTTCTGTCTGCCGCCGTTCCTCAAGTTCGGATTGGGCGCGCTTCCACGCGCGTTTGGATGCATTGGACGCGAGGCGAAGCAGGGCTATGACGAGGCCGAGATAGAGAGAATTCAGAAGCCAATAGGTCGTGCTGCTATATTGCACACGCGAAGCCGGCAGAAATCCGAAGTTTTCTATTAGTACAAACCCCAGACCGAATGTGCAGCATGCTATAGCGGTGATGAAACCGGCGCGCATGCCAAGCAGCACGCCGGCCATGACTACGAACACGCAATACATGGACACGCCGGGTGAACGTATGCCTCCGGCGGTGATTGCCGTAATGGTGACAATAAGGAGCAGTCCGCTCACAAGAAGGGCGCCGGCGAGAGATGTATAACCCCGGCGGTTGACCTCCAGTAGCGTGAGACACATCCCCATCGATGATGATCAGTGGCGTTATCGCGCGAAACAACAGCTCCGGTTGCGCGATCTTTATGAGGGACAGCGCGACGGCCACGACAGCCATCGTGCTCCGCGCGACCACCCGGAAGGTCTTGGCGCGATAAATCTTGTCGACATCGTCCAGGTCAGGGAGTGTGAACAATCCACTCATGGCTGTTTCCGCGCGTCCTTCGGCACCTGAGTGGCATGCTCGCATCGGCAGGGCCGGCGACGCGTTGATCGGGACTATAAGGTGCTGCGGGTAAATTCTTGGTTGTACGCCGTTCAAGGGGGGCGCCCGCCCGGAATTTCCATGCATCCCAAAGGCATATCCGAGGTCGCCTCCTTCCGTAATGGTCTCTGAACGAGCGCTGATGCTTTGCCTATTTGGGGAAAATCGGGAGGCTTAACGTTGGGGCCGCGCGTTGCCTATCCGCCCTTCCGGCCCGGTGCTAGGCTCCGTCCAAGCCGCCGGGAAACAGGCCGCTAAAGGGGAGAAGCGCTCAATGTCCACGCACCATGTGGCGTGCACTCTATTGTCGGCCTGCCTTGCCGCCTCCGTTGCGTACGGCGCCGAGCCCGCGCGCGGCCCCATCGTCGGCGACGTCTATACGAATTGCGAATATCGCGTGGCGGCCGATTTTCCGGCCGAGCCGATGGTCCGAGACTTTACGTATCAAACCGGCGCGCACATCGCGCCCGCGCGCGAATTTTATGTCGACACCGAGAACGGCAAGCTCAGCGTCACGGTCGTCCATTTCCCGGGCGGACCCGATGAAGACCGCTCGCTGCTGGACGAGGCGGCGGTGGAATTGCGTCAGCGCGGCGAAGTGCGTTTCGAATCCGAAGTCGCGTATGACGATCCGCTGGTGCCGGGACGCCAATTCAACATCGTGCTCGCGGATGGACGCATCCTGCGCGCCCATACCTATGTCGCGCGCCAGCGCCTATATCTGACCGAAGCGATCTCTACCCCCAATGACAGCAGCGCCTTCCGCTTCGAGCAATCGGTGTCGTTCATCGATGAAAACGGCACCGACCTCGATTCCAATCCGGTCGTGCCCGGGACGATCATCGGGACCAGCGCTGGGCTTCCCTCCCGGCAATATGATTGCGCGCGGCTGCAGGCGCATTGACGTTGTCCGCTTTCACGGATTGGCATCCGCGCCGCCTGTTATGCTATGCGTCGAGGGAACGGAAAAGCTGAGGACCGCGCGTGAAAATCAAACTGCATAAAGGCGATTTGCCCGAAGGGCTCGATCTCGGGCCCCTCGTCGCGGTGGACACCGAAACCCTCGGCCTCAATACCCAGCGCGACCGCCTCTGCCTCGTGCAGCTGTCGGGCGATGGCGGCGAAGCCCATCTCGTGCAGTTTGAGCGGGGCAAATATCAGGCGCCGAATCTCAAGCGCCTCTTACGCGACCGCAAAGTCACCAAGCTCTATCATTTCGCCCGTTTCGATCTTGCGGCCATCCTGCGCTATCTCGGCGTTGTCGCCGGTCCCGTCTATTGCACCCGCACCGCCTCGAAGATCGCCCGCACCTATACCGACCGGCATGGGCTGAAGGATCTGGTGAAGGAATTGCTCGATGTCGATCTGTCGAAGCAGCAGCAAAGCTCCGATTGGGGCGCGGCCACGCTCTCCGAGCAGCAGCTCGCCTATGCCGCCAACGATGTCGCCTATCTCCACCGGCTAAAAACCTTGCTGGACGAGATGCTGATCCGCGAGGGGCGGATGGATTTGGCCAAAGCCTGCTTCAATTTCCTCCCTGCAAGGGCCGCTCTGGACCTCGCTGGCTGGGCTGAAACTGATATTTTTGCCCATTAATCAATACCTTAGTATGTGACGGCCCTATCCGCGACCGGGCGGCTTGATCGCCCTTGGGCGCAGCGCGTAGAGTCCCCCGCGACTTGGCACGAATTTCGCGTGACAGGGTTTTGCGCTTATGCGAAGGCGAAGGCAGGTCGGTCTCGTTCCCGTTCGCCCCGCTGCTCTTTCGCCCATGAGTATTTATGGCCGCTGTTTCCTTGCCCGTACCCGATGCTGAAACGGCTCTGCCTCGCCAGGCCGACATTGCGGCTGCGCGCCGTGTGCTCGATTACGCGGGCGAAGCGCTTGGCGCGCTCTCGCGCGATCTGGGCGAAAGCTTCTCCCAGGCGGTCGATATTCTTCTGGCCGTGAAGGGCCGCGTCGTGGTCAGCGGCATGGGCAAAAGCGGCCATGTCGGTCAGAAGATTGCGGCGACCTTGTCGTCGACCGGCACCCCGGCGCAGTTCGTTCATCCCGCAGAAGCCAGCCATGGCGATCTCGGGTCGCTGGCGGCGGGCGACGCGCTACTGATGCTTTCCAATTCGGGCGAAACAGCCGAACTCTCCAGCCTCATCACCCACGCCAAGCGTTTCGGCATTCCGCTGATCGGCATTGCCAGCAATCCGAAATCCGCGCTGCTCCAGGCGTCCGACGTCGCCCTGGTTCTGCCCCGCGCCCGCGAAGCCTGTCCCATCGGCCTTGCGCCGACGACTTCGACGACCATGACACTGGCGCTCGGCGATGCGCTCGCCGTCGCGCTGATGGAGCGCAAAGGCTTCTCCGCCGACCAATATCGCGAGCTTCATCCTGCGGGTTCGCTGGGCCGCGCGCTGATCCGCGTCTCCGACATCATGCATCAGGGCGAGGAATTGCCGCTGGTCGGGCCCGACGCCCGCTTGCGCGATGTCGTGATCACCATGACCTCGAATCGTCACGGCTTTGCCGGGGTCGCGGGCATCGTCGATGGAAAGGGCTCGCTGATTGGCATCATCACCGATGGCGATTTGCGCCGTCATATGGCGCCCGATCTCCTGGACCGCAAAGCGGCCGAGGTCATGACGGCTCATCCCAAAACCGTTGCGCCGAATATTCTTGCGGCGGAGGCGGTGGCGCATATGAACAATGGCGCGCCCAAGGTTACGTCGCTATTCGTCGTCGACCGTCATAACGGCGTATCCCGGCCCGTCGGATTCCTGACGATCCATGACTGCCTGCGCGCAGGCATCAGATGACCGCCTCGCGCAACGACGACGCCGGAACCGATTGGCGCGCGCCGGTGCTCGCCGGTGCGCAGGGCTATATTGCGGGCACGCGTAACGCCAATCCGCGCGCGACGCTGCATCAGGCCGAGCGCTACAGCGCCTTTGTCCGCTTCATGAAACGCGTATTGCCGCTGGGCGCGCTCGCGGTCGGGCTCGCTGTGCTTCTTTATGCGGTGCAGCCCCGCGACAACGGCCAGGTGGCGATGACCTTTGAAAGCATGGGCTCGATTGAGGACGATCTGGCGATGATCAATCCGCGCCTCACAGGCACCGACGATAATGGTTTGCCCTTTATCGTGACGGCCGCCGCAGCGGTGCAATTGGGCGCCTCCACTGAACGCGTGCGCCTGCGCGATGTGAAAGCCGATCTCACGATGGAAGACGGAACGCTGCTCACCGTTACGGCGGCGGACGGTATTGTCGACAACAGTACCCAGACTCTTGATGTTTCCGGTGGCATCCGCATGACGACCGCCGATGGCTATTCCGCGGAAACCGAACGCGCCACCGCCGATCTGCGCCAGGGGCTCGTTCGGGGCGATGCGCCCGTCACCGCCGAAGGCGCAATGGGCACGCTGACGGCGGACGGGTTCACCTTCGAACGCGAAATAGGGATGCTGACCTTTATCGGCAATGTGCGCATGCAGGTTCACGAGGCGACGCCATGATACGGTTTTACGGGTCCACTCTTTTTGCCGCGCTTGCCGCTGGCGCGCTGGTCGTGGCGGGGCCTCTCGCCGCCGCGGATTCCGTTCCAACCGATCTCGGCTTTAATGCCGATGAGCCGATTGCCGTGAATGCCGACCGCTTTGCCGCCGACCTTAACGCCGAAACCGGCACCTATTCCGGCAATGTTCTGGTCGTGCAGGGCGCGGTGCGCATGCGCGCCGATGAAGTGAAGATTGATGCGCCGAGCGGACGCGCGACGCGCATGGAAGCACGTGGCAGCATCGTGGTGGAATCGCCGTCGGGCACCGCCACGGGTGCGCTCGCGGTTTACGACATAGACGCGCAGCTTGTGCGCCTCACGGGTGACGTGGTGCTGACGAATAATGAGAACGTCATGCGCGGCTCGATGCTCGAAGTGCGCATCGCCGATGGACGCGCAACGCTGACCGGCGGTGTGGCAGCCAACGGACAGGCCCCCGGTTCAAGCCGCGTGCAGGGATTGTTCGTACCACCCGGGAATAATGACAATTGAGCAGAAAAATTTGAATTTCACCTAATCTTAAAGGCGGCCCGGGCAAGATTTGGGCCAATGAGCGACAAGACCCATGACCAGCGTCGAAGACACATCTGCCAGGGCGACCCCAAAAGTCATCGAAGGTTCGGCCGGGCTTGTCGTCACCCGTATCGGCAAAAGCTATCGCCGCCGTCCGGTCGTGCGCACGGTCAGCCTGTCGCTCCGCCGCGGCGAGGTGGTTGGCCTGTTGGGGCCCAATGGCGCCGGCAAGACAACCTGCTTCTACATGATCTCAGGGCTCGTTCCGGCCGATTACGGCACGATCGAACTCGACGGCCACGACATCACGCATCTGCCGATGTATCGCCGCGCCCGTCTCGGCATCGGTTATCTGCCGCAGGAAGCCTCGATCTTTCGGGGCCTGTCGGCGGAAGAGAACATTCGCGCCGCGGCCGAACTGGTGGAACCCGACGCCGCCCGTTGCGCGACGCTCGTCGACAGCCTGCTCGCCGAATTCTCGATCACGCATATCCGCAACACGCCGGCCATAGCGCTGTCGGGCGGCGAACGCCGCCGGGTCGAAATCGCCCGCGCGCTGGCGACGCATCCCTCCTATATCCTGCTGGACGAACCGCTAGCCGGGATCGATCCGATCGCGATCAACGATATCCGCGAGCTGGTGCGCCATCTGAAGGATCGTGGCATCGGCGTGCTGATCACCGATCACAATGTCCGCGAAGCGCTCGAAATCATCGATCGTGCCTACATCATGCACGATGGTCAGGTCATCATGGAGGGCACGCCCTCCGATATCGTGCGCGACAAAGACGTGCGCCGGGTTTATCTCGGCGAACGTTTTTCGCTCTGACGGACTGACGGGGGCACGGCATGGCTCTCGCACAGCGCCTTGAACTCAAGCAGGGCCAATCCCTTGTCATGACGCCGCAATTGCAGCAGGCGATCAAGCTGCTGCAATTGTCCAATATGGAACTCGCCGAATATGTCGAGGGCGAACTCGAGCGCAATCCGCTGTTGGAATATGAAGAAGTTCTCGGCAACGAGCCGGATTCTGGCCCTGCGAAAGCGGAAGAAGCCTTCGGCAGCGAAACGCTCGACCGCACCCTGGGCCGCGAAGATTTCGGCACCGCGGGCGATCTCGATGCCGGCCATGATGATCTTTACACGGATGAAAGCCGCGCCGAGAAGCTTGCGGGCAGCAGCGCCGAGTTCTCCGCGCCGCTCGCCGATTGGAGCCGTGTCGGCCCTGGCGGCCACCCCGATGGCGGCGATTTTGAGGATATGCGCTCTGCTGCGCTGACCCTGCATGATCATCTCGAAGCGCAGCTCTCCATTGCCGCGCTCCCCGCCTCGCACCGCTTCATCGCCGTCGTCTTGATCGAAGCCGTGGACGAGGGTGGGTATCTGCGCGTCGATCTTTCCGAAATTGCCGAACGCCTTGGCACCACGCTCAACGATTGCGAGCGCGTGCTGAAAGTTCTTCAGGGCTTCGATCCCGCGGGCGTTTGCGCCCGCGATCTTGCCGAATGCCTCGCTATCCAGCTGCGTGAACGCGATCGCCTCGATCCGGCGATGCAGGCCATGTTATCACGTCTCGATCTCGTGGCGCGGCGCGATTTTTCGGGACTCGCCACGCTGTGCGCGCTCGAAGTCGCCGACATCGTCGACATGATCGCCGAAATCCGTGAGTTGACGCCGAAGCCCGGTCTCGCTTTCGGTTCCGAGCCGGTGCAGCCGGTGGTTCCCGATGTCTATGTCCGCGAAAGCACGGATGGCGGCTGGAATGTCGAGCTGAATTCGGAAACCCTGCCGCGCGTTTTGGTGAATGAGCGTTACTTCGCCGAGGTCAACGCCGCCGCGCGTTCGCGCGAGGACAAAACCTATCTGACCGAATGCCTCAACAACGCCAATTGGCTCAAGAAAAGCCTCGATCAGCGCGCCCGCACGATCCTTAAAGTGGCGAGCGAGATTGTGCGCCAACAGGACGCCTTTCTGACCAGCGGCGTCCGCCATTTGCGCCCGCTCAATCTGAAGACCATCGCCGACGCGATAAGCATGCACGAATCCACCGTCAGCCGCGTTACCTCCAACAAATATATGGCGACCTCTCGCGGCGTCTTCGAGCTGAAATATTTCTTCACCGCCGCCATCGCTTCCGTCGGTGGCGGCGAAGCCCATTCCGCTGAAGCGGTGCGCGACCGCATCCGTGAGCTGGTCGACAATGAACGCGACGATGTGCTGTCGGACGACCGCATCGTGACGCTGTTAAGCGCCGATGGCGTCACGATCGCGCGCCGCACGGTGGCGAAATATCGCGATGCGCTGCGCATCCCGTCATCGGTCGAGCGCCGCCGCATTCGCCAGCTCGAAAGCTGCGATGGAACTCCTTAACGCTGCCCGTTGATGGCAAGAACCTGAGGATTCACAGTCCTGCACAAGTACTTAGCTTTGCGTTGACAGTGCGGGACCAGCGAAATATGGTCCGCCGCCTTTTTGGACGTTTCTTGGTCCTGACGCGTTTGTAACATCGTAACGTTTCAGGGATGGGAAGTTCGGCAGCGTAATGATGCAAATTCCGAATGCGAATAAGCAGACTGGAGCTGTCGATGGATCACCGCTCCAGCAGAACTTCCGCCCGATAGCGCGGCCTTTGGATCCTCATAGCGACCGCGCGCCGAATGTGGCGCGTCGTTCCTAGATAATCGCGGACTGTCATGGAAATCTCCGAATTGCTCGCGCCCGACGCCGTTTTTTCGCAATTGAAAGCGGCGACCAAGAAACTGGTTTTGCAGGAGCTTGCCGAGAAGGCGTCTGCCCATACCGGTATTCCTTCGCGCCGGATCTTCGAAACGCTCAATGAACGCGAGCGCCTCGGCTCTACGGGAATGGGTCAGGGCATTGCCGTTCCGCATGGCCATCTCGAAGGCGTCAAGAAGATGACGGGATTTTTCGCTCGTCTTGCCGTGCCGGTCGATTTCGAAGCGATGGACGATCAGCCGGTCGATCTCGTCTTTCTGCTGCTCGCGCCCGAAGGCGCCGGTGCCGATCACTTGAAGGCACTGGCGCGCGTTTCGCGCGTTTTGCGCAATCAGAGCCTCTGTGAAAAATTAAGGGCGGCGGTAGATTCCGCCGCCCTCTTTTCCTTACTGACCGAACCGACTGCGTCGTCGCAGGCGGCCTGATTAGTCTTATTCCTAGTGCAGGCTTACCGGCGTCAGATTGTTCTGAATCGCGGCGCCGTATGCCGATGCCCAAGTATCCATCAATGCGACGGGCGTGCCGTCTGCCGTATGGATCGCATAGAACTTGATTCCCGCGGGCAATACGATATCGGAAGGAACAATTCCCATCGCCCGCGCTTCGTCAGCATTTACCGGCTTGATATAAGCGAGCCTGCTGGCTTCAAATTCGAGCGGTTCAGCATTGTCGAAAGTCGTTCTGGCGTTCATGGCAACCTCCTAACCTTTCACCCCGACACTATCCAACTCGGGCTGAACATTGCCTGAACGGATTGTTATCGCGCGTACAGTCTTCTTCGGCTCCGGCCTCACCAATTCGATACGCAGAAGCCCATTGTAAAGTTCCGCTTCCCGCACGGTGATGCCCTCGGCCAGCACGAAGCTGCGCTGGAACGGGCGTCCCGCAATCCCACGGTGGAGGAAAGTCTTCTCGCCGGTTTCGCTCTGTTTTCCGCGCAGGACGAGTTGATTGTCCTCTTGCGTTAATTGCAGTTCGTCCGCCGCGAACCCCGCGACGGCGACGGTGAGCAGCAGGCGATTCTCGCCGATATGCTCGATATTGTTGGGGGGGTAACTGTCCTGGCTGGCCCGGGATGTGTGCTCGAGAAGACGTTCGATGTGATCGAAGCCGAGCAGAAAGGGGCTGGAAAAAATCCCGGAACGCATTTGAGAATGTCGCATCGTCAAAGCCCTCCTTTCAGGCTTTGCGGCCCCCTTTTGGGCGGCCTTGTCTGGAAATGGCGGCCCTTAAAGGCGCCGCGTCTCTTCAAATATGGGGGGTGAAACCCTCCGTTCAAGGCGGCGCTTCCGCCTCCCTCCTTGCGAAGCGCACGCCTTCGGGGCACGAAAAGCCATGCTTCGCGATGCGCCCTTTCTCGTGCTCGACGATGCCCGTCCCGGGCATGAGGAAATCGCGATCTATAGCGACCCCATCGACATCATCCGCGCAAACGATGCCTCTGCGGTCGACGCGGCGCTGAGCGCCATAGAAGCGGCGCGCGGGCGCGGCCTCCATTGCGCGGGTTATTTCTCTTACGAGCTCGGCTATCTTCTCGAGCCGCGCCTGGCGCCGCGGATACCTGCTCGCCGCGAAGTGCCGCTTCTGTGGTTCGGCGTTTTTCGTGACAGGCAAGTGCGGCGAGGGACAGACGCCTCCGCCTGGTTCGAGGAAAATTTCACGGGCCGCGCCTATGGCGGTCCCCTGCATTTTTCCGAGACGCGCGAAAGCTACGACGAAAAATTTCGCCGCGCGCAGGATTACATCCGCGCGGGCGACATCTATCAGGTCAACCTCACTTTCCCGGCCGATTTCGCATTCGCGGGCGATCCACTGGCGCTCTATGCGCGGCTGCGCGCGCGCGGGCAGGGCGGGCACAGCGCCTATATTGAGGATGGCGTGAACACCATTCTCAGCCTGTCGCCGGAATTGTTCTTCACGCTGAAAGAGGGCGTCATCACCGCGCGACCCATGAAGGGCACCGCGCCGCGCGTCGACCATGGACCGACCGACGACAAAATGCGCGACTGGCTGCTCTCAAGCGAAAAGAACCGCGCCGAGAATCTGATGATCGTCGATCTTATCCGCAACGATCTCGGGCGCATCGCCAAAACAGGAACGGTGAAGACGCGCGATCTTTTTGCCGTGGAATCCTATCCGACCGTCCATCAGATGGTATCCACCGTCAGCGCCGAGCTGCGCGAACATATCGTGCCCGCCGATCTCCTGAACGCCGTATTTCCCTGCGGCTCGATCACCGGCGCGCCGAAGATCCGCGCCATGGAAATCATTCGCGAACTGGAGCCTGCGCCGCGCGGAATCTATTGCGGCGCCATCGGCGCCTTCGCGCCTGATGGTTCGGCCTCCTTCAATGTGGCCATCCGTACACTGACGATAAGGGACAATCGCGGCACGCTCGGGGTCGGCGGCGCGGTCACGGCCGATTCGGAAAGCGCAGCGGAATTTGAGGAATGCGTTCTGAAGGCGCGCTATTATACGGAAGGGCGCCCCCCCATTGCGCTGATCGAAACCATGCGATGGGAACCGGGCGCGGGCTTTGTTCTTGCCGATCTTCATCTCGACCGGCTTGCCCGCAGTGCCGCCCTTCTCGGGCTTCCGTTTGATCGTGCCCGTTTCCGCGCGGAGCTGGACAATGCCGCATCTGATGTAGCGGCCGCGACCATGCCCATGCGCTTTCGGTTCCTGTTCGACGAGCAATCCGTTACGTCGAGGGGGGAGGGCTTTATCCCAACCACGCCTCAGACTGTGTGGCGCTATGGCCTGTCCGACCACCGGGTGCCGAGCAACGACCTGCTCGCCCGGCACAAAACCGACTGGCGGACCCTTTATGACGCTGAGCGCGCCCACTGGAGCGCCAGGGGCGCCGACGAGGTTCTCTTTCTGAATGAAAAGGATGAACTCGCCGAGGGCGGTATCAGCAATGTGTTCCTGACGCTGGAGGGCCGTCTCATAACCCCGCCGCTCTCCTCCGGCGCGCTGGACGGGGTTCTTCGGCGCTCCCTGATCGAACGCGGCGTGTGCGCCGAGGAAACGATCACGCTCGCCATGTTGGCCCGCGCCGAAAGCCTCTGGTTCGGTAATGCGCTACGGGGCCTTGTCCGGGCCGTCCCCCTCACACCGGCGTGAACCCTTTTCATGGGTGGCATTCATGCCGCGAAGGGCTTTTTGCATTTGCGTTGGGGTGCTGACATCACGTCAACGCCGAAAACCCATGTGGGAGAGGGCTTCGGAGCGGTGGATAACTTCGGAACACGTCATTTTTCCCGATAAAACGGGCGAAAACGGACACTCTTCTATGCCGCGCGGGCCGGAAATGCCGTAAAATAAGGCCATTGTATGATTCTTTCAGTGAAGGAAACCCAATGGCAACCGCCGCAACTACAAAGGCTAAGGCCGCTAAAGTCGAAACCGTAAGCCTCCGTCAATTGGCCGTTCAACTGGCCGAGAAGAATGAGATGACGAACAAGGCCGCCGTTAAAGTGATGGAAGACCTCGTCGCTCTGGTCACCAAGAACCTCAAAAAAGGCGCCCGCATCCGCATCACCGGCCTCGGCATCCTGCAGGTTCGCAAGCGCGCGGCCCGCATGGGACGCAACCCGGCGACCGGCGAAGCGATCAAAATCAAAGCGAGCAAGAAGGTCGCCTTCCGCGCGTCGAAAGACCTCAAGGAAGCGATTTAATCGCCGAAGATTATTTGCCAGCGCGTTTGGCTGTGCATTCAAGGCCCCGTATGCCGACCGGCAGCGGGGCCTTTTGTCTTCGGTTCCCATTAAAGCGCGCGTTCCCGTTCAAGCTCCAGCTTTGCGGAGGGCCAGCGTTGCGAACGGAATGTCATCCCGGCGCGCGATCGATGTCGTGAACGGTCGACTTCGCGTCATCATCCGTAATTCACGGAACCTAATCTCCTTGGCGCGCGTTCTTGGGACACGCATAAAAACAAGGAGATGCACATGCCCACACCAAGCGGTCACACGACGGCAATCCTCGCTTCCAAAGTTCAGGGAACGAAGGTTTACAATCAGACCGGCGACAAGATCGGTCACGTCGAAGACATCGTTCTCGACAAGGTATCCAACCAGATCATGTTTGCCGTGCTCGGCTTTGGCGGGTTCCTTGGCGCCGGCGAGAAATATTATCCGGTTCCGTGGTCGGCGCTCGATTACAGCAAGGATGAAGGCGGCTACGTCATCCCCATGGACAAGGACACGTTGGAAAAAGCGCCGTCCTATGCAATGGACGATCTCATCGCGGGTGACGGTGCCAGCTCGGAAATCCGCGCGACGACCTACGACTATTACAAGGTCCAGCCTTACTGGTGAGACTTTGAGGAACAGCGGTGGTGATACCGCCGCTGTTTCCGACTTCTTTTGCGGATGCATTCTTTGCCGTTCTTTTGCTGACAGCGCGCGTGTCGCGTCAAAGGCGAAAGGGCGGCAAAGTTTTTTGGATCGTGGTACGGTTCTATCGTTGCCACGAAGGCGGAACTGGCGGCAAATCCCCCCAAGGACTTTCATGATTCGGCGAATCGTTTATGGCGCGGCTGGAGGGCTCTCCCGTCAGCATGGGATTGACCCCGTCATAAAACCAGCATTGCGGAATGCCATTATGCTCGCTGTGAAATGAAATGCGTCCATAGTTTGCGCGTGCATTCATTTCTGCGAGAAGCTCGTCATTCAATCGCATCCAACCTTGGTCAGTAAGAAGAAGGCTCTCCTCGATGACACCTTCCTGGTTCACCTTGGTCTAGCGTTCATATTTTGCGCTCTCTTCAAGGGCGGCAGTTGGTTGGCGCCTATGTTGCTGCGAAATCGACGGCACCCCTTGGCATCCCAGTATGGGGGCATCAAATATCTGGAATGAGATGACCTGGCTTACCCACATCGACGATGGCTGGCCATTTACTGTTCCTGCATCATAGCGAAAACGCCTCACGGCATTGGCTGACGCTTCGTCGATGTTTGGGTAACCACTCGAACCTTCGATGCGAACATCGCTGACGAGGCCGTCTCTACCGACCAAAATCCGTAAGACTGTCTTGCCGGTTTCTCCCCGTCTGAGGGCCCCGTATGGGTAATCATTTATGCCTATGGAATTTCCATGGTCGCCATGACTCGGCTCGACGACCGTGTCGCCCGGATAGATGTCCGTTCCGCCCGGAAGATCGGGCAGCATATACATTTCGGCGGATTCCAAAGGAAGCGTCCAGGTCACATCCGCCAGGACGCGGGCGGTTGTCGGAACACCTTCCAATGTCGTGGGCGGATCGGAAAGACGCGCTGCGCGCACCGTAATGAGCGCGGCATCATCAAGAAGCGGATAGCCCGTCGGTTCTCGCATTTCGACATGGGTCACTGCGCCGTCCGGTCCGATGGTAAGCTCAATGACTGCCGTGCCCTCTTGGTTCGCCGCCAATGCTTCCAGGGGATATGAAGTTGCGCCCATCGGGACGGCCATACGCGGCAGAACTTCGTCCGCCGCGAGCACCGAAGTCTGCGCGGCACCCAGCGCAGCAACCGTAACTACAGGAAAGGAGATACGACTTAAGTGCTTGCCCAAGGCAGTGCCCCCAAACGTCGCTTCGGCAGACTAAGCGCGAAGAAACGAGGGCTGCAATAGGAGGTCGGGTATAAGAATCGTGAAGGGACGGGCCGGCTAAAACAAAAACGGCGCCCGAGGGGGCGCCGCTTGATCGTTCCGGAAGGAATTTGGTGGAGCCAAGCGGGATCGAACCGCTGACCTCTTGAATGCCATTCAAGCGCTCTCCCAGCTGAGCTATGGCCCCATCCGGCGCTGGAACACCCGTGACGAAGCACGAATGTTCCGACTGGGTATCTCTATCCTTCTTCCTTGTCGAGATCGGCGTCGATGATATCCGAGACATCTTCCTCGTCTTCTTCGACTTCCTCGAGCAGGGTGTCGTCGTCCTCGTCGTCATCGTCGTCGAGGTCTTCGAATTCTTCCTCTTCCTCATCGGCGTCTTCCGTCACCGACATGCCGGGAGAGGCTTCTTCTTCCTCGTCTTCAACGACTTCCTCGACGATGTCGCCTTCGACTTCGTCGGCGGCCTCTTCTTCTTCGGCCTCTTCGACTTCCTCCTCGTCCTCGTCCTCGAGTTCCTCGTCATCCTCCGCGTCGGCGACAACACTGGCAGGGCCAGCCGCTTTGGCAGGTTCCGGCGCGCGCGTGCGGCGCTGCTTCAGAAGAATTTCAGGCTCGAAAGAGAAGGCGCATTTCGGGCATTCGATGGGACGTTTTTGAAGGTCGTAAAAGCGTGCCGCACAAGAAGGGCAAACGCGTTTCGTCCCGAGATCCGTCTTGGTCAAGTTTATACTTCCCGCGCAAGAACAAGTGGTCAGAAGGGCGGTGGGTTTGCCATGATCAAGCCGACCTGTCAAAGCTCCCGGCGCAAATCCGGGCTCCGCCCCGTTTCCCGCCTCGAATATGGTTCTCCCCATGCACGATTCCAGTGCCCCCCAACCGCTTCAGGCCGCGAAAAGCGGGCCACTCACGGGGACGGTTCTTGCCCCCGGCGACAAATCCATCTCCCACCGCGCCCTGATCCTCGGCGCCATGACCGTCGGGGAAACCCGCATCGAAGGGCTTCTCGAAGCCGAAGACGTGGTGAACACCGCAGGCGCCATGCGTAGCCTCGGGGCCTCGCTCGAACGCCTGGGTACGGGCGCCTGGCGCGTTCAGGGTGTGGGTGTCGGCGGCTTTTCGCAGCCCGATGGCCCCCTCGATTTTGGCAATTCCGGCACCGGCTGCCGCCTTTCGATGGGCGCGGTGGCGACGACCCCCATCGCCGCCACCTTTACGGGCGATGCTTCCTTATGCCGCCGCCCGATGAAACGCGTGCTCGAACCGCTGGCGGCCTTCGGACTTGGCTGGAGTGGGAACGATAAGGGGCTTCTGCCGCTGACCCTCACCGGCGCGGCCGATCCGCTTCCGATCCGTTATATCCTGAAAGTTCCCTCCGCCCAGGTGAAGTCGGCATTGTTGCTCGCCGCGCTGAACGTGCCGGGCACCTCGACCATCATCGAGCCCATCGCCACTCGCGATCATACCGAACGCATGCTCCGCGCCTTCGGCGCCGCCATCTCGCTTGAGGAAACCGCGGAAGGCATGGCGATTTCGATTACCGGCGAAACCGATTTGAAGCCCGCCGCGATTGCGGTTCCGGCCGATCCGTCCTCGGCGGCCTTTCCGCTGGTCGCGGCCCTCATCACGCCGGGCTCCGACATTCTGCTCGAACGCGTGATGCTGAATCCAAGCCGCACCGGCATATTGCAGACGCTGAAGGAAATGGGCGGCGACATCACGATCGAGAACGAACGTGATATCGGCGGCGAAATCGTCGGCGATATTCGTGTGCGCCATTCCGCGCTGAAGGGCGTCGATGTACCCCCCGAACGCGCGCCCTCGATGATCGACGAATTCCCCGTTCTCTCGATCGCGGCGGCCTTTGCCGAAGGCCCAACGACCATGCGCGGCCTCGAAGAATTGCGCGTCAAGGAAAGCGATCGGCTTTCCGCCGTTGCCGCCGGGCTCAAATCCTGCGGCGTTGCCGTCACCGAAAGCCCCGACGGGCTTGTGGTCGAGGGTTGCGGCCCTGAGGGCGTCAAAGGCGGTGGTCATGTGCTGACCCATATGGATCACCGCATCGCCATGAGCTTTCTCGTGATGGGCGGCGCGTCGCGCGAACCCGTTCACGTCGATGACAGCGCGATGATCGCGACCAGCTTTCCGAATTTCGAAAGCCTGATGGCCGGGCCCGGCGCCCTCATACAGAGACCGAATTCGTGACGGACGTGCCTGTCACCGCTCCCGTTATCGCCATCGACGGCACCGCCGCCTGTGGCAAGGGCACGCTCGCCCGCAAACTCGGGCTTCATTACGGCTTCGCCCATCTGGATTCCGGCGCGCTCTACCGTCTGGTCGCGTTGGGCCTGATCGACAGCCAGGGCGATCCCCACGATCACGCCGCCGCCGAACGCGCCGCCCGCGCCATCGATCTTTCGCGCATCGGCGATCCCAAAATCCGCACCGACGTGGTCGGCAAGGCGGCGTCCACCGTTGCCGCCTTTCCGGGCGTACGCGCGGCCCTGTTCGCGTATCAGCGCGCCTTCGCCGCCCGGCCACCCGACGGCAAACGCGGCGCCGTGATCGACGGCCGCGATATCGGCACGGTCATCGCGCCAGAGGCCCCGGCAAAGCTCTTTATCGATGCCAAGCCGGAAATCCGCGCCCGCCGCCGCCGCCTGGAGCTCGCCTCCCACGGTATTGTCCGGGACGAGGCCGAAATCCTCAGCGAACTCCTTGCCCGCGACGCCGCCGACCGCAGCCGTCCGATCTCCCCCTTGAGAGAGGCCCCGGACGCCATGTTGCTCGATACCAGCGATTTGGGTATAGACGCGGCGTTCGCGGCGGCCTTGGCTTTGGTCGATCCCAAAATTCGTCCAAAGCTCGTTTGATTCGCTCGCGGTCCGTCTGAAGGGGCTTAAAGGAGGCCCGACGGCTCCGCCGAGTTTCGCCGTGAAAACATCTCGCAAACTTCAACCCCCCGATTTTCGGGGCCGGTCGTGCTGGCGCGAACGCGCGAAGCCGGTCGTCAACTCATTACAGGAGCATTCATGGCAAGAGCTGCCGAAAGCATTTCCTCCCCCAGCCGCGACGAATTTGCGGCCATGCTCGAAGAGAGCTTTATCGATCGCGCCCCCGCCGAAGGTTCGGTGGTCCGTGGCGAGATCGTCGCCATCGAAAACGATTTCGTCATTGTCGACGTCGGTCTGAAGACCGAGGGCCGCGTGCCGCTGAAGGAATTCGGCGTCGCTGGAATGGCGCCCACGGTTGCCGTCGGCGATCAGGTCGAAGTCTATATCGAACGGGTGGAAAATGCGCTCGGCGAAGCCGTGCTCTCGCGTGATAAGGCCCGCCGCGAAGAATCCTGGACCCGCCTTGAAAAGGCGTTTGAAGATGTCGGCCGCGTACAGGGCGTGATCTTCGGCCGCGTGAAGGGCGGCTTCACCGTCGATCTTGACGGCGCGGTCGCGTTCCTTCCGGGCAGCCAGGTCGATGTGCGCCCGGTGCGCGATGTCGGCCCGCTGATGAACATTCAGCAGACCTTCCAGATTCTGAAAATGGATCGCCGCCGCGGCAACATCGTCGTGTCGCGTAGAGCCGTTCTTGAAGAACGCCGCGCCGAGGAACGTTCGGAACTCGTCGCAAGCCTCGCCGAAGGCCAGGAGGTCGAAGGTACCGTCAAGAACATCACCGATTACGGCGCGTTCGTCGATCTCGGCGGCGTTGATGGATTGCTGCATGTCACCGACATTGCATGGCGCCGCGTTTCGCATCCGACCGAAGTCCTCACCGTCGGCCAGAATGTCCGCGTCCAGATCATCAAGGTGAACCAGGATACGCAGCGCATCAGCCTCGGCATGAAGCAGCTCCAGACCGATCCGTGGGAAGGCGTGGGCGTCAAATACCCCGTCGGCACGCGCTTCAAGGGCAAGGTCACGAATGTCACCGATTACGGCGCCTTCGTGGAGCTGGAAGCGGGCGTCGAAGGCCTCGTTCATGTGTCGGAAATGAGCTGGGTGAAGAAGAACGTTCACCCCAACAAGATCGTCGTTCCCGGTCACGAAGTCGAAGTCATGGTACTGGAAGTCGATTCCAACAAGCGCCGCATCAGCCTCGGCCTGAAGCAGTGCATGGAAAATCCGTGGAGCGACTTCACCGAAAAGCATCCGGTGGGCAGCATCATGGAAGGCGAAATCCGCAACATCACCGAGTTCGGTCTGTTCGTCGGACTTCCCGGCGACATCGACGGCATGGTGCATCTCTCCGACCTTTCCTGGGACAAGCAGGGCGATGTCGCGGTGCAGGATTATGAAAAGGGCCAGACCGTTCAGGTCAAAGTCCTCGACGTCGATCCCGAGAAGGAACGCATCAGCCTTGGCATCAAGCAGCTTGCGGGCGATCCGATGGACAAAGTCGGCGACCTCAAGAAAGGCCGTGTCGTCACGGTCACCGTTATCGAAGTGCAGGATGGCGGTCTTGAAGTCGAACTCAGCGAAGGCGTCCGCGCCTACATCAAGCGCGCCGATCTCGCGCGCGATCGCGCCGATCAGCGTCCGGAACGTTTCGGCGTCGGCGACAAAATCGATGCGATGATCACCAACGCCGACAAGGCCGGCCGCAAGATCAATCTGTCGATCAAGGCCCGCGAAATGGCGGAAGAGAAGGAAGCCGTGCAGCAATACGGCTCCTCCGATTCCGGCGCCTCGCTCGGCGACATTCTGGGTGCCGCTCTGTCGCGCGCGCAGAAGAAGGACGGCGAATAAGGGGCAGGTAACGTCCCGTATTTAAAAGGCAAAGGCGCTCTTTCCGGAAGGAAAGGGCGCCTTTCTTTTTTCACAATGCCGCGGGTGCTTCTTTCACAATGCCGCGGGGTGCTTCCGGGATGTCCTTGTGGGCGCAAGCAATTCCCCATAATCTTCGCGTAATAGCGTCGTTTCAACGGGCGCTGCTTCGGGGGAGAGACAATATGAAGAAGGTTCTTGGCGTCGCTATCGCCACCATTTCGATCAGTGTGCTGGCCGCTTGCGGACAAGAGCCCGCCGCGCCGACGCAGGCTGAAGTCCCGGCCGAGGTCCCTGCTGCCGAGCCTGCGCCTGTCGCCGAAGCTGCGCCTGCCGCTGCCCCCGCCGAAGCCGCCCCCGCGGGCGCGTTCGAACCGCCCGCATGGGCCTATCCCGTCATGGATGAAGGCCGTGGCCGCGGTCCTGACGATGGCACGCTTCATACCGTTCCGGGCAGCACGCTGCAGCTGACGCAGACCCAGATCAACGACCCCTTCAATCCGCCAGACTGGTATCCCGACGAACATCCGCCGATGCCGGAAGTGGTGGCGCATGGCCGCCAGCCGGATGTGCGCGCCTGCGCCCAGTGCCACATGCCGCATGGCGCGGGGCATCCCGAATCCTCCGGCCTCGCGGGTCTTCCCGCTGGTTACATCGTCGAACAGCTCGAAGCCTATGCCTCCGGCGAACGCGTCAGCCTCATTCCCGCCCGCTCGGCCAGCATGGTCACCATCGCCAGCGCCATGACCCCTCAGGAAATGCAGGACGCCGCCGCTTATTTCTCGTCGCTGCCGCCGGTGAAATGGATCACCGTGCATGAAGCGACCGAAGTGCCGGTCACCTTTGTCGGTGCCGGCAATATGCGTCACGCCGAGGTCGGGGATGCCGCCGGCATGGAGCCGCTGGGCAACCGCATCATCGAAATTCCCGAAGATTCCGAACGCGCCGAACTGCGCGATTCGCATAGCCCGTTCCAGGCTTTCGTGCCGGTCGGCAGCATCGCGAAGGGCGAAGCGGTCTCGGCCGCGGGCAATTGCGCGCTGTGCCACGGCGCAGACCTCAAGGGCGGCTTGGCCAATATCCCGGCCATCGCCGGTCGTTCGCCGATCTACATCGCGCGCCAATTGTTCGACATCAAATATGGCGCCCGCAAAGGCGCGGCGGTCGGCCTGATGCAGGGCGTGGTCGCGACGCTTTCGGACGACGACATTCTGAACCTCTCGGCCTATGCGGCCTCGCTCGAACCCTGATCTGAGGGGGTAAGCGTTCTCGAACAAGGGCACGTCGGTCAAAGCCGGCGTGCCCTTTTCTTTTCCGGGCTGAGCCCTTGGGCAGGTCTTCGATTTCTACAAAACCCCTTGTTTCCTAGAGGCTTACGCGCCTTCGCCCTGTTGACGGCTCGGCCCGGCTTTGGCAGGGTACCCTCAAATGGGGTGGGCGAGAGGGATGCTCGTCATTGGGGGCTGGAGCATGATTAAATCGGAATTGGTAGCGCGCCTGTCGGAGCGTTATCCGCATCTGTATCATCGCGACGTCGAACGCATCGTCTCCACGGTGCTTGATGAAATCACCAAAGCGCTTGCCACCGGCGATCGTGTGGAACTTCGCGGCTTCGGCGCGTTCTCGGTGAAAGTCCGACCGGCGCGTCTGGGGCGAAATCCGCGTACCGGCGAAGCTGTCGATGTGCATGAAAAGCGCGTTCCGTTTTTCCGCACCGGCAAGGAACTGCGCGAGCGCCTGAACAACGCGCCGGACGGCCGTTAGGAATTCGTGCGCCTCTCGACTCTCCTGGTGGTGATTCCGGTAGTGGCCGTCGCGGCGGTTGCCGCCGTGTCCAATCGAACGCCCGTCACCTTCAGCCTCGATCCCTTCTCCATGGACACGCCCGCGCTGGCCGTGACGATGCCGCTCTTTCTGCTGATTTTCCTCACCTTTTTGCTGGGCGTGGTGCTGGGTGGGCTCACCGTATGGTGGCGGCGCACGGCCCTCGCGCGCGCACGTTCCGTGAGCTTCGTCGCGCGCGACTGATTTTGCTTGCGCCTTCTTCACGGCTTCGGGATAGATCGCGCCATGTCCGGTCTTTCCTCCGCCCATCCCGTCTTCGTTGCCCTCGATACGACATCGCGCGAAAAGGCGCTGGCGATAGCCAATGCGGTTGCGCCCCATGTTGGCGGTCTGAAAGTCGGTCTCGAATTTATCAGCGCGCTGGGTCCCGACGGGATTCGCGCCATGGTTGCGACGGGATTGCCGGTCTTCGCCGATGTGAAGTTTCACGACATCCCCAACACCGTCGCGGGCGCCGTGCGCGCGCTCGCGCCTTTGGGCCCCGCGATCATCGATGTTCATGCCGCAGGCGGCTCGGCCATGATGCGCGCCGCGCGCGATGCGGCGGCGGAAACGACCCCGCGCGCCAAAATCATCGCCGTAACGGTCCTGACCAGCCTCGATTCGCCCGGGCTGGCGGAAACCGGTGTCGCCGCCTCGCCGCTCGATCAGGTCGTGCGCCTCGCGCGCCTGGCTCAGGGCGCGGGTCTCGATGGCGTTGTCTGCAGCCCGCTGGAGATTGCTGCCGTTCGCAAGGCCTGCGGCCCCGGCTTCCTGATCGTTACGCCGGGCGTCCGGCCCGCAGGCGCGGCGCTGGGCGACCAGCAGCGGGTGATGACCCCGGGAGAGGCCATTTCGGCGGGCGCGGACTTTCTGGTCGTCGGGCGCCCGATTACCGGGGCCAGCGATCCCGCCGCCGCCGCCCGTGCCATTGCCGCGGAATGCGCGCACGCCGCCCTGTCTTGAGCCGGGCGTCGCCACCGGTTCCGATGTCGGAGCTTGATTTGCCGGGCCGTGGGGGGCGATAAGCGGCCCCTTATGAGCGTTCAGGTCAAGATCTGCGGGATCAATACCATCGACGCGGCCGATGCCGTCGCCCGTGCGGGCGCCGATTTCGCCGGGCTGGTCTTCTTTCCGAAGAGCCCGCGTCACGTCAGCTACGATCAGGCGATGGCGTTGACGGATCGTTTGCGCGGCGGGCCTCAGATTGTCGGACTGTTCGTGAACGCTGACGATTCAACGATTGCCGAGGCCATTGCCTCCGCGCGCCCCGATTATCTGCAGTTGCACGGCACCGAAACACCGGCGCGCACCGGGCAGATCGCTGCTCGTTTTGGTGTGCCCATCATCAAGGCGCTTGCCATCGCGGAGCCCGCCGATCTTGCCGCGGCGAAAGCCTATGACGAGGTAGCCGATCATATTCTGTTCGATGCGAAAGCCCCGGCCCATGCCGAACGTCCCGGTGGTCATGGCGCGCCCTTCGACTGGAAAATTCTCTCCGGTCTTGTCCTGTCGCGGCCCTTCATCCTTGCAGGCGGTCTGACGGCGGAAAATGTCGGGCGCGCGGTGCGTGCATCGGGCGCGCAAATGGTCGATACGTCGTCCGGCGTGGAAATCGCACCCGGCAGAAAAAGCCCGGAAAAAATCATCGAATTCGTGAAAGCATCACGCAACGCCTCCTATTCGGAATCGGCATGACCCTTACAAGCCTCAACACTTATCGCTCGGGTCCCGACTCCGGCGGTCATTTCGGCACTTTCGGCGGACGCTATGTGGCTGAAACGCTGATGCCGCTTCTGCTGCAGCTGGAACAGGCCTATGCGGACGCGCAGAAGGATCCCGCCTTTCAGGCCGAGCTGGATCATCTCCTCAAGCATTATGTCGGCAGGCCGAGCCCGCTCTATTTCGCCGAACGCCTCACCGCCTATCTCGGCGGCGCGAAAATCTATCTGAAACGCGAAGATCTCAATCACACCGGCGCGCACAAGATCAATAATTGCATCGGGCAGATTCTGCTCGCGCGCCGCATGGGCAAAACCCGCATCATCGCCGAAACCGGCGCCGGCCAGCATGGCGTGGCCACCGCGACCGTCTCTGCGCGCTTCGGTTATCCTTGCGTTGTCTATATGGGCGAGGTCGATATCGAACGGCAGAAGCCGAATGTCTTCCGCATGAATCTGCTTGGCGCCGAAGTGCGCGGCGTGTCGTCGGGTTCGCGCACGCTGAAAGACGCGATGAACGAAGCGTTGCGCGACTGGGTCGCCAATGTGCACGACACGTTCTACATCATCGGCTCAGCGGCGGGTCCGCATCCTTATCCCGCGATGGTGCGCGATTTTCAGGCCGTCATCGGCAAGGAAATGCGCGAACAGATCTTGGAAGTCGAAGGCCGCCTTCCCGATATGCTGATCGCCTGTGTCGGTGGCGGCTCCAATGCCATCGGCATGTTTCATCCCTTCCTCGACGATCCCGATGTCGCCATCTGTGGCGTTGAAGCGGCGGGCGAGGGCGTCGATACGCCCCGCCATGCGGCAACCATCGGCAAGGGCACACCGGGCGTTCTGCACGGCGCGCGTTCCTACCTGTTACAGGACCAGGATGGCCAGATCGCCGAAGCCCATTCGATTTCGGCGGGCCTCGATTATCCCGGTGTCGGCCCAGAACATTCCTGGCTGAAGGATGTGGGGCGCGTCTCCTATCAATCGGTCACCGATGCCGAAGCGCTGGACGCCTTTCAAAAACTGAGCAGCCTTGAGGGTATCATTCCGGCGCTGGAGTCCTCGCATGCCATTGCCCATGCGATGCGCGTCGCGCCGTCCATGAGAAAGGACGAGGTCATCGTCATCAATCTTTCGGGACGCGGCGACAAGGACATCTTTACCGCCGCCGATGCGTTGGGCAAAAAAATATGAGCCGTCTGGAAAAACGTTTCGCGCAATTGCGCGCCGCCGACCGCGCGGCCTTCGTGCCATTCCTCACGGCGGGCGATCCCGATGCCGAAACCGCATTCGCCATTCTGGAAAAGCTCCCTGAAGCGGGTGCCGATGTCATCGAACTCGGCATGCCCTTTTCCGATCCGATGGCCGATGGCCCGGCCATTCAGGCGTCTTCCATGCGTGCGCTGCAAGCGGGCATGAATGTTAAAGGCACACTCGCGATGGTCGCGCGCTTTCGTGAACGCGACAACACAACGCCCATCGTCTTGATGGGCTATTTCAATCCCATCCATGCCTATGGCGTGGAACGCTTTGTCCAGGATGCCGCGCGTGCCGGCGTCGATGGTTTCATCGTGGTCGATCTCGGGCCTTCGGAAGACGAAGTGCTGCGCACCCCAGCGAACAAAGCGGATATAGACATCATCCGTCTCGCAACGCCGACGACGGACGCGGCGCGCCTTCCCGCCGTGCTCGATGGCGCGGGCGGCTATCTTTACTATGTTTCGGTCGCGGGCGTGACGGGCACGAAGAATGTTCCCGAAGAGGAAGTCCGCGTTGCCGTCGAGCGTATCCGCAAAAGCACGAACCTTCCCTGCGCCGTCGGCTTTGGCATTCGTACGCCGGAACAGGCTGCCGCCATTGCACGTATTGCCGATGCGGCCGTTGTCGGTTCCGCCATTGTGTCGGGAATTGGCGCGGGTGCGACGGCGGGTACACCCAGGGCGCAGCTCGTGGAAGAGACGTTAAGCTTTTGCGAGAGCTTGGCGAATGCCGTTCACAAGGCCCGGATCAAGGTCGGGGTTTAAGGAATTTCTCCTATTCCCGGGTGTTGCCGGGAGGAAACATGCTAGAGTTGGACGCATGAACTGGATCACGAATTTCGTACGCCCGCGTATCAAAGGGCTCATGGGCCGGACAGGCACGCCGGAGAATCTCTGGCGCAAATGTCCCGGTTGCGGCGAGATGATTTTTCACCGCGATCTCGCCAATGCGCAGAATGTCTGCCCGCAATGCGGTTATCATTTGCGCATCGGCGCGAAGGACCGTTTCGCAGCCCTGCTCGATCACGGCGAACATGAATTGCTGCCCGCGCCGCAGGTGCCGCAGGATCCGCTGCGCTTCCGTGACGACAAGCGTTATACCGACCGCCTGCGCGAAGCCCGCGCCAAAACCGGTCAGCAGGACGCGGTGCAGGCCGCGCGCGGCTCCATCGACGGCCAGGCCGTCATTCTTGCCGTGCAGCCTTTCGATTTTATGGGGGGCTCCCTGGGCCTCGCTACCGGCGCAGGCCTCGTCGCCGCCATGCGCGTGGCGGTGAACGAAAACCGTCCCTTCATTCTTGTCGTCTCGTCGGGCGGCGCGCGCATGCAGGAAGGGATACTTTCCTTGATGCAATTGCCGCGCACTACGGTTGGCGTCGACATGCTGAAAGAAGCGGGGCTTCCCTATATCGTCGTGCTCACCGACCCGACGACGGGAGGCGTGTCCGCCTCCTATGCGATGCTGGGCGATGTCCAGATCGCGGAGCCCGGCGCGCTTATTGGCTTTTCGGGCCCGCGCGTCATCGAGCAGACCATCCGCGAACGCCTGCCCGAAGGCTTCCAGCGCGCCGAATATCTCCTCGCGCATGGCATGATCGACATGATCGTGCATCGTCACGATCTGAAGACGACCCTTTCGCGCCTTGTGGCGATCCTCGCCAAGAAGCCCGTTCCGAAACGCATTGCGGCCGGGAATGGTCATGGCAATGGCAATGGTGCGGCGGTAGCCGGAAACGGTCACGCGCCTTCTCCATGATCGTTACGTCTCCATGAAAGTCGCGTCCGCGCCCAGCGATGCCGCGCTTGCGCGCCTGCTGCAGCTTCACCCCAAACGCATCGATCTCGTTCTCGACCGCATCCAGCGTCTGCTGGCCGCGCTCGGAAATCCGCAGGAAAGATTGCCTCCCGTCATCCATGTCGCGGGAACCAATGGCAAAGGTTCGGTATGTGCCTTCCTGCGCGCGATGCTGGAAGGGTCGGGCCAGCGTGTGCATGTCTATACCTCACCCCATCTCGTGCAGTTTCACGAACGCATCCGTCTTGCGGGCGCGCTGATTTCGGAAGAGGAACTCAGCGCCACCCTGGCCGAATGTGAAGCCGCCAATGAAGGCTTGCCCATCACCTTTTTCGAAATCACGACGGCGGCAGCGTTTCTTGTGTTCTCGCGCCATCCCGCCGATGCGCTTATTCTCGAAGTCGGTCTCGGCGGCGTTTTCGATGCCACCAATGTCATCGCCCAGCCGATCGCCACCTGCATCACGCCGGTCTCCTACGACCATCAGGAATTTCTCGGGAATACGCTCGCCGCCATTGCGGGCGAAAAGGCGGGCATCATCAAGAAAAGCGTGCCCTGCATCACGGCGCGGCAGGAAGACGAAGCGCGCGACGTGATCGCCGACCGCGGGCAGCGCCTGGGTGCGCCCGTTCTGATCGAGGGCGAGGATTTCAACGCCCATGAGGAACATGGCCGCTTTGTCTTTCAGGACGAACAGGGCCTTCTCGATCTGCCGCTGCCGAAGCTTGCGGGCCGCCATCAGATTTCCAATGCCGCCCTTGCTATCGCGTGCCTGCGCCGCATCGCCCAAAATCCCTTGCGTGCGCGCTGGGCGAAGGAAAGCGCGATTGAATGGGGCCTGCGCAATGTCGAATGGCCCGCGCGTCTTCAGCGCCTGACCAAGGGCATGGTGGTGGACATGGCGCCGGAAGACTCCGAAATCTGGCTCGACGGCGGGCACAATCCGCATGGCGCGGGCGCCATCGCGCAATTCATGGCCGACCGCGAAGACCAGATGCCGAAACCGCTTTATCTCATCTGCGGCATGCTGCAGACAAAAGATGCCGATGGTTATTTCGCGCATTTTCGTGGGCTTGCGCGTCATGTGACGACGATCGCGATACCGGGCGAGGCCGCGGCCTATGGCGCGGGCGCGCTGTTCGATGCCGCGCGGCGCGCAGGCCTCAACGCAACGCCCGCCGACGATCTCGACGATGCGATGCTGCAGGTGTCGGCTTGGTCGCGTGCAAGGCCCGGCGAGGGGCCGCCGAGAATACTCATCGGCGGCTCGCTTTATCTCGCGGGTCAGGTTTTAAGAGAAAATACCTAGACGTTTACGAATACCCTCATGCGGAGCCTGTCGAAGCAGGAGGGTATTTGATGATGCGAACCATCAGATCGAAGCGTCGATCCATTCCTTGATCTTGTTCTTCGGCAGAGCACCGACCTTCGTCGCCGCTACTTGACCGTCCTGGAAAATCATCAGCGTCGGGATACCGCGCACGCCATATTTGGTCGGAACCTGCGGGTTCTCGTCGATATTGATTTTCGCAATCGTCAGGCGTCCGCCCATTTCACTGGCGAGTTCCTCAAGCGACGGCGCGATCATGCGGCACGGTCCGCACCATTCCGCCCAGAAATCCACCAGAACCGGGGTTTTGGAGTCGAGAACATCGGTTTGAAAGCTGTTATCGGTCACTTTTATGGACATGAAATCCTCGAACAATGGGGTTGCACGGAATGTAGGAACGCCCCCCTTAAGGGTCAAGGTCGGGGTTTTAATGCCGGGTTCCCGCTGCTTGGCGCGAGGCGACGCGTGACAGCGCCTCGTCCAGTGCCGAATCGGGCAGGCGCATCGCGCGCGCGCCATCGGTCCAGACCAATACGCAGGACACGCGTTTGCCGGGATAGAGCTTCTGCAGTGCCGCGCGGTAGAGCGCCATCTGCACGCGATAGATCGCGGGTGTTTTCTCCGGCGTCTGCGGTGGTGGTCTGTTGGTCTTGAAATCGGCGATGAGAATTTCGTCGTCCGTCACGGCAAAGCGGTCGATCTGACCATTGATCCGGACGCCTTCTCCAAGCTCCGCGAGTTCCGCGGTGATGGTCACCTCGCTGCGGCTCAAGGGGCCGAACAGCGCGGCGAAATCGGGATGATCCAGCACGGCGAAGACTTCGCGCGTGATATCCGCCGCGTCGTCCTCGGCAATCCGGCGTAAAGCGAGGTAACGCGCCGCCGCATCGCCGCGCGCGTCCGGCGCCACATCGGGAAGCGCCGCCAGCAGCGCATGGATCAGAAGTCCGCGCCGAAACCGCTGGCCCGACGCATCCGTTACGGGTGACAACAGCGCAGGTTCTTCCAGTTCAAGCGCTTCCGAAGGCCGTATCACCCGCCGCATGGGCGTGGTGTCTGTCGGCGGCGCGGAAAGAAAAGCGGGCAGGGGCGTCGGAGCCGCTCTCGGTGCGGCATTCGCCCCCTTGAGGTTTTCTCCCATCGCCTCGCCGAACACGAAAACGCTTTCGCCCTCGGCGTCCGGTTCTTCTCTTCCCACACGTTTTCCGGCGGCCTCCAGAAGCGGATACCAGGATTCCGGCTGTATGCCGCGCTTCGTCTCGTAACCGCAAAGGATCAGCCAATCGCGGGCGCGGGTCAGGGCCACGTAAAGCAGACGGCGGTATTCCCGCATCTCGCGCAAATGCCCGGCCGCCTTGGCGTCGGTCACGGCCTGCGTTTCCAAGCCCTTCGGTACGCCGAAATAGAGACAATCATCCGTATAAAGAATACCTGCGCGTTTCTCGAAATCCGGAGCCTGTGCGGTGTCGGGCACGATCACGATATTGGCCTCCAGCCCCTTCGCGCCGTGCACGGTCATGACGCGAACCGCGCCGCCGCCCTGTTCCATGTCGCGTTTGACTTCCGACGCCCCGCGCTCGACCCAATCGAGAAAGCCTTCCAGTGACGCTGGATGGCCGTCCT
Source organism: uncultured Alphaproteobacteria bacterium (assembly GCA_903862715.1). GTDB lineage: Bacteria > Pseudomonadota > Alphaproteobacteria > Micropepsales > Micropepsaceae > CAIYRG01. The sequence continues at coordinate 60,719 of CAIOYY010000015.1, forward strand.
CGAAGCGTTTTGCCAGCGCCAGGAATTCGCCCATGGCGTCGTCCGCCTCGCGCCCGAAACGCGCGAGCATTTTTCTGCGCGCGCCGCCTGACAACAACCTCGCATAGAATTCGAAGGGCGGCAGGTAGTCGGCGACCGCGAGTACGCCCGACAGGAATTCATGCGCCCTAGCGAAGTCGGCGTTCTCGCCCCTCCGCGCCGTCAAGGCGTCCCACAGAAACCCGGTCCGTGTCTGAGCCAGCGCATACAGCGTCTCCTCGTTCCAGTTTATGAGCGGCGATTTCAGCAGCGCAGCGAGGTTCAGCTCGTCTTCCGGCAGCAGCGCGAAACGCCCCAGCGCCACCAGATCGGCAATCGCAATCTGGTCGAGTAAAACCATGCGGTCCGCGCCGGCGACCGGCACCTTTCGGTCCATCAATTGCCGGATGACTTCCTGCGCGAAGGCGTTGCGCCGCCGCACAAGGATCAGAATGTCGCCCGGTTCGATCGCGCGCGTTTCTTCGCGTCCGGGAAGCGGCGTGCCGTCCCTGATCCATCCCGCGATACGCTCGGCAATGCGCCCGGCCAGCGCCGCATCCGCGCCCGCAACGGGCGGCGCATCCACGGGCAGGTTCCAGGCGTCGCGTTCGGTCGTCGGTGGCGGCTTCAGCGTTGGCCATATTTCGACACGGCCCGTTTCTTTCCGGAAGGGCTCATGCAGCACCGCCTCGTCATTGAAGCTCAAACCATCGCGCGCGCTCGTCTCCGCGAACACTTCATCGACAAAGGACAGAATGGATTTCGTGCTCCGCCGTGAAACCGGCAGGCGGACATTGGCGAAAGCGAGGTTCGCTTCCCCGAAGCGCGCGCGGAAGAAGCTCAGATTGCGCCCGAACTCTTCCGGGGCCGCGCCCTGAAAGCTGAAGATCGACTGCTTCTCATCGCCGACCGCAAACAGGGTCCGCGTCCGCGCGCCGTCGCCCGAGCCAACCCCGGCATAGAATTCCTCCGCCAGCTTGACGACAATGCGCCATTGTTCCGGGCTCGTGTCCTGCGCCTCATCCACCAGAATATGATCGATGCCGCCATCGAGCTTGTAGAGCACCCAGGAGGCCGCGCCTTCGCGCTCCAGAAGGCCCAGCGTGAAACGCGTGAGGTCGTCGTAATCCAGCGCCGCGCGGGCGCGTTTGCGCTCGGTATACTCGGCGAGTACCGCCAGCGCGACGCGCACCAATGCCTCGGTCAGCGTCGCCGTCGCCGCGCCCTTGCGTTGCTCCTCAACCATGAGAACGCGGTCGCGCAAATTCTGCAGCGCAGTGAACAGGACGGGATTCGTCTCCGCGGTTTTCTTTGTCGCAAGCGAAGCACGCGGCGTTCCCGTTCCGGTCAGAAACGCACTGCTTAAAGTCTCGAAATTCTCCCCGCACATATTTGCAAGAAAGCCCGCAATCGCGCCGCCCACTTTCTTGTCGTTGGCGGAGCCTGCGCTCAGCCATTCGGCAATGCGTGTCAGTTCTGCCCGCTCGCCCTGAAGCCCCGCACAAAAACGTTCCGTCACCTGCTCCTCATCGAGACCGGGCGGCGCGTTCAGCGCGCCGCGCAAATGCACGAACAGGCGTTCCTGATCCTCGTCATGCTTCGCCAGCACCTGTCTCAAGCGCCCGACATCACCGATCGCCGCATCGACAATGTCGGCGAAACGTCCATCGGCCGCCCGCGTCGCCAGCACGCCTACCGCGTGTTCCAGTATCGCGTCGCCGCCCGCCGCGCGTTCCAATACCGCATTGCGGCTCGCGCGCATCAGATCGGCGGCGCTCCGGTCCTCCAGAATCTGAAAGCGCGGCGGCACACCCGCCTCGATCGGAAAGCGCGCCAGCACATGCTGGCAGAAGGAATGGAGGGTCTGGATTTTCAGTCCGCCCGGCGTTTCCAAAGCCTGCGCGAATAATATGCGCGCGCGCCTCAAATCATCTGCGTCCGGCGCATCCGCGCCGATCTCGGTCAGCTTCGCGCGCAGTTCCTGATCGCCCAGCAGCGCCCAGGCGCCAAGCCGGTCGAACAATCGCGCCGACATTTCCGCCGCCGCCGCCTTGGTATAAGTGAGGCACAGAATGCGTTCCGGCTTTGCGCCATCGAACAACAGCCGCGTCACCCGGTCGGCCAGAAGGTGTGTTTTCCCCGAACCCGCATTGGCCGACACCCAGGCCGAGCTTTTCGGATTCTTCGCGTCGTCGGCGCCCGCGCGGATCATTCGCCGCCCTCGCCGATCAGCGACCATTCCCGCACGCGCGCGAGATGATCGTAATCGCGGACATCGCTGAGGCGTTCCATCGTCTCGCGCGAGCGATAGGGCTGGGCCTCATCGTCATAGCGCGCGATGCGCTGCATCAGTCTTGTTAGCGCTTCTTCGGCTTTCTCCGTCGCGTCCTTGTCAAAAATCAGTTCTCTGCCTGGCGGCACCGCGCCGGTCAACTGGACATGCACGAATTCGCGGATATGCCGGGCCCGAACGCCTTCAAATGCGCCGCGCATCAGCATCGCTGCCTCCAGCGGAAGCTGTGGCGCCAGAAGAATCTCGATCTGCTTCTGCGACGGCACACGTCCCGTTTTATAGTCGAGCAGGGAGGCCGCGCCGTCGTCGAATATTTCGATGCGGTCGGCGCGGCCGCGCAAGGTGAACATGCCGCCTGGCGCGGGAATTTCGAGCCGGCCGTCGATCTCGATCTCCGTCATGGCTCTAGCAAGGGCCTTGCGCCGTTCGGTCTCATAGGCAAGGAACCATTGCGCCGCGCGAGAAAAACGCGGCCGCCAAAGCGCGGTCGCGGCATGCGAAGCCCCCGCATTGCGGAAGGCCTCGTCGCCAAGGCGCAGCAATACGGCCAGCGCGTCCTCCGGCAATGTGTTGGGATAGACGTTGAGGAAACGTTCCAGCGCGCCGTGAATGGCGATGCCGCGTTCGCGCGGGCCCGGCTCGACATCGATGGGATCGAGCGGCTTCAGCCGCAGAATATGTTTCGCATAGATCGCATAGGGATCGCGCAGCCAGGTTTCGATCTGCGTTACGCTTAAGGCCCGCGGACGTACCGCCACCGGCGGACGCGGTTCGGGACGTGCCGCGCGTGTTTCACGCGGCGCGTCATCGATGCGCCTTGCCCAGTCCAGCGGCGGCGAAAGCGCCGTCCACGCTCCCGCGATCTCGAGCCCGCGCGCCAATTGTTTGAGGCGGAGCAGCCAGCGCGACGGATGGGTCGGCGCGCCGTGCTGTTTGAGCGACCGCGTCAGAAGCACAGTCGGTCCTGCCGCCAGCGTCGCGAAATCATGTGCGGCAAGCCCGGTCTTGCGTTCCGGCGGTTCCAGCCCAAGCGCGCCGCGCATCGGACGCGACAGCCAGGGATCGGTCGCGGTCTCCGCCGGCCATACACCCTCGTTCAATCCGCCGAGCACAACCAGGTCGAAGTGCTGCAACCGCGCTTCCAGCGGTCCGAGCAGCGCTAGACGCGGATGAAGCCCACCGCGCGGCCGCACCACGCGCGCTTCACCAAGATCACGGAAAAGATCGGCATAGTGATCCCCCGATCCGAGAATGATGTCCTCGCCTTCCGCAATCAGCTCCTTCACCAGCGTCGCCGCCGCTTCACCGGCCTCGCCGCGCCACAGATGATCGGTGCCGGGCGCGTTCGCCGTTGCCGCGAGTGCTTCGCCGATGCGCGCGTGCAGGCTCACTATGTCGCGCAAAGGCACATCGCGCGCTTGCGTAATGCGCTGCAACGGTTCGAGCATGTCCTGCAGATCGGTGAACCAGCGGATCAGTTGCTCGTCCGGTCTTTTCGCGCCGCGAAGTCTCAATGCAATGCCGGTCAGCCCGTTTTCGGGGCGAAGGCCACGCAAGGCTGCACGCTCCATCGCGCGCACATTCCGGCGAAACGTGGCGCGTTCCCTGCCGCCTGCGGCCAGCGGGTGTTTCAGCAGGGCCAAGAGCGCGACGGGCGCGAAATCTTCTGCCGCGGCGCGCGCCAGCAGCGCGAGAAACACGCCCGGCGGCGTGCGCGAAAGCGGCGTTCCCGCGCTATCGTCGATCTTGATATTCCAGCGCGACAATTCCGCCGCCACGCGCCGCGCGATGCCACGATCCGGCGTCACCAGCGCGGCGGTGCGCTGCGGCGTTTCCAGCGCCTCACGCAAGGCCATCGCTATCGCAAGCGCTTCCTCCTGCGGGTTCGCGGCTTCGATCAGCGACAGCCCGATCAGCGCGTCGGCGAACGCGTCTTTTTCTTTTTCTACCATATCGCGCCAGGCATGGGTCGTCGGCGGCGGCCGCAATGCCTCGGCAATAAAGCGCGACCTTGAGGACGGTTGGCGTTTCGTATCTTCCCACGGCAGCACTTCGTCGCGCGCGATCGCCACATGCGCCAGCAATTGTTTCAACCCATATTGTGCATGTCCCGCATCAAGCGCTTCCCAACTCGCCGCATCGAGAATCGTATCGAGCGCGGGCAATACCAGTGCGCCCTGCGGCAGGCATGCGATGGTTTTCAGCAATTCACGCGTTGCAGGAATGGAGCCGGTGGAACCGGCGGCGATCACCAGGCCCTGCGGCGGGTGGGTGGCAAATCGCAACGCCTGCTGGCGTATCAGCGCGTCGCGCCGCGCGGCGGGCTCCATCCATCCGCTCTCTTCAAGAAACAGCGGCCATTGCGTACCGATAATACCGAGAAAATCGACCACCTCTTCCCAATGCCGGGCAAGGTCGGTGGGCGCGAGGTGCTTAAGTTTCGTCAGATCGGCGTTCTGTTCGGCGGCCTCGTCGAGAAAGCGCGCGAGTTCGCCCGCATGGGAAACCGCCTGTGCGAAGGGAAGGGCGCCGCCGCGCGCGCGGTGCCAGCGTTCCACCATCGTCGCCAGCACAAGCCGCCGCTTCAGCGGCCCGATGGCGGGCTGCAGCGCCAGATCATCCGTAGACGGATCGAATGCGTCTTCCGCCTCGTCCAGATCCCCCAGCGCCCTTATGCGCGGTCCCAGCGACGCGCCTTCCAGCTCGGCGGAAAACGCTTCGTGCAGGGTACGCACCGCGCGCCGTGTCGGCACGAAAATCGTGACGTCGGCCAGCGCCAACGGATCGCGGCCGACGCGTTTGATCGTGCCCTGAGCCAGCACGCGGGCAAAGGCAGTGCCCGCTTCGATGGTGTAAACCTTGGGGTGCGTGCGCGCCGCCACCGCCATCAGGGCCGGTGTTGCAGATCGTTCAGAAAGGCTTCGGCCTCGTCGCGCGCTTCGGGCGTTCCGACATGAATCCACACGCCGTCCAGCCTTATGCCGAACAGGCGCTCGCGCTCGATGGCCTGGTCCCACAGGGGATTGATCGAGAAACGCCCGGTCGGCGCATCGGCGAACAGGCGCGGATGCACGATCTGAAGTCCCGTCCACACGAAGGGCGCGAGCTTCATTTCTGCGCGGCGCTTCAAACGCCCCACAGTGTCCATTTCGAAATCGCCGCGTCCGTCAAAGCCGATGCTGGTCGCGCAGGGCGCCAGCAGCATCAGCGCGTCCATCGTCTCGGATTCCCAGCGCTCCTGCATGCGGCTCATCGCGCGGCCCATGCCCTCGACCCACATGGAATCCGCATTCTGGGTGAAGAAGGGTTCGTCGCGGAACAAAGGCAGCGCCTTCGCAATTGCGCCCCCGGTATCGAGAATCATGTCGCTTTCGTCGCAGATCTGGAGGGCGACGTCGGTCCGCTTGGCGAGATGCTTTTTCATCATCTCGGCCTTGTAATGAACATTTACGACGATATGGGTCACGCCACCGCGCACCAGCCTGTCGATGGCATGATCGATGAGCGTCCTGCCGTTCACTTCGACCAGCGGCTTGGGTCTGTCGCTCGTCAGGGGGCCCATGCGCGTGCCGAGACCCGCCGCCAGAATCATCGCCTGGTTGATGGTCTTCGTCTTGGCCTTCATGGTTGGCGCGGTCGTCACTGTCACTGAAACTCTCCCTGAACCGGCACTCTCGCGGCGCGTGCCTCGTTGGGCACATTACGGTCATACCATGTCTTTAATTTTACCAGCGACGGATGGCTGAGGTCGCGCGCCATATATCCCCAGACGCGCGGCAGATGCGCGAGGTAACGCGGTTTGCCGTCCCGTTTGGCGAGGCGGGCAAAAATCCCGATAATCTTGGCGTTGCGCTGGGCGGCAAGAAGTGCCGCCGCCGCCCGGAACGCCTCATCGCCGCCTTGCGGCCTCGCGCGGGCGAGATAACGCCGGGTCATGGCCTCGGCCAGCTCGGGCGGCACATCCCGACGTGCGTCCTCCAGAAGGGAGATCAGATCATAGGCGGCATGCCCCGCCACCGCGTCCTGAAAATCGACAAGGCCGACGCGTGCGACGCCCGTCCGTTCCGGCATCCATAAAAGGTTCTGCGCGTGGTAATCGCGGTGAACGAGAATGCGGGGCGCATCTTTCAAAGGCTGCAACGCTTCGCACCATAAAGTGCGATGCTCGTTCTGCAGGGAATCGCTTGCAGGCGTCCCGAACGCCATCGGCCAAAACCATTCGGTCAGCAGATCCGTCTCGGCCAGCAAGGCGGTTTCGTCATAAGCGAACAGCGCCTTGCCGTTCATGTCGGCGGGAGCCGTTTCCGTATGCAGCGTCGCCAGCGCGTCGATCGCCGCGCCGTAAAGCTCGGTTGCGTCCGCGCCGCGCGTCAGCGCATCGGCGTAAAGATTGTCGCCAAAATCTTCGAGCAGCAGAAACCCGCGCGGCGCGTTGGCGGCGTAAAGCGCGGGCGCGGCAAGGCCGCGCGCGCGCAGGTAATCGGCCACCGCAACGAACCGCGCGCAATCCGCGCCCGCGAGCCTCGCCACCGCATTATAACCAAGGCGCCTGCGTTCTTCGGGGCTGGCATCCGCCGCCGCAACGGGGGCCTCCGCGCCTTGCGGCTGGTCCATCAGCATGGCGGTTTTGTCACCCTTCTCGGCGCGGATGTAACGCCGCGTCGAGGCATCGCCCGGCAGCGGTTGAAGGCGGGCATCCCCCCATCCTGCGTCCTGCAGAAAGGCGCGCATCTCGTCGTCGCGCGAAAGATCGTTATGGCTCATCAAATTCCATCCACCACGCGCCGCCAGTACTCACCACCGCGAATATGGGCGATACGCGTCTGTTCTCCCACCGGCTTCAATTCGATATGCAGCGCCGTCTCAGGCCAGTAATCCGCCGCCCGTTCCGGCCATTCCGCCAGCACCGCGCCGTCCTCCAGCGCATCCTCCAGACCCAGCTCGGCAAGGTCGATTTCGCGTTCGATTCGGTAGAGGTCGAAATGCCGGATCGTGAGGTCCGCCGTCTCGTAATGCTGCACCAGGGTAAAGGTCGGGCTCGGCACATGGCCGGTGATGCCCGATGCCTGGATGACGGCCCGCGCCAGCGCGGTTTTGCCTGCCCCCAGAGGCCCCGACAGCAGGACCGCGTCGCCCACACGCAAGGCGCCGGCAATGCGGGCGCCCAGCGCCCGCGTCGCGGCCTCATCGGCAAGCGTCATGGTGGTGTCGATTCCCGTCACCCAAAAGACTTAGCGCGCGGGAAGGGGCGCGCTCAATGTCGGGGTTTTTAAGTCCAATTGCGGCGCGCCTCCCCCCATGCTACCCGCGATAGTCCCTCAGGGCGCGCCCCCTTCAACCGGATTTTGCAGCAGCATATGACCGACAGCATTGTCATTATCGGGGCCGGACAGGCGGGGGTACAGGCCGTGGCCTCGCTGCGGGCCGAAGGCTTTACCGGCAAGCTCACCCTTCTGGGCGACGAGCCCTTTCCGCCCTATCAGCGTCCGCCTTTGTCGAAGGCCTATCTCGCCGGCGATTTCGCCCGTGAACGCCTGTTCCTGAAACCGGGCGCGTTCTTTGCGGAGGCCGATTGCAATCTGCGCCTGAACACCAAAGCCCTGCACGTCGACCGCGACGCCCATCTCGTCCATCTCGAAAACCATGAAGCGCTCAGCTACGGCAAATTGCTGCTGACGACCGGCGCGCGTGTGCGCCTCATTCCGGTTGCAGGCCATGACCTGCCGGGCGTTCATTATTTGCGCGGAATCGAGGATGTCGATCTGCTCCGGCCCAATCTCGTTGCGGGCAAGCGCGTCGTTATTGTCGGCGGCGGCTATATCGGGCTCGAAGTGGCGGCGGTCGCTGCAAAACACGGGCTGGAAGTGACGGTGCTGGAAGCGGCTTCTCGCGTGATGGAGCGCGCGGTGTCGCCGCTGGTCTCGAAATTCTATGAGCAGGAGCACGTCAGGCATGGCGTCCATCTGATGCTGGGCGCGGCGGCGAAACATTTCGAGGGCCATGCGCGGGTCGAGCGCGTGATAACGGAACAGGGAAGCTTGGAAGCCGATTTCGTTCTGGTCGGCATCGGCGTCGTGCCGAATGACGAGATCGCGGGGGCGTCCGGTCTCACCGTCGCCAACGGCATCGTTGTCGACGAATTCACCCGCACGTCCGATCCCGATATTTTCGCGGCGGGCGACTGCACCAATCATCCGAATTTCTATTACGCGCGCGACAATGGCCGCGTGCGGCTGGAATCGGTGCAGAACGCCATCGACCAGGCCAAGCACGCCGCGCTCGCCATGCTGGGCAGGCCCAAAACCTACCGCGAAGTGCCGTGGTTCTGGTCCGATCAGTATGATCTGAAATTGCAGATCGCGGGGCTCGCTTTGCCGGGCGATCAGATCGTTCCGCGCGGCGATCCGGCTTCGCGCAAATTCGCCGTGTTCCATCTGCGCGCCGGAAAAATTTCCGCGGTCGAAGCGGTCAATGCCGCGCCGGAATATATTATTGGCCGCAAGCTTATTGCCGAGGGCAAGACCGTCGATACCGACGCCCTCGGCGACCCGGAAATTCCCATGAAGTCGATCGCCTGAAGAGATCAGATATATGCCGAAGATCACCTATATCGAGCACAATGGAAAAGAGCACGCCGTCGAAGTACCGGCGGGCTGGACGGTGATGGAAGGCGCGGTGAAGAACCGCGTGCCCGGCATCGATGCCGATTGCGGCGGTGCCTGCGCCTGCGCCACCTGCCATGTTTATGTCGATCCGGCGTGGAAGGAAAAAATTCCGGCGCGGACCGAGATGGAAGAATCGATGCTGGATTTCGCGCTCGACGTGAAACCCGAAAGCCGGCTCTCCTGTCAGATCAAGGTGAAGCCCGAACTCAACGGGCTCATCGTCCGCACCCCCAAAAGCCAGCACTAAACTCTCGTCCTGAGCCTGTCGAAGGACGACGAGGGCGCTCTACCCTGTCATTCCCTGCGAGCCGCGCCGATTCCCGGACGTGATCCGGGGGAAGGTAGGCGCGGGACGTAACCTAAGTGGGCATGCGCGCCCGATGACGGGAAGAACGCTTGATCTTTTCGAAGCCGATGCGCTGAATTCCCTATCGTCGTTTTTCCGCGTTCGTCGCAAAAGACGCGTTACCCACATTTACTTTTCACCTCCCCCGACGCGGGGTGGGAGGGCGATCAGCGAAAGGTCCGGTGGACCTTCCGCCGCCCGGAAACGAAGTCTTGCCCAGCAAGACTTCGGGTGGGGGGCTTACTCGATCTCCGAAAAAATATACCGAACGGTCGGTTTTTGCGCAGCGGTGAAGCAAACGCGCCGCACAAGTCCGCATCGAAAAAAAACGTCAATGGAATTAAGAGGATAGCGCGCCATTCTACGCTCTTTGCCGCTGCCTGAAACCGCCCGCGAAAAACAAAACATACCGACCGGTCGGTATGTTTTTAAGATTTTACTCGCCCGCATCCATCACGGGCAGCGAATTCGCGGAACGCTTGCTTTCGATATTGCGCGGCAGATGGCAGGTGACTTTCGTTCCCGTCGGGCCCGACTGCAGTTCGACCCAGCCCTGATGCAATTCGACGAAGCGGCTGACCAGCGCAAGGCCCAGCCCTGCGCCCGCGCGGGCGCCGGTGCGTCCGCTTTTCGCCGAGAAGCGCTCAAAGGCCGACGGTTTCACGTCGTCCGGAATGCCCGGGCCGGTATCCGCGACGTAGAACTGCACATCCTCGTTGGTGATATCGCCACCGATGGTGATGGTGCCACCGCGCGGCGTGAATTTCAGTGCGTTCGACAGAAGGTTGAATAATATCTGCCCGATGCGCCGCTTGTCGGCGATAAAGGTGCCCGCATCCATCGGGCAATCCAGTTCCAGCGTCAGCCCGATACGTCCCGCGCCGCGCCTCGTATGGTCGATGATGGCGGCAAGCATTGCATAGAGGTCGATCTTTTCGAGATCGAGTTCCATCACGCCCGCCTCGATCTGCGACAGATCGAGAATGTCGTTCACGAGATCGCGCAGCGTGTTCGATGCCGATAGCACGGCATCGACATATTCGCCCTGGCGCGGGCTCAAGTTTCCTGCGGTACCGGCTTTCAGAAGTTCGGTAAAGCCGATGATCGAGTTCAACGGCGTGCGCAATTCATAGGACACACGCTTCACGAATTCGGTCTTCATGTTGTCGGCTTTTTCCAGGCCCTGATTGCGCTCGCGCAATGCGGTCTCGATGCGGAAGCGGTCGGTCACATCGGCGAAGCTCACCAGGGTCGCGCCATCAGGCAGCGGCGCCAGCGTCAGCGACAGGATTTTTCCGTCCGACCGTTCGGCTTCGCCATATTCGCGGCGGCGTTCCGGGGTCGCCGCCGTCACGGCGGACGTGACAATGTCCCACATGCGCTCATGACCGAAGCGTGCGGTGCAGGCATCGGCGAGATTTTTCAGATGGGGCTCGGCATTCAGTTCGGCGGCTTCGAACTGCCAGATATGCATGAAGGCGGCATTGTGCAGTTTCAGCCGTCCATTAGGCCCAAACACCGCAACGCCTTCCTGCAGCGTATCGAGCGTCGCCCGCTGCACCTTGATGAGTGTGTTGTAGGAGCTCTCCAGACGCAGCTGGTCGGACACGTCCTCATAGAGGAAAATAATACCGCCAAAGGGATGGGGTTGCGCCACCACGCGCAGGGTTTTGCCGCCGGGCAGATGCCATAATTCCTCCGGGTGATCGTCGGCCTTCTCGAACAGTTTCAGATGATCGGTTTTCCAGGCGCGGAAATCGGGCTGCTCCGGAAGGCGGCGAAGCTCGCGCAGACGATCGACAATTTCGCCTTCGGTCGGACGGCCATCGAGCCAGGTTTCGGCCAGCCCCCACAGCCGCACATAGGCGCGGTTGAAGAAGTTCAGTTTCTGGTCGGCGCCGAAAATCGCCACCGCCGTCGCCAGCTTGTCGAGCGTTTCGGCATGGGCGTCGATATGCTGCTGCAGCCGCGCTTCGGCCTCCGCGAGGCCCGTAACGTCGCTCGCCGTTCCGGCAATGCTGCCATTGGGCAGCGGCGTCAGATGAAAATTCAGCGCGCGGCGTTCGCCGCCTATGATGGCGTAACGCTTCGCATCCATTGGCTCGTTTTCGGTGCGCACCGCACTGGCGAGATCGCGTTCCGAGCGGTCAAGCGCCACGCCGTTCTCGAGCGCGTCTTCGACCGAATTCGCGCCGGTCGCGGCGAGGAAGGCGCGGTTGACGAAACGCAAGCCGAGATCCTTGCCGCGCACCCATACGGGCGTCGGGAGCGCATCGAGCGCGGCGCGGAAATCGGTTTCGACGCCTGCAATCTTCGCTTCTTCTTCCAGAAACACCGCCGCATATCCGCCGGCGGGGCGACCGCGGACTGCGATCCCTGCGCCTTCCGAGGTGCGCGCCGTCATGGCAAAGGGCGTACCGCTATCGCCCAGTGCATCGAGCGCGGTCGACAATTGCGTGGCGTCGGGACCGGCGAGACAGGATTCGAGAAGTTTGTCGGCCCCCGCGAAGCTTAAAGGCTCGCCGGATTCCGGACCCCACACGATGACGGATTCTTTTCCGGCGGAAAGAATCGTATCGCGCAGCGACAGAAGCGAACGCGCGCGGCCCGCCGTCACGCGCAAAGCACGGCGTAGTTTCAGCGTGCCCTGATATTCCGCGAGCGCCCATAACGCGCCCGCAACCGCGAGCGCCGCCGCACCGACGACGATCGCGAGCACGACGACATCAGGAAGACCGAGCGGCATGACGGGAATCGATTCTGCCGACCACGCGAATGAGGGCAGGGCGGCGATGGTCGCTGCGAGCGCCACGCTACGAGGACGAAGTCCTGCCGGAATTGCACGCGTCACCGACTGTCCCCCGCCAAGCCCCAATGGGTATGGGCCTTCCCAGAAGCGCCCCGTCTTGGCATGTGTCCCGTTACCCGATCCGCCGAATCCGACGAATCACTGTGGAATCAACATGATAGGGCCGTGAGTCTGTGCCGCAAGGGAATGTGGTTAAAAATTAGTAAAAGCCCAAATATTGAATCATTAACGATGGGTGGTGGTGTCGGGCAAATACTTGAGTCACATCAGGGCATTAGGCTCTAGTCGATCGACCGGGACCGTCCGGGTAAGGGGGAGCGATAATGTCCGGCGTTTCGATTTTGGGCCTGTTGGCGGGGTTCTGCACCACGCTGGCCTTCGTGCCGCAGGTCCTGCGCATCTGGCGCACACGCGAGACGGGCGACCTATCGCTGGTCACCTTTCTCACTTTCACCTTCGGCGTTTTACTTTGGCTTCTCTATGGCATCGCGCTTGGCGACATCGCCATCATCGCCGCGAACATCGTCACCTTTGTCCTGGCGGCGACGATCCTCTATTTCAAATTCCGTTACGGATGATGCCGTCTACTGGGCGGCCGCTTCGCACTGGTCATGCAATTCGCGGATGTCATAGCCGGTGCATTGCGCGATCAGCCGGTCGGCTTCGGCGGTATTGCCGAGGCGGGTCTGAATGAGAATGCGCTTCGGCAGCAGCACCGGTGAATCCTCGAAGCGCGCGACCGCCTGAGCCATCGTCGCGTCCGCGCCCACGAAATCACTCTGCTCGATGCGTTCGTCGATCTCGGCATTATAAGCGATCCAGGACGGCTCGGGGCTAGCGATCGCCGCGCGGCGGGCCGCTTCCGCTTCCGCCGCGTTGTTTTCGGAATCGCGCAGCCGAGCCAAAGCGAACTGCGTATAGGCATGGTTGGTCGTCGGATTCTGCACGGCATAAGAGGCGGACGTATCGACGTCGGCGGTATCGCGCCCCTGAAGATGATCGACCACGACATTGGCGGAACGGTAATTCGCCATGGTCGCCGCAAGCGCCCAGTTGGCGTCGCTTTGTGGGGCATCTGCCGCCCAGGGAAGGGCAGCGACATCGCCGGGAATAAGGTCGCGATATTCGCGGAACTGATACTCGACGAGAAAATCCGCGCGCTCCGATGCCGGGCGATGCGGCACGGCGTCTTCCGCCATCTGATCCGTTGCGAGATCGAACGCTTCATCCGCAATAGCGCCGAAATCGAGGGTGCCGATACCGCCGACATTCATGCCACCGAGCGCGCCGCTCAGGAGGCCGCCGCCCCCGCCACCACCACCACCACCACCACCGAACAAACCGCCACCGCCGCCGCCGCCGAACAGGCCGCCACCACCGCCGCCGCCACCGCCGAACAGGCCGCCGCTCTGTTCTTCTTCGGCTTCGGCCTCCTTGGCTGCTTCCGCGGCCTGCGCCGCGGCTTCCTCGGAAAGCGCAAGGCGCTGCAAGGCGCGTTGTGCACCATCGGGATTATATCCAGCGCGCACCATTAGATCGAAGCCGAGTGCATCGGCCTGATCTTCCTGCCCCTGCTGGAAGCGCGGCGTCAGAACATTTTCGCTGAGTTCATAAACTTTGGTCGCGATATTGATGCCACGCTGCAATCCGCCGAGTGCGTTACCCAGCCCGCCGCCGCCCAGCGCCTGCGCGCCGGCCGCAACCGTACTTAATGATTGGGCATTCATCACCGCATAATACTGGGTGCGCGTGAACCAATCGGAATCGTGATGTTTCAGAATCGCATGCGAAACTTCGTGGCCGAGAATGAAAGCGATCTCGTCGTCGGTTTCGCTCTGTTCAAGAAGTCCGATGCTGACGACCAATGTGCCATCGGGTGTGCACAGCGCATTGTAATCGGGCGCGGCCAGAATGCGCACATCGGGCGTGAAGGATGCAGGCAGGGGAACGCCTGCCAGCAGCCGGTCGAGAATGTTTTTGACGTAGTCGTGCAGTTCGGGTGACGGCACGAAGCCATGCGCACGGGCGCGCATGATGGCGACAGAACGCGGTCGTTCCGCCGCTACGTCGCTGTAATCGGGTGCGGGCGTGAGGATGTCGATGGCCTTGCCCATGCTGGGATAGTCGCCGGGCAGTTCCGCGCTTGAAGCCCTGGAAGGCAGCGCAAGAAACAGAGTAACCGCCGCAACTGTCCAACCCGGCATGCGCATGGTCAGCATCCTTCGCCGAGGCCGCGGGTCGTTCCCGTCCGGGTTTCGTCGCCGCCTTCGGCAAGCGTACGGCAGACCGGCGGATCGACGTGCCCGGCGCGGAACTGCACCATATGCGGCGCCACCCAATATTCGGTGCCGTCAATATCAACTTTCAGCATACGCGCTTCGGTCTGCGCGAGAATGGGAAGGCAGGTCGGGAACTGGTCGCGGGCGATGCTCATCACGCGGTTGCCGCCGGAAGGCGCATCGAACAGATCGACCTCGGGCGTGCGCGCCGAAAGGATGACCGCTTCCTGGTCCACACAGGCGTCCTGCGCCGCGGTTGCGGGGGGCGCACCGGCAAAGCCAAGGGCCAATACCGGCAGCACGAAAAGAAGGGAATGTTTCATGACGCGCACCTTTCAAAATCCGGAGGCGTATCGAAAGCGCCCCCACCAAGTTCCGAGGAATGACGAAATCAGCAATTCGAAAAGGAGACCGGTGATGAATACTAACTCGATCCAATTGCTGATCGAAAGCCCGAAAACAAAGTAAAGAATGAGGCCGGAGCCCAAAGTCATGGCAAATAAAGTTCCATACCATTGGAACCTGCGCCCGGCGCCGATGTTCTGATCACCCGGCGTGCTGGCGTCCTGACGCAAATGCCCGATATTGAAGAACGCGGTAATGAACAGGATGATCGCGGCGACGAATGTCTTAATTCCGTCATTTCCGAAGGTGATGCCGAACAGCGTGATGGTGTTGCGTTTCGGCTTGCCGTTGAAGGCGATGATGTTGTCCAGCGCCATTGCATGGACATAGACACCGGCGAGAAGGCCATTGGTGGGCGTGAAGGCCAGGTCAGCGCTGCCTTCAAGCTTCGCGCCATAAAAGACGATGTTACCTTCAATCAGTGTCGGCAGATCGTCGTCAGGTGCTCCGATAAGCAAATCTTCAACGGATGTCGTGCCCGTATACATGCAGGGCGAGCGCAGGCGGTCTACGTCGATCAGCGCGCGGTAGACACGGGTGATGATACCGACATCCTGCGGGCATTCCGCGTCCGGATCGTTCCCGATCTGAACCCGCATCCAATGGCGATTGACCGGATGTGTGTCCGTGCCCCAGATCAGTTCCAGCGCCGTTTCGTCGTCATCGGCACGGGGAATGTCCACGCCGTAAAGGTCTTCGTAAATCCGCACGGCGAGTGAAGGGCAATGCACGCCCCGACCATCAAGGCAATCGACGGTTTCCGGGTATTGGCGCGCTACGCCATCAAACAGATTGATCGTTCCCGCGACGATGACTGCGGACGAATCCAGAATTTCCTGCCGCACCGGCGGCATGATGTTGGGAGATCCGACAAAATATAGCGGAACGCCGAAGCGCTGATAGCGGTCGATGACGAACAGCAATTGTTCAAGGCTGGCGTCGTCGCGCGTATCGGCGAACAGAATGTCGACCGCGACCGCTTTCGGGCCATAGGCAAGGATGGCGTCCAGCGCGCGGGCATGTTCGCTATAGGGCCATGGCCAGTTCATGCTCAGATATTCGAGGCTCTGGTCTTCGATCAGCGCCACCGCAACGTCGTCGCGTCCGGTATCGGGATAAAGCGGCCCGGTGAGCGTGAGATTGATGAGCTGCTGCGAGTAGCTCTCGGTCACCCCATCGAAGCCCAGCGGATCGGCATAGATTTGAAATCCCGCGATCCCGAGCACGATGGCATAGACCCAGGCAAAGGGCGTCGTGGCGGCATGGCGGCGAACGGCGGATTCATTGGGGTGACGCAGACGGTCGAGAAAACCCGCAATCCAGGATCGCTTTGGCCCTTCTTCGGGGGCGGGGCCGTCGCTTTGGTCGGTGGTCATGAAAATTGCGCGCGGAAATGGGGCCCCGAAGGGCAAGCTAGCATGATCTCTTTCCCTTCCAAACGTGCCAAATGGCAGGCCGAACGGGGACTTAAGGCATTCCCCACATTGATTTGCGTAGAATTTGGTGTAATTCAGCGCCCCAACAAACCTTTCGGAGGAACGGCGCATGACTGGACGTTTGGTGGCGGGGATCGCCTTTGCAATGCTAGCGCAATCGGCGGGAACCGCTTCGGCGCAGATGTTCATGGACGAAAAGAATATCAGCTCGGAAGCCGCGAGGATCATGGGCCAAGCCTGCGAGGCGCTGGTGCTCGAGCGCGGCTGGCATCCGGCGACCGTCTGGGTGCTCGATAATGCCGGTCACTCCCTCTACATGTACAGCATGCAGGGCGCGCCTTGGCTCTCCATCGAGCCATCGCGGATGAAGGCGCAGACGGCGCTGCAGACCGGGCGTCCCAGCGGCTCTTACGCGGCGGACGCCGAAGCGCGTGGGCCCTATGTCGGTCCCAACATGGCGGTGCTTCTGGAGAATTTCATGGCGGCGGGCGGGCTCCCCGTCATCATCGACGGACAGGTCGCGGGCGCCATCGGCGTCGGCGGAACGAGGGCCGAAGGCGGCGATGACATGTGCGCTCAGGCCGGCATCGACGCGATCATGAATCAGTAATTCAGTTGGTCCGGGCGGGTCCTATGATCCGCCCGGAACCGAACACGCTGGATGTCACGTCTTCCGGGTCGGTCATCAGCCGTACATCTCCGGATCCGGCGATGGAAACCTCAAGACGGTCTTCCGGCGCCACGATGGCGTCCCCACTGCCCGCAATCGAAACCTTTACGTCCTCGGCCGACAGCCCGCCGAGATCGGCATCGCCTGATCCGGCGATGGAAAGTTCGACACGATCGACGCGCCCCGTCGCGCGCACCGAACCGCTTCCGGCGATCGAAATTCGCACGCGTTCCTCGTCGAGTCCTTCGAGTATCATATCGCCTGATCCCTGAACGGCGAAGTCGGTGACGTTGTCCGCAACCATGTCGATCTCGAGTTCGGGGGTGTTTCCCCGGAACGAACAATCGAAACGGATGCGTCCTTCTTCAATCTCGACATGGTCCAATACACCGGCAGGGCCATGTATTGTGACGCTGCCTTGGCCTTCGGCGCGTTGGCGAAGACGCCCCGGCACCGCCAATTGGAGCCCGCCGCCGCTCCAGGCGAATTTACGCGAGGCCTGATCGGTATTGTCGCCAATCCCGTCGGGGCAGCGGGGTAGATCGCCCCATGCCCATGATTCCTGCAAAGGCAGGCCACTGACCACGTTGCAGGCGATCAATAACCCCGTCGCGCCGAACGATACGGCGGAAATCGCAAGGGCCGTCAGCGCAATTTTCACGACGGGTCTGGCCATGTCGAAGCTCTAAACAGTTAGGGCGCGGGGGCGCCGGGATTGAGCACGCGGTAGTGAAGGCGGGCATATTTCGCGAGTCCGGCGAGAATGGCTTCAAACAGAAGGAGGAGGAGAGCGCTACCGCCGATCCCGCCCGAAATGAGTCCGACGGCAATCAGCCCTTGCGCTATGGTGTCGGCGCTCGCCGAGCCGCCGAGAAGCGTGCTCCAAAGCAGCGCCGCGCCGGCGATGACCATTGCGATAAACGCGATAGCAATCGACAAAAGAACCACGCCGAGGAGGAAAAGTACCGGCAGCAACACGATGAGATCGAGCCGTCAAGCCGATCAAGGAGAACAGGGCTCCGATATAGCTACCCGCGCTACGCTGTGTTTCCCATCTGCGAATGCCCGCTTCCGCGCGAAGTTCGCGGGCGAGGCGTGCAGGATCGCCCAGCGCGACGGCCAGTTCTTCCTCGCTGCGCCCGGCGGCAAGGCCCTCGGAGAAATGCGCATCGTAATCGGCGATCAGCTCGTCAATATCAGCGGGGGAAAGCCCGGTGAGACCCGCGCGGAGTTGTGATAGAAATTCGCCGCGTTTCACGTTCCGCTCCCCAATATGGTGCGGACGGAGGTGTTGAAGGCGTCCCACTCTTTACGCTGGCGGGTGAGCGCCGTGCGCCCCGACTGGGTGAGCTTGTAATATTTGCGCGGCGGACCGGTTTCGGAATCGACCAGATAGGTCGTCACCAATCCATCGTTCTGCATGCGGCGCATCAGCGGATAGATCGTTCCTTCTCCCATACCGATATCCTCCGCCAGACGGCTCGCGATCTCGTACGCATAGCTGTCCTGCTTCGAAAGCAGCGCGAGCACGCAGAGTTCGAGAACGCCTTTCTTTAGTTGAACCTGAATCGAGTCCGTCACATCAACGCACCGTGTTAAATCGACAAATATCAGATGCTATCTTGTTATGCAAGGTAGCTATCGCAAAAGAAAGCGGGCTGCAGATTTTTGCTGCAACCCGCTTACCCATGAAAATTATTGCGTCTCAGTAACGATAGGTTTCGGGCTTGAACGGGCCTTCCTGCGCGATGCCGATATATTTCGACTGCTTGTCGCTGAGCCGGGTCAGTTTCACGCCGATCTTTTCGAGATGGAGGCGCGCGACCTTTTCGTCGAGCAGTTTCGGCAGAACATAAACGTTGTTCTCGTATTTGCCCGGATTGGTGAACAGTTCGATCTGCGCCAGCGTCTGGTTGGTGAAGGACGAGCTCATGACGAAGCTCGGATGGCCCATGGCGTTGCCGAGATTCACGAGGCGGCCTTCGGACAGAAGGATGATGCGCTTGCCGTCCGCGAATTCGATTTCATCGACCTGCGGTTTGACGTTGTGCCATTTGAGATTGCGCAGCGAGCCGACCTGAATTTCGGAATCGAAATGTCCGATATTGCAGACAATGGCGCGGTCTTTCATCTTGCGCATGTGTTCCAGCGTGATGACATCGACATTACCGGTGGCGGTGACGAAAATGTCGGCGCGGGACGCGGCCTCGTCCATGGTCGTGACTTCATAGCCTTCCATCGCGGCCTGCAACGCGCAGATCGGATCGATCTCCGACACGATCACGCGGCACCCGGCATTGCGCAGCGAGGCGGCGGAGCCTTTGCCCACATCGCCGAAGCCAGCGACCATGGCGACCTTGCCCGCCATCATCGCGTCGGTGCCGCGACGGATGCCGTCCACCAGGCTTTCGCGGCAGCCATAGAGGTTGTCGAATTTCGATTTGGTGACGGAGTCGTTCACATTGATCGCCGGGAAGAGGAGCGAACCCTCTTTCGCCATCAGATAGAGGCGATGGACGCCGGTCGTGGTTTCTTCCGTCACACCACGAATGCTGCCCGCGAGTTTTGTGTACCAGCCATGCTTCTCTTTCAGGCGGCGCTTGATTGAGGCGTAGAGAACTTCCTCTTCTTCATTGCTGGCGGTTTCAAGAAAGGCCACATCGCCTTTTTCCGCCTTGAGGCCGAGATGGACGAGCAGGGTCGCGTCGCCGCCATCGTCGAGGATCATGTTGGGTGCGCCGCCATCGGCCCATTCGAAAATGCGATGGGTGTATTCCCAATAGTCCTCAAGGCTTTCGCCCTTGATCGCAAAAACCGGTGTGCCGGTCGCGGCAATAGCCGCCGCGGCGTGGTCCTGAGTCGAATAGATGTTACACGAGGCCCAGCGGACATCGGCGCCGAGCGCCGTCAGGGTTTCGATCAGCACCGCAGTCTGGATCGTCATATGCAACGAGCCGGCGATGCGCGCGCCCTTCAGAGGTTGACTCGGCCCATATTCGGCGCGAGTCGCCATCAGGCCCGGCATTTCGGTTTCCGCGATGTTGAGTTCCTTGCGGCCCCATTCGGCGAGGGCGATGTCTTTTACGGCATAATCGTGGGCGGTCATGCGAAAGGGTCCTTCTGGCGTGAGGGCGGGCAGGTCGGACCGAGCTATATCAGCCACCCTCGGGCCCGGCAAGGTAGACATAAAGGAATATGCATATCTTTATGGATTGGCCTGGGCCACGGGGGCGGGGAGGGCGCAGGGAGGCCTGCCCCTCCTTGGCGTCGCGTATCGGGCGGGCACAGGGTGGCGTTTCGGAAACGTCAGTTGCCGGGGAGGGCGCAGGCTTGCGGCACGTCCTCGCCGCGCGTCGGAACGCGGGTCACGTTCCAGCCCTCCTTGCAGAGGATTTCAATGACGCTGCCGGGGCCGCCGAGATGGCCGACGCCGACGGTCACGAAATAGGTTTGCTGTTCCGTCATCATCGCACCGATCTGCGTTGCCCAGGACCGGTTCCGGTCGTCGAGCAGGATTCGGCGCGTGGAGGGGCTATAAGAGAAAAAATCGTGCAATCGCGTTGCCATTTCCTCGACATTTCCGGCGCGCCAGTTGCGGATGTTATCGGTGATGGCATTCGGATCGTCGCGCAAAGTATGGACGACTTTCTCCAGGCCGTTCACGGGTGCGCTTTCCATCGCGGCAGCGAAATATTCCAGTTGCTGACGCGGAGTTTCAAGAAAGCGGACGGGTTTATCATGGCTGTTGGCGTAGCGCAGGATGCGGACATCGGAACCATATTCCACCGAATAGGCGCGCTCGCCGTAAAAGGCGGAGTTGAGCGTTAACTGCGCCAGCCAGGGCTGCTGCTTGTCCATTTCCAGCGGATCGAGGTCGAGGTCGCGCATGACCCGGTGGTAGGAAGCGAGCGCTTCTTCCGAAAGCAGATCGCGCAGCCGTGCGCCTTCAGGAAGGTAACCACTCCCATCGATGAAATCCTGCGCGTCCGGCATCCATTTTTCCGAAGGCTCGACTTCGAAAACAAAGGCGTCCGCTTCCTCGACGGCGTCGAGCAGACGCTCGGTCATCCAGCGTGTGCCGGATTTCAGAACGTGATGGGAACCGAAAATATAGATTTTCGATTGGCCGTCCTCGACGAGCCAGAGTGCGGGATGATTTTCTCTTTCGAAGAACAGCGCCGCGTCGGCGGGAGGTATATAAGCAAGTACACCTGCCGTCAGCAGCACAGCAGCCGAAAAGCTTTGTAAAACGCGTGCATGGCGAATGCGCATGAACTGCCCCTCCGACCCTACGTCCGACTCTGCGCGCGATTTCCGGATTTGAAAAGGGGAGTAAAAATTTACTGATCTTCGTGGAATTTGGCCCGGATCAGGAGCACGAGTTCGCGCAAGGCGGCGTCGGCTTCCGCACCCTGGGCCGTCAGTTCGATGGTCGTGCCCTTGCTGGCACCCAGCATCATAAGGCCCATGATGGAGCGTCCCGATACGGAGGTGCCGTCTTTGGTAACTGTGACCTCGCAGGAATGACGGGCTACCGTTTCGACGAATTTCGCCGAAGCGCGCGCGTGAAGTCCACGTTGATTGACGATTTCGACGACTGTGTGAAGTGTCTTGCCGCCGCCCGCGAAGTCGCTCGTCACTTTCCGCCCGTTAATTCACAGGAGCCGGCCCGCATATATTTGCGTCCCGATTCCACCGCCTCGCGCACAGCTTCATCCAAAGGAAGCTTGTCGCGCAAGCCCACCAATTTGATGAGGCTGGGGAGATTGGCGCCCGCCAGCACCTCGACCTTGTCCTTCCGCAGATGGGTAAGCGCGAGATTGCAGGGGGTACCGCCGAACATATCGGTGACGAGCGCGACGCCGCGGCCGAGATCGACGGCGGCAATGGCCGCGGTGATTTCGTTGCGCCGCTGCTCCATGTCGTCGTTCGGACCGATGCAGACGGTTTTCACATGGCTGAGCGGGCCTACGATATGCTCCATGGCGCCCAGAAATTCTTCGGCAAGCCGCCCATGGGTAACGAGAACAATGCCAATCATCGGATTTGGGTTTTAAACCTGTTGGAAAAGGCCGCGCACGATACCAGTCTGGAGGGGGGAGGAAAGCCCATCTCAGAACGATTCAGGGGGTGCGACACCGGCGACAAAGCGGCCGGTTTCCGCAGCGGCCGCTGCCGCCGAAATCTTGGCAGTGGCCGAGGCCTCGAACGGATTTAGCAGGATAATGGGTGGGTTGCGACCCGGCTTCAATGGCGCCGGGGGCATGTAAAGAGCAGGTTCTGGCAGGCGCGGCGCGGCGCGGCTCGCGTCCAATTGAACGGCCAGCACAATGGGCGCACCCGCAACGGGATCGAGTTTCACGATTCCGACGCCGCGCAATTCGATCAGGCCTTTGATGGCTTCGGGCGCGCGTGCGTGCAGCCAGTCATGCCGGACCGAGAGCAGCGTCTGATCGTCGGAAATAAGGCACCCGCCTTCGGCAATGAGGCGCAGCGCGAGATCCGATTTGCCGCTGCCCGATTCTCCGAGGAGAAGGACCCCCATGCCTTCGGTGCCGCCGAACCCGCGTATGGGGCGCCCCAGCGCGACGGCCGTGGCATGCACCAGAACACTGTCCGGCACCGTCATGCGTTCTGACGCGACAGCGGCAGTTCAACGATGAAGCGCGCGCCGAGTTTCTTGCCTTGTTCGCTGCGCCGGTTGTCGGCCCAGATGCGTCCGCCCTGATTGGAAATGATCTGCCGTGCAATCGCGAGGCCGAGACCGGAATTCTTTCCGAATTCGTTTTCGCCGGGGCGCGAAGTAAAGAAACGGTCGAAAATGCGCTCGAGGTCGGCGGTGGGGATGCCGGGACCCTCATCGGCGACGACCGCGCGGACAATCGGGCCTTGCACTTTTACCGATACGTTGACGCTACCGCTCTCGGGACTGAAGGAAATGGCATTGTCGATCAGATTGCGAAACACCTGTCCGAGCCGTTCATCGATGCCCTGAACGATCGCGGCGGTTTCGGACTCGCGCTGAAATTCCACTCGAACGCCGCGCGGCAATTCCATCCCATTATAGATTGAGACGATGGTTTCCAGAAGGCGCCCGATGTCGACCGATCCGATGTGGGCGCGCGACAATTCGGCGTCCAGACGCGAGGCATCGGAAATGTCGGTAATCAGGCGATCGATGCGTTTAACATCGTTGCGCACGACCGCAACCAGGCGCTCGCGCGATTCCGGGTCCTTCGTGCGGTCCATCATTTCCACCGCGCTTTTCAGCGAGGTCAGCGGATTTTTCAGTTCGTGCGCGACATCGGCGGCGAAACGCTCGATGGAATCGATCCGGTCGTAAAGCGCGTGCGTCATCGCCGCGAAGGATTCCGCAAGCTCGCCGATTTCGTCGGCGCGGTCATTGAACGTAGGGATGGCCTCCCGGCCCGCGCGCCCGCGCCGCACATGTTCGGCGGCCGCGGCAAGGCGGCGAATGGGAACGGCGATGAACCCGGCGAGATAAAGCGACGACAACAACAGCGCGCCAAAGGCGACCAGCGAGACGCGGATCAGGGCGGCGCGCTCTTCGGCGAGAATATCGTCGATGTCACCGGATTCGGTGGTCAGCAGCAGAACGCCGTAATGCGTTGCGAGACGCTGAATCGGCACGGCAACCGAGAGCACCAACTTACCTTGTTCGTTCACACGCACGGCGCTTGCCTGTGTGCCGTCCAGCGCGCTTGTCACTTCCGAATACACCCGACCATCATGGCCGACCTCGAAATAGGGCTCGAGCTGCGTGAAAGGGCGAAAGCCCAGAAATTCAGAATAGAATTGCTGCAGCGCTGCGCGCGTGTCCTGAAAGAATTCCACGAAGGAATTCGCGGATACGGGGGGCGGCAGTTCCTCACGGACCACGACATTACGGGCGAGCAGAAATCTTGTATCGGCCAGAAGCGTTCCGTCGGTCGAAAATATCTGCGCGCGCAGGCGCGTGGGCGCAATCAACTGTCTCAGCAGCGGCTCGGCGGTCGAAAGATCGATGTTGCGTGCTTCCGGATCGGCGGTGTATTCGGCAAGCGCCCCACCGACGATAGCGGCCTGATCGCGAATGCCGGCCATACGTTCTTCGACGAGGCCGCCGCCCGCCGATTGCACCCACAACACACCGGCGATCAGAATGAGAAGGGCAAAGGCGTTGAGGAAAACGATGCGGCGCGTGAGGGGAGAAAAACGCGTACGGCTCAGCAGCGACACGGTAAGCGGGCCGGTCTCCGTGCCCGCCGCTCCCGTCCTTTTGATGCTCGTCCCCAGCGAAGGGGTAGGGGGAATCTCCGTCCTCACATTCACCCGAATTTCGCCTCAGGCCTCCTTGTAGCGATAACCCACTCCATAGAGGGTTTCGATCGAATCGAAATCGTCATCGACCACTTTGAATTTTTTGCGCAGACGCTTGATGTGGCTGTCGATGGTGCGGTCGTCGACATAGACCTGATCGTCATAGGCGGCGTCCATCAGATTGTCGCGGCTTTTCACAAAGCCGGGCCGTGTCGCAAGGCATTGCAGGATCAGAAATTCCGTGACGGTGAGGCGGACAGGCTTTGCCTTCCAGGTGCATTCGTGGCGCAGGGGATCAAGCGTCAGTTCGCCACGCACCAGCGATTGTTTCGCCTGTTCGGCGGTCTGGGCCCCGGCTTTCTTCGCCTCGCCCCGGCGAAGCACTGCTTTGACGCGTTCGAGAAGAAGGCGCTGGGAGAAGGGCTTGCGGATGTAATCGTCGGCCCCGGCATTCAGGCCCATCAATTCGTCGATCTCTTCGTCTTTGGAGGTCAGGAAGATAACCGGCATTTCGGTGTTCTGGCGGAGGCGCCGCAGAAGTTCCATGCCGTCCATGCGCGGCATCTTGATGTCCAGGATGGCGAGGTCGGGCGGGGTGGTGGTCAGGGCGGTGAGCGCGGCGGCACCGTCCGAAAAGGTGCGCACGTGATAGCCTTCCTGCTCCAGCAGCATGCTGAC
>CAIOYY010000016.1 GCA_903862715.1 uncultured Alphaproteobacteria bacterium
CAGCGCGAAGTCGCCGCCATCGGCGCGATAGGGACCTTTGCGGTAGTCCTCGCGGTCGATGATTTCGGGAATCAATCCGTTGAGATCGAGGTAGCCCTGGCCATGGCCATGGCTGCGGAAATTCATCTGCACATTGTCGATATAGACTGTGAAGTCCGATCCGTGATCGAGATTGAAGCCGCGCAGGAAGTATTGGTTGGCCTTGCCGGAGCCGGAATGCTGCGCCGCGATCATGCCGGGTACGGCTTCCAGGAGTTCGGCAACACGCAACAGCGGACGCACCAGAAGATCGGCGCCGCCGACCGCGCCTTCGCTGGCCGCGACGGCCACACCCACCTGTTCTTCGCCGCGCGCGAAAATGACGACTTCATTGACCTCACCGGTTGCGGCATCGGCCGCCATGGCGGAAGGAAGAAGGGCAAAAGAGAGAAGCGGAAGGCAGGAGGTACCGAGCAGAAGTGGCCGCAGACGCATGATTTAGATGTTTCCCCGTTGTTTACCCCTCGCTACGCGCGCCGGGGATATTTCCCTCGCATTGTCCCTGACCTGACACATCTGGCTGCAAACCGCCTGTCGAAGGGGGCGGAGTAGGCGGTGCGGCCCCTTCGCGTTAGAATTCCGGAGAGACAAACGGAAGGGGGCGGGCATGCATTGGTCGGCAGCAATGGGTGTGGTTCTTGTTGGTTCGGTCGTTTCCGCGCCGGTGTTCGCCGCCGAGGAGGAAGAACTGCCCGCTATTCGTGATCTCGATATTGCCACTATCGAGAGTTTGGCTTCGGCGATGTATGCGCAGGATCAGCTCGCCTGGAAAGCCACCGATGTCGTGCTCGCCGAGCGCGGCCAGGACGGCATGGAAGATGACGGCGTACGCGGCTGGATTACGGTTGAAGGCGATACGGCCGATACGGTGCGCTTCATTCATCCGGGCGATGACGGGCCGGAAGTGCTTTACGATGTTATCTTCGCGGAAGGGCAGGAGCCCGCGCTTTATGCGCCCGCGACGCCGGTTCTGACGCCCGAGGAACTGGCGCAATACAATGCGCGCATGCTGGCGCTGGAGAACATCGAGACGCGCTGTTCGGAAACCTACAATACGGTTGCGCTGAAGGAACCGGGCTCCGACAATTGGCTGGTCTGGGCCATGGCCTCGACCACCGAACCCAATGTGGCGGTGACGGGCGGGCATTACCGTTTCACCATTTCCGCCGATGGCAGTGAGATCGAACAGGCCGACCGGTTGTTTCGCGGCTGCATGGAGTTGTCGCAGCGTGACGCGCCCGAAGGGCAGAACGCGTTTGCATCGACCAGCCATGTCGTGTCGCTGACGCCCGTGGAAACGCATCTCTTCGCCAATTTATATCACCCCTTCTTCCGTTATGTGGGCACGATGGACGGCACGGCATGGAAGATGGAAGGCGGGCGCCTTTCCACCGTGCAGGATGATTCACCGGAGGCCGATGGCGCGGCGGCGCGCTTCATGGCGGGCATGGGAGAGAGCTGCGCCTACATGCTGACCGATCCCACGGAAGATCCTCAGCGCTACTACGTTGCGGGACAGGGCCAGGGAAAGGTCATCCTGGAGACCGAAAATGAGGAAACCTATACGTCGCCAAATTTCGAGGAGCGGATGGAGATGTTATCCATCGTCTGTTCGAGAATGGATATCGTACCGGCATTGAACGATTACAAAATTCTGAAGGCCGGTTATACGCTACTCATCTCGGACGGCGGCGAAGGTCATACCGAACGTCGCGGAGACCTCGCACTCGTCGATGGGGTGGTGCAATTCACGCTGAACGATGAAAGCGAAGCGCTGACTCCGGAACTGCAGGCGCGCATGGATGCGCGGCTAGCACATTTTCAGGAGATGCTGCGTCAGCCGTGAGGGCAAAGGGACTGGTGGAATGAAGAGCGCCCGGGATGACAGGTATCCACCGGGGGCGACCGATTTTTCAGATCGATCTTTTCAGATCGATCTTGAGGGGAAGCGCTGCTAACCCGACGTGATGTCCTTGGCGTTCAGCGGCGCGTTGCCGCGTTTCACGCGCACGACGCGCAATTCGCCTTGCCAGACTTCGACTTCATGGTGATGGCTCAGGGATTGTGCGTCATCGAGCGCTTCGAGATCGCCGTCGCATTCGCGTTCCATCTGTTCCGCGACATCGCCATTGTCGTTCAGCAAATGAAATTTGTACTGCGGCATGGCGGTAGTCCCTTATGCCCAAAAAGCGTGCCCAAAAGAGGCGGGCGTCCCGGAGGCCTAAGCCCCGAAAAATCTGCCCATAAGATCGGTATGGAACAAGGTTAGCATGGGCTGCGCAGAGAGTCCGGTGTTTTCGTGGTCCGCGCCAGTGAATATTAGGTAACGGAAAGCATTCCATCCAAATACTATGTGCGTTGCTGACAATGGCGGCAAAACGCCCATGTTTTCAGCGCTTCACCGCGTATGTTCAATTTGATTAGACTTTCATTTCCCACTCTTTCGTCGATCCGGAGCCAGCGAAGTCTGAGGCGCGGGAAGGTTCGCCTTTGCCCCAATGAGGCCCAGATTCCGACACCACAAACCCCCGTTCGGCCAACAAAAGAGGCCAATCGCAGCGCCCAATGCCTACCGTAACGATCGCTTCTAGAGGGGTGCGATATGTTCCGGTTCTTCTTCCTTGTGGTGATGCTGCTTGCGCTGGGGCTGACCTATGCGCGGGCGAATGAGATGCCGCGATTTTCCGAGGCGACACTCGAACTTTGTCCCGAAAGTTTTGCGCCTTACGAGGCCGAATGGACGGCGGAGTGCTTTCTGAACGCCATCCGTGCGTGGAATGTCGGCGCACTTAGTGAACTCACGGCCGATCCTTCCGCCTTCGAATGCCGAAGCGATGCGCCCTGCAACGAGCATTTCGCGTTCGGTCCGGCGCCGTGGGACGGGGCGCATGACGACAAGCGCCCGCTTTACGACATGATCTCGGGCGCGCAGGTCGTGACGGTCGAATATATCGAAGGCGACGAAGGGCTGGAGGCGGTGTTCTATCCCGGCTGGAGCGAGGACGCGCATTATCCGAAGCCCGAACTGAATTCCGCCAACTGGATGAACAGCTTCTTCATCTGCGCGATAGAATTTGAGCCGAGCCTTGGCGTGTGGCTGATTGCCGACGGGTTCTGTTATTCCGACATCGGTGACGGCACGACGCGCGCGCGGCAGGACGAGGAGCATTATGTCGAGCCCTTGCCCGAACCGCGCAACGCATCGTTTGTGGTGGAAGCAGAACGCGTGCCGCGTGCGGCGGCGTTCCACTGAGACCCGTTCAGACCGTTGGAGTCCATGTCTTGACGCCTTTTCGAAAGCGGCCTAGCAATCTGGATAATGTTCGCAAAGAGCGCCCGCGGGGTTTCACCCTCTCCGCGGGCGTTTTGCGTTCGGGTGCGCTTCCCGCGCCCTGCAACGAACATTTCGACCGAATGCGTCAGGAGGCCGCGCGCCGATCTTGGCTTTGCCGGAGGTCGTTGGGGACGCGACGAATATGGTTCGCATTCCTGCCGACATGCTGGAAGAAGCCATCGCTCGTGGTGGAATGACGCCGTGAGGTGGTACACCTTAGGTCTTCGATTGCTTATGATTTGCAACCTTTTAATACCTCCCCGGAGAACCCATGACCCGCGATGCACGCGGGCGTTTCTCGGCGCGTGGGCATAATCTACCTCCGCCGCGCGAAGACGCCGCTCGCGATCTCCACAACAGCTTTCTTTCCGATCTTCTCGCGCTGTGGCGCGCGGACGGGCGCGCGCTGCTGTCGCGTCTCGCCGAGGAAAAACCCGATGTGCTTCTGCGCGTCTATGCGTCCTTCGTTCCGAAGGAGAAGCCGGACAAGGCGTCGGAGCTGACCGAATTGAGCGATATCGACCTTGAACGCAATATCGAATTCCTGCTCGGCACGCGAAGAAGCCGAGACGCTGGCGGAGTATCTACGCGAAGCCCAACGGCGGACGGAGACGACGAGGCTTCTTCGCTATCGTCCGTATAAAAAGCAGCGCGCGTTTCACGCCGCGGGCTTAAACCATCGCGAGCGCCTGTTGATGGCGGGCAACCAGCTCGGCAAAACCTTTTGCGGCGCGGCGGAAGCCGCGATCCACCTGACCGGGCTTTATCCCGAATGGTGGCAGGGCCGCGTGTTCGATCATCCGGTGCGCGCCTGGGCGGGCTCGAGAACGGCTGAGGTGACGCGCGACGGCGCGCAGCGTCTTTTGATCGGCGAGCCGAAACACAAGGAATTATGGGGCACCGGCATGATCCCGCGCGCACAGCTTCTCAACCGTGCGCTGCGCCGGGGCGTCGCCGACGCGCTGGATTTCGTGACCGTGCGCCATGCCTCGGGCGGCGTGTCGAGCCTCGGCTTCAAATCCTATGATCAGGGCCGCGAGAAATGGCAAAGCGAGACGCTCGATGTCGTCTGGTTCGACGAGGAGCCGCCGCGCGACATTTACATGGAAGGGTTAACGCGAACCAACGCCAGCGAAGGCATGGTTTACCTCACCTTCACGCCGCTGCTCGGCATGAGCGAGGTCGTGGCAATGTTTCTGAACGGCGAAACCTTTTGATTCATCAGGAAGAAATGTGCTGTGTGCGGTGGGAGCCGTAGACGCTGACTTTCTTTGTCTCAAAAAGGTTGCAGGCATGTAATCCGCAACTTGTTAACTTTTGCCTTTCGAAAATGTCACGAAAGGGGACGGCCATGTGGACACGTCGGATGTTTCTGGCGGCGTCGGCTGTCATCGCGCCCCATCTTGTTTTCCGTGACCACGCCATGGCGCAGGCTTCGTTTCCCGAAGCGTTGACCGATGAAGCCGATCTTGTTGTTTACGGCGCGACGCCGGGTGGCATAACGGCGGCGGTCGAGGCCGCGTCGCGCGGGCTGAAAGCGATCATTGTCGGCGGCTGGCGCGAGACGCATCTCGGCGGAATGATGTCAGGGGGCCTCAGTAAAACCGATTACCGCGACATTGACGCGTTCGGCGGACGCCCGCGCGAATTCCTGCGCCGCGTGAACCACATGCGCGGGCGCGACGAGGCAGTGCCGCGTTCGCAACTCGAGGAATTCTTCTGGGAGACGGGGAAATATGTAACCGGCGTTTCCGCCGCCGGAAAGGTTCTGGGTTATGCGCCGCCGAAACGCGAGCCCTATGTGTTTGCGCCGTCGGAAGCGGAGCGCGCCTTTGAGGACATGGTCAGTGATCACGGCATTCCGGTTTACTGGTCGAAAGGCGTCGACCGTGTAGAGATGACGGGCAGACGCATTCGCCGCTTCACGACGATGGATGGGCAGAGCTTTGCCGGAAAAGTTTTCGTCGATGGTTCCTATGAGGGAGATCTTCTGGCGCGCGCCGGCGTGCGTTACGAAGTGGGGCGGGGGCCCACCTCGCCCGAGAATCCGCTCGACGGCTTTCGCTATCTTGATCGCAGCGGCACCAGGGACGAGGACAATCAGTTTTTCGCGGGCGGGCATCTTCTCGATGTCGATCCCTTTGGCATCCCTGGCAATGAGGCGAGCGGCCTGCTTCCCCATGTCCTGCCGTTTCCAGACACCGGTTTCGGCGCGCCCGACCGCACGATTCAATCCTATAATTTTCGCATGTGCATGACGAATGAGCCGGCGCTCCGGCTCGATCTTTCCGATACGCCGCCGGAAGGTTATGCCAAAGCCGATTATGAAGTGCTGTTCCGCTATCTCGCGGCGGCAAGCGAAGCGGGCGCGCCGCTGGGATTCGCCGATCTTTTCGTGCTGTCGCCCATCGGCAACGGGCTTTTCGATATCAACGCCAAGCGCGGCTTCTCGACCGATGCGGTTGGCCTCAGCTGGGACTATCCGGAAGCCGGTTACGCAAGCCGCGAGCGCATCTGGAAACAGCACGAATCCTACACGCGCGGACTGTTCTACGCGCTGCAATGGGAGGATGATTCACGCGTGCCCGCGGCCTTGCGTTCCGAGGCGTTGGCGTGGGGCCCTGCGAAGGATCAGTTCACGCGCCCGCATCCGAATGACGAAGCGGGCTGGCCCTATCAGCTTTATGTGCGCGAGGCGCGGCGCATGGTGGGGGCGTTGCGCTGGAACGATTCCGATCTGAACCGGCTCGATGGTATCGCGCCGCGCAGCTCCAAGATCATTGCGCTCGCCTCCTATCAGGAGGACAGCCACCAGATGCAGCGGCTCAGTCTTTACGACGACGCGCGGGACGCGTGGACGATCTGGCTGGAGGGTTCGATCCAGGCCGAAGCGGGGGGGCATGACCGGCGTTCGCCTCTGCCGCTGGAAATCATTCTGCCGCGCCGCGAGGATTGCACCAATCTGATGGTCACGTTCTGCGTCAGCGCTTCGCATCAGGCCTTCTCGGCCATCCGCATGGAATTGTGTTCGATGGCGCTGGGGCAGGCGGCGGGCGCTGCGGCGGCGCTCGCGGTCACGGCCGAGCGACAGCCCGACCTGCAGGACACCGATTACCCCGCGCTGCGCGCGCTGCTTAATGACGGCGGGCAGATGATGAGCGAACGTTTTCCGCCGCACTGGACATTGGAAGTCGGCGCGGGTGTCGCGGTGATCGGCGCGCTTGGCGTGGGCGTGGCGATGCTGCGGAGGGAGAAGGATGGAGAGGCGCCATCTGATGATGAGAAGGCCATGGCGGGCCATCGGGAACGGAGTCCAGCCATGAAGACGGGCGACGCCCCCGCTGGCAGAGGTCTCCCGCCCGTGGCATAAACCGCCCCAGACAAATTTAGGGGGAAACGCCATGAAACTTTATATGCATCCTGTCTCGACCGTCAGCCGTCCGATCCGCCTCTTCTGCGCCGAGAACAATATCGCGGTCGAGGAAGTGTTCATCGACCTGATGACCGGCGCGCATCATCAGGAGGAATTTGCGCGCCTGAACCCGAGCCGTCAGGTGCCTCTGCTGGTCGATGGGGACTTAAGCCTCACCGAATCGTCTGCCATCCTGAAATATCTGGCCGAGAAATTTCAGTCGCCCGCTTATCCCGCCGACATCAAGAAGCGCGCCAAGATCAACGAGGTGATGGACTGGCTGAACACCGGTTTCTATCGGGACTTCGGCTACAATCTCGTCTATCCGCAGATCTTCCCGAACCACAAGCGCCGCAGCGACGAAGCGCATGACGCCACGCTGGCCTGGGGCCAGCAGGGCTCGAAGAAATGGCTGCAGGTGTTGAACGATCACTATATCGGACCGAACAATGCCTATCTCCTCGGCAATGATATCACCATCGCCGACTATTTCGGCATCGGCATGGTGACGATCGGCGAGCTGATCGATTGTTCGTTTAACGAATATCCCAACATTTGTCGCTGGATTTCCAATATGAAGAAATTGAAGCACTGGGACGAAGTGAACGAAATCTTCAACGGCTTCGCAGCAGGCAATAAGGGCAAGGCATTCGCCAAGCTGGCGTGAGGGATGAGAGCGCCCATCGTCATTAATGATGGTCTGGTATGGGATATTCTCGGCGATCTTTGCGTCTATGATTCTGTCGAACGGGCGGAAAGTGCCCTCGAATATGACAACAAAGATGACGCGAGTACTCATATCTTTGATGCAGACGGCCGGTGCTGAAGATCGCTGCCGATGAGGGAACGCGGTGTGTCTCATTGGAAGTCACGTCTAACGAAGCCCGCCCAGATGTTTTTAAGAAATTGGTAGCAGCGTTTCTTGAACGCGACGGCGCCCGGATTCCCGAGAATGCTTCGCTGGAAAACCTTCTGACCATGGCTTACCGGAAATCGCCCAATCCGTATTCCGGGGGGGCGGGGATGACAGGGAAGAGGGCTACGTCCTCCTAATCATTATCATCCGGGATGTTCAGCGTCGTGCCGCAGGCCTTGCAATGCACGGCGTCATATTCGTGCCGCAACAGTCCGCAGCAGGGGCAGGGGAAGCGTACCTTCGACGGCCGCAGCACCGCATGGGCGAGGCCGAAGAACAGCGTCACGCCGAAGATCATGATAACGATGGCGAGAAGACGCCCGCTGGTGCCGGGAAGCGTCACGTCACCAAAGCCAGTCGTCGTCAGCGTCGTCACCGTGAAGTAGAGCGCGTCAACGTAATTGTTGATATGCGTGTTCACGCCATGCTGCGTCTCGTAGACGAAGCCCGTGATGACGAACAGGAACACCGCGAAATTCAGGATAGCGAGGATGATATCTTCGTTCCTGCGAAAATAGCCGACGTCGTCTCGCAACTGTTTCAGCACATGGAAGCTGCGGAAAAGGCGCAACGTACGCAATATGCGCAGGAAGCCGCCCGCTTCGCCCGCCAGCGGCACGAG
This sequence comes from uncultured Alphaproteobacteria bacterium, assembly GCA_903862715.1. Taxonomy (GTDB): domain Bacteria; phylum Pseudomonadota; class Alphaproteobacteria; order Micropepsales; family Micropepsaceae; genus CAIYRG01. Next base: position 8,324 of record CAIOYY010000016.1, read on the forward strand.
GAAGGAAGCGACCACAATGGCCTCCAGCCAGGTCAGCGGATTGAGCAGCGTGCGGACGGGATGGGAGGAGATGAAAATGCGGGTGAGAAAATCGGCAAGGAAGATCACGCCGAAGACGGCATCGAGCGTTTCGATCAAAGCGGTGTGAGGAATGAACGATGTCCCCACGATGTAGAGAATGGTGAACAGGTCGAAGGCGAGAAGGGCATAGCGAAAGCGCCGCGCCTTCTCGGTGTAGCCTTCGTAATAGTAGCGCAGATAGGATTTCAGCCCGTGCCGGTGTGGCGAAGGGGACGCCGTTGCCTGATGTTCGCTCATGACTTCCCCTTCTTAGCCGCAACCCGGTTCAGCGCAGCGGCCGATTCTCAGCGGCCATATTGCGCCGTGATGCGCGCGCTGGCGAGCGTGTGCGCGCCGATATTGAAGCCCACCATGGCGCCCGAGGCGTCGTCCGGCACTTCCATCATCGGAATATCAAGCGCGTAGAGCGTGAAGACGTAACGGTGCGGGTCGCCGGGCGGTGGGCAGGGGCCGCCATAACCGGGGGCGCCGAAATCGGTGCGGGTCTGGCGGCCGCCCTCCAGCGCCGAGACGCCGGAGACGCCCCAGCCTCCGGCAAGCCCGGTGGACGTTGCCGGAATATCGACGACAACCCAGTGCCACCAGCCGCTGCCCGTGGGCGCGTCGGGGTCGTACATGGTCAGCGCGAAACTCGCAGTACCTTCGGGCGCGCCGTCCCATGACAGCGCCGGGGATTGATTGCCGCCGGTGCAGCCGAAACCATTGAGGATGAACGGATCGGTTATCGCCGCGCCTTCCGCGATGTCTGGGCTCGTCAGTGTCAGCGCGCCTTGCGCGAAGGCAGGCGCGGAAAAGCACAGCGTTGCGGCGGCGATGCCGCCAAGAAAATGTCCCGAAATTCTCATGGTTCTCTCCCTCGAATGTTTACCGCATCGATGCGGTTGGCGGGGAAACTAACCCATGTCGGCGTTCCGCATGACGGGGTAGGGTGTCGCAGTGGTTAGGGAGAACCGGGGAGGGCGTCATGACGAAGCGATATTTCGTTGCGCTGAATCCGTTTCTGGAGTGCAGTCTTGGGCGCGTTCTGCGGAACCTCGGGGCACAGGAGATGCAGGTTTTTTCCAATTTTACATGGATACAAGGATGATGCCCGTGTCTGCCTTGCTCGCCGGTTTGCCACTCGGTGTGCAGATTTTTCTTATCTTGAGGGTATGGGCGGCGTCGAGAAATTCTATTTTCTCGACGCCGCGAAATATCTTCTCGTGAAGTACCGCGACCAAAGCGAAGGGCGCATTTCCATCCTGAAGCATGACGGCGCGACGGGCAGCGAATCTTATTCCATCTGCCGGGAGGCCGCATGACGCGTCATGTCACCCAGATGACCATCGACGACGCCGCGCATTTTTCGGATGCGCAGCGCAAAGCAATTATCGAGTCCTATCCCGACTATGAGCGCGAGGCGCGCGTGAAGGGCGTGCCGGTCTTGGGCTCGGGCCGTGTGTTTCCGGTGGCGGAGGAAAGCTTCGTCATCGATCCGGTTTCGATTCCTGCGCATTGGCCGCAAGTGAACGGGCTCGATTTCGGCTGGGATCATCCCTTCGCGGCGGTGAACCTGGCGCATGACCGCGATGCGGACTGCGTCTATGTCACGAAGGAATATGCGGCGCGCGAGGAAACCCCGCCGGTTCATGCCTCCGCCGTGAAAGCCTGGGGCGAATGGGTTCCCTGCGCCTGGCCGCAGGATGGTCTGCAGCATGACAAGGGTTCGGGTAAGGCGCTCGCCGAACAATATCGCGCACAGGGTCTGAACATGCTGGCTTCAAGCGCGCGCTTCGCCGAAGGCGGCGCGGGGGTTGAGGCGGGCATATCTGACATGCTGACGCGCATGAAAACGGGGCGCTGGAAAGTGTTCCGGACTTGCGGCGGCTGGCTCGGCGAGTTCCGGCTCTATCACCGCAAGGACGGCGTGATCGAGAAATTGCGCGACGACCGGATTTCCGCCTCTCGCTATGCATTGATGATGCTGCGTTATGCGGCGGTGAAGCCGGTGGGCGGCTGGACCCGCGCCGACAGCAAATGGGTGGTGTGAAGGCGGACCCTTCCTTGTTCCCTGCCGCGCGGCGGGCTAGCCTCCGCGCCTTGAGATTTGCGAGTGAGGCTCTCGATTTGCGTCAGGGAATTTTCCGCTTTTCATTCGTGATGCTGACGCTGGCGGGAATATCAAGTGCCTCGGCGCAGAGCATTCTCGGCAAGGAACGGCCGGATGTGGCGATGATCCTCGAAGGCATGGCGAGTGTGGCGGAAGGCGGCGTGCGTTCGGGCTCCTGCCTGAGGCGAACTGGAGACGAAGGCTCGGAGGATTTTGCGGTCTATCTCTTGCTGCCCGCCTCGCGCATTGAAGGCTTTGTCGTCGAGATATCGGGCGATGCGGGGGCCCCAAGCGAGATCGTCGCCAATGCCGGCATCGTTTCCTTTGATGAAGACGGCGACATGTCGGTGCGCGGCAATCTCGGCCTGGAATGGATCGCCGACGCCTATCGCGTGGCGGGGAATTTCATCCGCGCAGGCGAGATGTTCGAGGATGCGGATTACGCGGCGGCGCTGGCAAGACTTCCAACCGAACACTGTCCGCAACCATCCGGCATGCGGTAACGCGGGGGACGCAGGATGAAAATGTCCTTCAATACGCAGAAATGGGCGGGTAGTATTCTTATCGCCTTCGCGCTCCCTTCGGGTCCGGCCTTCGCTGCCGAGCCGGCCTCGGTCGCAGATATCAATGCCGGTCTCTGCGCCTCCGAATATCCGAGCGACAGCATCGCCTGGGCGGCCGAATGCCTGGTGAAGGCAGTCCGGGCCGAGGACCGCGGCGCGCTTCTGACGCTGACCTATGTCGGTCCGCCGCTGATCTTCCAGTTCGACGAAGTGGCGCGCGGCGTCGGGTTACTGGCGCCGTCATCCTTATTGCGTGTCGGCGGAACGACGTATTTTCTCGGCGCCGACGGATTCTATGCCTTCGACGGCGCAGGGCTAACCAATATCGGCGACGAAAAGGTGAACCGCTGGTTCAGCGCCCAGCTCGCAGCCGATACGCTGTGGCAGATTCACGGCGCGGCGGACACCACGAGCCCGCTTCTTTACTGGAGCTTCGTCTCCGTCGATTCCACCGATATGACGCAGCCGGACAAGGCGCTGATCTATAACCGCGCCGTCGATAAATTTTCGGTGGCGGAATTCGCGCATGAGCTGATCTTCCCCGGCCTTTCGTCAGGCCTCACCCTCGAACAGATCGGCGGCATCTATGGTGCGCTGGAAGATGTTCCGGGCTCGTTCGATTCCGCGTCCTGGGCCGGCGGCGGCGTATTGCTGAACGCGTTCTCGCTGGGACATAAACTTGCGGAGTTCTCGGGCGCGGCCCTCGAGGCCGTGCTTGATACGCCGGAATTCGAAGCGGTGCCGTTTCGCCGCTCCCGCCTTATCGGCTTGCGTCCGCTGTGTGACAGCGCGGCGGCCATCGCAAAGGTGAAAAGCCGCGCGCGGCTGGGCGATAATGCGGGACAGACGGCCACCGGTCCGATGCAGCCGAATGGCGACATTCCGCTTCTGTCGTCGGGGCGCTATCACCGCGCCGAAATCACCATTCCGGCAGGCGCTGCCTGGACTTATATCCAGGGCGTCGATGTCGAGGCCGTCGATGATGGCGGGCGATGATGGCGGGCGATGAAACACAGGCTCACAGTTCGCCGATATCGCCGAGGCATGATTTGCGTTAGGTTTGCTCTCCTTTGTCAGAAGGGTAGCGGAGAACGAAACGGGGGTTCCGATGACCGCATTCAATGTTGTGCGTTTTCGTGTCAGGCCGAACCGTGAACAGGACTTTCTCGACGCACATAAGGCGGCGGATTTTACGCTCCCGGGCCTGCGTCGGTTTTCTGTCGTAAAGACGGGTGGGCGGAATTATTGCGTTATCGGCGAGTGGGAAAGTCTCGATCACCTCGCCGCTGCGCGTCCCGCGATGATCGGTGTGCTCGACACCTTCCGCGATTGTCTTGAAGACCTTGGCGGCGGGCTGGGCATTACCGATCCCATTTCCGGTGTAGCCGTTCTGGAACGCGGCGCCTGACAGCGGTAGGCAGAGATGTGATCACTCCCGCCTTTTGGGGGGTACATTTTGACCATGCCGCAGTTTAAGAAGGGGTGACAAATCTGTTTCAGGAGCTGTGTCATAAATTTTCGTTGTGCGGGTTCCGCCCTTCTTCTCACCGTCCTCGTGCCCTCCGCCCTAGCTGCGGATTTTTATTCTATCGCGCCGGATGTATGGGACGCCGCGGGAACACCTGCCTTTGCGCCCTTTGTCGGCAAGACGGTCGAAGTACAGGGTACGTTCACGGTTTCCTCGGGCGACGCGGATGTGACCGTGCGCTGGTCCGGCATCGCGCTCGACAATGGTGACAAGATCAGCTGTCTGAACTCGGCCACTGCGGATACGGAACTGGCAGTCCTCGCCGAGCGCGGCGACATAAGAAACGAGGCGACGATCACGGGCACGATACAGGCGTCCGCAACCATTCTCGGCTTCTTCCCGACTATCTGGCTGGAAGATGGCTGCAGCATTACCTTTCGCGTTCCGTTGCTGACGGACGATGTGATCGCAAGCGCTCCGCTGGTGACCCTGAATGCCGCCGCATTTGCCGAAATCAAACATGTACAGGACGCGGTTTCCGCTGCGGAGAAACCTGCCTTCTATGCCGAACGCATCTGGACCGGGATATTCGCCGACGGCGTCGTCGATGACGCCGAACTGGATTTCATCGGTTTCGCGCAGCTAGCGCCCAATGAAATTCGAGCGAGCGATGGAGCGGAAGAAATCGTTTTCCGCAATCATTGGGTCTATCCCGATGATGTGGCTTCCCATGGGCCGACCTATCTTTTAACCAGTGCGCGCGAGAACCCAGCCGCGACGGCGCTACAGCCGAGACTGGAAACGGCCTGGGCGAATGGCGGGGAGGGCATGGATTTCGTTGCAATCTTCGAAGAGACCAAACGCTCCATCGCGCATGATGTGCTGACGCGCGGGTTTCTCACCGAAAAATTCCAGGCCGCGCTCGCGGTAAGCACGCCCCAGACCATCTATCAGCCGGCCATCGACATCGTCACCGTGGCCTATAAGGACCTCGCACCCTTAGGCGAAGCGGACAAGCGCGCTGCGCGGGCGCTTCTTCATTCGGTCATCACACAGGCGGATTCGCGCCGCGCCGAAGGAACGCCGCCCGCGCCGGTCTTTATGTACAACTGGATCGATCCGGATTACGTCGCGCCGTAACAGTTCCGCGCCAGGAGGCATCAAAAATCCGGCGTGTCATCGCGCGGAATGGGATGTTCGAGGCCGCTGATCGGGTCACGATTGTTCTCGGCACAAACCTGTTCGGTGTAGCCGTCTTCCTCGGGGCGATAGGTGACAATCGCTCTCCAGGGAATCGTGAAGGCGCCGGGATCTTCCACCATGAAATCAACCCTCATCTCGGCGTCGCTCAATTTCCGGTAGCGTTCGACCACGCGCATTTTCTCTGTATGGGGCGTGCCCAGACGGTCGGTCCAGGTATCATCGGACAGGCCGATCGTATCCACGACCAGCGTGTCACCTTCCCAATGCGCGATCGAGTGGCCATAGGGACTGGGAATGATGTCGTCAGGATGCGCCGCATTCATGTAAACGATGCGCGTGCGCATCTCGCGCGCATATAGAAGAATGAAATGGTCCGGCGTATGCAGAATTTGCACGGCATCGTTCAGGCCGAGAATGAACGGAACGCCATGCGGGCGGCAAAGCTGCTGGCCGCCCACTTCCGGTGTCTCGGCTTTGGCCGCATTGGCTTTGCGCAGAACGATCTCGGCGGCCCAGGGTTGAAGAATGGGGTTCATATGATCGCCGACATAGATCGTACCCGTGCCGCCGCCCGCATCGGGAGGCGGTGGCGTCAGATTGGCGACCGGTCCCGGTCCGCTTTCGGGCGGACGATACCAGGACTGCGCGGCGGGGCCTCTGGTCCAGAGACCCGACAGATCGCCGGGTGTTTGCCCCGCTGCTGCTGACGGCATGAGCACGCCGGTCGTGAAAGTGAAAAGGACGAGCGCCGCGAGGCGCGAGGTTCTCATCTGCATCGAATGCGCCTTTGTTCCGGGCGCGTATTTCTTACCATGGAAGCGAGTGAAACGTTATCGGCTCGCCCAAGCGATTTTCCTATGCCGACGCCGCTTCTGTCGCCTCATGGCGCGCCGCCCCGCCGGCCACGCCATTGCGCCCCTCGTGGGGCGTGCTCATACTCCCGGCATAAGAGGCGCCAAGCCTCGTGTACAAAAGGGGAGAAACGAATGAACGCCCATCTTGTTTGTGCGACGTCGTATGCGGCTTTGCTTCTCGGTACTTCGCTTGTGACCCCCGCGGCGGCGCAGACGACACTTTTCAACACAGAAGATTTTCGTCAGGATCGCGCGCTCTGGACCGATCCGGATTATTATCTCAATAACACCGTCGGTCAGCTCAGTGGCATGGCGATCGATTTCGCCGCGGGTGGTGTCGGCACGGGTCAGGAAGCCGCCGCGCGTGCCTATGGTACGCCCGGCACCGGCGAAATCGGTGCAACGGATTTTGCGACACCCTATCCCTATCGAACGGCATGGGAGCATTACCAAGCCTGGCTGGGCGATGCTGGCACGCCGACACAGCACACGATGGAGACGCTGCCCAATTGGGACGGTGTCTGGAATATGAGCGGCGGCTTCGATCCAGGCGACAGTCCGGCCAGCGATATCGTCGCCTATCTCACGCCGGAATATCAGGAACACATGGTACAGGATCTGAAGGCGACCGTTGAAGGCCGCCTGTGGTGGGCAGGTGCCTTCTGCCTGCCGCGCGGCTTTCTCTCCGCCGTCGAATCCTCACCGATGGAATTCTATGTGCGCCCCGGAACGGTGCTCGCGGTTGGTTCGACCTTTACCGAAATGCCGTTGCGCTGGATCTATACCGATGGCAGCGGGCATCCGCCGGAAGATCGCCAGTTCTCGAAATGGCATGGCGAGTCCATCGGTTTCTGGGACGAAGACACGCTCATCGTTCACACCAATCAGATCAAGGGATGGAAAGGCGGCATCTCGGAATTCAGCGACGATCTGGAATCTGTGGAGCGTTATCGCCGCGTCGGCGATGTGATCGAAGGGGAAATTACGCTCTACGATCCGGCGGTTTTCACACAACCCGTTCACGCCGCGATTACATTCGAGCGTGAGGCAAACCCAGCGGCGGAATTGCGGGGGTTGTACAACACCTGCACCGATACCAATGGGCCGTCGATCAAGGTCTATATGGACGATCGCGGTATTCTGAATGAACGCCTGCCAGGCGAGGAGCTGTACTTCAACGCCGCCGATCCGCGTCCCTGGCAGACCTGGCTCGATGAAAGCGACCGACGCTATCAATCCTTTCTCGATGCGGGTGGCGAGGGACGCACGCCGTAAGAATTGTCTGACGCCTCATTTGCGGATGTAGAAAAAGGGAACGCCGCCTTTGTGGTGTTCCCTTTTTCACTCCGCGACCAGGAGAATGACCTCCCATGCCGACACCGCTTCTGCCGCACGAGGTTCAATGCTCACGGATGTTCTCGGTCAGTACATAATGTCGAAGGTTTCAAGACCTTCCGGGAAGGCAGGCCTAAATTTCCAGTTTGTTCGCTCTTCGTCGAGATATTCTGCGACGCCAATGCGCATGCCGGGTCTCAACTGGCCCATTTCAAAAAGTTCGATGACTTTTCGGACTGCTGCGTCGGGATCGGAAGAATACAAGAAGACGTTATATGTCCCGCCACCGAAGTCATTCCCGTCCACCCAGTACAGACCGTCTGAATTTTCTTCCAACACCTGTTCGACAGAAAAGTCCTCCGTGAGTTGCGCCAGCGTTTCCAACGCGGCGGATCCCGAAGGCGCAGGCGTCGTATTCAGCCATTGAACCACAATTTGTGTTTCAAGGTCCTCTGCCACTGTAGCTTCTCCTGAGCGATATAAATTTTGCGCCACCAAGAAGCCGGCCGTTCCGTAGAGCAACCATCTGAAAATTACACGGCCGCGCATTTTATTGTCCCGTGCTCGTAAGCCAACTCAAATCACTTTGCTCCATCCCACCTTCTCGGAGAGTTATGCGGGAGTGGAAGAGGGGCGAACCATTAATTGCATCAGATAATATCGGACGGATCTGCCCATGCCCACACCGCTTCTGCCGCCTCAAGGAGCGCCGCCCCGCGATATTGCCAAAGCGGTGAATGCCGCGCTGCTCGGCAAGATCAACAGCGTCGGCGAGGTTACGCTGGCGCCGGGCGCGTCTTCAACCGTCGTCGAGAACGTGCTGGTCAGCGCGAGCTCCAAACTGTTCCTGTTTCCCCAGACCGCGAACGCTGCGGCGGAAATGGGCTTAGGCGTGGTCTATATCCAGCCCGGCAATGTGATCAACGGCGTCAGTTTCTCGATCAACCACGCGAGCAGCAGCGATACCGACCGGACATTTTTCTACGCGATATTGGGCTGAGGTTTATGGCGGGGCGCGAGCAATGGTCGGCGCGCAATCATCCAGAACAGAATGGCGATGCCGCTGCCACAGGCGCCGAGTGCAAACGCCATGCTGAAGACGTCGGCATAGATCGGCAGCGAAGATGCCCTTAGGGCAAGAAAATATACCGCGAACACCATCCCGAGCGCCCAACCTGTGGCGGCATAGGCGGCAAATGACTCGCGCTTGAAATGGCGCAGAACCAGCGCCGCCGGTCCGATCAGGAAAATCATGATCGGGTAACCGATGATGAGCGTGATATAAAGCGCGGTATCGAGAACCGGCGCATATGACTCATGCGAAAGCGGGGACCATTGAACGAGCGCTCCAAGAGAAGCGGCGAGAACAACGACCATTCCGGCGGCAAACGGCGCAATGATCATTCCGGCGATTGTGAACAGGATGGCGCGCGTTCCAAAACTTTTCATCTCAACGGATGTCTCTCTGCGTCAGGCAAACTATTGAACACGGGTGCGCCGTAACGCAAGCCGCCGTTTCAGGATTTGGTATTTCATGCATCTCGTACAGGTCCCGAAAGAGGCCGTGGCTGCGCTGTGGCCCTGGGTCGAAGCCTATCTGGCCGGCGCGATCGAGCGCACGCTTGGGACGTTCACGCTGGAGACGACGAAAGCGCAGCTCATCGAGGGCGATCGTCAGCTCTGGATCATTGTCGGGGAGGCGCCGCTGCGCGAGGTAAGCGCCGCCATCGTCACCTCGTTGCAGGAATTTCCGAGCGGCAAGAAGGCGCTGCAGATCGAACTTCTCGGCGGCGTCCATGTTTCGGCCTGGTTCTCACTGAAAGAACTTCTCGAGGACTGGGCGAAGAAAGAAGGCTGCAGCGCTGCGCTTTTATGGGCGCGCAAAGGCTGGGCCAAACACATGAAAGATTATCGGGTAACGCATTACCTGATGCACAAGGAACTCAACTGATGACCGGAGGCAGCTCCACGACCACGCGTTCGAGAACCGATCCCTGGAAACCGGCGCGTCCCTATCTCGAACAAATCTTAAACCAGTCGCAGGCGCTCTATAATCAGGGCGTTCAGACGCCCGATTTCAATACGGTGGTCCCTGCGTCACAGCAGACGCAGGACGCCTGGAGCGCCATTACGCGCGCGTACGCTGCTCGCCAATGACGTGTTTTTAAAGAAGGTGCTGAAGCCTCTTTCGTCGTGAATTGCTCAAATTTATTCTTGGTCGATTTGCATAGGTTCACTGATGCCTTCCAAGGTTACCGGTTCCACATCGCCGATGTCCGGGCTGATGTAGAAGACTTCTTCTTCGGGCGTATTCCGGAAGCGGAAATAGTCGATGGTCGCGTAGACGCCGAAGACGATCGCGCCGATCAGGACCAGCGCCACCAGTTTGATATCGAGATCGCGCAACATATCCGCCGTTCCGTGAGGGGCCGCCGGCCCCGTGTTTTTTTCTCTTATAGCCGAAGTCCCGCGCCCCTGCGCAAGGCTCAACGGCGCATTGGGTATCCCATGACCGATCTCAATACCGCCGGGCTCAACGGCCGTGGCCGCATGATCGCCGATGTCGCGAACCACGCCGCGCTGGTGCTGCTCGCGCGCGTGCCGGTCGCCATGTGGCTGTTCGTCGAAATGTGGACCGGCATCGAGGATATTGAGGCCGCGCTACGCGTCAACCAGACGGCGATTGCCGTGCATGAGAACCGCCTCAATGAGGACGAGCGCCGCATCGCGCTGCTGGAAGAAGACAGGCGGTAAATTGTCATCCCCGGCGAGCGCCGCGTTTGCGGCGCGAGGGAAGGGGACCCAGGTGTTCAACGTATGCGCGGGCCAGCAACCTGGGTTCCCTTCCCGCGCGCCCACTTCGTGTCCGCGCGCCGGGAATGACTAACAGGTATCCATGACCACGCTGCATCTGAACCCCGGCATGATCGGCACGGTGTATGATGTGCTGCGCGGCACGAAACCGTTTCATCGCTGGGGATTGCCGGAAGCGGAGGCGCTTACGTTCCGCGTCTATCGCTCGCGGGCCGAGCGCGGCGCGCTGGAACGCGTCGGCGAGAAGATCATCCTCGGCGTGTCGGAGCACTCCAACGGCCATCTCTATTCGCTGATCGAGACGGTCGCGCATGAGATGGTGCATTTGCGGCTATTATCGCTCGGAATGAAGAACTGGGAGCGGCATGGCGTGCGCTTCGAGCATCTGGCGAAGGCGGTCTGCGCCGCGCATGGCTTCGATCCGAAGGCGTTCTGAAAACGCCACATCATGGAATAAAAAAGCGCGGAGGGCCGTCATGGCCTTCCGCGACTTTTTCGTTTTCCGACAGGCTCAGCATGAGGAATTTCATTTTTCTCGTGCTGAGCTTGTCGAAGGACGAAGGACGCGCGGCTCTGTTCAGATCGGCTCGTTCGTTGTCCAGATTTTCGCGATCCTTACCTCGCCGACGACCTTCCTGCCTTCCCGGATTTTGAATTTGGCATTGGGCTGGAGCGCATCGCCGACCAATTGAGGGGACAGGAGCGCCCCGACAAATTCACCGCTCTCGCCCGGCGCAAGCCATTCCTTCCCGGTTACCTTGTAGAGAAAGAGGCTCGTGCTGACGTCGGTGTCCTCGACATAGAGCTGCGGTCTGTATTTTCCGTCGGTAGTAATCGCGGGTGTTTCTCTTCCGCCCTCCTCGGTGGAGAGCAGGTGCATGGTGCCTTCGATCCACGTCCTGAGCTCCGCACTCATTGTCGCTACTGCGTCACCGCGTTGATACCCGCCTGACAGGCGACGGCATCCTGCGCGCCGGTGCCGCCCGAACAACCCATCGCGCCGATGAGCTTGCCTTCGACGATGATCGGAATGCCGCCCGGCGAGGCGACGACGCCGTCCCCCAGCGTCGAGACATAGGGATGTCCCGTTTCCATAGCAGTGAAAAACACTTCCGTCGGGCGGCGAAAACGCGCCGCGGTGCGCGCTTTGCCGATGGCGATCTCGGGCGAGGCGAGCTGCGTGTCATTCATCTTCAGAAAATAAGTGAGGTCGCCCGCGGGCGACACGACGGCGATGGCCAGCTTCCAGTTGCGCCGTTCGGCTTCCGCTTGCGCGGCTTCCACGGCGGTCTTCGCAAGCTCGACCGTAATCGGCATGCCATAGGGAATGTCGAACGGAATGGCCTCCGGCACGTCGGCGGCCTGCGCCGCGCCGGCGCTGAGTAAAGTGGATGCGACTAGAACTTTCGCCAATTGCATAAGGTCTCCCCGGAACCGGTTGTGAAATCGTGCCGGAATGTAAGTTTTTCCGGCCGCCTTCTCAACATGGGGCGGGGCTTGTATCGTCACCGAACCGGGGGCGGTGTTTGGGAGTCGCAGTCTTATGAAGAAATCAGTTCGTATGGGCATGGCCGTGCTCGCCCTGAGCCTCGCCGCCGGGACCTGTTTCGCGCAGGCGCTGCCGCGTCCGGGCCTTTGGAGCCAGACCATGTCGCTGGACGGCGTGCCCGGCATGACCGACGGCATGAATATGGAAATGATGGCGGAGATGGCGACGCCCGAAATGCAGGCCCAGATGCAAGCGATGGGTATTCCGATGCCGAATTTCAACATGACGAATAACGGCGTCGTTGTTCAGGTCTGCATCACTCAGGAGGATATCGACAACGCCCAGACCATCAATCTCGGCCAGGAATTCGAAGGCTGTTCCGTGAACAATATGCAGACGGTCGGCAACCGGCTGACCGGCAATATTGTCTGCACCGGCGA
>CAIOYY010000017.1 GCA_903862715.1 uncultured Alphaproteobacteria bacterium
CGATAGTAAGGAAATCGACATTGGCGGCGCGCAGGTCATCCATAACCTGCATGATTTCCTCGCGCGTTTCGCCGAGGCCGACCATCAGGCCGGATTTGGTGAAAGACTGCGGATCGATTTCCTTCACCCGCTGCAACAGGCGCAGCGACGCGAAATAGCGCGCGCCGGGACGGATGGTGAGATAGAGGCGCGGCACGGTTTCCAGATTGTGGTTGAAGACGTCCGGCGGCGCGGTCATCAGATGTTCGATGGCCCCCTCTTTGCGAAGAAAATCCGGCGTCAGAATTTCGATCGTGGTGTTCGGCCTGACCGCGCGAATAGCGCTGATGGTCTGCGCGAAATGATCTGCGCCGCCATCGGCAAGATCATCGCGGTCGACGGAGGTGATGACCACATGGGCGAGTTTTAGTTTTTCAACGGCATCCGCCACGCGGCGAGGTTCATCGACGTCCAGCGCTCTGGGAACGCCGGTGCGGACATTGCAGAAGGCGCAGGCGCGGGTGCAGGTGTCGCCCAAAATCATGAAGGTGGCGTGCGCCTTGGTCCAGCACTCGCCGATATTGGGGCAGCCCGCTTCCTCGCAGACGGTGACGAGGCCGTGTTCGCGGACGATCGCGCGAGTCTCCGCATATTCGCGGCTGACCGGAGCCTTGACTCTGATCCATTCCGGCTTGCGGAGGAGCGGCGAATCCGGGCGGTGCGCCTTTTCGGGATGGCGCACGCCGCGATCTTCTGCGCTCGCGGTTTTCGCCGCGGAGGGCTTGGAAAAATCCTGTTCGAAAATAACTGCCATGAGATCCGTTATTGCAGCGAAGAACGATCTGCCGCGTTCCCCTGCGGCGTCAGTGACGCCGCCTTTATGAAATCGGCTTCGGCTTTGTCCATTTCGCCCATGGCGCGGTACAGCTCGCCGCGTTCGATATAAGCGTTTGCATCGTTCGGGTCGAGGTCGATGGCCAAACTGAAATCGGCCAGCGCCTTGTCGTTCTCGCCCTTACGCTCAAAGAGATTGCCCCGTCCAACATAGGCCTCGGCATAATCGGAATCGCGTTGCAGCGCAGCTTCCATGTCGGCGAAAGCGCGTTCCTCATCGCCCAGCTCCGCATAAGCGAGTCCGCGTTCGCGGTAGGCGGCGGGATGATCGGGACGGCTTATGATTTCGGCGTCGAATTCGGTAATGGCTTTGGCATAGTCGCCCATGCGGCCATAGATGAGCCCACGCATGCCATGAGCGCGGGCCACGGAAGCGTCGAGCGAAAGCGCCGTGTTGCAATCGGACAGCGCCGAAAGATCTTCCTCGATATCGAAATAGCCGATGCAGCGATCGACATAGCTGTCGGCCGAGTTATCGCTAAGGCGAATGAGTTCGGTGAGGTCGGTTATTGCCGCTTCGAAGGCGCCCCGACGGCGATGGACCAGCGACCGGTTGTAATAGGCGGTTTTTTCGCTCGGATTGCGGTTCAGCGCCTCGTTGTAATTTTCGAGCGCAAGGTCCCACTGGGCGGCGCGCGCATAGGCAATCCCGAGATTGACATAGGTGCCGGCATAATCGGGCGCGAGACGCAACGCCTCCTCGAAATCCTGCACCGCGCCTTCGAGATTACCGGTTTCCATGCGGGCAACGCCACGTCCGAAATAGGCATCGACGCGCGGCGGACCATCAATGGCGGTGGTGAACGCCGTCAGCGCCTCCTCGAAGGCGCCCTTTTCGTTCAGCACGAGGCCAAGCCCTTCCTGCGCCAATGAGGAAGCCGGCTCCATTTGAAGCGCTGTGGTAAAATCCTCATGCGCTTCATCCGTACGCGCAAGCTTCAGAAAGGCGAAGCCACGCCCGATAAACGTTCCGGAATCCTCCGAGCCGAAACGCAGGGCCGCGCCGAAATCGGCCAGCGCGTCCTCGTTCTCGTCAAGACCCAATGAAGCGTAACCGCGCAGCATGTAGGCCGCGCCGAATCCGGGATTGAAGCGCAGCGCGTTATCGAAATCGAAAATGGCATTTTCATATTCACCGCGCGTCAGACGGACATAGCCCCGACCCCAGTGACCCAGCGGCGATTGGGGCGCGATGCGGATGACGATGCCGAAATCCGCTTCGGCGTCGCCGAATTTATCAGCACGGAAATAGAGCCAGCCGCGTCCGAAGCGGCCCCAGTAGGATTCGTCATTAAGCGCCACGGCGTCGTCGAGATCGCGCCCTGCGGCTTCGTAATCATCGTTGCAGAGATAAGCGAGGCCGCGTTTGGCGAGCGCTTCGTCGTCATCCGGCGTCAGGTCCAGCACCTTGGAGAGTTCCATGACGGCTTCGTCACAGGAGCCGGTGTCGAGATAGATCGAGCCCCGCATGAGGCGCAGTTCGGCTTCATGGGCGGGGTCGAGCGAGCCTGCGCCCAGCGCGCGTTCGATCAGGTCGAGCGAGCGGTCATCGCGCAGCATGCCCGATACGGCGTCGCCCGGATCGAATTCGCTGGGCGGCGCGAGGACGGAGGGACCGGTGATTTCGGGCACGGCAACGCCCGCCGAAGGCGCAAGGGTAGCGCCCGCGACCAGTGCAAGAATGGGAGCCCAGCCGAGGCCGGGGCTCGTCTGACGAGTCCGGTTCATGGCTTCTTCTAGCCCGTTGCCTTGAGAAAATCACCTGTTTGCAGGTTTGTTCGGGCGTTTCTGGGCGTTGCCGGTGGGGGGGGCGGGGTCAGGTTAGACACGACCGGTGGCCGGTAAAGGGCGTTCGCCCTGGCGTAGTCGGCGTCCGCCTTGGTCCCGTCGCCTGAAGCGACATACATGTCGCCGCGCAAGGAATAACACTCGGCAAGCGTGGGTTGGACCGCGATGCAGGCGGTCAGATCGGTAATTGCTTCTGCGTAGCGGCCTTCCAGCCCATAGGCGACAGCACGGCCCTTTAGGGCTTTCCAGTCTTTCGGCGCTGTTTCCACGGCACGGTCGAGATCCGCAAAGCCCGCCGCGCGGTTCTCCTCGCGCAAGGAGAGCATCCCTCGATAGAGCAACGCATTGACCGCATCCGGGTCGCGCGCGAGCGCGGCGTCGAAATCGGCTCGGGCGCGCATCAGATCGCCGGAAGCAGCATGGACTGCGCCGCGAACCGTGTGGGCATCGATCGCTTCGGGATCGAGCGCCAGTGCCCGATCAAGGCCCGGCAACAGTGTGCTCGTCTCGCCCGCATTCAGTCCGGCGCTGGCCCGGCCCGTCAGCGCTGCGACATTGTCGGGTTCGAGCTGGAGCGCGTGGTCATATTCCGCAATGGCCTCGGGATAGGCGCCGGCGGCGGAGAAGATCGCGCCGCGGCCGATGAAAATTATGGCGGCCGCAGGGTTGAGGCGTTCGGCGGTACTGAGGTCGATCAGCGCCATATCGGAGCGGCCGAAGGCCGAGAGCGCTTCGGCGCGCTGGACATAGGCTCGAAAATCGCCCGGCGTGAGCTGCACCGCCTGATTGAAGTCGGCGAGTGCGCGTTCCAGTTCGAACGCGACGAAGTAAATCCGCCCGCGCGTCAAATGGGCGTCGGCCGACGCGGGGTTCAACCGCAGCGCTTCGTCATATTCCGTCAGCGCCGCCTGCAGATCGCCCGCGGCCACGAAGATATCGCCTCGCATCAGGTGCAATCCGTCAAAGCCGGGCGCGAGCGCGATCGCCTGGTTCAGATCGGCAAGCGCATTTTCGTAATCACCGACCGCGTAGTGATAGAGCGCGCGGCCATGCCAGTTGGCGGAATCGTCGGGGCGAAGGGCGACCGCCCTGTTGAGATCGGATAAAGCCGCGTCATATTCCGCCATGTCCAGTTTTGCGACACCCCGGCTGGCGAAGGCCTCGGCATTTTCGGGATCCAGTTCGAGCACTTTGGAAAAATCCTCGACGGCATGTGCGAAGTCGCCGGTCGCATAAAAGAAATGCGCCCGCGCGAGATAGGTTTCGACACCGGGAGCGGCGGCGATCAGCGCATCATATTCGTTACCCGCGCGCGCGACGTCCCCTTTCACCGCATAAAGTTGCGCGATGGCAAAACGAATGTCGCTATTCTCGGGTGTGAGACGGGATGCTTCCTCATATTGCGCCAAGGCAGGATCAAAGGCGCCGCGCGCGGCGTGAAGTTCGCCCAAGCGCATATGCACCCACCCCTCATTCACGCCGAGCTGCAAGGCCGTTTCATAAGCCGCGATGGCGGCATCGATCTGTCCGGTGAGGCTCAGCGCCATCGCACGAAACACATGCACGCCACCAATGTCCGGGTTCGTGCTCAGGACGAAATCGTAATCGGCGAGAGCGCCCGCGCCGTCGCCGGTCGTCAGGCGCAGATAGCCGCGCTGGTAATGACCCGCGACGGAATTGGGATCGAGGCGCAGCGCATTGTCGAAATCGCTCAGCGCTTCGGCAATGTGGCCTTCCTTCGAAAAGGCGATGCCGCGGCCGAGATAGGCGGAGGAAGATTCGCCGCGGCTCAGTATCGCATCGAAATCTTCGATGGCCCGGGCGTAATCGTCTTTTGCCGCGTAAGACAGTGCGCGCCAGAAACGCGGCGTCATGGCATCGGGATTGAGCCGCAAGGAAATATCGAAATCGGCAATGGCGGCGTCGTAATCGCCGGAATCGTAACGCAGCGTTCCACGCGAGGCATAGGGCGGCGCGAAATCCGGGCTGAGGAAGATGACCCGCTCTATATCGGCCAGCCCGCGCGCGGGTTCGCCCGTCGTCTCGAAATAGAGGGCCCTCCCCCAATAGCCCTGCATCGCGTCGGGATTGAGACGCACCGCCTCGTCGAAGGAGGCCAGTGCCTCGTCGGGAACGCCGGTCGCAAGCAGGCCCATGCCGACCGCATAATGCGCCAGCAGCGATTGGGCATCGAGACGGACGGCTTCGAGCGCATCATCAAGGCCCATTTGTGGGTCCTCGCCGCAGGCAAAGGCACTCAGCGCCCGAAACGCAAAGGCTTCGGCATTGCCCCGGTCCAGCGCGATCACCGCATCGAATTCGGCGCGCGCGCCCGCGCAATCCCCCATTTCCAGAAAGAGATCGCCGCGAAAGCCTCTGAGATCCGCTTCTTCTTCGCGAGAAAGTACACCCGAGGCGAGTTCATCTTCCAGTCGTTCGAGGAGAAGGTCCTGCGAGAGATAGTTCTCTATGGCTTCATTGGCCGGGACGCCGGTCATGTCGGGGAGCGACGGTGACAAGGCTGGCACGTCCTCGGCGGCAAATGCCGCGCCCGCGCATAGTAAAATGCCGGACATCACCAGAATGGGAACACGCAAACCCGAACCCCGCATTCGCTCGCCTTTTCGCGTCCTTACGCGTTACACCGGAGGACCGTTTCCGCGCCGAAGGTTTCTGAAGACTTGCCTCCGGCCGCTTGTCGGTTACGCTCGGAGTCTGGGAGGAGCTTGGTTGACTCACAACATCTATGACGCCGGGCGTGCTCGTCGTACCCTGCTGGCCGCGCTTTTGGAAGCGCGCCGGAAATTTGGCGGCGCACGCACCATCCTGACCGATGGGGACGAGCGCGGGTTCACCTATGACACGCTTATCCGGGGGGCCTATGCCCTCGGCAAATCTCTGACCCGGAACACGAAGACGGGAGAGGCGATCGGCGTTCTTCTGCCGACCGGGGTCGGATCGGTGCTGAGCGTATTGGCCATTTCCGCCTATGGGCGCGTGCCCGCCATGCTCAATTTCACCGCCGGGTTTCAGGGCATGGAAGCGGCGCTGAAGGCCGCCAGTATCAGACGCGTTGTTACCGCGCATAAATTCATTGAGGTCGGAAAATTCCACGAATTGGAAGACTGGCTGAAGGCGCGCGCCGAGATTCTGTACCTTGAAGACATCCGCGAGAAATTATCGGTCTTCGATAAAGCGCGCGCCGTCGTAGGGCCTGTCGCACCCTGGGCCGTCGGCGGCCATGCGCGACCGGACGATACCGCGCTTATTCTGTTCACGTCCGGCACCGAAGGCGAACCCAAAGGCGTTGCGCTCAGCCATGCCAATGTACTGGCCAATGTCGAGCAGGTGCGCGCGCATATCACGTTTCGTGCGAACGATATTCTGTTCAATCCGCTGCCGACCTTTCATTCCTTCGGGCTGACGGTCGGTTGCCTGATGCCGCTCTATCTCGGCGTAAATATGGTGTTGCATCCGACGCCGCGCCAGCCGCATGAGATCGTGCGCCGCATCCACAAAAAGAAGGCAACCATCCTGCTTTCGACCGACACATTCGTTTCGCAGTATGCGCGCACCGCTGATGAAGGGGAACTCGCGAGCCTGCGCCTCGTGGTCTGCGGCGCCGAACGCCTGCGCGATGAAACGAGAACCTATATCCGCCAGAAGCATCATCTGGAGCTGCTGGAGGGCTATGGCGTTACCGAAACCGCGCCGGTGATTGCCGCCAATCAAGCCGAGGTGAACCGTTTCGGAACCGTGGGCCATGTATTGCCCGCGATTGAAACGCGCATCGACCCGGTGGAAGGCATCAGCGGCGGCGGGCGATTATTCGTTCGCGGGCCCAATATCATGCTGGGGTATTTACGTCCCGAGGATCCGGGAAAAATTGTTCCACCCGAGGGCGGTTGGCACGATACCGGCGATATCGTTTATCTTGATGAGGAAGGGTTTCTGTCCATTCGCGGGAGATTGAAGCGCTTTGCGAAAATCGGCGGCGAATCCGTTTCCCTCACCGTGGTCGAGAATTGCGCGTCGGCTTTGTGGCCCGACGACATGCATGCGGCGATAGCGATTCCCGATGGGCGCAAAGGCGAGCAGATCATTCTGGTGACCACCAGCAAATTTGCCAATCGCAATGATTTCATTCATTGGGCCCATAATCATGGGGTCGCGGAACTTGCGGTCCCACGACGCGTTTTGACGGTTGAGGAAATTCCTGTCCTCGGCACCGGAAAAACGGATTACCCAAAAGTTTCACGCATTTACGCTGAACTCGAGGCCCACGCCAAACACTGATCTCCGGGTTCTCGTCCTTTCATCCGTAATTTCCCCGTTTGCTCCCTTAAAACCCGTTCACGTTTTACGCGTTTATATTTCCGTGGAACGAATGGGAGACGGGTGTGCGGCGGATCTACATCTCGTTGATAGCCTTGTGTCTGACGCCGGTCGGGGCGTCCGCACAATCGCTGATGCCAAACCGGGTTCAGGTAGAGTTGCCGAGGGCACAGGCCATTCCGCTCGACGCTACGTCCGATCTGACCATCGAAATGACCGACCCAAACAGGCGTTTGCTCCTTTCGGATGCGTCGGGCGATGCGGGACATGAAGTGACCAGCACGCTGGAATCCGACATTAGCAGCGCGCTTTCGGGCGTCGTGGAATATCGCTGGAACGACGGGGAGAACCCGACGCTTGCCATTGCAGGGATTCCGGCAGCGGTGAAATTCAAGAAAAGTACGCTGATTTTCGGGCTCAATTACGAGTTCGAGTAAGTATCTTCCAGATTCGATCGGGGGTTGCCGGCATATCGATATGGGAAACGCCCAGCGCGTCGCTCAAGGCGCCGATGATTGCTGGCAATGCACCGACGGTGCCCGCCTCACCTGCGCCTTTGGAACCGAGCGGATTGGTGGTGCAGAGAATTTCGTTATAGCGCATGTCGATGGACGGCATGTCGGACGCGCGCGGCATGGCGTAGTCCAGAAAACTCGCCGTCAGCAACTGGCCGGAATCCGGATCGTAGACGACGTTTTCCATTAACGCCTGGCCAAGCCCCTGCGCGACGCCACCGATCACCTGCCCCTCGACGATGAGCGGATTCACGACGCGTCCCATATCGTCGACGATGACATAACGTACAATCGCAACCTTCCCGGTATCGGTATCGATTTCCGCTTCGCAGATATGGCAGCCATTGGGATAGGTCGGTTTGCCTTCGAAGGCTCCTTCGCTATCAAGGCCCGTCTCGAATCCCGGAATTTTTTCACGCTGCAGCGTGACGGCGAGATCACGCAGCGAAATCGCCCGCTCGCTGCCCGCCACGCGGAACAGACCCTGCTCGCCTTCGATGGAGAAATGCACGTCCGCGCCGCCCGCCTGCAGCATGTGGGCGGCCGCGAGCTTGCCCTTGCGGATGATGTCGTCGGCAGCGGCGAGGATCGCATTGCCCGCCGTCTGCAATGAGCGCGAGCCAACGCTGCCTCGGCCCTCGACACCGTAATCGGTATCGCCTTCAAGGATGGAAACGAGATGATAATCGAGCCCGAGACGGTCGGACACAAGTTGTGCGAATGAGGTTTCGTGCCCCTGCCCGTTCGACTGTGTGCCAAGAAGCACCTGGACACCGCCATCGCCCGAAAAACGTATCGCAGCGGGCTCGGGGCCCGGGGGGCCGCCTGAGACTTCAACATAATAGGAAACGCCCTGCCCGCGCAGTTTGCCGCGTGCTTCGGATTCCCTGCGCCGCGCTTTGAAGCCGTGCCAGTCGGCGATAGCGGCAGCTTCCTCAAGATTGCGGACGAATTCACCTGAGTCGATCGTGAGGCCTTTCCAGTTTTTGTAGGGAAGTTCTTCGGACGACAGAAGATTGCGCTTACGGATTTCGATGCGGTCGAGACCAAATTCCGCTGCCGCGAGATCGAGCAGACGGTCCATGATGTAGCCCGCTTCGGGTCTTCCGGCGCCACGATAGGCGCTGATGCAGGACGAATTGGTGATATAGCCCATGACATGCACATAAGCCGAAGGCACGCGATAGACGCCCCCGAGGATGCGCATCCCGCCCGTCGTCACGACATTGGGGCCGATCATCGACATATAGGCACCAATATCGGCATCGGTCTTCACGCGCACCGCGAGAATGCGGGCATCGGAATCGAGCGCGAGTTCGGCGTGGGTTTTTAAGTTTCGGCCATGCGTATCGGCGAGGAAGGCTTCGGAGCGGTCGCCGGTCCAGCGCACCGGACACCCGAATTTCTTCGAGGCAATGAGTACGAGCATCTGCTCGACCGTCACCGATGTCTTCTGGCCAAAACCTCCGCCGACGTCGCCGGACACGACACGCAGTTTTTCGCTCGAAACCTGAAAGGCGATTTCCAGTCTTTCCCGATACCCGGCGACACCCTGCGTGCCGGAGTAGAGCGTGTAGCGTTCTGTTTTCGCGTCGTAGTCGCCGATGGCGGCACGCGTCTCCATCGGCGCGGGGACGACACGGTTCTGCACGAGATCGATCGCCACGATTCTGGCGGCCGATGCGAAGGCCGCTTCCGTCGCCGCCTCATTGCCGTCCGCCCAGTCGAGCGCGAGATTGCCTGGAATCTGTTCCCAGATCTGTTCGCTGTTTTTCGCTTCATCGGAATTGGCGGCGGCGCCCAACGGATCGTAATCCACGAACACGGCGTCTGCCGCGTCGCGCGCCCGCGCGGCGCTGTCGGCCAGCACCATTGCCACCGCCTCGCCGCAGAAACGGGCCCGGTCGGCAGGGAGCAGCGCTTTCGGCGTCACGACCACGTCGGAGCCATCGCGGTTTTTATTGCGAGCGAGCGTAGGCATGGTCGGCGCGTCCGCGACATCTTCATGGGTCAGGATGCCGATCACCCCGGGCATGGCGCGCGCCTCGGCGGTGTCGATGCCCAGAAGGCGGGCATGAGCGTGGGGGCTGCGGACGAAGGCGGCGTAAAGCTGATTCTCGAAAGAGAGATCGTCGGTGTATTGGCCGCAACCCGTCACAAGCCGCACATCCTCGCGGCGTCTTACCGGCTGACCTATCCCGAATTTCATGTTTCATCCCGTTTGGCGTTTTGTTTGGCGCTTTCAGGCGAAATACACGCTATTGGCGCGCCATGCCAGAAGCGGGAACCTTCCTCCCCTCCCTAGGTGAAACCTTTGCCTGAGTTTGCTAGGTTAGGCCCATGATTGATCCGTTCGGCCGCACCGTCAGCTATCTCCGCGTTTCCGTTACGGATCGCTGCGACTTCCGCTGCGTCTACTGCATGCCTGAGCACATGACCTTCCTGCCCAAGAAGGATGTGCTGTCGCTGGAGGAACTCGACCGGCTGTGCTCTGCGTTCATCTCCAGGGGCGTGGACAAACTCCGGATCACGGGCGGAGAGCCCTTGGTGCGGCGCGGCGTGATGGGCCTTTTCCGTTCCCTCGGCCGCCATCTGGAAAGCGGCGCGCTGTCCGAACTGACCCTTACGACCAATGGCAGCCAGCTCGCGCAATTTGCTTCCGAACTGGCAGCGACCGGCGTGAAGCGGGTCAATGTCTCGCTCGATACGCTCGATCCCGAAAAATTTCGCGCGGTGACGCGATGGGGCGATCTTGCGCAGGTGTTGCGCGGAATCGATGCCGCCGAAGCTGCGGGGCTCGATGTGAAGATCAATGTCGTGGCCCTTCGCGGCGTAAATGAGGACGAGATTCCGAATCTCATGGAATGGGCGCATGGCCGCGGTTTCGACATGACGCTTATCGAGACCATGCCGATGGGCGATGTTGGCGGCGACCGCACCGAAAATTATCTTCCGCTGTCGCTAGCGCGGGCGCGTCTTTCCGAGCGCTTCACGCTCGATCCGAGCCTTGAGCGCACGGGAGGCCCGGCGCGCTATGTACGTGTGCGGGAAACCGGCGGACGGCTCGGCTTCATCACGCCGCTGACCCATAATTTCTGCGAGAGCTGCAACCGCGTGCGCCTGACCTGCACCGGCATGCTCTATATGTGCCTCGGCCAGGAGGATTCGGCGGATTTGCGCGCGCCGCTGCGCGCTTCGCCGGACGATGCCGTGCTGCTCGCCGCCATCGACGAGGCCATCGCTCGCAAACCCAAGGGTCATGATTTCATCATCGACCGGCGCCACAACCGCCCCGCCGTGGCGCGCCCGATGTCGCTAACCGGCGGATAATTTCCCGACATGGACCAGAACATACATTTCGTCGCCTCCGAAACGCAGGAGGCCCAAGCGGCGCTGCAAAAGTTGCAAAAACGCTATGGCGAGTTTCCGGCGGAGCAATCGCGTTTCATCGTCGCTCTGGGCGGCGACGGCTTCATGCTGCAGACGCTGCACAAATTCATCGAAGGCGACATTCCCATCTATGGGATGAATTTCGGGTCCGTCGGCTTTCTGATGAACGAATATCGGGAGGAAGGCCTGCCCGCGCGTCTCGCGGCGGCGGAACCGGCGCGCATTCATCCCTTACGCATGACGGCCCATTCGTCGATCGGCGAAACGACGGCGATTGCGTTCAACGAAGTGTCGCTGTTCCGGCAGACGCGCCAGACTGCGAAACTGAAGATCGCGCTGGACGGCAAGGTGCGGCTGGAAGAACTTGTCTGCGACGGCGTTCTGGTTTCAACGCCAGCTGGAAGCACCGCCTATAATTTGTCGGCGCATGGTCCCATTCTGCCGATCAATGCGGCGCTGCTCGCCATGACGCCGTTAAGCCCGTTTCGGCCGCGGCGCTGGCGCGGCGCGCTGCTGCCCCAAAACGCGAAAGTCCGCATCGACATTTTGGAGCCCGCAAAGCGCCCCGTGAGCGCGGTCGCGGACGATCTCGAAGTGCGGCATGTGAAGGCAGTCGATATAGCGCAGGATCGGAATCTTGCGGTCACGATGCTGTTCGACGCCGGACACAGCCTCGACGAACGTATCCTCGCCGAACAATTCATCTATTAAATTCGAAATCGGGGGCCGCTTGCGCATTGCCATTGTCGGGTGCGGTGTGGCGGGACAGGCTGCGGCCATCGCCTTTGCACGCAAGGGACACCAGGTTTCGGTGTTTGAGCGCTTCACGGCGGCGAAGCCCGTCGGCGCGGGGCTGTTGCTGCAACCCTCAGGCCTCGCGGCGCTGGCCCATCTCGGACTGGCGGAGGCCGCACTTTCGCGCGGCGCGCGCGTGTCGCGCCTTCTAGGTAAGAACACAAATGGCCGATCCGTCATGGACATTGTCTATGACCCAAAAAGCGACGGCGTTTTCGGGCTCGGCATTCATCGCGCATCGCTGTTCGAAATTCTGCATGGCGCGATGCAGGCGGAACCCGTAGCGCTGCGGCTGGGCTTCGAAGTCGCCGCGATCGAAGACACGGAACAGCCGGTTCTGGTGGACACGGAAGGCCGTCGTGAAGGGCCGTTCGATCTTGTCGTCGTTTCATCGGGCTCGCATTGCGCATTGCGCGACACGGTATCCAGCGAAGGGAGCGACCGGCTTTATCCCTGGGGCGCGTTATGGGCGATCTGTCCGGACATCGAAGACCGGTTTTCCGGCGCCTTGCGTCAGGTCTATCACCGCGCCAGCATCATGATCGGCGTCTTGCCGGTCGGCATGGCGCCGGAGTCCACGCATAAGGGTGGGCATGTCGCGTTGTTCTGGAGCCTGAAGCACAAGGATTACGAGCGCGCGAAGGCGGACGGGCTTGAGCGCTTGTGCACTTCCATGAACGGGTTCTGGTCCGAAGCGGCCGAATTGTTGGACCATATTGATTTCGATGCGCTGTCGCTGGCGACCTATCGCGATGTCCGCCCTCGGCGTTGGCACAGCGGCCGGGTGGTGCTGATCGGCGATGCCGCGCATGGAACGAGCCCGCAATTGGGACAGGGTGCGAACCTCGCTTTGATCGACGCGGTTACCCTCGCCACGCTGACCTCCGAGGCGAAGGGCGATGCCGGTGGGATGGCGCAAGCGCTGGCGCGCTATCGAAAGGTGCGGCGCAGTCATGTCGCTTATTACCAATGGGCATCGCGCTGGATGACGCCGCTCTTTCAGTCGGATTCCAGAATGGCGGCGGGGTTGCGCGATATAATACTGCCGCTGTCCAATCATATTCCGCCCGCCGCGTCCTGGACGCGCCGCACGCTGACCGGTTATGCCAAAATGGGGGTACGGCGCTGGCGTGCGGATTTTTAGGGGCTCATTTTCAGGCCACGCTGGCCCGCCATGTCAGAACCGCGACGTAGCCGAAATAGAGCGCCGCGAGCATGACGCCTTCGCTGCGACGCAGTTTCCAGCCGGTATAGAGCAGCGGGACGAAGATGGCCGTGGCCGCGATCAGGAACAGCACGTCCTCGCGCGCAAGTTCCCGCGCGACATCGAGCGGGGTGACGGCGGCGGTGGCGCCTAGCACTATCAACGTATTGAAGATGCAGCTTCCGATCAGATTGCCAATCACAAGCTGGGTGTGTCCGCGCACCACACCGACCAGCGTGGCGACGAGTTCCGGCAAGGTCGTGCCGACGGCGAGCAGCGTCAGGCCCAAGATCGCCTGCGACAGATGAAGATTGCGGGCGAGGACGGTGGCGCCGTCCACGATCAGATTGCTGCCGAAGAACAGCAACAGCACGCCGAGCGGAACCAGAAGGATTCCGAGACCGGGATGCGACGCGCGATGACGTTGTGCGCTGGCGCGATGCACAAAGGATACATGGGCGCTCGCGCGACGGCTTTCCACGGAGAAAGAAAGCGCCGCATAAGCGACATAGGTGAAGACAAAAAGAATTCCGTCCACCTGTCCAAGCCTTCCATCCTGCGCCGCGACGGCAAGCAGCAGGCAGCTCAGCAGCAGCGCCCCGCCATCGCGAAAGACAATCATGGGCGAGGTCGGCAGGACGTTTAACGACGCCGCCATCCCGGCTATCAGCAGCATATTGGCTATGTTGGCACCGACAATATTGCCGAGAGCGAGCGCGGGACTGCCTTCGAAACCAGCGCGCAGCGCAATGAAAAATTCCGGCGCGGAGGTACCCGCGGAGATGACGAGAAGACCTATGAGGAGCGGGGAGACGCCGAGGGCACGCGATAATCCCATTCCGCCACGGACGAGCAATTCGCCCCCGGCAAACAGAAACAGAAAGCCCAGACCGGTGAGGTAGTAGACCTGCAACGCCGTCGTCCCCCGACCCGGCTATCGTTAGTCGAAGGCGGCGCGGCTGCAAGTGCAGAGTTCAAGCTTTGGCGAAACGCGCCGTGTCGAAGGTCCCCAGAAGCGGTCCGGGGTCCTGATCCAGCATCAGGCGGCGCATCAGATCGGCCATCACCGGCGCGAACAGGATGCCGTTACGGTATTGGCCGCTGGCGACATAAAGACCGGAAACGGGCGTTGCGCCCAGCACGGGAGCGTCGTCCGGCGTGCGGGGCCGGAGGCCCGCCCAGCTTTCCGCAATCCGCCAGGAGGCGAGCGACGGAATGAGGCGCACCGCGCGGGCGACCAGCAGGTCGCGGGTTTCGCGGGAGACCGAGGTTTCGAAACCGGAATCCTCGACCGTCGCGCCGACCAGGAGAGTTTCGCCGCGTGGCACGAGATAGATCGTTTCCTCGCCCCAGATGAGCGCGTTCGGCATGCGCGCGTCACCTTCGGGCGCCAGCGCCGTCATCTGGCCCTTGGCGGGACGCACCGGCGGCAGAACGCCCTCGCCCGCAACAAGGCTGGACCATGCGCCGGCTGCGACGATGACCTTGTCCGCCGGAAATATGACGCCATTCGCTAAGACGCCGCGCACGCTTCCGCCGCGCAGA
Organism: uncultured Alphaproteobacteria bacterium; assembly: GCA_903862715.1. Lineage (GTDB taxonomy): Bacteria > Pseudomonadota > Alphaproteobacteria > Micropepsales > Micropepsaceae > CAIYRG01. The sequence goes on from CAIOYY010000017.1 coordinate 14,446, forward strand.
TCGAGCCCATCGACACCACAATGTTCACGCAAAATCCCGCCCGCTTGCACGAAGGCCGAGGTCAAGGCACGCCCCAGCGCACGATTATCTATCTGTGCATCGTCAGGTGCATAGAGCGCGCTTTTAATGTCGGATGCGAGGAGCGGTTCGCGGGTCCGAGCTTCCTCCGGCTTCAAAAAGAATGCTTTCTCGCCACGGGCGGCAAGCGCCGCCGCCGTTTCCTTCAAATGCGCGGCATGGCTCTCACTGGTCGCGACCAGCAGCGCGCCGCAGCGCCGATACCCTATGCTTTCGCCATAGATTGTTTCGAGTTCCGCCGCGAAGTCCGGCCAGGCTCGGAGACCGGCGTGTGCGAGACGTGCATGGTCGTCGTCATCTTTTCCGGTTTCGGCAGTGGCCGCCAGCATGCCGGCAGCCGCCCAGCTGGTGGCGCGGCCTGCGAGACCGCGTTCGAATATATCGACCGCACATCCGCTCGCGGCGAGCCGCCAGCCGATGGCGAGCCCTGCCACCCCTCCGCCGATAATCCCAATTTTCATGGCGCGATCTTCATGACGGCGTCTTGATATGATCGACGGCGAGCGCGGAGGCGATGCGCAAGCCCCCGGTGACAAAGCACAGCGCACCGAACAGATAGGCGAAGATTGAAAAGGCCCAGGGCAACAGGGTCATCAGCACGATGATGAGAAAAATCTCGGTTCTCTCGCAGAGCAGGAACCAATGCGGCACGGACCGGGCCTTCTGCGTATCGGAGAGGTAGTTGCGCGTCGCAAGATCGGTTGTGGCGATGACGAGCAGCCCGAGGATCATGAACGCCGCCGCGAGCCCGCCCTGCGGATCGGCCAGTGCAAAGGCGAAAGGCACTGCGGCCAGCACCAGATAGGACAAAGCGGCATCGAGAAATTCGCCGCGTTCCGTGACGCCGCGGCGGCGCGCCAGCGCGCCATCAACCCCATCCAGAAGGCGGTTCAGTGCTAGGAAGGTAAGTCCGGCGCCATAGAACGCGAAGGCGTAGAAAATCACCGCGAGAATGCCGACCCCGAATGCGACAAAGGTCACGATATTCGCGCCGAGACCCATCTGCGCCAGAGACGCCGCGAGAGCGTTTAGCGGCGGCGCGGATATCCGGCGGAGGGGGGCGTCCAACATGGGTTTCGCATAGGCCCTTTGGCACTGAGGGTGCAAGACGAATCGGAGTGAAACCGGCCCGTTCGGAGCAGATGACGCCGCCCCGCCCTGCCCCTATAGTCTTCACTCCTCTCGCGTCTTTTTCCGGTGAAAGAATGAAAACGGCATATGGAGCCGGGCACGGTCGGGGCGACCGCTATAGCGGCGCGTCCTTTGCGACGCGCTCTCCGGTCCTTGCACAACACGGTATGGCGGCGACGGCGCAGCCGCTGGCGACGCTGATCGCGGTCGATATTCTGAAGCGCGGCGGCAGCGCCATCGACGCGGCGATTGCCGCGAATGCCGCGCTGGGACTGATGGAGCCGATGGCCTGCGGCATTGGCGGCGATCTGTTCGCTATCGTCTGGGACCCGTGGGAAAAGAGACTATCGGGCTATAACGGCTCCGGCCGCTCGCCCATGGGTCAGAGCTATGAGGAGTTGCGCGCCAAGCTCGGCAGCCGTAAGGGCATTCCGCAACGCGGCGCCCTTTCCGTATCAGTGCCGGGCGCCATCGATGGCTGGTTCGCGCTGCACGCGAAATTCGGGCGTCTGACGATTCAGGACATCCTCGCGCCTGCCATCCAATATGCACGCGAAGGCTATGCGGTATCGCAATTCGTGGCGCTGCATTGGCGCGAGAATATGGAGACCTTCGCGGCCTCCGGCGACATCGAGGAATTTAACAATGCGAAGAAAACATTTCTCGTAAACGGTGCAACGCCCGTTGAGGGCCAGATTTTCCGCAATCCTGATCTTGCGCGTACCTATGAAACGCTGGCGAAGGACGGACGCGGGGCGTTCTACGAAGGCGAACTTGCGCAGACGATGGACGCCTACTTCCGGCGCATCGGTTGCCCTTTGCGCTATGAAGACCTGGCGGCGCATAGCGGTGAGTGGGTGGAACCTGCATCGGTGAATTATCGCGGATATGATGTGTTTGAACTTCCGCCGAATGGTCAGGGCGCGGCCGCGCTGCAAATGCTGAAAGTGCTGGAAGCCTATGACCTGAAATCCATGGGACCGGGTTCGGCAGACGCGCTGCATCTGATGATCGAGGCGAAGCGCCTCGCCTATGAAGATCTCGCCAAATTCTTTGCTGATCCCGATTTCACCAACGTGCCTTTGACGGAACTGCTTTCGGATTCCTACGCGGCGACACGGCGCAAAGAGATCAATATGCGAAAGGCCAATCCCGCGATTGGCCCCGGCGAACCGAAACTTGTCGATGGCGATACGACCTATCTGACGGTCGCGGACAGAGATGGCATGATGGTGTCATTTATCCAGTCCAATTTCCGCGGCATGGGATCCGGACTCGTACCCGATGGCCTTGGATTCATGGTTCAGGATCGCGGCGAATTGTTCTCGCTCGAACCTAAGGCGGCCAATGTCTATGCGCCGGGCAAGCGACCCTTCCACACCATCATTCCGGGATTCGTGATGAAGGACGGCGCACCCTTTATGGCGTTCGGCGTAATGGGCGGCGATATGCAACCGCAAGGTCATGTCCAAGTGTTGGTGAACATGATCGACTTCGGCATGAATGTGCAGGAAGCGGGAGATTTTCTGCGCTTTCGCCATTTCGGCAGTAGTGAGGTTACCGGCTTGCCCGCCAATGGTACCGGCACGGTGGAGCTGGAGACGGGTGTCGCGCCGGAAATTGCAGCCGAATTGCAGCGACGCGGCCATAAAATTGCGACCGGGTATAATTCCTTCGGCGGACACCAGGCGATTCAATTCGATCGCCAGCACGGCGTCTATTGGGGTGCGAGCGAAATGCGCAAAGACGGCGCAGCCATAGGATATTGACGGGCGTGACCTCGCGGAGCTTTCGAAACGGGTTGCAGACGGTTCATCTGTGGACCGGCATTCTGCTGTCACTGCCCTTCGTGCTTCTCGGACTTTCGGGCAGCATTCTGATGCTGCAGCCGGAGGAGCCGAAATGGTCGATGCCGCATGCACGCGCGCGCGGCGAAGCGCAGACGATCGAGGCCATTCTCGCCGCCGCCGCATCCCAATTGCCGGACGCACGCGCGACACGGATTGATCTGCCGGAAGGCGTGGGCGAGCCCGCGACCATCAGGTTCGAGCCTCAGGACGGCGACGCGGGCGGGAATTACCGCGGCGATCTCGCCTTCGTCGATCCGGTGTCGCTCGAGATTCTTGGGCAGATGGAACGGCCCCGGCCGGCGCAATTATTCGGAATCATGCGAACGCTGCATGCGACGCTGTATGTGCGCACGATTTCGGACCGCAGTTTTGTCGGTTGGATGGGCATTGCTTTGATCTTCATCTGTATCAGCGGGATCGTTTTGTGGTGGCCGCGTCCGGGACAATGGCGCCACGCCTTCGGCGTTAAACAGGGCGCGCGCGGATTTCGGCTGCACCGCGATCTTCATAGCGCGGTCGGTTTCTGGACGATGCTGGTTCTGCTGGTCGTCAGTTTCAGCGGGCTCTATCTCGCCTTTCCGAGGACCTTCCGTGACGGCGTTGGTCTTGTGCTGCCGTTGGGACAGGTGTTCTCCGAACCGGAAACGAGTGCTCCGCCTGCGTCCCTGCCGCTCGATCTGGATGCGGCGGTGGCGCTCGCTCTCAGCGTCATACCGGATGCGGAAGCCCGCTCGGTCCAGATGCCGTCGCGCCGGGGCGGAGTCATGGTGATGACCTTCGCGCCGAAGGGTTATGGCGCAAGGGCGCCCGAAATCACGGTGTCATCCGATCTCGACGCGGGCCAGATTTCCTATGTCGACGATCCGCGCGCCTATGCCGTGGGCGAGCGAGTCGTAACCTGGCAGCGATGGCTGCATTCGGGCTTTGGTCTCGGTCTCGTCTGGCGCGTTCTGGTGTTTATCTCAGGGTTCCTGCCGCTTTTTTTGGCCGTGACCGGCATCTGGATGTGGGCGCTAAAACGCAATCAACGCGCCAAAGTCAGCGAAGAAGCGGTCAGCATCGCGGCCCAATAAGCCAAGCTTGGCCGCTTTCGGGTTATCATTAACAAATCCGTAACGGTTGACGTTTCAATACTTGTTTGGAAGATAGGGCAAGTTTCGTCCGGTATGTGGCTGGGCAATAAGAAGAATCAGGGGCGCCGACGGGGCCTATTCGTCCGCGCTGATTAAGACAGGAACGAAATTTTGCTGGATAGCGCGCGGTCGAAGTTTGCCGAAATCGTGACCGAAACACGCCGTATGGCCTCTGCCATCGAGAGCGTGTTCGATTCACCCGATGGCCGCTGGGCCGTTGTTTCGACCTCTGTGACCGGCTCCGTCGCCATCGCCATTGCATGGCTCGCTATTGCCGCCGCCCCTCCTGGAGAGGCCGGTGCCTACGAGCCGCATCGCACCGAAGCCGCCCTTCCCTACAGCGTGCTCGCGAGCCTGCCCGGCGGACGCCAGCTCCCGGGAATCGCGTCCGAGGATTACCGCCTTGCCGGCATCATGGGCACTACGGGCTCGGGCTTTTCCTCGCGGCTTCAGCGCGAGGCAGGCAATATCGGCGGCGGGCGAAACGCAGAAGACCCGAACGCGATCAAGAACCGTCCCGGCGTGAACACGCGCACATTGACGATCGACAATGGCGGCACGCTGATGGGCATGCTGCAGGATGCAGGCGTATCACAACAGGACTCGCTTGCCGTCATCGACGCGATGAAGGATCTCTATTCGCCGCGCAGCGTACGCGCCGGACAGGCCTTCGAAGCGAGTTTCGGTCTTGAGGAAACGCTCTTTCCGAAACGTTTCATCCAGGCGCCGCAAGCAGAGCCCACCTCGCTTCGCCTTCTCTCTCTTTCCTTCTCGCCCAGCATTGAACGCGAAATCCGCGTCAACCTCGCAGCGCCCGGGCAATATGTCGTCGAAGACATCGCCAAGGAACTCGACTCGCGCTTCCAGCATGCCGGCGCCACCATCGACTCCAGCCTCTATCTCGCCGCGATGCAGGCCGGCATTCCCGCCGCCATCGTCGTAGAGATGATTCACATGTTCTCCTACGACGTCGACTTTCAGCGCGACGTGCAGCCGGGCGATCAGTTCGAGGTTTTCTTCAATCACTATTACACGCCGGAAGGCGAACCCGCGAAGAGCGGCGAGATCATGACGGCCTCGATGACGCTCGGTGGTAAAGAACGCACCCTTTATCGTTACGAGACGCCGGACGGCGACGAGTTCTTCGATGCCGAAGGCAACAGCGCGCGCAGCCTGCTGATGAAGACGCCGGTCGATGGCGCGCGCATCTCATCGAGCTTTGGCGTTCGCCGTCATCCCGTGCTCGGTTATACGCGCATGCATAAGGGTATCGACTTCGCGGTGCCGACGGGCACGCCGATCATGGCCGCCGGTAACGGCACGGTGGAAGTTGCGGGCCGCGCAGGCGGTTATGGCAACCTCCTCGTCATCCGTCATGCCAACGGCTATTCAACGGCCTATGGACATCTTTCTCGCTTCGCCAATGGCGTCACCAAGGGCGCGCGCGTCCGCCAGGGCGAGATCGTCGCCTATAGCGGCATGACGGGCCTCGCGACGGGTCCGCATCTGCATTACGAAATCCGTGAGAACGGTACGCAGGTCAATCCCAACGCCGTGCAGGTCGCCAGCGGACGCAAGCTAGAAGGCGACGAACTCACTGCCTATCTGACCGAGCGCGCGCGCATCGACGAAATGGTGGCCTCGCTGCCAATGCAGACCCGCGTCGCCGACGCGGCGGGCCTGCGCCAGACATCAGAGCAATAAGATTTAAGAACGCGCCTGGAGCGCAACGGTTATGCCGTTGCGCTCCACGAGCACGTTAATGAAGCGATACGCTGGCAGATTGGTTTTGCGGCGACCGCAGATTATCGGCATCCGCCGCATATTCGGTGCCGTTGACGATCAAGCCATGGTCGCCCGCCGACACCTTTACGACATCGCCCTCGCCGATCTTGCCCTCAAGAATGAGTGAGGCCAGCGGATCCTGAAGATTGCGCTGGATGACGCGCTTCAGCGGCCGCGCACCGAACACCGGATCGTAACCCGCATTCGCCAGCCAGGCTTTCGCCTTGTCGTCGAGGCGGATGCTTACTTTCCGGTCGGATAGCAGCTTCAACAGGCGTTCGAGCTGGATATCGACAATAGCGCCCATCTGTTCGCGGCTTAGGCGATGGAACAGAATGATCTCATCCAGACGGTTCAGGAATTCGGGACGGAAATGGCCGCGCACCGCGCCCATGACTTCGGCGCGAACAGCGCTGGAATCCTCGCCCTCGCCCTGCGACGCCAGAAACTCGGCCCCGAGATTCGAGGTGAGGATGATAACCGTGTTGCGGAAATCGACCGTACGGCCCTGACCATCGGTCAGGCGTCCATCATCAAGCACCTGCAGGAGAACGTTGAACACATCCTGATGGGCTTTCTCGACTTCATCAAACAGCACGACCTGATAGGGACGCCGCCGCACCGCTTCGGTGAGCACGCCGCCTTCCTCATAGCCGACATAACCCGGAGGCGCGCCGATCAACCGCGCCACGGAATGTTTCTCCATGAACTCGGACATGTCGATACGGACCATCGCACTGTCGTCGTCGAACAGAAATGTCGCCAGCGCCTTTGTCAGTTCGGTCTTCCCGACACCGGTGGGGCCCAGAAAGAGAAACGAACCAATAGGCCGTTGCGGGTCCTGCAGCCCGGCGCGTGAGCGGCGCACGGCATTGGCGACGGCCCGCACGGCCTCAAACTGGCCGACGACGCGTTTTTCGAGCGCACCTTCCATCTGTAGAAGCTTCTCGCGTTCGCCTTCCAGCATTTTGTCGACGGGAATGCCGGTCCAGCGGGATACGACGCCCGCGATGTGTTCTTCCGTGACGGCCTCGTTGACGAGACGGTCCGCGCCCGCATCGGCGGCTTCGTGCAGCTTGCGTTCAAGGTCGGGAATGATGCCATAGGCCAGTTCGCCCGCGCGCGCGAGATCACCGCGACGCTGCGCGACTTCGAGATCCTGACGCGCCTGATCGACCTGTTCCTTCATGCGCTGCGTATCATGGAGCGAGCGCTTTTCTTCATTCCAGCGCGCGGTGAGCGTGGCGGATTTTTCCTCGACTTCCGCGAGTTCGCCTTCAAGCTTTTCGAGCCGGTCTTTGGACGCCTTGTCGCTTTCCTTCTTCAGCGCTTCGCGTTCGATCTTGAGCTGAATGACGCGGCGATCGAGTTCGTCGAGTTCTTCGGGCTTTGAATCGACCTGCATGCGAAGACGGCTCGCCGCCTCGTCCATAAGATCGATGGCCTTGTCGGGGAGAAAGCGGTCCGTGATGTACCGGTTCGACAGAGTTGCGGCGGCGACAATCGCACTGTCCGTGATCCGCACCCCGTGATGCACCTCGTATTTTTCCTTGAGGCCGCGCAGGATCGAGATCGTGTCCTCAACCGTTGGCTCCGAAACGAAGACCGGCTGGAAGCGCCGCGCCAGCGCTGCGTCTTTCTCGACATGCTTGCGGTATTCCTCAAGCGTGGTCGCACCGATGCAATGCAGCTCGCCGCGCGCCAGTGCAGGCTTTAGAAGATTCGACGCATCCATCGCACCTTCGGCTTTGCCTGCACCTACCAATGTGTGCATTTCGTCGATGAAGAGAATAACCTTGCCCTGCGCTGCCGTGATTTCGGACAGCACTGCCTTCAGACGCTCCTCGAATTCGCCGCGAAATTTCGCGCCCGCAATCAGCGAGCCCATATCGAGCGCCATAAGGCGCTTGTCGCGCAAGGATTCCGGCACGTCGCCATTGACGATGCGCAGCGCCAATCCCTCGGCGATGGCGGTCTTGCCGACGCCGGGTTCGCCGATGAGAACCGGATTGTTCTTCGTGCGGCGCGAAAGCACCTGCATGGTGCGGCGGATTTCTTCGTCACGGCCGATGACGGGATCGAGCTTGCCGTTACGGGCTAACTCCGTCAGGTCGCGGGCATATTTTTTCAGCGCGTCATAGGCGTTCTCGGCGGTTGCGGAATCCGCCGTGCGGCCCTGACGTAATTCATCGATGGCCTTGTTCAGTCCCTGCGCCGTTACCCCGGCGTTTTTCAACGCGGTTGCGGCCGGCGTTCCAGGCTGCATCGCGATCGCCTGCAACAGGCGTTCGGCAGTAACGAAGGAATCGCCAGCCTTCTTGGCCAGATCCTGGGCCTGTTCGAAGAGCCGAGCGGTTTCCGGCCCGAGATAGACCTGAGCATTGCCGCCTTCGACCTTCGGCAGTTTGCCGAGCGCAAGTTGCACCGCCTGCTGCACGTCCTTGGGCCGACCGCCCGAGGCGGCAATAAGGTTCGCGGCCATGCCCTCCTCGTCATCGAGCAGGGTTTTCAATAGATGTTCGGGGGTAAGCGTCTGATGATTGGCACCCAGCGCCGCCGTCTGCGCGGACTGGATAAAGCCGCGCGTACGCTCGGTAAATTTCTCGAAATCCATCAGGCCTCCTAACGCGCGCCGATCTTATGCGGCATCGGTCGCGCATGGTTACGGCCCGTCCAGCGGCACCGTATACCGGCCTAATGTGGGACGATTTCATCGCCGGACAAGTCCGGGCGACTACGTAAGGTAAAGGCGAAAAGGCCGCTTACGCGACCTCTTCGTCTTCCGTACCTTCCGCGAGGCTGAAAGACGGTGCGCTACCCTGGGGGGCGCCCTCGCCGTTCGCTGGCCGCTGCTCGCCACCATTCGACACCGGCGCACCCGGAGGCGGCTGTGAGGCCATCACGATCCGATAATAATGCTCGGCGTGCTGGAGATAGCTCTCGGCCTGAATACGGTCGCCCGACGAGTTTGCGTCCCGCGCCAGCTGGAGATATTTTTCGTAGACCTGAGATGCGGTCCCACGAATTTTGATATCGGGACCGGCGCTGTCAAACGACCGATTGTGGTTGTTGTTATTTTGCGGCCGTCTGCCGCGTCCTCGTGAACGTTTCAAAGTAACCCCTCGAATCTCACCGTTATCTGGCGCCAACCTCATGGTTGGCGCGCGAACTTGTTCGCGATGCTCAAACTGCCTAAGGCTGTCTCTGTCACCCAGCTGAGGAGGCGGACCGCATCTTTGCGTTTCCAGCCATCCTCTCCGCGCGTTCACCGCTGCGGCTCGACGTAACCCCTCGCCACGTCGGCCAGAAAGCTACAGGCTTCGCCGGGCCAATTCCAAGCAATTTTTCTCCCCGGACGGGGTTTTCGACGAAAAGGCCGCTAATAGCGGCTTCGTTCCAACACCAGACAGCGCGGAATCCCGGCCAGGTCGTTCGCCAGATGAACCGTGGCGAGGCCAGCTGCGGCAAAGACGGCGCTTATCCGCTCAGCCTGACCGATTCCTATTTCGAGAAAGATTCGCCCGCCGGGCTTCAGACGCGGGCCCAGAATGGGGGCCAATTGCCGGTAGGCATCGAACCCGTCCGAGCCGCCCGAAAGGGCGGCAATCGGCTCGTAACAGATTTCGGGTTCCAGCCCCGCGATCTCTCCGACCGCGATATAAGGCGGATTGGAGAAGATGACATCGAACACATCGCTGACCTCGTCGGTCCAGCTGCCATGCTGAAGCGCCACGCGTTGCGACAAGCCCAGTTCATAGGTGTTCTCGCCCGCGAAGGAGAGCGCCTCACGCGAAGCATCGACGCCGATGCCGTTGGCCTGGGGGCGCTCATGCAGGAAGGACAACAAAAGACAGCCCGAGCCGACCCCGAGGTCGAGCACGTCGAGCGGTGCATTGCGTTCGGGAAAGGATTTTAGTGCTTCCTCGATAAGGGTTTCACTCTCGGGACGCGGCACGAGAACGCCCGGACCAACGGCAAAAGGCAGGCTCCAGAATTCACGATAGCCGATGATATAGGCCATCGGCTCGCGCGCCATGCGCCGCGAGAGCAACGCTTCGAAACGCATCATCGATTGCGGATTCGGCGTGACGCTTTCGGCGATCAGTTCTTCCTGCGAAACGCCGAGGGCATACGCCAGTAAAATGCGGGCTTCGGCGCGTGCGCGCTCGATCCCGGCCTTCTTCAGATGAGATACGCCCTTATCGAGGAGGCTTGCGACCAGGCTCACCCGATATTCTCTTCCGCCGCCAACCGGCTCGCCTGATCTTCGGTGATCAACGCTTCGATGACCTCGTCGAGTTCGTCGCCCGTAATGATGCGGTCCAGCTTATAGAGCGTGAGATTGATGCGGTGATCGGTAAGACGGCCTTGCGGAAAATTGTAAGTCCGGATGCGTTCGGACCTGTCGCCAGAACCGACAAGGCCTTTGCGTTCGGCCGCGCGGGCATTGTCCTGCCGCTCGCGTTCGGCCTCGAACATGCGGGCGCGCAGGATCTTCATCGCCTTGGCCTTGTTCTTGTGCTGCGATTTTTCTTCCTGCATCGCCACGACGATACCGGTCGGAATATGGGTGATGCGCACGGCGGATTCGGTTTTGTTGACGTGCTGACCACCGGCGCCCGATGCACGGTAAACGTCGATACGCAGGTCTTTTTCATTCAGGTCGATATCGACGTCTTCGGGCTCGGGGAGAACGGCGACGGTTGCCGCCGAGGTGTGGATGCGTCCACCGCCTTCCGTCACCGGCACGCGCTGCACGCGATGGCCACCGGATTCGAATTTGAGTTTTGCGAAGGCGCCGCTGCCCTCGACGGCAAGCACCGCCTCCTTGACGCCGCCGAGTTCGCTTTCGCTTAAAGAAAGAAGCTCAGTCTTCCAGCCCTGGAGCTGGCCGTAACGCGTGTACATTTTCAGAAGCTCGCCCGCGAACAGGGCCGCTTCGTCGCCGCCGGTTCCGGCGCGCACTTCCACAATGGCGCTGGAGGCGTCTGCGGAATCCTTCGGCAGCAGGGCAAATCGGACCTTCTGTTCGAGGTCGGCGAAACTCACTTTCAGAAGTCCAAGCTCGTCATAGGCAAGCGTTTTAAGTTCAGGATCCGAGGCGGGATCGTTCAGCAGCGATTCATTGTCTTCGACCTGACGCTGCACGTCGCGATAGGCGCGGATCGCCGATACGATCGGCATCAATTCGGAATGTTCCTTGGACAGTTTCACGAAATTCTGCGCCGAGCCGGAGGCAAGCTCCGCCTCTATCGCATGAAAGCGATCGAGCACGCGTTCGAGTTTAAACTGAGGAATCATCTGAAATGGACTGTAAGACGCTATTGCGCGTGTTCAAGCGTGTCGGCGTCCGCGCGGGCCGCTTCGATTTCGGCGGCTTTCTTCTCGCAGAGTTCGACGATGTGATCCACCAGGCCGTTATTTTCCAGCTTATAGGCGGGCTTACCGTTCAGATAGACCATGCCTGCGCCCGCCCCGCCGCCGGTAAAACCAAGATCGGTTTCCCGTGCCTCGCCGGGTCCGTTCACCACGCACCCAATGATCGAAAGCGACATCGGTGTGGAGATGTGTTTCAGTTTTTCTTCGAGAAGGCCGACCGTTTCGATGACGTTGAAGCCCTGCCGAGCGCAGGACGGACAGGCAACGATATTCACGCCGCGATGGCGCAAACCGAGCGTTTTCAGAAGATCGAAGCCGACGCGGATTTCTTCCTCGGGTTCGGCCGACAGAGAGACCCGGATCGTGTCGCCTATGCCGGACCACAAAAGCATGCCGATGCCGAGCGAGGATTTCACCGTACCCGGAATCATGCCTCCTGCTTCGGTGATGCCGAGATGAAGCGGATAGTCGCAGACATCGGCCAGCGCCTGATAGGCGGCAACGGCAAGGAAGACATCGGAGGCTTTAACGCTGATCTTGAATTCGAAGAAGTCATTATCTTCGAGAATACGCATATGGCGCTGCGCACTTTCCACCATCGCTTCGGGACAGGGCTCGCCATATTTTTCCAGCAGATCATTTTCCAGCGAACCGGCATTGACGCCAATGCGCATGGAGACGCCGTGATCTTTCGCGGCCTGTACCACTTCCTTCACGCGCACCGCGGAACCGATATTGCCGGGATTGATGCGCAGGCACGCCGCGCCCGCGGCAGCGGCTTCGATTGCGCGCTTATAATGAAAATGGATGTCGGCGACGATCGGCACTTTCGAGGCGTTGACGATGGCGCGCAGTGCCCTGGTGGAATCTTCGTCAGGGCAGGAAACGCGAACGATGTCGGCGCCGGCATCTTCTAGACGTTTGATCTGCGCGATGGTCGCGCGCGCGTCCGAAGTCAGCGTGTTCGTCATCGACTGAACCGAGATCGGCGCATCGCCGCCGACCTCGACGGAGCCGACGCGGATCTTGCGCGACTTGCGCCGCACAATATCGCGATAGGGACGGACGCTCATAATCTACCTACGCTCAAGGCTGCCGCGACGCGAGCCGGACTCATCCGGCCGTCTGCTGCGCCCGGTGTACAATATCCTGCGGATTAAGAGAAAGCGCCTCTATGAGGGTTCCCTTTTCGCCGACGAAACCGAGCGATGCCCCGTCGAAAATAAGTTCCAGAGCGCCTGCGTCCGGCGTCGTCAGCGTCATGCCCGCCACATTCGGGGCATGATAAATGTCGCCCGGTTCCAGCGTCCGGTTGATGAACAGCCTTTCATCAGCGCCCTGCACGAGAATGCGCGCGGCGGCATGGAAACGCACCGTAATGCGCGAGCCGACATTCTGGGTGCCGTAGGCGCGTCCGGCGGGCAAAGCCGTCGCCGCGGCGGCAAGCGCCTCCGCAGGTGTCTGGACCGGCGCCTCAGCAATAACAGGCACGGCCGGCGCGACTGTCGGGGCGGGGGGCGCAATCGGCGCAGGCGCGGGTGGTGGCGCCGGTGGGGGCGCCGCCGTCAGGCGTTCGGGCACGGCCGCTTCCGGCTCGGCCAGCATCCGGTCGGCCGAAACCGACAGATAATATCCGCCATAGGCGACACCGATGAGCAGCAATATGCCGATAACCAATGTGCCCTGCGGAAGTTTGCGTTCGGGCTCGGGCTGCAGCGTGGCCGGATCGGCGTCGATCTCCCCAAGCCCCGCGATCTCGGCCTTGTAGCGCTCGACGCTCGCGCGCGGGTCGAGCCCGAGATATTCGGAATAGGATCGGATAAAGCCGATGGCGTATGTCCGCCCCGGCAGAATGTCGAACTGGCTTTCCTCGAGGGCGTCCAGGTAGTCTTTGCGAATTTTCAGGTGGCGCGAAACCGAGGCCAGATCCTCGCCCTTGCGCTGGCGCGCGGTGCGCAAATCCTGCCCCACTGTGTCCAGCGGTGTATCGGCATCGGCGCTGATCTCACGCAAATGCAGGCGTTTGCGCTCCAGGCTGTCGCCCTGCTCGAAGGAAAGTCGGGTTACCTTGGCCATTTGAAGCGCACTACACTCTTTCCGGACCAGTAAAAGGCCTGTTTCAGACCTCTGGCCACGACCTTGGCCCATCTGTGGATTAAATCAGAACCGCCCTGCAGCTACAATGTTTCCCTGACGGCGGCGTGACAGCGTTGCAGAGTATGGGACGCGCGAAGGGCCTCCTCAGACCAGCCGCCCGAGTTCGGCCCTATGCTCGTCGGCATACGCGGTCAGCGCATCCCGGACGCTAGGCGCGGATAAGGTCGAGAGCCGGTCGAGCACCGGGCGCAAAGCGCGGGTGTCGATGCTGCGGATCAGCATTTTCACAGGACCGATCGACGCCGCCTGCATGGACAGCGAGGTGATGCCTAGCCCTATCAGCGCCATGGCTTCCAGTGGGCGGCCGGCCATTTCGCCGCAAACCGAAATACTCGGCAGACGGCCCGCCTTCCCGGCCGTGTCGGTTATGCCGCGCACGAGGTTGAGCACCGCAGGGCTCAGCGTATCGTAGCGGCGTGAAACGACCGGATTGGTACGATCCGCCGCGAAGATGAACTGCAAAAGATCGTTCGAGCCGATCGACAGAAAATCGGCTTCGGCGAGAATCTGGTTGAGTTCGAACAGAAGCGACGGGACTTCGACCATCGCCCCGATATCGACTTTTTCCGGCAGCGGCATGCCCATACGCGAGGCGCGCTCGAGTTCACGATCGATCTGCGCGCGCGCATGCTGAAACTCCGCGACCTGGCTGATCATCGGAAGCAGAATGCGCAGACGCCGCCCTTCGGCAGCGCTCACCAGCGCACGCACCTGATAGCGCAGCAGGGCCGGTCTATCGAGCGAGACACGGATGGCGCGCCAACCCAAAGCAGGATTTTCCTCGATGACGCGGCGGCCATAACTCGGCACCTTGTCGCCGCCGAGATCGAGGGTACGGAACACGACCGGCTTCGCGCCGGCCGCTTCAAACACTTTGCGGTAGAACTGCACCTGATCTTTCAAACCTGGCATCGCCGCGCCGACCATGAATTGCAATTCGGTGCGAAACAGGCCTACGCCATCGGCGCCGGATTCATTCAAGTGCGGCAGGTCGACGAGAAGACCGGCATTGATGTTCAGGCTGATGCGCACGCCATCGCGCGTGACCGCTGGCTCATCGCGGATGGCGGCAAACCGTGCGACGCGCTGGGCGCGCAACGCCTGCTTGGCGTGAAAGGCCACCAGCATGTCCGACATCGGCCGCAAATGGACATCGCCGGTTTCGCCATCGACGACAATCGTATCCCCTGCCCGCGCGGTGTCGGCAATGCCTTCGACCGTCCCGACCAGAGGAAGGTTCAGCGAGCGCGCAACAATGGCGATGTGCGAGTTCTGCGTTGCTTCTTCGACGACGAGCCCCGCTATCTGGCTGTGTCCGTAATCCAGAAGCTCGGCTGGGCCCATTGCCCGCGCGACGACCACCGATCCGGGCAGCGGCGCATGACTTTCCCAAGGGCTCCCGGCGCGCACCAGATAGCGCACGAGACGGCGCGCAAGATCGTCGAAATCATGCAGGCGTTCGCGCAAATAGGCGTCGCTGGTGCGGTTCATGCGCGTGCGGGTTTCGTCCTGCACGCGCTCGACCGCAGCTTCCGCGGTGAGGCCGGAACGTACGGCATCGCTGAGGCGCTGACGCCAGCCCTGATCATTCGCGAACAGGCGATAGGCTTCGATCACTTCGCGGGTTTCGCCGGCAAGATCGAGGTCGCTCGATTCCAGCATTGCATCGACCGAGGCGCGGAGTTCCAGCAGCGCGTCTTCCAGCCGCTGCAATTCGGCAACCGGATCGTCGGCGATCATCCGCTCGACCTTCACGCGCGGCTCATGCAGGAATATCTGCCCGATGGCGAGGCCGTCGGCAATCGCGTCGCCGCGATAATGGACCGGCTTGGTCGGCGCGAGTGTGACGTCTTCCAGTTCGGCGAGATCGTAAAGCGCGCCCTGCGCCACGACTTCGGCGAGTACCATGGCGACGGTCAGCAGCGCTTCGACTTCTTCCTCGTCATAATGACGGGCGGTCAGGTTCTGTACCGTCAACACGCCGATGACCTGATCGCCGCGCACCACCGGCACGCCGAGAAACGCCTTATAGGGATCTTCGCCGGTTTCCGGACGGTAGGAGAATTTCGGATGCGCGGGGGCGTCGCTCAAATTGAGCGGCACTGCCGTCTCCACGATCAGGCCGACAAGGCCCTCGCCTTTTGCAAGACGGGTGTTGTGAACGGCCTGTGCCGACAGACCCTCGGTGGCGAACAATTCCAGCGCGCCGCCCGCCCGCCGGAGGTAAATCGAGCAGACTTCCGCCACCATATTGGCGGCGATGACCGATACGAGTTTGTTGAGGCGATCCTGTGCACTGGTCTGCTCCGCCATAATCTCGCGTAAGCGGCGGAGTAGCACCCGCGGGCCGCCAGCTGCGAGAGTTGGCGGCATCAGGTGAGCTTTCGTTCCGTATGAAGCATCAGTGACATGGCGACGGGACCGTTATTTCGCATCCAGACCGTATACCGAATGAAGCGCTCTGACAGCCAGTTCGACATATTCCTCGGCGATCAAAACGCTGACCTTGATTTCCGAGGTCGAGATCACCTGAATATTGATGCCCTTCTCGGACAGCGTTCTGAACATTGTCTGGGCAATTCCGGCATGGGTGCGCATGCCGATGCCGATGATCGACACTTTCGCCACATTGGCGTCGTGGATCAGGTCCTTGTAGCCGATATGGGGCGATGCGTTCTGGATGGCCGACAGCGCGCGGTCGAGCTCGGAACGGTTCACCGTGAAGGTGAGATCGGTCTTGCGACCGTCTTCCGAGACATTCTGCACGATCATGTCGACATTGACGCCGGCGTCGGCCAGGGGACCGAATATGGCCGCGGCAACGCCCGGCTGATCGGGAACGCGTAACAGGGTGATCTTGGCCTCATCGCGCGAATACGCGATTCCGGTGACCGGATTCTTTTCCACGATGTCGTCCTCGTCGCAAAGAAGCGTACCGCCGGGGTCCTCGTCGAATGCCGACAGGACCCGGACCGGGACGCGGTGAAGCATGGCAAGCTCCACCGAGCGGGTCTGTAGGACCTTCGCGCCCAGGGAAGCCAGTTCCAGCATTTCCTCGAATGATACGCGGTCGAGCCGCTGGGCCTTGGAGACCACGCGCGGATCGGTCGTGTAGACACCGTCTACATCGGTATAGATATCGCAGCGCTCGGCATGAAGCGCTGCGGCAATGGCGACGGCGCTGGTGTCGGAGCCACCCCGCCCAAGCGTCGTCACGCGGTTGTCGTCGGCGATGCCCTGGAAACCGGCGATGACGGCTACCTGCCCCTGCGCCAGACGCTCATTCAGCAGCTTGGTCTCGACCCCAAGAATGCGGGCGGAACCATGCATGTTCGAGGTCCGGATGGGAATCTGCCAGCCGAGCCAGGAGCGTGCGCTGACGCCGATGGCCGACAGCGCAACCGCCAGAAGCCCGGCGGTGATCTGCTCACCCGCCGCAACAATGGTGTCGTATTCGCGGGCGTCGTGCAGCGGGCTGAGCTCTTTGGTCCAGCCGACAAGCTTGTTCGTCTCGCCGGCCATGGCCGAAACGACGACGGCCACCTGATGGCCATTGTCTACCTCGGATTTCACAATCCGGGCGACATTGCGGATGCGGTTCACGTCGCCAACCGACGTACCGCCGAATTTCATTACAATCTTGGCCATTTTTTGGGGTCTGGCGCGGGCGTGTTTTGCGGGCCATACATAGACGGCACTTCCGTCAGGCTCAACCGGCTTTCTCGACAATGAGCGACACGACAATGCCGCATCCCTCGCCCCGCCCGGCCAGCCATTCGGTTGATGAGTCCGAGGTCGCCAAATTCAGCGCTTTAGCCGCCGAATGGTGGGACCCGAACGGCAAATTCCGCCCGCTCCACATCTTCAACCCGGTCCGAATAAGCTTCATCCGCGAGGTTGCGGCATCGCATTTCGGACGCGATTCGCGCGCCCTGCGTCCCTTCGAGGGCTTAAGCCTTCTGGATATAGGTTGCGGCGGCGGGCTCCTGTCGGAGCCGATGGCACGGCAGGGCTTTCAGGTTCTGGGGGCGGACGCCTCCGAAAAGAATATCCGCACGGCGGAAACCCACGCCGAGGGCAGCGGGTTGACGTTGACCTATCGCGCCATGACCGCCGAGGCGCTGGTTGACGAAGGGCAATCCTTTGATCTGGTGCTCAATATGGAAGTGGTCGAGCATGTCGCGGACCTTCCCGGCTTTCTGAAATCCTGCGCGTCGCTGATCGCGCCCGGCGGCATGATGATCGTCGCGACGCTGAACCGGACGCTGAAAAGCCTCGCGCTGGCGAAGTTCGGTGCGGAATATGTGCTGCGCTGGCTTCCGCCAGGTACACATGACTGGAACCGCTTCGTCCGGCCCGACGAACTTCAAGCCTGCCTGGAAGAAGCGGGATTGCAGGCGAAGCGCTTGCAGGGCGTCGCCTTCGATCCGTTGCGGTGGGAATGGCAGCTATCGCCCGACACCGGAGTCAATTACATGATCGTCGCTACGCGTTAATCGCTCCGGCTGCTGCTCCAGTCACTGCGGCTGACGTCGTCCGGACCGTAGCCCCAAACGCCCGTGAAGCCCGATCCATCCGGCGACAGAGTGAGGATCACTTTACCCTTGTCGTTGGGAAATCCGCGCGAGGGGACCTTGTCCCAATAGCCGGTGAAGATGCATCCCGTAGCATCGAGCGTTCCGGAGACATGTCCCTGGTCCCAAGGGTAATTGCCCTCAACGCCACCGCCGCCGCCATTCAGTGTCATGTCACCCCAGCCCGTCGACCAGGTGCCGTTCCAGAGCGAGGGATCGCAGACGAGACCCGAATTGCCGCCATCGCTGACCGCAGCAGCATCGATATAACCGCCCTCCCCGGTAATGGCGGAGAGCGGTTCAAGGCCACGGGTCACCATGGCCTCGCGAACGCTCATCGGTTCGCCCCTGCGAGTGCTGTCATAGATGTCGCGCATGGTGACGCCATCATTGAGCGTGATGCGCCCTTCGCGGACAGCCTGGATGTAGCTATCCAGAATATCGCGCTCGAGTTCGCTCATCTGCATGCGTTCGCTCTCGCCGCCGAAATATTCGGTGAGATTTTCGGAAGCACGCTCGCCCGCTTGAATGGATTGATCGAACACTTCGATGGCCGCGCGATTGACCGCCTGTCCTGTGACGGTGTTGCGCAAGATCCAGCCGGTCCCTTCATAACTGATGGTCCAGGACCCGAAGGCCGCCGCTAAAGTTGGGTTGGCTTCCAGAAGCGCGGAGAAGGATGCCGAACCCGCTAGGCCGCGTGCAATGTCCGCCATGCGCGCAAAACGGGCTTCCGCTTCGGCATCGGTGATATTGGGGTCCATCGCCGACCGCATGGTGTTGTAGTAGTCGCGCATCTGCAGGATGTCGCCCGCGACTTCGATGCCGTTCGCAACGCGTCCTATGCCGTCGAGGATGGCGAGCCCCGCATTAGCGGCGCGGCGCGCCATGCTGATGTCGTCGGCGGCTTCGGCGAGCGCGCCCCCTGCCCGCGCCGCGTCGGCCAGATCGTCGGCCGCGCCCAGTCCATGTTGCTGCCGCGCCGCGGCGGCCACTTCCTGCGCGAAATCAGGGCCATGCTGCAGGCGGATCGCTTCTATGATGCGCCCCTGATCGGCGGCGGGAAGACGCGACACCAATTGCGCGATGTCATCGGCGGCCGTTGCACCAAAGGCCGGATTTCTCACCGACACTTCGCTGATCGTGGCCACAAGATCATCGACCGCATTGGTCAGCGAATTGGCGCCGACGGAGCCCGCATGCGCAGAATTCAGAAAATTACCGGGCGCGCGCACGGCGCCTGCTTGCGCAAGGGACGCGCGGGCGAGCGGCGGAAGCCCTTCCTGGGCACGAAGGGCATCGACAGAGGCCTCTATGCGGGAAATATATTTCTGTTCTTGCGCCAGCAGCCGGTGGAGTTCGGCGCGCTTCAACGGATCGGCGAAGGCCTCCGGATTTTGAAGCATTTCCGTGACAGCCTGCTGCTTCTTGGCTGCAAATTCCTGCATCTCGATGCCGTAATCGCGGATGTTGGCGGCGGTCACCTTGCCTCCAGAGCGTGACAGGCGTTCATATTCGGCCGCATTGCGCAGCCGGTAGGCGTCGTTGTTCATCTCCGCGATCTGGTTGAATTGCTGCGCCGTCACATTGCGCGGATCGGCCATAAAATCGGTGTCGAGCGCATTGTGCCAGTCATTGCGCGGCGGCGTAGCGACGCCGGCATCGGCGAGATATTGATTGATGCGCTGATTATAGCCGTTCTGCATCCCGGCCACCTGGTCGGGCGAATGCACCACGGTGATGAAATCGGAATCGGTACCAGGACTGAAACGGGTGCCGCTCGATTGCTGGACGGAGAATTCCGCACCCACGCTGGCCGCGGCGTCTCCCGCAAGCCGTCGATTGGTAGCTGCGAAATCGCCCTGTGCGGCCTGATAGAGATTGTCGGGAATTTCCCCGTTGAGCGCCGCGGCATTGACGACATTGTTGTTCGCGAAGAGTAGCGCGCGCTGGTACTCGGTAGCCGCACCCGCTGCCGTTGCGTTCAACGCCGCGAGCATATCCGGCGTCATCAATTGTGCATGCGCGGGTGCCGACAAAACCAGGAATGAAAAAAGGAATGTGCCCGTAAGCGCAAAAAAATGGCGCATCGACATCCGGCCCCCCAGATTCCCTGCGCGATTGGTTCATGACAATCGCCGCAACAGGAAATGATGTTGAGCGGGAACGATAGCAGGGGTGTGGCGAGGCGGGAAGTGTGCCGTCGGCACAGCGTCCAGACGCCGTCAGTTCATATCTTCCGGATCGACCGGAAAGGGCGCGATCTCGATGCCTTCATCGATCAGCTCTTTCGCCTCGTTCACGGTGGATTCGCCATAGATGTGGCGTTCCTCGGCCTCGCCGTAATGGATTTTTCGCGCTTCCTCCGCAAAGCGCGGCCCCACATATTCCGCGTTGTTCTCGATGAATTTCCGCAGGCCTGCCGCATATTGGCGAATGGCGTCTGCATTTGCCTTTGCTTCCGGGGTTACCGGTGCGGCGACGCTGTCAGGCTTCGCAGCCGAACTGACCAAAGCGGGCGCCATCATGGCTTTGCGGATTTTGGAATCGCCACAGAGCGGACAGACCAGTGTGCCACCCTGTTCCTGGGAGTCGTAGGTTGCGCTATCGGTGAACCAGCCCTCGAATTCGTGTCCGCGCGCGCAGGATAAATTATAGACAATCACAACAGGTCCTCGCGAGACGTAACGCGCCCGCATGATCCATAAATGGAACCAGAGGCTGCTTTAATCAAGAAAGATCGTAATCACGATCATGATGCAGCGAGGGCAGACGCCCGCGAACCGCGGCGATTTCCTCGAGATCAAGTTCCGCCGTGACGATGCCAGGTTCGATTCCACCTTCGGCGAGAATATCCCCCCACGGTCCGATGATCAGACTGTGGCCATAGGTCTTGCGGCCATTCGCATGCTCCCCGCCCTGCGCCGGCGCCATGACGAAGCAACCATTCTCGACCGCGCGCGCACGCAACAGAAGATGCCAATGGGCCTTGCCGGTGGTTTCGGTAAAGGCCGCTGGGACAGTGAGAATATCCGCACCTGCTTTGGCGAGCGCGCGATAGAGATGCGGGAAACGCAGATCGTAGCACACGCTCATGCCTACCCGTCCCCAGGGAAGCGATGCGACCACCGCATTGTGCCCAGCCTCGACCGTATTCGATTCACGATAGGTTTCGCCGGAAGGAAGCTGCACATCGAACAGATGAATCTTGTCATAGCGCGCTTTCACGTTTCCGTCCGCGTCGATGACGAACGAGCGGTTTGCCGTCTTGGTTGCCGATGTCTTGATCGCCAGCGAACCGATCATCAGCGTGATCTTGAGTTCGGCGGCCAGTTTGCAAAACAAGGGAAGCGCCGGATCGTCGGCTTCCGAAAATGTCTTTTCGATTTTGGCGCCACCATCGGGCGCCATCAGTGTGGTGTTTTCGGGCGTGGCAATAAAGGTCGCGCCGGTCTTCGCGGCCTCCCGAATGAAGCCGGAAGCGACACGGACATTTTCCATAACATCGTCGCCGGAGCGCAACTGAACGCAGGCAACCTGCAATGTGCGTTTGGCTACGGTCACGCGGCGTTTAACAGCGGATCGAGTTTGCCTGCGCGTTCCAGCGCATACAGCTCGTCACAGCCGCCGATATGCAACTCTCCGATGAAGATCTGCGGCACGGTCATTCTGCCGCCTGCCTTCTGCACCATAGCCTGACGCAGTTTGAAATCGCGGGACACATCGACTTCCTCATAGGGCGCGTTTTTCTCATCGAGAAGACGCTTGGCGCGAACGCAGTAAGGGCAGATGGGCGTGGTATAAATAAGGGTCTTTTGCATCGAACAATCAGGGTTTGCGACACCCATTCATATAGTGTGGGACGCAGGCCGTACAACGCGGGCGAGGGTCAGCGCGTCGATGCGCCCCGCACCGGCCCGTTGCAGCGCTCGAGCGCAGGATTCGAGTGTCGCCCCGGTCGTAAATACATCGTCCACCAGTAGAATATTACGGTTTCGGACCCCGTCCCGCTGATCCTTGGGAACCCGGAATGCGCCCAGCATATTGCGGCGGCGGGCCTTTGCCGATGGCATGGAACCCTGGCTGGGGGTGGCGCGGGCGCGCTCCAGCACGAAGGGAGTAAAAGGCTTTCCTGCCGCTTTTGCGAGATGCTGCGCCAGAATCGCGGATTGGTTGTAGCGACGCCGCCATAACCGCCAGCGATGTAGCGGCACCGGGACGATAAGGTCCGCGTCCTCCAGCAGCGGCCGCCCCACCCGTTCCAGCCAACGAGCAAAGGCAGGCGCGCGATCCAGCCGATCGCCATATTTGAAGGCGAGGATCAGCCCTTTGGAGGCCTCGTCATAATGAACGAGCGATCGCGCCCGCTGGAACCGCGGCGGTTTGGCGTAACAACCGCCGCAAACCGTGCCTTCGCCGGGATCGATTTCGAAGGGAAGCCCGCAGCACGCGCAGAGCGCACCTTCGACGAAGGCCATGGACTGCCAGCAGCTGCTACACAACGCATGCACCTCGGACACGCGTCCACCGCAGGCGACGCAGAGTGGCGGAAAAAGGAAATCGAGGCCGCCTTTCAAGAGAAGCGGCGGCCATGTTTGCGCGCGTGCCCCTGCGCGCCCGACTGCAATACGCAATTCCCTCATCCCGTTCATTGGCCTAACAGTAGAGGGCGACCGCGATGAAAAATGGCCCGAGGCAAGGCGAGTTTATGACCGAAGGACCTCCGCGCATTTTCGACCGCCGCGCTTACCGGGCGCGGCGTGCGCGCGCCGCAGGGCGCGGAGGCGATGCCTTTCTGGCGGAAACGGCAGCCGAAGCGCTGGCCGACCGCATTCGGGCGGTGAACCGGCACTTCCGCCACGCGCTCGATATCGGATCGCGCGGGGCGGGGTTCGGTCAGCTCGCGCCGCTTGCCGATTATTGGGTTCGCGCGCATCCGGCGGGAGAATTTGTGGCGGGGACACGATCGGTTATCGCCGACGAAGAAGGCCTGCCCTTCGCGGCGGAAAGTTTCGATCTGATCACCAGCGTTCTGTCATTGCACGCGGTGAATGATCTTCCGGGTGCGCTGATCCAAATAAGGCGCGCGCTGAAACCCGACGGGCTTTTCATGGCGGCGATGTTCGGCGGCGACACGCTGACCGAATTGCGTCAGGCCTTCGCCCAGGCGGAGGCCGAGCTGACCGGCGGGGTGTCGCCGCGAATTTCCCCCTTTGGCGATGTGCGTGATCTCGGCGGCCTGTTGCAGCGGGCCGGTTTCGCGCTGCCGGTGACCGATAGTGAACGCACCGTGGTCCGCTACCGCGACACGTCGACCTTGTTTTCGGATTTGCGAAATCTCGGGGAGACCAATGTCCTGGCAGAGCGCGCCAAAGCCCCGTTGCGGCGCGCAATATTGACGGCGGCGCTAAACGAATATGCATCGCACTTTGCCGATGAGGATGGCCGTTTGCGCGCGAGTTTCGAGATAGTCTATCTGACCGGCTGGGCACCACATGAAAGCCAGCAGAAGCCATTGAAGCCGGGTAGCGCGAAGCTCCGTCTCGCCAGCGTTCTGGGAACGGAAGAACACCCGACGGGCGAGAAACCCCGCTCCTAAACGCGTTCAGCCCAGAAGATCGCGTAAGAGCGGCAACAGCGGCAGATCGGCGGGCGGCATCGGATAGCGCGTGTCTTCGCGGGCCAGATCCTTCATTCGCACCCAAGCGGTTCTCTGGCCCTCAAGCGGCATGGGTATGCCGTCCCAGCGGCGGCAGAGAAACAGCGGCATCAGCAGATGGAAATCGGGATAGGCATGGGACGCGAAGACAAAGGGCGAAAGACACGCTTCCTTGATCGTGACGCCGAGCTCTTCTTTCATTTCCCGAATGACCGTCTGTTCGGGACGCTCGCCCGGCTCGATCTTGCCGCCGGGAAATTCCCACAGCCCCGCCAGCGATTTTCCTTCGGGGCGCTCGGTAATCAGAACGCGTCCATCTTCGTCGATCAGCGCGCAGGCAGCGACAAGGACGATACTGAATCCGGTCACTGCGGTTCATCCATCGCTTAAGAAAAAAATTGTATCATGCTGCTGAAATTCGACTTTCAGCTGCGGTAACTGCCATTGATGCGGATGTAGCCTTCGGTGAAGTCACAGGTCCAGACCCGCGCCGAACCCTTGGCGATGCCGACATCGACAGAGATCAGGACTTCCTTGCCTTGCACGGTTTTGGTCGCCTTGGCCTCGTCATAACTTTCCGCGCGAAGACCCTTTTCGGCAACGACCTGGTTGCCGAAGGAGATTTTCAATTTGTCGCGGTCGGCTTCTTCGCCCGCTTTGCCGACCGCCATGACGACACGGCCCCAATTGGCGTCGGCGCCCGCAATGGCGGTTTTGACCAGAGGCGAATTGGCGATGGAAAGCGCAATGCGCTTCGCCGCGACATTATCGCGTGCACCGGTTACGTCGATCTGGATCAGCTTGGTCGCGCCCTCGCCGTCCCGCACTACCTGAAGGGCCAGATCGAGCAGCACGCTGTCGAGCGCCTTGCGGAACTCGACCAGCTTCTTATCGGTAGATTTGGTGATGCTCGCATGTTTCGCGCCCTTGCCGGTGGCGAACAGGAGCAGCGTATCGCTGGTCGAGGTATCGCTGTCGACCGTGATGGCATTGAACGATTTGTCGGCACCTTCGGCTAGTATCTGCTGCAGCACGCTGGCGGGCAGATCAGCATCGGTGAAAACGAAGGCGAGCATCGTCGCCATGTCGGGCGCAATCATGCCGGAGCCCTTGGCGATGCCGTTGATCGTGACGGTACGCCCATCGATGCTGGCCTTTGCGGTGGCAAGCTTCGGAAAGGTGTCGGTGGTCATGATCGCTTCGGCGGCGGCCTGCCAGCCATCGGCGGCGCCCTCCTCCGCGAGCTGGCCCAAAATCGTCGTGATCTTTTTATGCGGCAGCGGTTCGCCGATAACGCCGGTGGAGGCCATGAAGACCTCGCTGCTGCGGCAGCCGAGCGTTGCCGCAGTCGCGTCGGCGACGTCCCGCACGCTCTCGTCGCCTATTTTGCCGGTGAAGGCATTGGCGTTGCCGGAATTGACGATGAGCGCCCTTCCCGAGCCGCCCTTCAATTGCTTGCGGCACCAGTCGACGGGAGCCGATGAAGTTTTGGATTTCGTGAAAACACCGGCTGCCTGCGTTCCCTCGGACAGCGTAACCAGGAGAACGTCGGTCCGTCCCTTGTAACGCACGCCAGCTTCGCCGGTGGCGAGACGGACGCCCGCCAGAGGCGGTAATTTAGGGTGTGTCTTGGGGGCCAGCGGCGACATGGGATGCGCTTTTGCCGCGGGCGCAGACGCGGCAGGTTTTGCCTTCGCCATGGCCTTGGCCGAGGCTGGTTTCTTGGTGCTTGCCGCTTTCGTTGCCATTGCCCGACCGCTCCCCTCGCGATTTCGGCCAAAATGCCGCTATTCGCCCTCTGCGGTGGCGGGATTACGCCCAACCCCTGCGAATTGACAAGGGGGGGGCCGCTTCTTATCTCTCCCGTGCCTGTTTCCCAGTCGGTTCAGGCATTTCCGGGCGAATCCCGTCCTGCTTCGCTGTCCGTTGCCCCAGCGTCCTAACAACCGGGCAGCACGAGGATTTGATGCTGGGTTTCAATTTTTCCCGCCTTTTCGGCTCCGCTAATGAGCGGAAGGTAAAGGCGAAGGCGTCCCTAGTGGCGCAAATCAATGCTTTGGAACCGAAATTCCTGGCAATGTCGGACGACGAACTGCGGGGCCAGACGGAAGCCTTCAAGGCACGTGTCGCCAAGGGCGAGTCGCTCGACAGCCTGCTTCCGGAGGCCTTCTCCGCCGTCCGCGAGGCCGCAAAGCGGACGTTGGGCCAGCGCCATTTCGACACACAGCTGGTCGGCGGCATCGTTCTGCACGATGGCTCGATCTCGGAAATGAAGACCGGCGAGGGCAAAACCCTCGTCGCCACCCTGCCCGTCTATCTCAATGCCCTGGCGGGCAAGGGCGTTCATGTCGTTACCGTCAACGACTACCTCGCCAAGCGCGACTCCGACTGGATGAGCCAGGTCTACCGCTTCCTTGGCCTGACCACGGGCGTCATTGTTCACGGCCTGACCGACCCGGAACGCCGCGCCGCCTATGCGGCCGATGTCACTTACGGGACCAACAACGAATTCGGTTTCGATTACCTTCGCGACAACATGAAATCGTCACCGGACCAGATGGTCCAGCGCGGGCATTATTTCGCCATCGTCGATGAAGTGGATTCGATCCTCATCGACGAGGCGCGGACGCCGCTAATCATCTCGGGTCCGACGGAAGACAATTCCGGTCTGTATCGTTCGATCGACGCGCTTCTGCCGCTTCTGGTCGAAGGTGATTTCGAACTCGATGAGAAAGCGCGCCAAGTCAGCCTGACCGATCAGGGCAATGAGCACATGGACCAGCTTCTGCGCGAAGCCGGGGTCATGACCGAAGGCGACCTGTACGACATCAATAATATTTCCATCATCCATCACGTGAACCAGGCGCTGCGCGCCCATAAACTGTTTCAGAAGGACAAGGACTACATCGTCAAGAACGGCAAGGTCGTCATCATCGACGAATTTACCGGACGCATGATGGAAGGCCGCCGCTATTCCGATGGTTTGCATCAGGCGCTGGAGGCGAAGGAAAACGCCGACATCCAGCCTGAAAACGTGACGCTCGCTTCCATCACCTTCCAGAACTATTTCCGTCTCTATTCCAAACTCGCCGGTATGACCGGAACGGCCTTTACGGAAGCCGCCGAGTTCATGGACATCTACAATCTCGACGTGATTGAAATTCCGACCAACAGGCCGGTGCAGCGTTTTGACTATGACGATGAGGTCTATCGCACGGTCGAGGAAAAATACCGCGCCATCGTTGCGCAGATCGCCGATTGCCATCGCCGCGGTCAGCCCGTGCTGGTGGGAACGGTCTCCATCGAAAAATCCGAATTGCTGCACGAGTATCTGAAGGACGCGAAATTCATCCGCGACACCGGCAATGATCTCCTGCGGCAGGCGAAGCGCGTCGCAAAACAGGAAGCGCTGGCCAAGCAGTTGACCGAGACCGGCGAATATCTGATTTCGCTCGCATCCAAGAAAAGCCTGATCCCGCATGCGGTATTGAATGCGCGCTATCACGAACAGGAAGCGCCCATCGTCGCGCAGGCCGGTGTGCCGGGCGCCGTGACCATCGCCACCAACATGGCGGGACGCGGCACCGATATTCAGCTGGGCGGCAATCCCGATCTTCGCATCCGGGAAGAAATCGAAGGCATCGAAGACGAGAGCGAGCGCAAGCGCATTGCCGAAAAGATCCGTGCTGAAGTCGCGGCCGACAAGGAACGCGTCATCGCGGCGGGCGGCCTTTATATTCTTGGCACCGAACGACATGAAAGCCGCCGCATCGACAATCAGTTGCGCGGCCGTTCCGGCCGTCAGGGCGACCCTGGTGCATCGAAGTTCTTCCTAAGCCTGCAAGACGATCTGATGCGTATCTTCGGGTCGGACCGCATGGACTATTATCTGAAGCGGCTCGGCCTGGAAGAAGGCGAAGCGATCGCTCACCCGTGGGTCAACAAGGCCCTCGAAAAGGCGCAGCAGAAGGTCGAAGCCCGTAACTTCGAAATCCGCAAGAACATCTTGAAATACGACAACGTCCTCAACGATCAGCGCAAGGTGATCTTCGAGCAGCGCCTCGAAATCATGCGCAGCAATAATGTCAATGAAACCATCGCCGACATGCGCGCGCAGACGGTCGAGGATCTGGTTGCCCGTCACATCCCGGTAAACGCCTATGCAGAGCATTGGGATGCCCAAGGCTTGCAGGAAGAAGTTCTGAAGACCTTTGGACTGGAACTTCCCATTGTCGAATGGGCCAAGGAAGAGGGCATCGCCGACGAGGAAATGCGCGAACGTCTCGGCCAGGCGGTCGACCGCCGCGCCGCCGAACGCGCCGCGAATTTCGGTCCTGACGTGACCCGCTATATCGAAAAAGCGGTGCTGCTGCAGACGCTCGATCACGACTGGCGCGAGCATATCGTGCAGCTCGATCATTTGCGTCAGTTCGTGGGACTGCGCGGCTATGGCCAGCGCGATCCCTTAAATGAATACAAGAGCGAGGCGCTGACCTTGTTCGAGGGCCTCCTGCTACGGCTTCGCTCGGACACCATTCGGCAGCTAATGAACATCAAGATTAATGTCGGCGAACCGCCACCGCCCGCCGTGCAGCCGCGCGAATTGCCGAAGATAGAAGCCCATCACATCAATCCGCTGACCGGCGAAGATGAAATGGCCGACCCGGGATTGCCTCCCGGGATGACGCGCGCGGTGGATCCCAACGATCCGAAGACTTGGGGCCGCGTCGGGCGTAATTCACCGTGTCCGTGCGGCTCGGGCCGGAAATTCAAACATTGTCACGGCGCCCTGGTTTAGGCGCTAAACCGCTTCGAGTTTTCCAATTTGCAGGAATTTTTCGCGGCGCAAGCGGCGCAGTTCCTCCGGCGAACGCGCGCTTAATTCTTTGAGCGCCGCCTCGATGGTGTCCCCCGCCGCATCAATGGCTGTAACCGGCGCGCGATGCGCGCCGCCAGTGGGTTCCGGAATAATGCCATCAATTACGCCGAGACCGAGCAGGTCCTGCGCGGTGATTTTCATCGCCGCCGCAGCATCGGAAGATTTTTCCGGATTGCGCCACAGAATGGATGCGCAGCCTTCGGGAGAGATAACTGAATAAATTGAGTGTTCGAGCATGAACACCTTGTTGGCGGTGGCGATGGCGACCGCGCCGCCCGATCCGCCTTCGCCGATGATTGTAGAGACGAAGGGCACACGCAGACCAAGACAGGCCTGTGTGGTGCGTGCGATGGCTTCTGCCTGGCCGCGTTCCTCGGCGCCGATGCCGGGATAGGCGCCCGCGGTATCGACCAGCGAGATCACCGGAAGACCGAACCGATCCGCGAGTTCAAACAGGCGTTGCACCTTGCGATAACCTTCCGGCATCGCCATGCCGAAATTGTGCTTCAGCCGCGTTTTGGTATCGCTGCCTTTTTCATGGCCAACGACCGCGACGGACTGACCGCGAAAACGCCCGAGCCCGGCAATGATCGCATTGTCTTCACCAAACAGCCGGTCACCCGCGAGCGGCGTGAAATCTTCTACGAGGCGCGCCACGTAATCGGAGAAATGCGGCCGCGCGGGATGACGCGCCACCAATGTCTTCTGCCACGGCGTCAGCCGCGAATAGGCTTCGACAATCAGCTGATTGGCCTTGGCCTGCAGACGCACGATATCATCATCGATCGACACCGCCTGATCCTGTGATCCAAGCTGGCGAAGGTCTTCAATCTTGCCTTCGAGTTCGGCAATCGGACGTTCGAATTCGAGAAATACGTTCATTTTCCGCCGGGGTTTGTTGGGCCGAAATTGGCAAGGGCCCCGTCTAAAGTCAATTCATCGAATGTCAAACCCTTGATTTTCAATTCTAAACAGTCTCGGGAACCCCTTAAAGCGTTAACGCTTGACGGTCTTGCCGCCGGACCGCGCCAAAGGATGCGATGCTTCCATCGTCTTTTTCAGGCGGCTCTGGGCGACATGCGTATAGATCTGCGTCGTTGCGATATCGGCATGTCCCAGCATGGTCTGGACGCTGCGCAGATCCGCCCCGCCCTCGACAAGATGCGTAGCAAAGGCATGGCGCAGTACATGCGGCGAGAGGCGTTCAGGATCGATGCCCGCGCTTACGGCGAGTTCCTTCAGCAGCTGATGGCAGCGCCGACGCGTCAGGTGTCCCCCTTCGCCGCGCGAGGGAAACAGATAGCGGGATCCGGCCCCCTTGATGTCGCCCGCGGGCAAAAATTCGGAGCGGATGAGAAGATAGGCATCGAGCGCGGCGCGCGCTTCCCCGCCGAGCGGCGCCAGTCTTTCGCGCCCACCTTTGCCGCGTATATGAAGAAACCTTTCTGCCTTGCGCACCGATGCCAAGGGTAGCGCCACAAGTTCGGTAATGCGCAGACCGCAGGAATAAAGCATCTCGACAATGCAGACGAGACGCAGGCGTTCCGGATTATTGTCGCCCTTTTCCGGCTTCAGCGCGCGCGCGGCCTCGATCAGACGCAATGCCTCATTGGCGGAAAGTATTTTTGGCAAGGGCCTCTGGAGGCGCGGGCTCTCGATGGCACCGGACGGATCGTCCTTGCGCAGACCTTCGGTGTAGAGAAAGCCGTAGAACCGCCGCAGCGCCGAAAGCTTGCGCGCCTGCGACGAGGCCTTCAGCGCGGCCGCAGAAAGCTCGGCAAGATAATCGCGGATGGTTTCGCGCGAGGCGTGTTTCATATCTGTTCCGCCCCGCGTGCAGCTGGCGGAAAAATCCGTCAGATCGCGGCGATAGGCAGACAGCGTGTTGGCGGCCGCGCCACGCTCGGCGCTCATCATGTCCAGAAACGTTTCGATCCAGATGCCGTCGGATGAAGCTGTTGTCAGCGCCTTCCTGCGCGGCATGATCAGCCGCCTTGCCGCGTCAGGATCGCTTCCGCCGCCAGAAGATTTGCGGTTTCAATCATGCCTGCGGTACGCAGCGCGCGAACGAAGCGGACGATCACATCAGGGGCGAGATCGCGCGCGCCTCCCGGCCCCAGCGCTTCGAGGATACCAAGCGCCAGTTCACCGCGCCGGTCCTGCAACGAGGCGTCGTCGATACGCTGCATCAGATTGGGCGCCGGACGTCGGCCCGCAAAATCCAGCGACATCAAACGTTGCACTTCGCGCATCGCTTCGAATGGCATCTGGCGTCCCAGGGCTTCGAACAGACCGATCACCAATGCGGAATGCGACAGGGTCGCGGGCGGCGCCACGGGATCTAGCGATTGATAGGCAAGAAACGCCAGCGGTTCCTGTGCGTCGGCAATATGAAAATCGGTCGGATCGGCAAGCGCCATGACGATGGCGGATTCCCGCGCCTGTGCCGTTTGCGCCGGGTTCAGCGGATCCAGAATATTGTACCAGCGCTCTGCGGCATCCGGCCTTTCGCCAAGGATAAGGCCTCTTATCATCAAAGGCGCCCATACGCCCCAATCGGGCGCAGGAAAAACCGCGGCAGCATCGTCGGCAAACAGGGCCGCCGTCTGTGGCAGGAAGCCTTCATTGCGCCCGATCTGGAAGGCCAGCTGCACCAGCTCTGCGCGTTCATCCGGTCCAAGTTCGGTCCCGAGTGCGCCTTCGATCCGCTCCAGCGCATTCATCATCGGCTCGCCGCGCGCAATGGTTGCTGCATTAATCAATTCATCGGGCGTGAATTCCCGGAAGGAGAGAATCTCCGCCATCGTTTCGGGCACAAGAACACCCGCGCGAAACGCGGGTTCAGCGGCGGCGCGGCGGATTTCCGGCGCAGTTTCCATTGAGCTCGCTGCAATGACACTGACAGGCATGCCAAGCGCCGCGACTGCATTGGCCGGAATAGGGAGACCGAGGCGCACCAGCATGCGGATATGCACGGCATTCGGTTCGGCGATGGCGTCAGGAGGCATCGGTTCTTCGGTGTCCAACGCATCGAGAAGCTGCAGAAAAGCTGGGTCCGCAAGGCCCTGCTGTTCCATCACCGCGCGAGTGAGATCGAGCGCCAGTGTGTCGCTGTCGAAATGATAGCAGTAGGCCCTGAGATCGACCCAGAAGGGATCGGCGCTTTGCAGCCTTTCTTCGGTCGCCTCGCCGCATACTTCGATATCGCGCCCGGCATAGAGCATCGCATCAGCCTGCATGCGCTGCGTTTCGGGATCGCGACTGCGGACGACGGCGGAAAGTGCGCCGGCATCTACGATCTGACCGGCATCGAGAAGCTTGCGAATGCGCAATGCATTGAACGGCCGTTCGGAGGTGCCGACCGGTAGCGTGGCTTCGGTCAGCAGCACCTGATGATAGAGCGCGTTATAGGTCGGCGAGATCAGCGCTGCGGGAAGGCGCTGTAGAATCATTTCGACGTCGCCGCGGTCGCTTCCTTCCCACATGTCATAACCGAGCCCGCCATTGGCATCCCCGAGCGTTCCCGCAACGGGACCCTCGACAGTGCCGAGGTCGCCGACACTGACCGGTGCGGGCATAGCGGGAAGGCGGTTGCCGGACAGCGGCATGGACCCGCTAAAGCCGGGCGATGAAAGGCTGGGGGGCGAAAGCGCCGGCGCATTACCCTGTTCGATCGGCGATGCCGGTGAGACGCTGACCGGTGGTGGGAGAAGCGAGCGCGGTGCGCCATTCGCCGCCGGATCGCCCTGCTGCCCCAGCGCGGGCTTGGCCGTCAGGACAAGCGCGAGCATGATGGCGATTCGGGAGGCGCCCTTAAATCGGCGCGATCTATTGCGGGAAGCGGTCATCCGGGAGGACCTGCTCGATTCTTTGTTGATCGGGGGATAGCTGCCCGCCGTAAATGGCCAGGCCGACTCCCGCCAGAACCAACAATATCACGAGCGCCAGCAACAATTTCCAAGCCATGATTTCCAATCCCTGACCGCACCTGTTTCAGACCGGTCGAACCCGTGTACAACCCAGTCATGACCAGACCAAGGCAATCGTGCAAGCCGAAATTGGCGGATTCACGTCAGGTTGCGCTGGCGAGCGCCATTCAACGGGTGTAAGCGAACCTTCCGATGAAAAGCCTGGATAAATCCGTAATTCTCGTAGGTATGATGGGTGCCGGTAAGACCTCGGTCGGACGGCGCCTCGCCACGACTCTGGGCGTGCCGTTCCGCGATGCCGATATCGAAATCGAGGAAGCGGCGGGCTGCACCGTGAACGAAATTTTCGACCGGTTGGGCGAGCCCGCCTTCCGCGAAGGCGAACGTAAAGTTATCGCGCGGCTGCTGGGTGAGCCGCCCCATATCCTCGCCACCGGCGGCGGCGCGTTCATGGACACCGAGACTCGCGCCCGCATCAAGGAGCGTGCAATCTCGGTCTGGCTGAAAGCCGATCTCGACCTCCTGCTCGAACGCGTATCACGCAAGGACACAAGGCCGTTGCTGCGCAACACCGATCGCAGATCGACGCTGCAGGCGCTGCTGCAACAGCGCGAACCGGTTTACGCCGAGGCGGATATCACCGTCCTCAGCGATGCAGGACCACAGGAAACGGTGGTGAAGCGCGTTCTATCGGCGCTGGAAGATTATGGGGGAGCACTAAAATGACAGTGGTCCCCGTCGAGCTCGGTGAGCGCGCTTACGATATCCATATCGGTGCCGGTACGCTGGCGCAAAGCGGCGCTTTGATGAAGGGCGTGGCAGGCAAAAATGCGCATAACCTCCCGGTCGTGACGGATGCCAATGTTGCGGCGCTGCATTATCCGGCCCTTGCAAGGAGCCTGGAAGATGCGGGCTTTACGCCATTACCAATTGTGCTACCGCCCGGTGAGCAGACAAAAAGCTTTTCCTATCTGGAAAATCTTCTTGATAGTTTGCTTGCGCTCGAAATCGAACGCGGCGGGCTTGTCGTTGCCTTTGGCGGCGGGGTTATAGGCGACCTCACAGGCTTCGCCGCCGGCATTCTGAAACGCGGCGTCGCCTTCGCGCAGATTCCGACGACACTTCTTTCGCAGGTGGATTCGTCGGTTGGCGGCAAGACGGCCATCGATACGCGCCATGGTAAGAATTTGGTCGGCGTGTTTCACCAGCCGCGCATCGTTATCGCCGATACCGATGTCCTGAAGACCCTGCCCGCGCGCGAACTGCTAAGCGGCTATGCGGAAGTCATGAAATACGGGTTGCTGGGCGACGAGAATTTTTTCGCCTGGCTGGAGACAAATGCATCCAGCGCGCTCGCCGGAGACGAAGCAGCCATCGCCCATGCGGTGGCGCATTCCTGCAGGATGAAGGCGGATATCGTGGTGCGCGACGAACGCGAAGCCGGCGATCGCGCGCTGCTCAATCTCGGTCACACCTTCGGCCACGCGCTGGAAACCGAGCTTGGTTATTCCGATCTTCTGACCCATGGCGAAGCGGTGGCGATGGGCTGCGTTCTGGCGTTCCAGCTTTCTGCCCGCCTCGGACTTTGCCCGGAAGCGGACGCGATACGGGTGGAAAATCATCTTGCCGCCATTGGGTTCCGCACGCGCATTGCCCAGATTTCAGGCAAACGACCCGGCGCCGAAGCGCTTCTCGGGCATATGCGGCACGACAAAAAGGCCGAAGGCGGCAGGATGACGTTCATCCTTGCGCGCGGAATCGGGAAGGCCTTTGTCACGCGGGATGTCGAAGAGAAAGACGTCCTGCGTCTTCTTGCGAACGACTGACTGCGTTTCCCACGCG
>CAIOYY010000018.1 GCA_903862715.1 uncultured Alphaproteobacteria bacterium
GAGATCTTCTACAGTCTGAAGGAGGCAAAAGTAGTGATCGAACAATGGCGTAAGCACTACAACACCAAGCGGCCCCATTCGGCGCTCGGCTATAGGCCGCCGGCGCCGGTGACCTATAGCCCGATTCCAGTACCACTCGAACAGAGCCAAATCATGCAGTAGACTAACATCACGACTGGTACAGAAAATCGGTCAGGTCAGCAGTCGCCAGCCTCAACCATCAACTCAATTGGTTGGGCTTCGCGGGCTGGTCGGTCGACGCCCGCACGACTTGGCAGAGCCCGCGCGTCGCCGATGCGACGGCCTCGTTCAAGACGGCCAGTAGCGCCTCGGTCTCTCTCGGAACTCGCTTCGATTTCGTAGTTGGCGGCCTGCCGGCACAGTTGCGCATTGTTGCCGTAAACATTGGTACCTCGCGTCCGTGGTCGGCGGGTCCCAGCGGCGTGCTGATCCAAGGCGACCCGTTTCGTATCCGGGCAAGTCTGCGGCTGAAGATTCGATAACAAGCAGTAGCACCGACTGAGCGGATGATTCCATGAAGTGGACGCGCCGAAGAAGCGAGCGCTCGCGGCGTTCGCTATTGCGGCCTGAAAATGCCACCGAACAACTTACGAAGCCCGGCAAAACCCCGGGCCGTAACAGGTAGGCGGACTGTTCCTTGGAAACGAGGAATTCCAAAAGTGGGTCAGCGTCACTGCGATGACGACGAACGCCATCATGCTTCCCCAGGGGGCGTGACCACACACCCAATCGCGGTCCTGGCGCCACGAGCGAGGTTACCGGCGACAGATCCGTCGTCGTATGTTGGTAGCTCAAGCCCAGAATCGGTGTGGCTCAGGAGGGCAGAAACCAATATAGGGAAACATTCCATGTCAGCTCTTGCCCACGCCCTTTTGGCGCTTGGCTACACGAAGCAATTCGCGCTTGAGCGCTTGGCAGCAAATCTAGGAAGATGGCGCGCGCGATTGCCGGGGGCGGCGCTACTAGTTGCGTTTTCACCCGCAACCGGGGTTCATCCATGGAATATCGGTTGGTATCGGAAGAGAAGCGGGGATTATCTCATGTCGAAGAATGCAGCTTGGCCTTTTGGCATCGTCCTGAGTCTCATCGTCGGCGCTTCGGCGTTTGCGGCCACACAGGCGACTGACTTCAGCATGCGTGTTCTTTCATCCGACCCCTCGCGCGTAACAGGCGGCGACGCGCTTGTCGAAATCATTTCCCCGGCGGGGAAGCCAACCGTTGCGGCGAACGGCCGCGATGTATCGGGCGCCTTCAAGAGCG
This sequence comes from uncultured Alphaproteobacteria bacterium, assembly GCA_903862715.1. Classification (GTDB taxonomy): domain Bacteria; phylum Pseudomonadota; class Alphaproteobacteria; order Micropepsales; family Micropepsaceae; genus CAIYRG01. Next base: position 1,282 of record CAIOYY010000018.1, read on the forward strand.
CAGACGGTCATTATATAGGGCTCGTGAGCGGCTTCATCGACGGCGACAACACGCTCACCGCCAATCAGGGGGCGAACACTGCATCGGTCAAGATCAAGAACTTTCCCATCACCGGACCGCTGTTCTCCGGCCCGAAGGAAACACCGTTTATCTGCGAGACCGCGCAGTTCAAGCTGAAGGACGGGAAGTTCCTAACGGTCGCGAAGGATGCGGACTGTTCGGTCGATATGGTAGTGACCTATGTCTATCGACCGGCAGGTACACGCGATTTCAAGCCGTTGCCAGACAGAAAGAGACTGCCTGAGGATGTTGCGCAAACGACGACGTCGACGGGTGACAAGGTTCCTTACGTAGTAAGGATCGAAACCGGCACCATCAA
>CAIOYY010000019.1 GCA_903862715.1 uncultured Alphaproteobacteria bacterium
GATAAGAACAATCTCGGGGGAGATCACCATGCGCTTTTCTGCACTCATTTGCGTTGTCATCGCTGTTTTCGTGTCGGGTCCGGCAAAGGCGCAGGGTTGGATCGAATTTTACGATGCGGTCTGGGGCTTCTCGATCAATTTTCCCCATGAGCCGGTCCAGGAAGATATCCAGTTCACAACGGTGCATCAGCGCATGGTGCCGGGACGGGTATTCCGCGGCGAGACGGAGACGGGTCGCTATGTCATGACGGTGGTCAGTTATGCCGGGGACCAGACGGATCCGTTAACCGCCGTTTTCCATGCCGCGAACATGATCCGCGCACGGGGCGAGGTCACTTATTTCGACTTTCACGATCTCGACGGAATTCCGGGTGTCGTGATCAGCGTGACGGAGCCCGATGGCCGTCTGGTGCAGGCGAGCCTCTATTTCATCGAGCAGCGGCTCTACATCGCCGATGGCAGCGTCAACGCCGGTAATCCGCCGCCGTCGAATTTCTGGCAATCCATCGCGCTGCTCGACCCGGCCGGCAACCGCATCATCATCGATGACGATTTGGCCTTTCCGTGAACGCAATGAGCGACGCCGACGTCCTCACCGCAATCGGGCCTGTGGCGTGTTGATGTCATAAAAATTTCGAATCAGAGCAGCGAGCAGGACAGCTTTCCCTGGTGGCAGTGTGTTCGCGATCGCATCGCGCGTGACCGCAAATACGTCCGCCGACGTGGGGGCGGCAGGGAAGGGCTGGTCGAAGCCCATGCTCCATAGCCCGAACAGTCGTTCATCGACATCCTCGTCAACGAGCACCTTTATGGATTTATGGCGCTCGTCCTGCGCGATTCGTGCAAGGACATGTTCGACGCTTTGGCGTGGCCCTTCCAGAATCTGTAAAAATCCAAGGTCGATGACCAGAAGCATCCGGGTCACATCGTGCTTCGGGTTGTTCCTGCGGGATGCATCCAGAATTTGTTCGAGGTCGCGATCATTAAGTTCGCGCGACGCGGCACTTACATAAACAAGCTGACGCATATTGGCCTCAGATGCAGATTCGCCGGAATATCGAGTATGGCCCAACCTGGTTAAGATTATGATCAAGAACGCGTTCCGTCAGGCGTGGTTCCTTCCCGCGCCCATAGCCCTGCTTGCCCGATCATCGGCGACGGGCAAATATGGCAGGTGGGGACGTGGTTGACGCGTTTAGCATACAGGATAAAGCCTTGCCGCTATTCCGGGACCATGTTCCGAAGGTAAACCCACCGCCGCTCACGCGCCGCTTCACGGCAGCGGGCGGTGCGTTTCTCGTTCAGCTTTTGCTTCTGCTCGTTTTGCTGACGGTGCGCACGGAAAGCGACACACAAGGCATCGCAACCGCTCCAGCCATTCGCTGGCTCTATCTGCCGCCCGTGATGGAAGATGCCGTTGAGGCCGTGCCGGAAGTGGAACCGGAAATCACGCTGGAAACGCCGCCGCCTGCGCCGCCCATAACGCTGCCTGAACCGCCTGAGAACCCTTACCTCTCGCCGCAGGAACTGGAGTTCGTTTCCCTGCCTCCTTTGAATGTCCCCCCGACGGGTGGAAGCGCGCGCTTCTTCGGTGCGCTTAATGCCTACCTCGCCTGCAATCTCGAAAATTATGCGGCGTTGAGTAACGCGCAGAAGGCTGTCTGCGATGCACGTCTCGCTTCGCTGCAGCAGGAGCGCGACCTTCTGGATCCCGAGAAACTACCCTTCATGCTGACAGCGCGCGAGCAGCAGCAATGGCAGCAATTTGCCCGCGCGGCGGGCGAGCGCCAGGCCCCACTGCTTCTGCCCTGCCTCAATGAAAATGGCGTTGCGGCTATTACGGTCGGCACCGTCGAATGCATTCTGTCAGGCCTCTCGGACGGCTTCGATCCTGCAAATAATCCAACCGAGCGTTATGCACCCGAGCCTTGAGGCGGCGGCCTCCATGAGCGGAAAAGTATTAACGCCCGCGTTCGTTCGTTAACGGATGTGAAAACCACGCTGCGCAATTATTTTGAGCGGCTTCTGTAATCGGGTGATCCGAGCCTTACCCGCAGCGTAAAGCTACTCGTTCCGATTGGACCGTCCCTTCCGGTACGGCTGGAACCGTTCGGCAGGGAACTTTTGCAACGGAAGCTGGTCGCCCTTACGGTTTTTCAGCGCGGCTGATGCACCTATTGGCACTTGATTAAGGATATTTCCCGTACGGCTGACGAGGTAGCCGTCTGCAATATGCGCCGCGTACGAGGAGGTTTCATGAAAGGCATCATCTTCAATCTTTTCGAACAGGTCGTTGTCCGCGACCATGGCGAAGCGGCGTGGGACGACCTTCTCGATGCCACCGGCCTCGACGGGGCGTACACATCACTCGGAAGTTATCCGGATGAAGAAATCGCCAAATTGCTCGAGGCTGGATCGGGTGCGCTTGGGCTGTCTACCGGCGATCTTTTGCGCTGGTTTGGCCGCGAGGCGATGCCGTTGCTTGCCGGGCACTATCCGGCATTCTTCATAGAACATCGTTCGACGCGCTCCTTCATCTTAAGCGTCAACAGCATCATTCATCCCGAAGTGCGCAAGCTCTATGCCGGCGCGCATTGTCCCTTCTTCCATTTCAAGGAAGCGGAGGACGGCGCCCTTCTGATGGCCTATGATTCCCCGCGCAAGCTTTGCGCGCTGGCACACGGCTTTATCGAAGGCGCGGGTGATCACTTCCATCAGCCTATGACGGTCGATCATGTGAGCTGCATGCATAGAGGCGATCCGAAGTGCCTGCTGAGCATACGCGAAACGGTTGCGGAACAGGTTTATGCCGACGCCAGAGCATGAGCTGAATGTCGAAATCGAACGTCTGCGGCGGCGCCTTGAGCGCGAGCGCGCGACGCGATTGCAGGCGGAGACGATCGCGGAAAAAGGCCTGCGCGATCTCTACGAACGGCAACGGCAATTAGGGCTCCTTGAACGCATTGCGACCGCGGCGAACCAATCAGCGTCGGTAGGTGATGTTCTTCAATTTGCCCTCGCCGAGATTTGCGAATTCGCGGAATGGGATGTTGGACACAGTTATTTGCCCACGGGCGCTGGCGATTCCTTAAGGCTGCAATCCACACGGATCTGGTATGCTGCGGAAGGCGTGTCGCTCGATTCCTTTCGGCCCATCACCGAGATCATGGAATTTGCTCCCGGCATCGGCTTGCCGGGACGCGCGCTGGCGACCGGTAAGCCACTTTCGATCAACGATGTCACCGAGGACGACAATTTTCCGCGACTCGCTTTTGCCCGTGCGACCGGCATCAAGGGGGCCAGCGCCTTTCCCGTTCTGTCGGGGAGCGAAGTCGTCGCCGTTCTGGAATTCTTTACCCGCGTTCCGCGTGCTCCGGATGCGGCGTTGCTCGACCTTCTGTCGCAGGTCGGCTTGCAGCTCGGACGTGTCATCGAACGCAAACGCGCCGAGGACCGCTTACGGGAACAGGCCGAACATCTGGCGCGGGCACGCGACGAAGCGCGCGCCGCCGACCGGGCGAAATCCGCCTTTCTCGCGAATATGAGTCACGAATTGCGAACGCCTTTGAACGCCATCATCGGGCTCTCGGAGGTCATCCGCGACGAGTTGTTTGGAGTCTATAGTCCCAAATACAAGGGCTATGCGGGAGACATCAATGAATCCGGCCTGCACCTGAAGAAGGTGCTCAACGACATTCTAGATATTTCCAAGGTCGAGGTCGGCCGACTGGAATTACGCGAGGAGCTGGTGTCGATCGAGGAAGCCATCGAAGCCTGCCAGCGCATTATTGCGGCCATGGCCGAAGCGGCGGGCATATTGTTGTCTTTTCATGTTCTCGATGCGCTTCCTATCATTCGCTCCGAGCAGGTGCGGTTCAAACAGATACTTCTCAATCTAATGTCCAATGCGGTGAAATTCACCCCGAGAGGCGGCAAAGTGGATGTTTTCATCGAGGCCGGAGACGGCGTTCTCATCTGTGTCGAGGACACAGGGATTGGCATGTCGCCGGACGACATCGTTGTTGCGCTTGAACCCTTTGGGCAGGTCGATCGCGCTTTGAACCGCCGTCACGAAGGAACGGGCCTTGGGCTTCCGTTGACGAAAGCACTGGTGGAATTGCATGGCGGACGCCTCGACATTGAAAGCGTTCCTGAAAAGGGCACCAAGGTCAGCTTACGCTTTCCCCCCGAACGCCTTTTCGCCGCGCCGCCCATTGGATCTTGACGGCGACGTTTAATCCGGTTTCGAGGTGTCCATCGCCTTCGCGACAAAACTGAGCACATACAGCACGATCAGCGACAGAATGGTCGCAACAATGGCGACCATGTAAAAGCCGCCCCCGCACGCGACGCCGATCGATCCCGAAACCCACAGGCTTGCGCCGGTGGTCAGGCCTTTCACGTCCTTGCCTGCGCGTATAATCGCGCCCGCTCCGAGAAAGGCGACACCCGCGATCACCGCTTCGATGATGCGCAAGGGATCAATCTGTATCAGCTGCGTGGCGTTGCGGCTTTCGGCGATCAATTCCGCAGAGATGAGGGTGAAGGTCGCGGCCGCCAGCGAGACCATCATATTCGTCCGGAGCCCGGCAGGGCGGTTCTTCAGTTCGCGTTCCAGGCCGATCATCCCGCCGAGTAGAAGCGCAGCGCCAAGGCGCAACAGCAAATCAAGCAACGCGGTCTCGGTCGCCAGCATTTCGGTGAACATGCGCCCATCTCCCTAGCCGGCGATTGTTTGCGCCTTGATTGGGACAATCCCCGCTCACGGTCAGGGCTTGGTAACGTGCGGTGTATGCGCGGGTTCCCGCGCACGGGGAGATACGGCAAGCACGTAAATGTGAGCGCAGATCGCGCATTACCCTCCGCTCAGAGCCTGCACGATCTGAATTTCGTCACTGGGACGGAGCGCGCGATCCATGTCGAACACCTGTTCGCCATTGATGAAGAACCGCATATGGGGACGCACATGGTCCTGTTCATCGATCATGCGAAACCGAATGCCGGGAAAGGCGCGGTCAAGATCTTCGAGGATTTCCCCCAGTGTTGCGCCTTTTGCGTCCACCTCACGCTGCTGGGTGTAAGGTCGCAAAGGACTGGGGATCAGGACCTTCATCGCGGTTCTATTTGAGATCCGCCGTATCGACGGCGTAAATCTCGGGGAGATGGCGCGCGATATTGCTCCAGCGTTTGCCCTCGTCGCGGCTCGCCCATAATTCGCCGCTGGTCGTTCCGAAATAGAGGCCCACGGGATCTTTTGCGTCCGCCGTCATGGCCTGACGTTTTACCGTCCACCAGCCTTGCGCCTGTGGCAGACCCTTGTCCTGACGCTCCCAGTGCGCGCCACCATCGCGCGTCGCATAGACCGCGGGCTTGCCGTCAGGGCTCGTACGCGGCCATACCGTGGTTCCATCCATAGGGAAAACCCAGGCTGTCTTGTCGTCACGGGGATGGACCACCATTGGAAAGCCGACATCGCCGACGCGCTTGGGCATTTTTCTGCCGACACGTATCCATTTCGTCGATGGGCGGTCGAGGCGGTAAATACCGCAATGGTTCTGCTGGTACAGGCGGTCGGGATTGCTCGGGCACATCCGCACACAGTGCGGATCGTGGAAGGTGATGGTGTTCGCATCGAAGCCATCGACCACTTCAAGGCCATCGACCAGAACGTCCCAGCTCTGTCCACCATTCTTCGTTTCGTGTACGCCGCCGCTCGACATCGCGAAGTACAGATGTTTGGGATCGCGCGGATCGATGAGGATCGAATGCATTTTCGGGCCGTCCGGCGTTCCGTCCTGCTCCGCTCCCATCCATTCGCGGTACGTCGGATCGTCATTGATCGTCGAGAAGGCGTCCCAGGTGACGCCACCATCTTCGGACCGAAAAAGGCCTTGCGGTGAGGTTCCGGCGTGCCAGACATTCGGTTCGTTCGCGTGGGCGGGAGTCAGCCAGAAGGTGTGATCGACAACGCGGCCTCTCTTACCGTCCTTGGCTTTCGCAAAGGCAGGCGGGCGCCCAGCCTCTTTCCAGGTCTTGCCGAAATCGGTTGAGCGGAAAATCGTGGGGCCAAGGTGACCGGTTTTCGCCGCCGCGAGCAACGTCTTGCCGTCGCGCGGATCGAGCATGATCTGACTGATAATATGGCCGAGAAAATGCGGGCCGTCCGCCGACCAGGTCTTGCGTGTGGGGTCACCCTTGAAAATCCACGCGCCTTTGCGCGTCGCGACAAAGACGGCAACACGGGAGGGCGCCGCTTTGCGTGCCGATTTTTTGGCAATGGTGCCCGATGTTTTCAGAAGCGCCGTTTTCTTCGTTGGACCCGTCATGACCTCTCCTCCATCAGACGATCAATATACAAGACGAAGGGCGGGCCCTGAAACCGACACCCACGGCAAAATTGCCCGGCGCCAGCGGAAGGGAAATAGGGGGCGAGCACGCGGCTCGTGCTAGCATTTTCTCCTGCTTCGCCGATGCTTCCTTCGGACGGTGGGGCGAAGGGGGCCTGCATGTCGGCGGAGAAGAATATCGCGCGCTTAGGGTTGTTCGGTGGCCCGCTTTTTCTGGCGTTGGTCCTCCTCGTGCCCCCTCCCGAGGGACTTCCCGTGGAGGGCTGGTACGTCGCCGGAATTAGCGGCTTGATGGCGACCTGGTGGATGACGGTCGCCGTCCCCATCCCGGTTACCGCCCTGCTGCCCCTGGTGCTGTTTCCGCTTATGGGCGTGGCCGACATGCGCGCCGCCTCCGCCCCTTATGCCGATCCGATCATCTTTCTCTTTATGGGGGGCTTCATGCTCGGCATTGCGATGCAGCGCTGGGCGCTCCATGTCCGCATCGGCCTGACGGTTCTGACCTTAGTAGGCACGGCGCCGCAACGCCTCGTGGCGGGCATGCTGCTCGCCGCCGCATTGGTCAGCATGTGGGTCAGCAATACGGCAACCGCGATCATGATGCTTCCGGTCGCCGTGTCGATTCTTACGCTCATCGACGAGCGGTCGGAAATGGATGCGCCCTCACGTCAAAATCTCGGTGTCGTTCTCGTGCTGGCGGTAGCCTATGGGGCAAGCATCGGCGGAATTGGGACGCTGATCGGAACACCCACGAATGTTTTCTTCGCCGCCTACATGCTGCGCGAGCACGGCGTCGCCATCGGATTTGCACAATGGATGATGTTGGGCGTTCCGCTGGTTTTCGTGCTGCTTGGTGCGGCGTGGCTGGTGTTGGCGTGGACCTATCCCGTAAAGATCGCCCATGGTGCGGATGCGACGTCAGCCGTCGTCGAAGAGTTGCGTAGACTAGGGCCTCTTTCGACAGCGGAAATACGCGTCGCGTGCATCTTTGCGCTCACTGCCGCCGCCTGGATATTCCGTCCGTTATATGGCGAATTCCTGCCGGGCATTGACGACACGCTGATTGCGATGTCCGCGGCGATTGCGTTGTTCCTCATTCCATCGGGAATGGTGAAAGGCGAGAGCATCCTTACATGGGAGGATATTTCGGAAATGCCGTGGGGTGTTCTGCTGCTGTTTGGCGGTGGACTGAGCCTCGCCGCCGCTATCACCGTCTCGGGGCTGGCGCCATGGACGGGAACGCTGATGCAGTCGCTCGATCACTGGCCGGTGATCGTTATAGTCGGCACAGCGGCTGTCGGGATGCTCTTTCTAACTGAGCTCACCAGCAACACCGCGAGCGCCGCAGCCCTGTTGCCTCTGGGAAGCGCCGTCGCGCTGGGCCTGGGTTTCGATCCGCTTCTGATAGCGGTGCCGCTCACCGTTGCGGCGAGCTGTGCCTTCATGCTGCCGGTCGGAACTCCGCCCAACGCGATCGCCTATGCAAGCGGACGCGTCACCATACCGCAAATGGCCTATGCCGGATTCTGGCTCAATATTCTCAGCAGCGTCGTCATCATCGCTATGAGTTACTGGGTAATCGAATGGATGTTCGTCCCGTAACCCATAGCGGATGAGTGTTGGCTAGTCCGCCGGTTGCGCAGTACTGGCCTCGGCGGCGGCACGCGCGGCTTCGGCTTCCGCCAGTTCGCGCTGATATTCCAGCTCTTCATCGATGTCGTAGACGTCGGCATTCCCCTCCGGTGCTTCGCCATAGGCGCCGCCACGATCGGTCGGCGAGCGCTGGCCATTCGCATCGATCTCGAAGCGAACGCGGCGGCCGGTCTCGTCGAAGATGCCGATCGACTGCTGGAAATGCGCCGGCGGGGGGATGTTCGACGGCGACGTGGCTTCAACAATGAAGAGGCGACGATCGTTGAGATAAATCGCAACATAGGTGCGCGTGCCGTCCTCGTTCCAGATCTGAAGCTGATGGCCTTCAATGCGGTCGATCTGTGAATAGGCGTCGTAACGGATTTCACCGCCGCGCTCACGGATATTGTGCGCCGCAAAGGCGATGGACCCTCTGACCTCGGATACCTGGGCGTCGGGCATATAAACGACCGTGACCGAGTAATCGGTGGTGCCGTCACTTACCTTATAAAGCTTTGCGGAATGCACCCCATCATATTCGGACGGATAGGTTATGTCCGTCACGGTGGGCTCGCCCGGGAAATTGACGGTAAAGCGTTCCGCCTTGTCTTCGAACTGAAACCAGTTCTGGGCAAGGGCGGGCGCCGATGCCATCAGGACAAGAAGGGCAGGGACGAGGCGGACCAAACGCATTTATTCCTCCGGGATATTTTCTGACGTTGTTACGCATAATTTGGCAGCGGCCCGCAGCAACTGCAATGCCCGGACCTGCAGGTGGCTTATTATCGAGGAAATCCGGCAAAAACGCGGCCTGTCAGGAAGGTTCAGTTCCAGCCGGCGCGATCGAAGATCATCTGCGCCTCGGACTGGTTCTTGCCGTAAACCGAAACATTGACCGGGTCACGCTTGAACGTACCCAGCGCAAGCAGACTGGCCGGAAGCGCGACGGTTTCGAGCGCCGGGAATTCATCGCTGGCGCTGACAAAGATGCGCTGCGCCTGTGCGCTGGCCAGATATTCGAGAAAGCGTATCGCATTGTCCTTGTGCGGCGCATGAACGAGGACGCCCGCGCCGGAAATATTCACATGGGTGCCGACGCCGTCCTGATCGGGGAAGATCGGACGGACGCGCTCGGTGGCGGCCATTTCCTGCGGATTGGCCGAACGTTGCAACCGGATATAGTAATAGTGATTGGCGATGGTCACGCCGCATTCGCCTGCCGCAACGCTTAGAATCAGGCTGGTATCATTACCTTGCGGTTCGCGCGCGAAATTCGCGACGACGCCATTGGCCCATTGCTGCGCGCCCGCCGCGCCAAGGCGTTCGATCATCGCGCCCATCAGCGAGAGATTATACACCTGCGAAGATGTGCGCATGCAGATCTGCCCGCGAAGGCGCGGATCGGCGAGTGACTCATATTTTTGGACGAGGGCGGGATCGACCTTATCCGGGTTGACGAAAATAAGCCGGACGCGGGTCGAAAATCCGTACCAGAGGTCATCGGGATTTCGCAGGGACGCCGGGATATGCGTGGACAGTGTAGGGGTGGTGACCGGCTGAAAGAGGTCTTCCTTTTCGGCGAGCCAGAGGCTTCCGGCGTCGACGGTAAGAAAAACGTCCGCGGGGCTGTTCGCGCCTTCCGCATTCAGCCGGGCGATCAATGCGGGGGCGTCGGCTTCGATCACGTTGACCTCGATGCCGGTCGCGGCCTCGAAGCCGTCGTAGAGAAGGTCGTCGGAATCGTAATGGCGCGCAGAATAGATGTTCACCGTTTCCGCGCCCAAGGAAGGGGTCACGGAAACTCCCATGCTGGCCGCGAGCGTGGCGGCGAAGAGATGGGCAAGGCGCATGACATTTCTCCCGGAAGCCACGATGACCGCCTATTGCGGGGTCGCAGCTGTTTCTTGCGAATGAATATCATAAACACGCAAGGGATGAAGCCAACACCGCGTGAGGAGGACGGCTCATTGGTATGGGTACGGCCTCATCGGTACAGACCCAGCTTAAATCCGTTAATACGGGCATTAACAATAACTTAATGGGGGCTCTGCCGCGCCAGATTGACCTGAATCAATGCCGCTTTCCCTCCCCCGGTCACGTTTGCGGGAAGAAATAGCGGATGCCGTACCATGGAGAATAATTGCTGCGGCAGCTGCCGTGAGGTCGTCTTGCGGGCCTATTAGGGCTTCCGCGCGTCCGGAGGCGACGATCCCAACGCCTTTCGTGTCGCGGTCCAGGTCCTGAAGCTGCGCCATCCCGAACGCAGCGGAGAAGACTGTGTCGCCATGGTCGCCGAATGGCTCGGCGACCGTTCGGAAACCTAGAACGTGCCACGCAGCCTTTCGTTACTGCACCCCGGGGAGACGAAATCCCGATTTCGTGTACATTGCCGCACGAAGAAATCGGGACCGAAAACGGCCCACCGGGAGGAAACGAATGAATGCGCTGAAGCTTATTCCCGCCGCGCTGCTCTTTTTCTATGCGAGCGCTGCGTCGGCACTGAACTGGTTCGAATACGTCAACACCGAAGATCTGTTCACGGTCAATTTTCCGGCTGAGCCGACGCTTACCGAGGCACCCTATATTTCGGAATATGGCTCGCCCTTTATAGCGAAGAGATATTCCGCGACGGACGGCTCCGTCCAGTATTCGGTGACGGTTGTCGACATGACCAATTCCGCGCGCGAAGAAGGCCGCCGCGGCACCGAATGGCGCGGAGCCACCGGCTATGCGGCGACTGCCATACGTCAGACGGGTGAAGTGACCTTTGATGGCTATGCCGAAATCAACGTCATCCCGGGACAGCAGCTTCAGGTGACATTGCCGGACGGCAGCCGCAATTTCGCAAATGTGCATTTTCACAAGCACCGTCTCTACATCATTGAAGCCATCGCCCCTCCGGGCGCGCCGCCACCAGCGCATTTTCAGGCTTCGTGGGCGGTGACGGATGAAGCCGGAAACCGGCTCCGTTATCTCGAAGCCGACCATTCTTTCCCTGACGATTATCCCTTGGCGCGCAGAGGTGACGAAACGCTGGTCAATGAGGATGATGTCATTTCCATTGGAGAGGCGCAGACTCAGAACTGAGTGCTGCTACTTGAGGTAAAAACAAAGGGCCGCGAGAACTCTCGCGGCCCTTTGTTTTTATCCGTTCAAGCGTCGATCAGCGGTCGGTTTCGCGCGTGGCGTTGCCAAAATCGTCGATCACATAACGGATCGACTGGCCTTCTTCGTCCAGAACCTGAAGGGCGGCGGTGAAATGCTGAGGGGGAGGTGCGCTTAACGGCGCTTCGGCCTCCAGGATGTAAAGCTTCCGGTCTGGATAATGCATATAGATGGAAACATACATTCTGCGTTCGCCGGGAAGAATAATCTGGAGTTGATGTCCGTCGAGCCGATCGAGATGGGCATAATTGTCAAATGTGACTTCACCCATCCGGCGGTATTGACCAGCCGCCCAGGCGACGGCGCCCTTCAATGTCGTTGTGTGGTTGATCTCGCGATAATCGACGACAATCACCGCATAACGGCTGTCGCCATCGAAGGCCTGATAGCGCCGCGAATGGGCCTCGCCTTCGGCATCGGCAGGGCGCTGACCGCCTTCGGCATTGTAGGGATAGTCTTCTTCAATCGTCGGCTCGCCGGGAAAGTTGATGAAGAAATGGTCCTGCATATTCGTGTATTCCATCCAACCCTGCGCAAAAGCCGGGCTTGAGAATACGAGACCAATAAACACCGCTATCCATCCGGTACGCCGCATGAACGTGCTCTCCCTCCTTGTCCGCTTGTAAAGCGGATCTGATGCCGGGGGTTGTAGCACTTCGACCGGTAAAATCACATTGGTCCGCCGTGAAAGAGGCGTCCTGAAAGGGATCAGCCGCCAACCGGTCCGCCATCGCTGCGCCGGATGGCGAGCACGGAAGGACGCGGAGGTGCAGCGCCGAAGTCGGGCCAGCGTGTGGCCGGGTTCTCAAAGGTCCCTTCGCCTGCATCGCCCGGATGCTGAACGGCCAGAAAGAGGGTTCGTCCGTCCGGCGCAAAACGTGGGCCGCAGACTTCCGCGCCAATAGGCGCGCGGAAGAACGCCCGGCTGGTGCCGCGCGCATCACCTTCGATGGCAACGGCCCATAGCCCGTCATTGGCGCCGGTCGCGTCATTGCCGTCGGTCGCAACCCACAGACGTCCGGCGGGATCGATCGCGCAATTGTCGGGGCTTCCGAACCAGCCATTGTCGGTCGTTGCCGGATTCCACATCGCACCAAAATCGGGGCTGGCGGGATCGCCGCAGCGAATAAGAATTTCCCAACGCGATTCGGTGGCGGTGAAATCGCCGACGGGTTCGGTGATTTCGATGATATGGCCGAAATTATTCTCTGCCCGCGGATTGGCGGCGTCGATCTGATTCGTTTCGCGGCGGGTGTTATTGGTGAGCATGACATAAACGCGACCGGTTGCCGGGTGCGGTTCGATATCTTCCGGCCGGTCCATCGGGGTTGCGCCCAGTAGCTGCGCCGCGCGGCGGGTTTCGATCAGCACATCGGCCTGGCTGAGGAAACCGTTTGCCTGGGTCAGTGGGCCCTCGCCGTGAATCAAAGGCAGCCACAGAACGCGGCCATCGGGCTCGAAGCGCGCAACATAGAGCGTGCCGTCATTCAGGAGATTGGAATCGAAGCCGGTTTCTCCGGGGACGAAATGACCGGACGCGACGAATTTATAGACATGCTGAAACTGTTCGTCATCGCCCATATAAACGACGATCCGCCCATCCCTCGCGACGACATTCTCGACGCCTTCATGCTTGAATCTTCCCAGCGCGGTGCGCTTTCTTGGAATGGACGTCGGGTTCAGCGCGTCGACTTCCACGACCCAGCCGAAACGGTTCGGCTCGTTGGGTTCGACGCCGACATCGAAGCGCTTCTCGAATTTTCCCCACGCATAACGCGCAGCGGGAATACCGAGGCGATGATAATTGTCGCTTTCCCGGTGACCCTCGGGAAGCGCACCGAGAAAATTGCTGTCGTAATTCTCCTCGGACATCAGATAGGAGTGCCAGGAGGAAATGCCGCCCGCGCAATTATTGAGGGTTCCGAAAACGCGCGTTCCACTGGGATCGGCTTCTGTCTTCAAACGCTCATGCCCTGCGGCAGGGCCGTGAATATCCATTGGAGTCGTAGCAGTCACGCGACGATTGAAGCGAGAATCCAGAACCGGTGTCCAGCGGCCGTCCCGCTGCACGATCTCTACCAGCGTACCGCCATGCGCGGCCATTTCAGCGGCGCAGGTCGCCGCCGTCATTGCTTCTTTGGGGCTTTCACCAAGGCCCGGAAACATCAACGCGGTATTGGTGTATTCATGATTGACGCAAAGAATGCCGCGCGCTTCTGCGTCGCCAGCATCCAGCGGAATGAAACCGATGAAGTCGTTATTATAGCCGAACTGCCGTTCCTGCGCGGCGGCGGTTTGCGCGAGGGGATCGAAGGGCGGAGAATCCGGAAACAGCGCGTCGCCCCAACGAAGAAGAATATCCGCCTCATAGCCTTGCGGAACATGATGGGTTTCATCAATGCCGCGGGCAATCTCGTCGAAGGTAAAAGGAAAGGAAGAGTTGTTTGCCGAGGGCCGTGTGGCGCAGGCGGCCAGCGGCGAGAGGCCGGCAAGAACGCTCGAAGCGAGCGCGCCTTTCAATAAGGTGCGACGAGACAGGCGATCGGCAATGACTTCGCCGATAGGCGGCGCGGAAAACGGCAGAGACAACGACGATTTCTGGTTGTTCATTGTTCTGCAATACCTCCCCAAGGGAAATCAAACATATAGGGGTTCGATAGAGGAACTATATGACAGTGAGGCGTCTCTCGCTCCTCCGGCTGGAGGACAGGACGCCGCAGTGGCGAACCTGCCATTGTAAGATGGCCCCCGCCCCTGTATGCGGCCCACCCCTATATATGGATGGTGCGCAGCCTGAGAGCGTTCGTAATGACGGAAACGGAACTCAGCGACATCGCCGCGGCGGCAATCACGGGCGACAGTAAGAGTCCAAAGAACGGGTAGAGCGCTCCGGCTGCAAGGGGAATGCCTGCAGCATTATACGCAAATGCGAAAAACAGATTCTGCCGGATGTTTTTCATCGTGGCGCGGCTCAACCGGATGGCTCTGACAATCCCGTTCAAATCGCCACCGAGAAGCGTAATGCCGGCACTTTCGATGGCTATATCGGTACCGGTTCCCATAGCGATGCCAACGTCGGCAGCGGCGAGAGCGGGCGCATCGTTTACCCCGTCTCCCGCCATTGCGACGATGCGACCCTCAGCACGAAGCTGCGCGACGATGACGCTTTTTCCGTCAGGAAGAACCTCGGCTTCCACCTCGTCGAGGCCGAGGTCCCGCGCAATGGCCTCGGCGGTCGTGCGGTTGTCGCCGGTTAGCATGATCACGCGAATGCCCTCCGCTTTCAAAGCGGCGAGCGCAGCAGGAGTTGTAGATTTTATAGGATCGGCAATTCCGAGGACACCGGCTATTTGCCCATCGATCGCGATGTGAATGGCGGTGACGCCCTTTTCTCGCAGTGCCTCCGCTTCGGATTCAAGGCTGGCGGCGATTCCCATCTCCGATAAAAAGTCTCTGTTGCCGATGACAACCGCGAGGCCATCAACATTACCGGTCACGCCCTTACCCACGGGAGAGTTGAAATTCTCTGCTTCGGATAATTCCAGTCCGCGGCGCGCGGCTTCGGCAACGATGGCGGCAGCAAGGGGATGTTCGCTGGCGTTTTCCAAACTTGCCGCGATGCGAATAAGCGTGTCTTCGTTTCCGCCCGCGCTGGTCACGATCGAGACGACTTCCGGTTTTCCTTCGGTAAGGGTTCCCGTCTTATCGACCACCAGTGTGTCGATTTTTTCCATGCGCTCGAGCGCCTCTGCATTCTTGATGAGGACACCCGCTTTGGCGCCGCGTCCGACGCCGACCATGATGGAAAGCGGCGTAGCAAGACCGAGCGCGCATGGGCAGGCAATGATGAGGACACTGACCGCCGTAATCAAACCGAACGCCATGGAAGGTTCCGGACCGTAAACAGACCAAGCAATGAACGACAGGGCGGCGATAGATATGACCGCCGGAACGAACCAGCCCGAAACACGGTCGGCGAGACGCTGGATGGGGGCATGGCTGCGCTGTGCGTCGGCCACCATGCGGACGATGCGGGCCAGCATCGTGTCCTGTCCGATCTGATCGGCACGCAGAAGGAAACTGCCGGTTTGATTGATCGTCCCACCGACAAGACGCATGCCTGTTTCCTTGGTCACCGGCATGGATTCGCCCGTCACCATCGCCTCGTCGACAGCGCCCCGGCCCTCAAGAATTTGTCCATCGACCGGAATTTTCTCGCCCGGACGGATTCTGAGCGTGTCCCCAAGCCTAACTTGATCAAGGGGGATATCGCTTTCCGGTCCGTCGCCTTCAACACGGCGGGCTTGTTTCGGGGCGAGATCGAGAAGGGCGCGAATGGCGCCACCGGTATTGGCCCTTGCTCGCAATTCGAGCACCTGTCCGAGAAGAACCAGAACGGTAATGACGGCTGCCGCCTCGAAATAGACCGCGACCGCGCCGCCATGCATTCGAAAGGTCGCCGGGAAAATATCCGGCATAAAGGTTACGACAACGCTATAGGTCCATGCGACGCCGGTTCCCAAGGCAATGAGCGTGAACATGTTGAGGTTCATCGTCCGAAGCGATTGCCAGCCGCGCACAAAAAAAGGCCAGCCTGCCCACAAGGCCACGGGCGTTGCGAACAAGAATTGCACAAGGTTCGATGACGGCACTGAAATCCAGTTGTGAAAATCGAAGACATGCCCGCCCATCTCCAGAAAGATCACGGGAGCGGAAAGGGCGAGGCCGATCCAGAATCGGCGTTTCATGTCGTTCAGCTCAGGGTTTTGTTCCATCGACGCGCCAGGAACGCGCGGCTCCAACGCCATGCCGCAGATAGGGCAGGCGCCCTGACTATCCCGGACGATTTCAGGATGCATCGGGCAAGTCCATTCCGTGTCGAAAGATGCGGAAGAAGGCGAAAGCCTTGCGGTGTGCTTTTCCTCAGGCAGCGCCTTTGCGTCGATGTAGCGCCGCGGTTCTTTCACGAAATGGTTGCGGCAACGGTCACTGCAGAAGAAATAGGTCTTTCCGTCATGCTCGGTTCTCAATTTGCCAGGTCCGGCCGTCACGCTCATGCCGCACACCGGATCCGTTAACGGCGCATTGCCGTTATGGTCTGGCGGGACTGCGCTGCCATGGCTGTGGTGCGGATGGTCTCTGTGCTCGGACATATTGTCTCTTTCGACACGGTGACCCGAAACGCGGGCGTCAGTATTTGATCTTCTCGAAGAGCTCGACGAGTTCGGTGAATTTCTCGCGCTGTTCACCGGCATTCTTGCTGCGGATGGCATGCTCCACACAGTGTGCGGCGTGACCCTTCAGGACTTCGCTTTCCACTTTGCGGAGCGCGGCTTTGAGCGCCTGGATCTGGGTCAGTATATCGATGCAGTAACGGTCTTCCTCAACCATGCGGGTAACCCCGCGCACCTGACCTTCGATGCGCTTCAGGCGATTGATCGTGGCTTGGTGTTTCACGGCGGGCGTCCTTGACGTATACCTATAGGGGGTATAGGTATATTCCCCTCGCCCGTTTGTAAAGGATAGGGTTGGGAAATTGCGAGAGCAGCGCACATGCCGACCGAGCTACACGATAGGTTTAATTTAAAGCGACCAACGCGCCGCCGCTTTGTACAGGGGCTTGCCGGTGTGGGTATCGCGGGCCTTCTACGCCATAGCCCCGCCTATGCGGAAAGTGCGGTTCCGGGAATATCGAGCGGCGACAGGTTCGATCTTGAAGTGGGAGCGCTCCCCGTCAATCTCACAGGGCGCACAAGCGTTGCGACCCTCGTCAATGGCATGCTTCCGGCACCCACCTTGCGATGCCGCGAAGGCGACACCGTTACCATCAATGTCGCCAATCGCCTTGATGAAGACACATCGATTCACTGGCACGGCATATTGCTGCCTGCCGCGATGGATGGCGTACCGGGGCTTACCTTTGCGGGCATCAAGCCCCGAGAAAATTTCACCTATCGCTTTCCGCTGAAACAGGCGGGCACCTATTGGTATCACAGCCATAGCGGCATGCAGGAGCAGACGGGCCTCTATGGTGCTTTCATCGTTGCGCCCAGTGGCCCCGATCCGCATGCCTTCGACAGTGAGCATGTCATCGTGCTTTCGGACTGGACCGATGAAGATCCGATGACCGTTGTCGCCAACCTCAAACAGGAATCGCATTACTATAATTATCAGCAGCGCACGCTGGGGACATTCTTCGAGGATGCCGAACGCGATGGCTTTTCCGCTGCGCTGCAGGACCGGTTAATGTGGGGCACGATGCGGATGAGCCCGACGGACATTATGGATGTCACGGGCGCGACCTACACGTTTCTCGTCAATGGAAAACCACCCGCGGCGAACTGGACCGGCCTGTTCCGCCCTGGCGAGCGCGTACGCCTTCGCGTCATCAATGCTTCCGCAATGACGACGTTCGATGTTCGGATTCCGGGGCTTGATCTTCAGGTGGTTCAGGCCGACGGGATGGATGTCGAGGCTGTCACGGTTGAGGAATTTCGTATCGGGGTGGCGGAGACCTATGACGTCATCGTGCGGCCGCGCGACGCCGCCTATACGGTTTTCGCGCAGGCGCAGGACCGCAGCGGCTATGCGCGGGCGACGCTGGCGCCGCGCCCCGGCATGGTCGCGCCCATCCCGTCGCTGGACCCGCGTCCCTTACGCAGCATGGCGGATATGGGCATGGATCACGGCGCACATGGCGCTATGCCCGCCGTTCATGCCGGACATGCGGTGAACCCCGCATTTACTCCCGAAGACCCGCATCGCTTGCAGGTGATCGATCATGGCGGTGAAACACCTGCTGCGATGGATCATGCGATGGGGCATACCGGTCATGAAACGACGGCTTCAACATCCGTTGAAAATGCCGATGGTATCGATCCGGAAAATCTCGCGGGACAGCCCAACGTCGATAATTTTGCTTCCACCCCTATGAACCGGTTGCATGAAGCCGGTGCCGGTCTCGACGGCAATGGCAGAAAGGTGCTGACCTATGCGGATCTAAGGTCGCTCTCTGCGACCAGTGCGGCTCCGCCCACGCGCATCATCGAATTTCATCTGACCGGCAATATGCATCGTTTCGTGTGGGGCTTTAACGGAAGGAAATTCTCCGAATCAGCGCCGATCCATCTGCAGCTCGACGAACGCGTTCGGTTCGTGCTCGTGAACAATACGATGATGGAGCATCCCATTCATCTTCATGGTTTCTTCGGCGCGTTGGAGAACGGGCAAGGCGACCGCCTGCCGTTGAAGCACACGATCAACGTCAAGCCGAATGAGAGGCTGACCTACCTGTTCACCGCCGATACGCCGGGACACTGGGCCTTTCACTGCCATCTTCTCTACCACATGGAGGCCGGGATGTTCCGGACCATTGTGGTATCATGAGACACGTTTCATTCCCTCTGTCGCTTGCTGGCGCGATGTTGCTGAGTGCGTTCGCGCAGGCCGCCGAGGGGGACGCCCCGCACGCCCATATGGATCATGCTACGACGTCCGCACAACCTGCGGCGCCCGTCGCACACGACGCACGTGATACGGTGACAGAGGGCGCAGGCTATGATTCCACGTCGCCCTACGGCATGGCGATGCATGACGACCTGCCGCTGTTCCACCTCGTGATCGAACAGCTGGAATATCGCACAGGAGACGAGGGCGGCGTATATTGGGACGGATACGCTTGGTATGGCGGCGATGCACACCGGCTGTGGCTGAAAAGTGAAGGCGAGGTTTCCGACGGTACCGTCGCGCATGGCCGGCATCAGATTTTCTATGGCCGCCCCATTACGCCGTTCTTCGATATTCTGGCCGGACTTCGCTACGACCTCGACGAAGCGCGGGGACGCGGCTGGTTCGCTGTCGGCGTGCAGGGGCTCGCGCCCTATTTCTTCGACGTCTCGGCGACGCTCTATGCGAGCGATAAAGGACTTGCCGCGAATGGCGAGGCGTCATTCGATTTGCTTCTCACCCAGAAATGGATTCTCCAGCCGATTCTGGAAATCGATCTTTACAGCGCGAATGACCGTGCGCGGGGCATAGGCGCGAGCCTTTCCCGATTCGAAAGCGGTCTTCGGATGCGCTATGAGATCACGCGCAAATTCGCGCCCTATATCGGATTCACCTATGACCGGGCTTTTGGAAACACCAGGCGATACGCGATGGGAGGGGGCGAAGAGCCCGAAACCCTCCGTCTCGTTATGGGTCTTCATGCCTGGCTTTGAGCGCAAGCGGTGAAACACCGCTCAGTGAAGCAATGGATGCAGACCATCCATCTCTGGGTGGGACTTGTTCTTTGCCTGCCGATTGTCGCCATTGGCCTTTCCGGCAGCGCGCTTCTTCTACAGCGGGAAATTCTGGAAGCGTCCGTTCCCTCTGCTCCCGCAAGAGGGCAGTTTAAAAGCCTCAGCGATATGGTCGATGCGGCCATCGCCGCGCCCGGCTTCACGGAGATGTCTGCTACCCGCATCACTATTCCGTCTTCGGAGGGCGCACCTGCCTCGGTACGCATGCGGGCGGAAGAGGCTGAGATCGATGTCTTTGTCGATCCGGTGTCGCTCGCTATCCTCGGCAGCGAGGAAGTGATCGAGCGTGGCCCCTTACTCGCTTTCTTCATTACCCTTCACGCCTATCTGTTTCTGCCGCCCCATATTGGTCTGCCCTTTGTTGGCGCGATGGGCTTTGTGATGGTGTTCATGGCGCTTTCCGGTCTTGTGCTCTGGTGGCCGCGTAGAAGGCATTGGCGGCAGGCTTTCTGGATGCGCCCACGTCTCAAGGGCCTTGCCTTTCATCTCGAGCTTCATCGAGTCGCCGGCATATGGGGTATGCTGCTTCTGCTCGCGCTTGGAAGCAGCGGGATCTATCTAAGCTTTCCGCAGAGCTTCTCGAATGTCGTCGGCCTTGGCCTCGATATTGGCCTCCCGAACACGGAAATTCCCGAACCCTCGCCGGATATTTCGGGGCCCATCAATGCCGACGATGCAGTTAGCATTGCCGCGGAGACGATCGCCAATGCCCGCCCATCGCTGGTCTTTCTCGCCCGGCAACCCGTTCCCTATGTCGTGCAGCTGGAAGCGAGCAATGGCCCATCGGCCCCACCGATCAGCGTCATGATCGATCCGGAAACCGCGCGCGTTGAGTATATCGACGATCCGCGCGATTACCCCACAGGAAGCAAATTCCTGAACATGCAGCACGCCGTTCATTTCGGAATCGGATTCGGATGGATCTGGGCGGTGCTGGTCTTCGTCTCCGGTCTGTTGCCGCTGCTGTTCGCCATTACCGGCACTTATGCATGGTGGTTGAAGCGCAGAGCACGCCGCGCGCTGGAACGCCGAGCGAGCGCTTAATACGCGCTCTCGAACGCGTTGAAACTCTCGGCATTGTAGCCATCGAGATTCAGCTGCGTGCCATCTTTATGCGTAATGATGATCGAATGCGTGAAAGCGGATGTGAGGGGTGCGCCGGCATCATCGGACCCTTCGGAAATATAGAGGCGGTGATCGTAAAGATAGATGGCGGCGATCCGC
>CAIOYY010000020.1 GCA_903862715.1 uncultured Alphaproteobacteria bacterium
CCAAATCCTCCTTAAATCACAACCTCAAATCTGGGCCATAGGTGCTGACGGGGAACAATGTATCTGGCGTTCAAGAGTCAGAAGTAGGTCGTATTCCTCCACACACAAACACCCTTCCGGCGCTAGCTCCCGTCGATCTGGCCGCGTTTCGCCCGAACCCGTAGGGTCTGGACCACGCGCAGGGCGATGGTCTGAAACAGCACCTTATCGTTCACGTTGAGGCGCTTGGACTTCATCAGGCGGCGGGTGAGTTCGCGGGTGTCGAGCGGGCCTTCACGCTCCAAGGCTCCTAGACAGAATTTCGTCGTCTCGCGGAAAGTCTTCAGGCTCGCCTGTAGCGGCGAACAATCTGAGCGTGGCGTTGACGTGCGCCAGATCGGCTTGCGCTTCGCGCAGCTTCTTCTCATAGGCTGCGATGGTGTCTTTGATTTTGTCCCGCTTGGTGCGGAGCATAAGAACTGCCAGCGGTTCGCCCATACGGGCGAAGCTAGCGGCTAGGTGCTCGCGGGGTTAGGGGCGGGCTTCTGTGCTTGCTGCATAATACCGGAAAGTTTTGGCTGGGGGACTAGGATTCGAACCTAGACTAGCGGAGTCAGAGTCCGCGGTCCTACCGTTAGACGATCCCCCAACGGCTCCCCTTAAGGGAGCTTCAGGTGAGGCGTAGTTAGCCTCTAGACGCGGCGAGAACAAGGCGTCCCGTTCGGCTTCTTTTTCGAAGGAACGGACGAGGTCAGCGGCACGCCCCGGCGAGAACGCGTTTGCGCCAAGGCGGTTGCCGGAAAAGGCCCGCTTCCGTTCCGGCCCCTGCTTAAGGCGACGCGGAGGGGGCAATGGCGGGGTCCTGCCTCACCCTCGGGGCCTCCCCCGTTTTCCGGGCCATCCGCCGCCGGAACTCGTCCTTTCGGCCGGCAAAACCCGGCGCGTCCACCCTTTCTCGTTGCCATGCCGGTCATACCGGGCCAAGCTGAAGGCAGAGCACGCCCAAGCGTTTAAGGCGCTGGCGCCGTCACCGGCCCATCCGACCTCTAAACCGACAACAACATTCTAAGGCGCGTGAGGAGGACTGTTTGGCGCAACCGGCAAAAGGCCGCAAAAGACGTCACCCCTATAACCGCCGCAAGCGGAGGGGCGAGGGCCGGGGTCCGGTGCTCGGCGCCATTGATGTCGGCACCAATGCATGCCGTCTCTTGATCGCCGTCCCGAGCACGGGCGAAGGCCCGTCCATGCCGCATGTCATCGATTCCTACACCGCCAGCGTGCGTCTCGGCGAAGCGTTGGAGCGCGACGGCCTCATTTCCGAGGCGGCGCTGAACCGCACCATCAAGGCGCTGAAAATCTGTGCCGACCGGCTGAAGCGCAACAAGGTTACCCATGTCCGCGCCATCGCCACCGAAACCTGTCGCAGGGCCACCAATGCGCAGGACCTGATCGACCGAGCCCGCGAGGAAACCGGCATCGAACTTGTCGTCGTGTCGCCGGAGGAAGAAGCCCGTCTTGCCGCCGAAGGCTGCCTGCCCTTGATCGGCGAGGAATTTGACGGCGCGCTGATCTTCGATATTGGCGGCGGTTCGACCGAACTCATTCTCGTCCGGCGCAGCGGCGACGCCGAACAGCCTTTCGAAATCGTCTCCTGGGCCTCTGTTCCGGTCGGCGTCGTGCGCCTTGCCGAACGCTATGGCGGGCATAATCTTCCGGCCTATGCCTTCGCCCCCATGCGGCAGGCGGTGCGCAACCTGCTGGACGAGGTGCGCGGCAATATCGGGGTGGATGTGTTCGACCCTGTGCATTTCCATCTCCTGGGCACGTCGGGCACGCTGACGACGCTCGCGGGCATCAAGCTCGGCCTCACGCGCTATGTGCGCAGCCGCATCGACGGCCAATGGTTGACGCGCGGCGAAGTCCTGCGCATCACCGAACGCATCGTGCGCGAGGATTTTCCCGGCCGCGCTGCCATTCCCTGCATCGGCGACGACCGCGCCGATCTCATTCTTCCCGGCTGCGCCATTCTCTCCGCCATCATGGAAGACTGGCCGACCCAGCGCCTGCGCGTGGCCGATCGGGGCTTGCGCGAAGGTCTTCTCATCGGCCTCCTGAAGGAAGCGGGCACGGGCAGGGCGGTGCTGAAATCGCCCGCGCGCGGCGCTTCCGGCCCCGTGCCCCACGTCGTCAACGACAAACCGGGCGACACGCTGGTCGCGGAGAACGGGTAGTGTTTATCTCGTCATGGCCGCCTCGGAGGGCGGCCATGACGGAATCGGGTAATTGAAAGCGCGTAATGGCAGACGAAAAGAAACCGAAATCCAAATCCGCTAATGGCCGGCCCTTGCGCGTCCGCGTGAAAACGGCGGGCGGACGGAAAATTTCCTCCACGCGCTGGCTGGAACGGCAATTGAACGATCCTTATGTCGCCGAAGCGAAGGCGAAGGGCTATCGCTCGCGCGCCGCCTTCAAGCTCGAAGAGCTCGACGACAAATTCCACTTCCTCAAAAAGGGCGCGAAGGTGCTCGATCTCGGCGCTGCGCCCGGCGGCTGGAGCCAGGTGGCCAAAGCGCGCATCGGCGCGTCGGGGTCCATCGTGGCGACCGACATTCTCGAAATCGCGCCCATTCCCGATGTCCTGGTGATGCAGCTCGATACGCTGGCCAAGGAAGCGCCCGAGGCCATCCGCAATGCGCTGGGCGGCAAGGCCGATGTCGTATTGTCCGACATGGCGGCCTCCACCACGGGCCACCGCGAAACCGATCACATCCGCACCACGGCCTTGTTCGAGGCGGCGCTGGAGACGGCGGAAGACGTCTTGAAACCGGGCGGTGTTTTTGTCGGCAAGCTTTTTCAGGGCGGGGCCGCGCCCGCTTTGCTCGCGCGCCTGAAACGCGTCTTCCGCGAGGTTAAACACGTTAAGCCGCCCGCCTCGCGCACCGCTTCGGTTGAACTTTATTTGGTGGCGACCGGTTTCAGGGGGAAATAGCGTTCATCACCTCACCCTCCGCGGGGAGACCGAAGGATCGCAGAGCGATCTCTCGGGTGGGGGCACTTAAGAATGTGCGCAAACTGCCTTCCGGCATTTCATCCACCGCCACATTGCGCAAACGGCGCATTACCCCCATATCCCGCCCTTGTCCCCGGGAAACTCTTCTGGTACCCCCTCCGCCTCGATAAGGCCCATTCCGGCAAGGAATCCCTTTGAACATTCGTGAAGCGCTTACGTTCGATGATGTGCTGCTGGTTCCGGCAGCTTCCAATGTGCTGCCCGGTCAGGTCGACACAAAAACCCGCCTCACCAAACAGATCGAACTCGGCATCCCGCTGATTTCCGCGGCCATGGATACCGTCACCGAGTCCGGCCTCGCCATCGCCATGGCCCAGGCGGGCGGCATCGGCGTCATCCATCGCAATCTTTCCACCGAAGAACAGGCCAATCAGGTCCGCACGGTGAAGAAATTCGAATCCGGCATGGTGGTGAACCCGGTCACCATCCAGCCGCAGGCCACGCTCGCCGATGCGCTGGCGCTGATGGAGCGCAACCACATCTCGGGCATTCCGGTGGTGGAAGGAAGCGGCCGTCCCGCAAAGCTCGTCGGCATCCTGACCAACCGCGATGTGCGTTTCGCGCGCGATCCCAACCAGCGGATTGCGGAGCTGATGACGAAGGACAAGCTCATCACGGTGCGCGATGGCGTTCCCATCGAGGAAGCGAAAGCGCTTCTGCACAAGCATCGCATCGAAAAGCTGATCGTCGTCGACGACCATTTCAATTGTATCGGCCTGATCACCGTCAAGGATATCGAGAAGGCCCAGAAATTCCCCGGCGCCTGCAAGGACGAGCGTGGCCGCTTACGCGTCGCCGCCGCGACCAATGTGGGCGATACCGGCTTAGAGCGCGCCCTCGCACTGATCGACGCCGAATGCGATGTCGTCGTGGTCGATACCGCGCATGGCCATTCCAGGGGCGTTCTCGAGACCGTTACGCGCATCAAGCGCGCTTCAAATTATGCGCAGGTCATTGCCGGCAATGTCGCCACCGCCGAAGGCGCGAAAGCGCTGATCGACGCCGGCGCCGATGCCATCAAGGTCGGCATCGGTCCGGGTTCGATCTGCACCACGCGCATCGTGGCGGGCGTCGGCGTGCCGCAGCTCACGGCGATCATGGATTGCGCGGCGGAAGCGCATAAGCAGGGCATTCCCGTCATCGGCGATGGCGGCATCAAATATTCCGGCGACCTTGCAAAAGCGATCGCGGGCGGCGCCGATTGCGTGATGGTTGGAAGTCTTCTTGCCGGCACCGATGAAAGCCCCGGCGAGGTGTTCCTCTATGGCGGGCGCTCCTTCAAGGGCTATCGCGGCATGGGCTCGCTCGGCGCGATGGCGCGCGGCAGCGCCGACCGCTATTTCCAGCAGGACGTGAAGGACAGTTTGAAGCTCGTTCCCGAAGGCGTCGAAGGTCAGGTGCCCTATAAGGGCCCGGCGGGTTCCGTTGTGCATCAGATCGTCGGGGGCCTGCGCGCCGCCATGGGCTATACCGGCAGTGCGACGATTGCCGATTTCCACAGCCGCGCGCAATTCGTCCGCATCACCAATGCGGGCATGCAGGAAAGCCATGTGCATGGCGTGACCGTGACGCGCGAAAGCCCGAACTACGGCAGCCAGTAAGTCTTTCCCGTCCTTGCCCCCTTGAGGGGGGAAGGTGCCCCGGACCTGATCCGGGGCGGAAGAGGGGATCGCATCACCAACCCTTGAGTATTTCGAAGCCGCTGCGATGATTTAGCCATCGTCGTTTCGTGCGTCCCTCGCGCTTCGGCACGCGGCGGAAATTGCCGAAGGTCATTGCATGTCGCCTGTTTTCCATCTTGAAGAGATGACCTATCGCGAGGGCGAGGGTGGCTTCTACGGCAGAATTTTACATCCCGCCGGCGCGGACTGGTCCGATGCTGTGATCGAAATCGATCCGGAATCTTGCGAGGGTTTTCCCGAAGCGCCGCCACCGGATATGTTGGCAAACTTCACCGCCATTGTCGCAACGCTTGCCGATCATCTTGCCAAGGCGATCGACTACGCCCGCGCGTGGCGTGTGACGACATTGCACTGGCGCGATGCGCCCCCCGATGCGGATTGGTCCCTGACGCAGGTGCGGATCGATCGTTCCGGCGCGCTCTGGCTATCACTGCACGAATTTGAAACCGACGAATACGCCCAATGGTGGGTGCGGTTTACCGGCGATGCGCCGGTCGAGGTCAGAAAAGGTGTTTCCGGTCGCGGTTTGCCGTGAGGCCCAACTACGGCACCGGGTAGTAACATCGGTCCTGCCATCCCGGATCACGCATTGAACCTTTTTGAAACGGCTGCGATGATTTTGTCATCGTCGTTTTCGCGTGCCTATTGCGCGCGAAGCATCAGCCCGCCCCAGCGCCGCCATAACAGCACCCCGAACAAAGGCATCAGCCAGATCACGCGCGCCTGATAGCGGTCGAACACGCCCGACAGTCCGCCCGTGGCGGCGGCGTTCCCGATCAGAAACAGCACCAGCGCCAGCACGATGTAGAAGGCGGGTGGATCATATTTGCGGCCTCGCACAAGCGCCGCCGCCAGCGGGATCAGCGACAGGATAAGCACGACATCGAACAGAATGTTCAAGCGCTCGAACGGCCATGCGCCTTTCGCCTGCAGGGTGAGGCGCACCTCCGCGCTGGTCTCGGAACCGAACACAAAATCCAGCGTGTCGAAGACAAAGTCCCAGGCCGGCAGCGCGGGGATGCCGTCGCCGACCTGAAACGTGAACAATTGCCGGGACACATTCTTTGCCGCATCGCCCGCCACGCGCAGCGGATCGCGGGCGATGGTCTCGCCGACAATTTCTCGCGCCTCTTCGGCATGGGCCCGAAAGCCGCCTAGGCGGGTCAGCGGCCCCAGCCACAAATAGTAATTGGTCAGTGGGCTGAACCCCGCCTGCGGGTTGCCGATAAGGCTCAACCGATAGGCTTCGATGCCGTCCAGTTCCGCGCATATGCGCCAGTCGCGCACGGGACATTCGTCCTTCAGCGTATCCAGCGCGCTGCCGTCGTCGAGCAGTCGCCCCAGAAGAAAAGACGATCCGCCCGGAGACATCACGGGCTGTCCGAAGGCGATGGCATTGGGGAGGATCAGCGCCGCCACGCCGAGCACGATCGCGCCTGCCATTGCGGCAAATCGCGGCCAGGCGCGCGTTCGCGGGCGCCAACCGGCGGCCGCCAGCACCGCGAACACCAGAAATCCGCCCAGCGCGAGCAGCAGATTGCCGTAATGAAAACTGATGCAAAGGGCGATGCCGAGGGGAAGCGCGATGCGTTCCGCGACCGACAAACGATCCCAGCAGAAGCCGGTCAGCAGGATGGCAATGATGAGCGCGGGCGCGAAGATGTCGGGAATGAGAAGTCCCGCGAACCAGGGAAGACTGGTGCCGAGACACAGCGCGGCGGCAAGGGCGATGTAAAACCAGACGCCGCGACGATCGGAAGGCCGCGCACCGAAAAGCCCGACAGCGAAAAGCCGATGGCCCAGCGCCAGGATCAGCGCTGCAATGACGAGCGATTGGACGATGACGATTGGCCAGGCCGACGCATGCCAATGCAAGGCCCTTGCGAACACGCTGTAATAGATCGGGCGGTCTTCCGGCACCGTAAGCGTCACGGCGGCGCGCAGATAGGTGCCGGTATCGTAGAAGATAAACGGGAATCCGTTGATCATCGCGGGGACGAGCAGGAGCGCGGCCATGACCGCGATCACCCCGGCAACGCCCATCGCTTTTGCGGCAGAACCGGAAAACGCGCCGCTCGATTTCATGAACACCTGTACGCACCACTCCTGCGCTCAAAGGGCGCAATAACTTGAAGCCTACAATCCTGCCCGGTTTCTGTCGCTGTTCCCGTCGTCGCGGGGAGGGGAAGGGCGGCGCGAAAACATACCGGACGGTCGGTTTTTACCGCACGGTGGCGCGCTTGCATGTCCACAGCCTTGCGCGGCGAAATCCCGAACGCCGCCAGTCTATTACCTGAAAAATGGCGACCTCCGTCACCCGCCGCCGCCGAAACAAAACATACCGACCGGTCGGTATGTTTTCAGTCCTTTGCGAATTGGTGGTCGAGATGAAGGACGCGCAAAAGTTTCCAGCCGAAGCGCTCCATGATCGCGGGCACGCCGGGCTCGCAATCGCTCACCTCGATCTGCACGACGCCTTTGTTGCGGGTGAGGAAATGCTCCATGCCGAGAAGGCAGCGTTCCGCCTCGCCCTCGACATCGATCTTCACAAAGGCCCGTCGACCTTCGAACGCGAACAGATCGTCGAACCGCGCCACCGCGATGGTTTCCGACTGCGTGAAAACATCTGAGGGCCGGTCCGCCGTCGCCACATCCAGCCGCGCCAGATTGGTCGATTGCGGATCCATGAAGATCGTGCGCGCGGCCTCCGCTTGGTCGCTGAGTGCGAGGCGATAGGCGGTGATTTTCCCGTCGAGGCGGTTGGCGAAAATATTGGCGGCAAGCTGGTTGTAATTGCGCGTCACCGGCTCGAAGGCGAGGACCTCGCGGACCTCTTTCAGCCGTCCCAGCACCACGGCATAAAGTCCGAAATTCGCGCCGATATCGATGACGAGATCGATCCCGCGTCGGGCGATCTCGGCCTTGGCGAAATCGAACTGCGCTTTTTCATAAGGCACCCGCGCCAGCACCCGGTTGTCGGTCCAGTTCTGCGGATCGAGAAGGAACGTCGCCCCCTCATGTTTCCCGAGAACGGGAAACCTGCGAAGCCGCGTCAGCCTTTTGCGGAGCGATTGCAGAGGATTTTTCACGGGGGCGATTGTGTACGCGCGAGGGCCCTCAAGTTCAAGGGAAGCGCCGCGTTTGGGCCCGGTTTGGACTTCCCCGCCGCATCCCTATACACCTCCGGCCTCAAACGCCCTCAAGGACGCAAGAAATGACACCGGAAGCGCGGATAGCCGCCACCATCGAAATACTGTCCGACGCCGAAGGCGCGACACAACCGATCGACCGTTTTCTCAAATACTGGTTTGCAGGCCGCCGCTTCGCGGGTTCGAAGGATCGCGCGTCGATTTCCGAACGCGTCTATGGCGTCACGCGCAATCGCGCCGAATATGCCTGGCGCATGCAGGGCGACAGCGTGCGTGCCATCGTCATCGGAAGCCTGCTCGCCGAAGGCATGACGCCGGACGATATCGAAGCGCTGTTCTCGCGCGGCGCCTATGGTCCGCAAGTCCTGACCGATGACGAACGCAACGCGCTCCATCACGCGCCGGAAGGCGAGCCGCCGAACCATGTCAAAGGCGGTTATCCCGAATGGCTGGAGCCGGAATTGCAGCGCGCGTTTGGTGATCGCGTCGTTCCCGAAATGCAGGCGATGGCCGGGCGCGCGCCGGTCGACTTACGCGTCAACACGCTGCAGGCGACGCGCAACGATGTGCTGAAGGGCCTGCGTTCGCTGAATTACGACGCCTCGCCGACGCCCTATTCGCCGTTCGGCATCCGCATCCCGTCGGGCGCGGGGTTGGGTGCGCTGCGCGAAACGCCGTTCTTCCTGGGGGGCGGCATCGAAATTCAGGACGAAGCCTCGCAGATCGCGGCGCTGGTCTGCGGCGTGAAGCCGGGCCAGCGTGTGCTCGATCTGGCGGCGGGAGCGGGCGGCAAATCGCTGGCGCTCGCGGCGCTGATGCAGAACAAGGGCGAAATCATCGCCTGCGATACCGACGAGAAGCGCCTCGCGCAGCTTGCCCCCCGTGCGCGCCGCGCGGGCGTGAAGATCATCCGCTCGCGCGTGCTGGGCAAGGAAAAGCCGCAGGGCACGTTCGATGTGGTGCTGGTCGATGCACCCTGTTCGGGTTCGGGCACCTGGCGCCGCAACCCGGAAATGAAATGGCGTCTGACGCCGGAGAAGCTGAAGGCCTTCGCCTCGCTGCAATCGCATCTTCTCGAACGCGCCGCCGTCTATGTCCGGCCCGGCGGACGGCTCGTCTTCGCCACCTGCTCGATTCTGCCCATCGAACAGTCCGACCGCATCTCGCCCTTCTTGGGCCGTGTCAAAGGCTTCGAGGTCGAGGACGTCTCCGGCCTGTGGCAGACCCAGGTCGGCACGCCGCCGCCCCCGGGAATCGATCAGTTTTTTGTGGGCACTCCGGCCACCACCGGCACCGACGGGTTCTTCGCTTGCGTGCTTGCGCGGAAGTGAATTAGCTGGCAAAGCCCGACCTCTGAAAAGGCCCGAATTTTGCGGAAATTCATGAAATTGGACCTGAAACCGGCCGCCACTGTCGCGCTGTTCGCGCTCGGCGCCGCTGCCCCTTCCTTCGCGCAAGGCACCGATTATTTGCGCGCCGCCGAGGAAGCCGCCGCGCGCGGCGACCGCCTGACCGCGACGCAGCTTTATCAATCGGCGATGATCGCCGCGCCCAAAACCACCGAGCCTTATCTGCGCCTCGCCGCCTTCTATGCGGGCGATCAGCAATGGGTGCTGGCGCGCAAATATTACGCCATCGCCCTCGAACTCGAACCCGCCAATCCGCCCGCGCTGGCGGGCCTCGCCTTTGCGGCGCTGGCGCGCGGCGATGTCGCGGCGGCCCAGTACAGCTACGACATTCTGATGGAAACCTGCGCCCCCGGCTGCGCCGAAGCCAATGACATCGGCAACGCCATCGCCGCGCATGGGCCCCCCACAACAACAAGCGAATAATTCATGGCGCCCGTTCTCGTTATCGATTTTGGCAGTCAGGTCACGCAGCTCATCGTGCGCCGCGTGCGCGAAAGCGGCGTTTATTGCGAAGTCGTTCCCTTTCACGGCGTGGAAGCGGCGCTAGCTAAAGGCACGCCGCAGGCGATCATCCTTTCCGGCGGTCCGGATTCGACGACGCGCGAAGGCTCTCCCCGCGCGCCGCAGCGCGTGTTCGAACTCGGCGTCCCCGTGCTCGGCATCTGCTACGGCCAGCAGACTCTGGTGAAGCAGCTCGGCGGCAGCGTCGAATCCTCCGACCAGCGCGAATTCGGCCGCGCCGATATCGAGATCGCGGGCAACTCGCCTCTGTTCGATGGGCTCTGGCCGGTCGGCTCCCATGATCAGGTGTGGATGAGCCATGGCGACCGCGTCACCAAACTCCCCGAAGGCTTCAAGGTCATCGCCCATAGCGAAGGCGCGCCCTTCGCGGTCATCGCCGATGAAGCGCGCAAATTCTATGGCGTGATGTTTCACCCCGAAGTCGTGCACACGCCGCGTGGCGCCGCGCTCATCAAGAACTTCACGCAGCGCGTCGCCGGCATAAAACCCGACTGGAACATGGAAACCTTCCGTGCCCAGGAAATCGAGCGCATCCGCAAACAGGTGGGCGCGGGACGCGTCATCTGCGGCCTTTCGGGCGGCGTCGATTCTTCCGTCGCGGCGGTCCTCATTCACGAGGCCATTGGCGATCAGCTCACCTGCATCTATGTCGATACCGGCCTGATGCGCGCGGGCGAATCCGAACAGGTGGTCTCGCTGTTCCGCGGCCATTACAACATCCCGCTGGTCCATGTGGACGCGTCGGATATTTTCTTGAGCCGCCTCGACGGCGTCTCCGACCCGGAAAAAAAGCGCAAGATCATCGGCGCCACCTTCATCGATGTGTTCGACGCGGAAGAAAAGAAAATCGGCGGCGCCGAATTCCTCGCGCAAGGCACGCTCTACCCGGACGTGATCGAAAGCGTCTCGGCGCTGGGCGGCCCTTCGGCCACCATCAAGTCGCACCACAATGTCGGCGGCCTGCCGGAACGCATGAAGCTGAAACTGGTCGAGCCCTTGCGCGAACTGTTCAAGGACGAAGTGCGCGAACTCGGGCGCGAGCTCGGCCTTCCCGAAAGCTTTGTCGGCCGTCATCCCTTTCCGGGGCCGGGCCTCGCCATCCGCATTCCGGGCGAGATCACGCGCGAGAAGCTGGAAATCCTCAGAAAGGCCGACACGGTCTATCTCGATGAAATCCGCAAAGCCGGTCTCTATGACGAAATCTGGCAGGCCTTCGCCGTGCTGCTGCCCGTCAAAACGGTCGGCGTCATGGGCGACGACCGTACCTATGAATTCGTCTGTGGCCTGCGCGCCGTCACCTCGACCGACGGCATGACGGCGGATTCCTATCCCTTCGAACACGCGTTTCTGTCGCGCGTCGCCACCCGCATCGTGAACGAGGTGAAGGGCGTCAATCGCGTCGTCTATGACGTGACGTCGAAACCGCCGGGGACGATTGAGTGGGAATGAGGCGAGTGGGAATAGGGGCTTTTCTTGGCAAGCCAGAAGAACAGTAAGCCCTCCCTGGAACGCCGCGTTCGCCGTATGGCGGTGCGTCACGGGCTGCATATTCTTAAAGTTCAAAAGCTTACTGACCCGCGGGTGGTCGCGCATGGCGGCTATATGCTGCGCGACGTGGAAACGGCCAAAATCGTCTTCGGCGACGATCCCTATGCCTTCGCCGCCGACCTGTCGGAAATCGAAGCCTATATCGCAGCGCTGTAAGCGTTAGCCGCCGGTCATTTCCATTTTGAGATCATTGGCGGCAGACAGCCTCTGCCATTGGCAGGGGCTTCCCGTCCTTGCGGACTCGTGTTTCCATCCGACGCTTCGCCACCCGCATCGTGACCGAGGTCAAAGGCGTCAACCCGCGTCGTCTAGGACGTGGCGTCAGAACCGCTGGGGGAGCAATGAGCGGGAATAGGGGCAGGATTTTCGTGGCTCACACCAAATAAACCTATCGCTAGTGAGCCTGTGCTAATTCTCGGACTTGGCACGTCACTAATGTCCGAACGAAAGAGCACAGATTGACTGCCTGATGAGGCGCGGCATGCAGATAGACGACAAGAAGAAACGATTAGGAAGTTTGCAACAAATTCCGCTGATTGCTGGCGCGGATCACCGCTTTTATCTCGATGAACAGGGAAACGATCGTCGCCTTTATTCACTATCTCGGAAGGAGCGGCGAAGGTTAAAAGTACAGACCAATCATATCGTTTCGAAGTACAGAGAAATTCTGAAAAGTATAAATGCTTCGGGCGCGGGGTACCCTTCCGACAAGCTGCTCAGAGAGCTAGCTTTCGAGTATACCCACCGATACGCGTCTTCTGGCATACACAACCAACCGACGAGCTTTAATTACTTCGAACCATTCTGCGATATCAGACTTATCAAAGGAAGTGCTGCGCCTTACGCGTATCCAGTGGCAGAACTGGATCACTTGTTTAGTGTGGTCGACTATATCGATTTCATCACTTCTTCTCAAGGCGAGAGATTTAATCTCTCGCAATTGCGAAATTTGCCTGATGGGAAGGCTTATCACTTTACCTCGAACGCCGATTTTTCCGACCTGACGTTTTTAAGCGCAGAAGGGCGGGAATTTATTATTGGCGGCTTTTCATTGGTGCGGCGTGCAACTTCACTGAACTGGTATCTTGTCGGCGGTGAAATCCATTCTGACACTGAATGGCGTGATCTGGTGGATAATCAGGTTGAAATCGAACTTGATAGGATTACCCCTTGGAAGAAGCCATTTCTATTGGAGGCAATTGAAAGGAATGGTAGCCGAACCGGTGCGCCACTCGAGTTCGAGGGAGTCCCGCAGTCTCTAAAGACTATCATTGCGGGCGAGACAGATCTGATTTCCCACAAGCACCTCGGTCGATGTCACACTACAGAATGGCAAAACGTTTTTACCTCATTTTGTGACGATCCCGAAATGTTCGCGCACTTGGTAGACGAAGGCGAACGTGCTCGAAGGTTAAAAGAAGCATACGAGCGAGTAGAGGGCGCGAACGTCATGTGGAATCTGGCAGAAGCGATGTTTCAGTTGCCAATGTACTTTGAGTACAAGGTAAGCGTTTCCCACCAAGTTCCGGTTATGGAGGGGAAACGATTGGCGCGGGTACCTAGAGGCGGTCAGGGGCCCAGAGGGCAATTTCGATATGTGTCCTCAATTGAAGCTAGCAACGTTCCTAATGCCCCAGTGCGCTCTTACAACGGGCCCACCTACAAAGTGGAAACGGAGGGGCACTGGAGACGTCTGCAGGGTGATAAATATGGTTCCGACGTGAACGGAAATGCCGTTCGAGGCAAAATTTGGGTGAAGGCCGTAAGTAAGTGGCGAGAACGGCCAGATAAGCCGCGGACTATTTACATAAAATCCTCGATTTCTGCCGCGAGAGATAAGGTGGCGGATTACTTGGCGCGGGCGAACCTAGCTACAGCGGAGAGTTCGTCAGGCAGTGGCGTACTGTATACGTTACGTTGCGCGATGATGAGAGACCAAGTTTATAAAGTGGGCTGGACCAGCGGATCAGCTCACGAGCGCGCCAAGGAGCTTTCGTCGGCAACGGGAGTGCCAAGCTCATTCATAGTTGTTGATTGCTGGCCGCACCCTAACCCAGTAGCTGTGGAACGCGCGGTCCACGCTGTCCGTCGTCAGAACATTTGGCGCAGACCCGAGCTTAGATTAGCGGAGGGTCGGCCTCGTCTGGGGTTTGATGTTAGGCGGCGAGCTTGCGGTGCTGCAAGCGTCGATGTTCGATGGTCTGTCGTTTGATCCTTTCGCG
>CAIOYY010000021.1 GCA_903862715.1 uncultured Alphaproteobacteria bacterium
GAACGCGCCGAAATGCGTCTCGTGCGCTTCCGCACGCTCGGCTGTTATCCGCTCACGGGTGCCATCGAAAGCTCTGCGACCAATCTGGAAGAAATTGTCGCCGAAATGCTGCGCGCCACCACGTCTGAACGTCAGGGGCGCATGATCGACCATGACGAAGGCGGGTCGATGGAGAAGAAGAAGCGCGAGGGCTATTTCTGATGCAAGCCCCCGAATTCCATGATCTCGCGGAATATCTCGCCTCGCAGGAGAAGAAATCGCTCCTGCGCTTTCTGACCTGCGGTAGCGTGGACGACGGCAAATCGACGCTGATCGGGCGTCTGCTGTACGATTCGAAGCTCATTTTCGAAGACCATCTGACGGCGCTGACGAAGGATTCCGTTAAGCACGGCACGACGGGCGAGGATATTGACCTTGCATTGCTCGTCGATGGCCTGGAGGCCGAGCGCGAACAAGGCATCACGATCGATGTCGCCTATCGCTTCTTCGCCACCTCGGCGCGCAAATTCATCGTCGCCGACACGCCGGGCCACGAACAATACACCCGTAATATGGCGACGGGCGCGTCCAACTCCGAACTCGCGGTTATTCTGATCGACGCGCGTAAGGGCGTTCTGACCCAAACCCGCCGTCACGCCTTCATCGTATCGTTGCTTGGTATTCGCCATGTCGTGCTGGCGATCAACAAGATCGATCTCGTCGATTTCTCGCAGGAGATTTTCGACACGATCTCGGCGGAATTTGCCGAATTTGCGGGCAAGCTGAAATTCGAAAGCGTTGTCGCGATTCCGATTTCGGCGCGCTATGGCGACAATGTGATTGCGCCCAGCCCCAGGACACCCTGGTATAGCGGTCCGTCGCTTATCGAACATCTCGAAACGGTCGATGTCGAAACCGAGCTTTCCGCCGGGCCGTTCCGCATGCCGGTGCAATGGGTGAATCGCCCCAATCTCGATTTCCGTGGCTTTGCCGGCACTATCGTCAGCGGCCGCGTGTCGCCAGGCGATGACATCGCAGTGGCGAAATCGGGCCGCATTTCGCGCGTCAAACAGATCGCCACACTGGATGGCGATTTGCCGGAAGCGGTGGCCGGGCAGGCGGTCACCCTCACACTGGAAGATGAAATCGATATTTCTCGCGGCGATGTTCTGGTTGCGCCACAGGCGCGCCCCGAAATGGCCGATCAGTTCGCCGCCCATCTTCTCTGGATGGCGGATGAGGAATTGCTGCCGCATCGCCAGTATCTGCTGAAAATAGGAACCCAGACGGTTCCCGCGCAGGTCACACAGCTGAAGCACAAGGTCGATGTGAATACGCTCGATCATTTTGCTGCGCGGACGCTTCAGCTCAATGAGGTCGGTTACGGCAATTTCTCCACCGGCGAGCCGATCGTGTTCGACCCCTATGCCGACAATCGTGACATGGGTTCCTTCGTCATCATTGACCGCTTCACCAATGGCACGGTCGGTGCAGGCATGATCGAATTCGGTCTTCGCCGCGCGACCAATGTTCATTGGCAGGCCCTCGACGTCGATGTGTCATCGCGCGCCGAACTGAAGCACCAGAAGCCCTGTGTGCTCTGGTTCACCGGCCTTTCGGGCTCGGGTAAGTCCACCGTTGCCAACCTCGTGGAGAAACGCCTCTTCGCGCAGGGGCGGCACACTTACATTCTCGATGGCGATAATGTTCGCCATGGACTTAACCGCGATCTCGGCTTCACCGATGCCGACCGGGTGGAAAATATTCGCCGCGTCGCGGAAGCGGCGAAGCTCTTTGTCGATGCGGGCCTGATCGTGCTCGTGTCCTTCATCTCGCCTTTCCGTTCGGAACGCCGCTTAGCGCGCGATCTGCTGAAAGAGGGACAGTTCATCGAAATCTTCGTGGATACGCCGCTGGAGGTTTGCATCGCGCGCGATCCGAAGGGGCTCTACAAAAGGGCGCAGGCGGGCGAGATCAAGAATTTCACCGGCATCGACAGCCCATATGAGCGCCCGGAGAATCCGGAACTCGTGCTGAAGATGGAAACGGGTTCGGCCGAAGACATGGCCGAACGCATCGTCGCCTATTTGCGCGAACAAGGCCTGGTGCCGTAAGGCGGCGTTTAAGGCAACAACCTTTCCTTTGCTGCATTTTTTAGGATCGCTTTAAGCGTCCTTCGGTTAGATTTGCCTGGAAGACACCGGAGTTTCTCTATGTCCGTTTTAGTGACCGGCGGCGCTGGTTATATCGGCAGCCACATGACCCACGCTTTGCTGGACAGGGGCGACGATGTCGTTGTGATCGACAATCTGGCGACCGGCGTTCGCGCGCTGGTGGCCGAGCGGGCCATTTTCGTCCACGGCAATGCCGGCGATGCCGATCTTGTCGGCAAGGTTCTGAAAGAACACAAAGTCAACGCCGTCATCCATTTCGCGGGGTCCGTGGTGGTTCCGGATTCGGTTTCCGATCCGCTCGCCTATTATGGCAACAACACCCAGACCTCGCGCAATCTGATCGACGCCTGCATCAAGGCAGGCGTCGACCGCTTTGTTTTTTCTTCCACAGCCGCCGTTTACGGCATGCCGGAGGTGATGCCGGTGGTCGAAGCGTCGCCAACCGTACCAATCAATCCCTATGGCCGTTCCAAGCTCATGACCGAATGGATGCTGGAAGACGCGGCGAGAGCCCATGATTTCCGGTATGTAGCCTTGCGCTATTTCAATGTTGCGGGCGCCGATCCCAAAGGACGCACCGGCCAGTCGACGCCGCGCGCCACGCATCTGATCAAGCGCGCCTGCCAGGCGGCGCTCGGCCGGGTAGAGGCGCTCGATATTTTCGGCACTGACTATCCGACCAAGGACGGCACCGGCGTACGCGACTACATTCATGTCAGCGATCTCGCCAATGCGCATGTCCATGCGCTCGATCACCTTGAAATGGGTGGTGAAGCCCTAACGCTCAATTGCGGCTATGGACATGGGTTCTCGGTGCGCGAAGTGGTCGACACCGTGTCGCGTGTCGTAGGAGCGCGGGTGCCGACTCGCGAAGTTCCGCGCCGCGCGGGCGATCCTGCCGCCGTCGTCGCCGATCCCACGCGACTCAAGCAATTGTTCCAGTGGCAGCCAAAACACGACAATCTTGACGAGATCGTAAAATCCGCTTTTGCCTGGGAACGCCGCCTGAACTCCCCGTGATCTGTGTTGCCAAGGTCGCGCACTCAAAAGAATCGTGAGATTCCAGTCTGTTAGAAGACTCATTTTTATAGGGCGGAACCCGCGACCCGCCACCACGTTTCCTATTCGAGTGAATGACCACAGGGGGGCGTCGGCTATGAATAGAAACGCAAAATATATCGCCGCTCTGGTTTCCGCCGTGAGCATTTTGGCGTGGACGGCTCCGGTCTCTGCCCTCGACCTTCAATCTTTGGAAGAGCAGGGCGAGCTTTATGTCGTCGCTCTCTACAGTGGGTACGAATCGAAAGCTGATTTTCTTGATAGAGCCGGACGCGAAGAAGCAGCGGCCTTTCTGCGCAGTAAAGCCAATAGCGTTGAAGGGGGGGCGGAATTGTTCCCGCTGCATCCTATGGTTTTTGCCGTCGACGAAGAAAACAAGCCTGCTCTAATGGCCGCTTATAATGAGACCTTTGCTCTTGTGGGATCGGAAGCGGCCGACGTCGCGCCGGAACGGATTGCCGCCATTCAGGTGGCTTATGAAACCTGGATCTTCGCCGAGAGCGGTGCGGAGAAAAATGCCGTGGCGGTTCGTGCGCAAAGCGAGAAGGATTGGCAGCTTGCCTTTATGAGCTTCATCGACTGGTCGGAGGGCACGGAAAGCTTCAGTGCCCTCGACACAGGGAAGGAAGTACAGCTTTCCGAAAATATCGCCCGGTAGTCTTAGTCTTTCGGAAGAGCCGCAAGAATCTTTTTGAGGTGCGGCGCGATATCGGGGCGATCAAGCCCTACCGCCAGATTCGCATGAAGGAAACCCACCTTGTCGCCGCAATCGAAGCGGCGGCACTCGGTCTTGACAGCATGAAACGGAACCTTCCCCACCAGTTTTGCGAGTGCATCGGTGAGCTGAATTTCACCACCTGCGCCGCGTTCCTTCTTGTCAAGGATGGCAAAAATCTCGGCCGGTAGAATATAGCGTCCGATCACACATAAAGTGGACGGCGCTTTTTCGGGATCGGGTTTTTCGACGATACCTTTGATTTCGGTGGTATTGCCTCTGGTGACACCGGGATCGACGACGCCATAGCGCTTCGTCTCCGCGCGCGGGCGCTCCTCTACCGCGACCAACATGCCGCCAGTTTCGTTATATACCTCAACCATCTGTTTCAGCGCCCCGGGTTTGCCGATCATCAGATCGTCGGGAAGGACGACGGCGAAGGGTTCGTCGCCGATGAAATGCCGGCCGCACCATACCGCGTGGCCGAGGCCCAGTGGCGCTTGCTGACGAGTAAAGCTGACCGAGCCGGTGCTGGGAAGGCTTTCCAGAAGACTGTTCAGTTCAGAAATCTTGCCGGAACCCTTGAGTTGCGATTCGAGTTCGTATGCGTGATCGAAATGATCGGCGATCACATGCTTGCCGCGTCCCGTGACGAAGATGAATTGTTCGATTCCCGCTTCGCGCGCTTCCTCGACGGCATATTGAATGACCGGCTTGTCAACGACGGTGAGCATTTCCTTCGGCACCGCTTTGGTCGCGGGCAGAAAACGCGTGCCGAGACCGGCAACCGGGAAAACAGCTTTGCGCAAGGGGCGGGGCGTGGATGTCATGACGGGACCATATGAAGATTTCGGAAAAGGAAGACGCGAACTATAACACGGGCGGGCGTCCCACGCTGTAATAGGCAAAGCCTTCTTCTTCCATCTCCTGTGCTTTGTAGATGTTGCGAAGGTCCACCATCAGCGGGCGCTTGAGCAATTTCTTGGCGCGGTCGAGGTCGAGCGCCCGGAATTCATTCCATTCGGTGAGGATAACAACGCCGTCCGCACCGTCCAGCGCCTGGTAGGCGTCATCACACATCGTGATGTCGAGGTGCTTGGCGGCTTCCTTCATGCCTTCCGGATCGTAGGCGCGGATATCGGCGCCATGCCCCTTCAGCCAAGGCAAAATGACAAGGCTCGGAGAGTCACGCATGTCATCGGTATTGGGTTTAAAGGTCAGGCCCAGCACCGCAATTCGTTTTCCCCGCACGCCGCCAAAGGCATCCTCAATTTTCTCCGCCATGCGCATCTTGCGCGCATCATTCGCCACGGTGACGGCGGTGACGATTTTGGACGGTGCGCCCACTTCTTCCGCCGTTCGCATCAGGGCAAGCGTATCTTTTGGGAAGCACGATCCGCCATAACCGGGACCGGCGTGGAGAAATTTCGATCCAATGCGCCCGTCAAGACCGATGCCGCGCGCAATGTCCTGCACATTGGCGCCGACCTTTTCACATATATCCGCCATCTCGTTGATAAAGGTGATCTTGGTCGCGAGGAATGCATTGGCGGCATATTTGATAAGTTCGGAGCTTTCCCGGGTGGTGAAAAGAATCGGGGTCTCGTTCAAAAAGAGTGGGCGATAAAGCTGGCGCATCACATTGCGCGCGCGCTCACTGTCGGTACCGCAGACCACTCGGTCGGGACGGCGGAAGTCTTCGATGGCCGAGCCTTCGCGCAGGAATTCGGGGTTGGACGCGACATCGAATTCCGCATCGGGGCGCAGCCGCCGGATCGTTTGTTCAACCGCCTGGCCGGTGCCGACGGGCACGGTGGATTTCGTCACGACCACCGTATAGCCGGACAGCGCGGCAGCAATCTCTTCTGCGGCCTGAAACACGTAAGCGAGATCGGCGTGACCATCACCACGGCGGGATGGCGTACCCACCGCGATGAACACCGCGTCGGCATCAGGAATGCTATTCTTCAAATCTGTCGAAAATGTTAGGCGGCCAGCGCGGACGTTCGCCGCCACGACGTCTTCGAGGCCTGGCTCAAAAATGGGAATGCGCCCGGCCTTGAGGGCATCTATCTTGCCCGCGTCCTTATCGACGCAAACGACATGATGGCCGAATTCGGAGAAACAGGCGCCGGACACGAGGCCAACATAGCCCGAACCGATCATTGCAACGCGCATATGCCATAACCGCAGAAGATACGCCTATACATTGCCCGGCTGGGTTAGCGTTGCAAGGAGCAATCTGGTGACAATTATATGCCCGGCTTTCCCCACCTTGAGCGGAACTGGCCTTAACCTTCTTGTGCCTATAAGGATGAAGCGACCAACAGGCAGCATGGCGCAATGATCGAAGTCACCCGTCTCGTTTACGAGTATCCCAGCAAGCGGGCGCTCCACGGCATCAGTTTTACCGTCCGTCCCCAGTCTATTGCCGCGCTGGTCGGCCCCAATGGCGCCGGAAAGACAACATTGCTCCGCTGCCTCGCCGCACTTGAAATGCCATACCTCGGCGAGGTGAAAATCAACGGTATGGATACGCGCACGTCGCCGCGCGCTATTCACGCCTCTCTCGGGTATCTGCCGGATTTCTTCGGTCTCTACGATGCGCTGAGCGTTCGCCGTTGTCTTCACTTCGCGGCGCGCGCACACGGCATCGCCGAACAGAATGTTGCCGCCGCCATCGCAAAGGCGGCGGAGCGCGTCGATCTTTCGGACCGTCTGGAGACGCCCGCCGCCGAATTGTCGCGGGGACTTCGCCAGCGCCTCGCCATCGGTCAAGCCATTGTTCATGAACCGAGCGTGCTGATGCTCGACGAACCGGCCTCCGGCCTCGATCCGCAGGCGCGACGTGATCTTTCAAATCTCCTCGTGGCGCTGAAAGCACAGGGTATGACGCTCGTCGTGTCGTCGCACATTCTTTCCGAACTCGAAGATTATTCTGACGAGATGATCATCATCGACGGTGGGCGCATTGCCGGCGGCAATACGGTCAAACTGCGTGAAGACACCAAGGCGACGCTTCGGATCACGCTGGCGTCTTCTCATGCCGGTCTGACGCCTTTTCTTGCCCGTCAAACGGGC
The DNA here is from genome assembly GCA_903862715.1 of uncultured Alphaproteobacteria bacterium. Classification (GTDB taxonomy): domain Bacteria; phylum Pseudomonadota; class Alphaproteobacteria; order Micropepsales; family Micropepsaceae; genus CAIYRG01. The sequence continues at coordinate 7,009 of CAIOYY010000021.1, forward strand.
GTCGAAATCGTCGACACGCAGCCACTTTCCGTCACTTTCCGGTTCAGTGGTGATAATTCCGCGCGGGTCCGGCTGATGCGCCTGACGGTGGCTGAGGGCTTTGAAATTATGAGTTTTGCCGAAGCGTCGCGTCAGCTCGAGGAGGCCTATTTCGCCGAGGTTCGTCAGCACAGTGCCGCGCGTGATGTGAGGAGCGCGCCATGAACCCGGAATTTCAGCGCAATATCTGGTTCGAATGCACTCCAAGGCGGGTGGTGTTTCTCCTCGTCTGCGTCGCCCTTGTTCTTTTGGCTGGTCATTCCAGTCTTGGGGAGGAAGGTTTGAGGAATGCGGCCAAATATATTTTCTATGGACTGACGATTGCCTGGGGCGCTCGCCATGCCGCTACCACGGTCATCGGCGAAATGCGCGAGCGAACCTGGGACATACAGCGGATGTCCGCGATTTCACCTTTCGCGATGACATGGGGAAAATTGCTGGGCTCCACGTCCTATGCCTGGATTGGCGGCGCCATCTGCCTACTCGTGCTGTTCTTCACGGCCTTCCGGGAAGCGGGACCCATCGCGGCTGTCGCCGATTTTTTCTATTTTGTCTCGCTCGCATTGATGGCGCACACGGTCGCTCTGTTCTCCAGTCTTCTGGCCGCCCGTCGACGTCAGGCGCATTCACGTCTCGACGTGTTTTTCTTCCAGGCGCTAGGCATCGCTGCCGCGTGGTGCGTCTGGACCGCCTGGAAATTCGTCGTCGATGGCGAGTTAAGCGACGGCTTCAGCACCGATAATTTCGAATGGTGGGGGATGCAAATCAACCAGGCGGTTTTCTATGCTGCCTCCATTGTTGCGTTTCTGGGGTGGGCGATCATCGGCTGCTATCGTGTTATGCGCCGGGAACTCAGTGTCGAGAACTCTCCCAAAGTATGGGTGGCGTTTCTGGTGTTCATGGTCATTTACTGTGCCGGACATGCCGATACGGATATCATCCGCGCACTCGACGACGACGAGCCGCTTCCGTTTTTGTACGCGATGCTGACGCTGGCTAGCCTCACCTATATCGCGGTCTTTGTAGAGCCGAAGGACCATGTTCTCTATCGCTGGCTGGCGGAGGCTTTCGCTGCCCGGCGTTTCCACGAACTCTATTCCCGCATGCAGGCGTGGATGATCTCCTATGTCGCTGCCCTGGCAGCGGGGCTGGTGCTGATCGTCGTTATAGCGGTTGATCTGGACGGCTTTCCGGGGCGCGACTGGCGGGGTGTCGGCGTTGTGCTGGCGGCACTCGGGCTGCTCACCCGTGACATTGGCATTTTTCTTCTTTTCGCCGTTATGTCGGGGGCAAAGCGCGGCGACTATGCCGCTGGCATCACGCTCGGTGTTCTCTATGGCATCGCGCCTTCGCTGTTCTCGCCTTTCGGCGGTCATGCGCTGTTCTATCCGGTCAATCCCGAACTCGGCGTTCTCGGGCCGCTGGTCGCCTGGGGTGAAGCGCTGGGCGTCTGGTATGCGGTTTACCGGATCGGGAAGAAGAACATTCTTGAAAAGCGTGTATCGCCACCCGTCGGGGCCGTGGTCGCCTAGCCCGAACGCAAATACCGCACCGCTTCGTCGCGCTCGAAAAGATAGAGAAGAACTCTCAGGGCCGCGCCGCGCTCCGACTTCAGTTGTGGGTCTTTATGGAGAATAAGCCGCGCATCGTCACGCGCCGCCACCAGTAATTCGCCATGCGCAGCGATGTCGGCAAAATGAAATTCCGGCATGCCGCTTTGCTTGACGCCGAGAAGTTCACCTGCGCCGCGCAGGCGCAAATCTTCCTCTGCGATGACGAACCCGTCGTCATGCCGCCGCAGCGCCTCCAGCCTTTCCTTTGCCGTGGCGCCCAGTGGTGGATGGTAGACGAGCAGGCAGGTCGATTGCGCTTTCCCGCGCCCCACGCGCCCGCGCAATTGGTGCAGCTGCGCCAGCCCGAAACGTTCGGCATGTTCGATGACCATGATGCTGGCTTCGGGAACGTCTACGCCGACCTCGATCACGGTGGTCGCAACCAGAATCTTGGTGTCACCCGCCTTGAAGCGCGACATGGCGCCGTCGCGTTCTGGACCCTTCATGCGGCCGTGCACGAGGCCTACCACCGGGCCCAGCATGTCGCGCAACATCTCGGCACGGTCCTCGGCGGCGGCGAGATCGATCTTTTCCGATTCTTCGATCAGCGGGCACACCCAATAGGCGCGGGCATCGGTTTTGATCGCGCGGCGCAGTGCATCCACCACGTCTTCGAGGCGCTCTTTCGGGAGGACCCTCGTCGTTACGGGCTGGCGTCCCGGCGGTTTACCGGTAAGCCGAGACACATCCATGTCGCCATAGGCGGTGAGTTGTAGCGTTCGCGGGATCGGCGTCGCCGTCATCACGAGCACGTCGGGCGGCTGTCCGCTTTTGCCCTGCAACTGCAGGCGCTGATGTACGCCGAAACGGTGCTGTTCATCGACCACCGCGAGGCCGAGATCGCGGAAGACGACGTCTTCCGAAAAGAGCGCATGGGTGCCGACCAATATGTCGATCTCACCCGCTTGAAGCGCATCGAGAAGCATCTGCCGCGGCGCTCCACGTTCGCGTCCCGTCAACAGCGCGAGCCGAATCCCCGCGGCATCCGCCATCGCGGCCAGCGACCCCGCATGCTGCCGCGCGAGAAGTTCGGTCGGCGCCATGAAGGCGCCTTGCGCGCCCGCCTCGACGGCGGCGAGCAGCGCCATCATGGCGACCACGGTCTTGCCCGATCCCACATCGCCCTGCAGAAGCCGCAGCATGCGCTGAGGGCTCGCCATGTCGTTCTCGATCTCGGCCAGTGCGCTCTCCTGCGCGCCGGTAAGCTTGAAGGGAAGGGCCGCGCGCGCTTTCGCGCGCAACGCGCCGTCTCCGCTCAGAATGCGTCCGGGTTTCGACCGCATGTTCTCACGCACAACCGTCAGTGCGAGCTGATTAGCGAGCAACTCGTCATAGGCGAGGCGAGCGCGAAAACCTTTATCAGGCGCAAGATCGGCGTCAGAGCCCGGCCGGTGCGCGGCGTACAACGCTTCCTTGAAACTCGGCCAGTTCTTCTGCTTGCGAAAGGCCGGGTCCTGCCATTCGGGAAGATCGGGAAGCTTTGTCAGTGCCGCCTGTACGATCCGCCCCAGTGTGCGCGCCGTCAGGCCTTCGGTCGTGCGGTAGACCGGCTCGACGTCGGGAAGGGTCCCGGTGTCGCCCGTCGCCATGATGAAATCCGGATGCGCCATCTGAAGGCGTCCGTTGAAATTCTCGATCCGCCCGCTCACGACCTTTGTCGTGCCTTCGGGAAGCGAGCGCTTGATGTGGTCCTCATAGGCACGAAAGAACACGATCTCCATGGCGGCCGTGTCATCGCTGACCAGCACGCGATAGGGTTGATTGCGCCCGCGCGGCGGCGGTTTGTGCTGCAGGACATGAACCGTAACCGTGGCAATGCGGTCGGGCTCGGCCGCGATGATTTTTGGCCGGTAGGCGCGGTCGATAAGCCCGAAGGGAAGGTGGAGCACCAGATCGAGGATACGCGGGGCCTCTCCCCCCACGACTTTGCCAAGCAGTTTCTGGACGCGCGGTCCGACGCCGGGAAGCGTTCGTGCTTCGGTGAACAGAGGAAAAAGAATGGCCGGACGCATCTGGGGTTGTTCTGTCCCGGAAAAGACGAGCAAAAGCACCGCTCTATGGGTAAGGCAAGTAGGAGTAGCCGTTCGCCTTTCGCCACGCTATAGGACCCTGATGGACGGCACTACCGACATCGAGATCCGGCGACGGAAAGCAAGATTCCGGGCGCAGCGGCGCGGATTCCGTGAGGTCGATATGATCTTTATCGCCTATGCCGACGCCCATCTCGAAAAGCTCACCGAAGACGAACTGACGGCGTTCGAAGCGCTGCTGAACGTTCCCGACTGGCATATCTATGGCTGGTTCATGGGGCATGATCCGGTACCCCCCGAATTTGATACGCCCGTTTTCGCGCAGCTCTGCGCCTATCGGGAAAATCTCGGCGCGAAAGCGTAAGGGAAGGCTTCGTGGAACGTCTGACCGCCATAGCCCGTGAGCCGGTGCGCCTCTCCGTCAGCGGCGCGCCCGAAGGCTATGATTCCTTCATCGCCGCCGAAGCGGCCGAGCGCACGGACGGTCTCGTGCTGTTCGTCGCCGCCGACGACACCAAAGCGGCGGCGGCGCTCGAAGCGGCGCGCTTCTTCGCGCCCGATCTGTCCGTTCTTTATTTTCCGGCCTGGGATTGCCTTCCCTATGACCGCGTTTCGCCGCGTTCCGATATCGAAAGCCGGCGCCTTGCGACTCTTGCCCTTCTGGCCGCGCGTGGTGAGCGCGCCGGTGCAGCGCTTCTGATCACCACGGCGAACGCCGCCATTCAGCGTGTGCCGCCGCGCGCCACCATCGCCGAATCCAGTTTCCTTGCCAAAGCGGGCGCGGTCGTCAATCTCGATGCATTGACGAAATTCCTGACCCGCAATTCCTATTCGCGCGCCAGCACGGTGCGCGAGCCCGGCGAATATGCGTTGCGCGGCGGCATTGTCGATCTCTGGCCGCCGGGCAGCGACGATCCGATACGGCTCGATTTTTTCGGCGCGCAGGTCGAAAGCATCAAACGCTTCGACGCAGAAACCCAGCGTTCGCGCGACAGCATTCCCGCCATCGAATTGCTGCCCGCCAGCGAAGCACCGCTCGATCCGGACACTATCAGCCGGTTTCGCACGGGCTACATCGCCACCTTCGGCGCGGTGATGGACGAAGACCCGCTTTATGCCGCCATTAGCGCGGGCCGCAAACATGCGGGAATGGAGCATTGGCTTCCGCTGTTTCACGAGAAACTCGAAACGCTGTTCGATTACACGGGCCGCGTTCCGGTGTTTTTCACTTCCCAGGCCGACGAAGCGCGCAAAGCACGCCTCGATCTCGTCGTGGATTATTACACGACGCGCAAATCCTTGCGCGATGCCGAGCACGAAAAGGGTCCGCGTCAGGGCACGGCCGTTTCCGCGCCCTACAAACCGCTAAAGCCTGAAGCCCTCTATCTCACCGAGGCGGAATGGGACGCGATATATGGCGCGCGCAATGCGCGTCTCCTCTCGCCCTTTACCGCGCCGGATTCCAAAACCGCGCTCGATGCCGGCGGACGCGGCGGGCGGGATTTCGCACCCGAGCGCGCGCAGGAAGCCGCGGATGGCGCGCGGGTGAATGTGTTCGATGCCGCCTCCGAACATGTGAAGGCGCTGCAGAAATCCGGCAAACGCATTATCGTGGTCTGCTGGAGCGAAGGCTCCGCGGAGCGCATGGGCGGCGTGTTGTCCGATCACGGTTTGACGGCGCTAAAGCGCGTGGCCGATTGGCGCGAAGTGGAAAAGCTCGATCCGCGCGCGGTCGGCCTCGCCGTTCTGGGGCTCGAACATGGTTTCGAAGCGCCGGACTTCGCGGTGCTGTCCGAACAGGATGTTCTCGGCGACCGCATGGTGCGCAGCCGCGGCCGCAAGCGCCGCTCGCAGAATTTTCTCGCCGAAGCCTCGGCGCTGGTCGCGGGCGATCTCGTCACCCATATCGAACATGGCGTCGGGCGCTATATAGGGCTTAAAACGCTCGAAGTCGCGGGCGCGCCGCATGCCTGCCTTGAAGTGCAATATGATGGCGGCAAGCTGTTCCTCCCCGTAGAAAATATCGAACTTCTCACCCGCTACGGGTCGGAAGATTCCGGCGTCCAGCTCGACAAGCTAGGCGGCTTAAGCTGGCAGACGCGCAAGGCGAGGATGAAGGAACGCGTGCGGGAAATCGCCGCCGAACTCATCCGCATCGCCGCGGCGCGCGCGATGAAACAGATGTCCCCGCTGGAAACGCCGGAAGGCGCCTACGACGAATTCAGCGCCCGGTTTCCCTATCAGGAGACTGAGGACCAGGAACGCGCGATCGGCGATGTCATCGACGATTTCACCAAGGGCCGTCCGATGGACCGGCTGGTCTGCGGCGATGTCGGATTCGGAAAAACCGAAGTCGCGTTGCGCGCGGCCTTCATCGTCGCCATGTCCGGGCGTCAGGTCGCGGTCGTAGTGCCGACAACACTTCTGGCCCGCCAGCACTACAAGAATTTCGCCGCCCGGTTCAGCGGATTGCCGCTGCGTATCGCGCAATTGTCGCGCTTCGTGACCGCGAAGGAAGCCGCGCAGGTGAAGGAAGACCTGGCGGCTGGGAAGGTCGACATCGTGGTGGGGACGCACGCGCTGCTGGCGAAAAGTATTTCCTTCCGCAATCTTGGGCTCCTGATCGTCGATGAGGAACAGCATTTCGGCGTCTCCCACAAGGAACGCCTCAAAGGCATGAAGGTCGACGTCCATGTGCTGACCCTGACCGCAACGCCGATCCCGCGCACGCTGCAACTCGCACTTTCGGGCGTGCGCGACCTGTCGCTTATCACCACGCCGCCGGTCGATCGTCTGGCGGTGCGCACCTATGTCACACCGTTCGATCCGCTGATCATTCGGGAGGCGCTTCTGCGGGAGCACTATCGCGGGGGGCAGAGCTTCTATGTCGTGCCGCGCATCGCCGATCTCGCCGCCGCCGCCGATTTCCTCAAGGAGACCGTGCCCGAGGTGAAGAGCATCGTCGCCCATGGGCAGCTGGCTCCGACGATTCTGGAAGACGCCATGACCGCTTTTTACGACGGCAAGGTCGATGTGCTGATCTCGACCAATATCGTCGAAAGCGGCCTCGATATTCCGACGGCCAATACGCTCGTCATCCATCGCGCCGACATGTTCGGCCTTGCGCAGCTTTATCAATTGCGCGGGCGTATCGGCCGCTCCAAACAGCGCGCCTACGCCTATCTGACGACGCCCGCCGACATGAAGCTCACTGAAGGAGCCGAGCGGCGCCTGCATGTGCTGCAGTCGCTCGACAGCCTCGGCGCGGGCTTCTCGGTAGCCAGCCACGATCTCGATATTCGCGGCGCGGGCAATCTTGTCGGCGACGAGCAATCTGGCCATGTGCGCGAAGTCGGCATCGAACTGTATCAGGCGATGCTGGAAGAAGCCGTCTCGTCTTTACGCGCCGGCGGCACGGAAGAAAGCACCGATACCTGGTCGCCGCAGATCGGGCTCGGCGCGCCGGTTCTTATTCCGGAGGAATATGTTCCGGACTTGAATGTGCGGATGTCGCTCTATCGCCGCCTCGCCGAGATCGAGCAGAAATCCGACATTGAAGGTTTCGCCGCCGAGCTGATCGACCGTTTTGGCGCGATACCCGAGGAAGTGGAAAACCTTCTGAAGATCGTTGCGATCAAAGGCCTGTGCCATGCCGCGCAGGTATCGAAGATCGACGCAGGACCGAAGGGCGCGACCATCGCCTTCCGCAATAATGCCTTCCCGAATCCGGCGGGTCTCATCGCCTTCATCACCGAACAGCGTGGCGGGATGAAAGTGCGCCCCGATCAGGTGGTGGTGGTGATCCGCGATTGGCCGACGCCCGAGCAGCGCCTGAAAGGCGTTGAGCGCATCCTCACACATCTTGCGGAAATCGCCGCCGGAGCCGCCTAGAAGTCCGGTGTCTCATCCTGCGGAATCGGATAAAGCCCGGCTGTGGCTTGGCGATTATTCTCCGCGCAGATGAACTGCTCCCACTCGTCATCCGTGCGAGTATAGGTCGCAAAGGCGGTCCACGGCGTCGTGAAATAATCCGGGTCCGTTACGGTGATGTGGACCTCGAGCGCTTTCCACTCCTCGACGATGCGGTAACGCTCGACCACCTGAAGCTTCTCGCCATGCGGTGTGCCGAAGCGGTCGGTCGGCGTCTTGTCGTTGAAACCGATGGTTTCGACGACAAGCTGGTCGCCTTCATAATGCCCGATGGAGTGGCCGAAATAGCTCGGCGTCAAATCCGCCGGATGTTCCTGGTTCAGGTAAATGTGACGCGAAACCTGATCGCGCTCATAGAGAATCGTGACCATTTCCGGCGTCTGCAGAATCTGCACCTTGCCGAGAATGTTCATCACATTCGGAACGCCGGATGGACGACAGAGCTGTGTTGGCGTGTAAGGCCGATTGCCCGCGAAATCGTTCTCACCGTTCTCGCGCACGATTTCCGCCGTGTGCGGTTGCAGAATCGGATTGGTGGCATCGCCCACCCAGATCTGCCGACTGACAATGGTGTTGCGGACCGGGCCGGGGCCCACAGGCGGCGGATCGAAGGCGATGCCGTCGCGCTGCCAGATGCCTTCGAAGCTTGGAATTTCCCGCATTTCGTACCAGCCGGGAAAGGGACCGTCCTGTGCTAGGGCAAGGCTCGGCATGGCGATCAGAGCCACGCAGATTGCGCCGCCCGCCATCTGCGCCGTCGTTCCCGGCAAACCGAAAAAGCCTGTGTTCCTGCGCATTTTCATTCCCCGATACGGCAACGCTTCTTTTGAGGGCCATCTATCCGACACTGCAGGTAAAACCGTCAATGGCCGCGCGCCGGGGTGCGGAACGGAAATGTCCTCCCGCCCGACCTTCACGCAGACTTTACGGGGTAATCGGTTTGGAATGGCCGTCCTACGCTGCGCTGCACACAGGGGGATTTGCACCGGATGTATTTTTTGCGGCTCTGGTCCTATCGTTGGCCCCATAACAAAAGATATTCGGGGGAATAAAACATGATGCAACCCATGCAGGGCGTCTGCGCCGCGGCGATATTTTTTCTTTGCAGCAATACCGCTTTTGCGCAAAGCGACGACGAAAGAATATGGCCGCGTCTCGAAGATGGGAATGCGGTGTTCGTGTCCGTGCCTGAAAGCGATTTTCGTTCGCTGGGAAGCGCCTTCGAACTTCCCGATGGCGGGCGCCATGTCACCGAGCTTGCGAACGCTGCGCCCGGCGGCGCATTCGATCCGCGCGACCTTCAAGACATCGCTCCTGAAGACCTTGGCTACAAAGCAGACTGGGTCGTCGAGCGGTATAGCCGTTACAATCTCGATTGGGACATTGCAGGTCTTCGCCTTACCAGCCTCGATCCGGAAGCGGCGAACCATCCCTGGATCGTCATCATCAATGGCGGCGCCGCGAATTTCTATGAATTTTATGTCGACCTGAAAAACCGTCCGGGCTGGGCGCAATATCTCGCGCAGAAGCTGAATGTGATGGTCGTCAGCATTCCCGGTAATTTCAAATATGGCGGATGGGATGAACCGACGGCGGACCCGGCACGTCAGCCGGCCTATCTGCTCGACCGCGATCTGTCGTCGGAAGAATACGAACTCCGCCATATGATCTACACCAACAGCCTCATCCTTCAGGGACTGAAGGCGCTGGTGATGAACCATACCTCGGGAGAACTTCTGCTCGTCGGTCATTCGACCTCGGGCGAGCTGTCGATGATGGCCTATGAGGACCCCGATCTGGCGGCGCGCCTACAGCATCGGTTTCTCGGTTGGGGCAGTGGCGGCGCTGCGCGCGTCGAAGCCATACAGGCGGTTCGCGAAGGCGTGCCACCGGATGCGGAAACGGTCGCACGGCGCGCGACGCTGCCGCTCGAAGTGCTCGAACGCCGCGATCCGGAGGGCTATAGCGACGGCTATAGCGGCATCCTCAATCCGATGTATGAGCCCGGCTTCACCATGCGTCAGGTTGCCGAAAACTGGCTCGCCTCGGAAGACCGCCGCCGTCCGAACTTCAAGCAGCAATTGCAGAACTGGGAGCATGGCGATCTCCTGACCTTGCGCGCCCGTACCGAGGTCCGGATTGAGGAGCATCTTCTTGAGACCGGAAATCCCTGGGGCGTGGTGCTGGACGATGTGAACAAGGATCTGTTCGCCACCCATTACACACGGATGGACGGCTTTGAGCGCATGGTCTGGATGACCGCGCGCTGGGACACCAATCACTGGAACCCGGACGACCAGGCGAAAAGCCCGGAAATCTTCGTCGCCAATGAATATCGCCGGAAGAACCCGGAAGCCGACATAAGGCTGATCAATTGGGATCTGCCGATGACCCATTATGGCCATCTGGAACTGCCCCGAGAACTCGCCGGGGCCACTTACAGCGTGGTGCGCTGGCTTGACCGGTGAACAGAGGGGCGCCCGGATGGTAAGCGGAAATTAAGCCTTCCACGGTCATAAAGGGCGTTCAATACGGTACGGTCATTCCGGGAGACTTGGCACGATGCGCGCACATTTTGGTGGCTATTTCCTCGGGCAGGTCGCCACCTTCGTGTACCTGCTGCAGAGCATGGCGCCGGCCGCCGAGCTGGATGCAGCAAGCTGGCCGCAATTCTCCGTCTACAATCTCGTGGTCGCGAATTTCTGGCCGCTTTACTGGCTGGTGCATTTCGTTGATCGGGAAAAGCTCGATGCCGCCTATTGGGAGGTCTACGCCGCTGCCGAAGGCAGCGTGGCCCAGGTCCTCGGCTTCTTCCAGAGTTTTGCCGCCTGAGGCATAAGCGGCGCGCAATAACGCTGCGGTCTGACGCAGCGCTGCTTCACGATATGAAATCCGCTTAAAGCGTACTGACCACCAGCACGGCAAACAGAGTCGCAATGCTGAACACGGTCCACGACGCCACCACCGTTAAGAGGTTGCCCCAGGTATTGATGGGGTGACGCGCGCGTTCTTCGCGCAGCCGCTCGGCCCCGCGTTTTTCGCGGCCGATGATCAGGGTGACAAAGAGAGGGCGCGGAAAAAAGGGAATCGTGAAACGCAAATTTACCGGATAGCGTTCCGGCATCCGGTCGCCGCGTTGGAACGCCGCGCTAGTTTCCGTGATCGCCATAGCAAAATCCTCCCCGCGCATATTCATGCGTGGAGCGAAGGCTAGAGCATATTGGTAAATTCTTGGTAACGCTGTTTAGGCAGAAAGACGGTCAGATTACTTAATCTTGCCTTCTTTGAATTCCACGTGCTTCCGAACCACCGGGTCGTATTTCTTCGCCGTGAATTTCTCGGTCTGGGTGCGGGAATTCTTCTTCGCGACATAGAAAAAGCCCGTATCCGCGGAGCTGTTCAGCCGGATCTTGATGGTTGTTGGCTTCGCCATGGCGAGTCTTTCTCTGTCGTTCGTTCGAAGGCAGGTAACCTAGTCGGGACGGGCCACTTGTCAAGAACCAAGGCCCCCGGAAAGGGGGCTAAAAAGCACAGAACCCCCGCTTTCGGGCGGGGGTTCTGTCAAAAACAACGGCTGCGGGCGGTGTGTCCGCGCCGGCTATTACTTCAGCGTGTCGAGATAGGCGATGAGATTCGCCTCGTCGTCCGGGTTCGAGAAGCCTGGGAAACCCATCTTCGTGCCCGGAACCATCGCCGCGGGACCCGCGAGGAAGGTCGCAAGATTCTCGGCCGTCCATTCGATGCCCGCGCCCATCATGGCCGCAGAATAGGTGTAGCCTTCGGCCGCGCCGGAGTGGCGGCCAACGACGCCATAAAGGTTGGGGCCGATCTTGTGGGCGCCACCTTCTTCCGCCGAATGGCAGATTTCGCAATTGTCCTGGAACACAAACTCGCCCTCAGCCGCATCGCCCGCTTCCGCAGCGAAGGCCGTTCCGGCGCCAAACAACAAAGCCGCCGAAACAATACCGGCGGAAACCATGGTCGATTTCTTAAACTGAGCCACGTGAATCCTCACTCGTTAAAGCCCTTCCTCTATTCGCCCATGTAACCGAACTCTGAGGCGAATTGAAGGCCGGTAAGGTGGAAGGGTCAACTTTTACGCTTTTTACCCTTTGCGCCAGCGCGATCCTGGCTGCGGCCATTGCGCACGGGCTTAGGACCGCGCCGGATTTCCGGTGTCGCGCCCCCCACCAATTCGAATCGTAAGCCCCCCGTAAGCGGTGCGGCTTCGGCGAGTCGCACGGTCACGATGTCGCCCAGACGGTAGGTGGTACGCGTTCTTTCGCCGATCAATGCATGACGCTTTTCATCATGGCGGAAACGTTCGGTCCCTAGCGCGCGCATCGGCAAAAGCCCGTCCGCGCCGGTTTCGGCGAGCCGCAGGAAAAGTCCAAAGCGGGTGACGCTGGCGACGCGTGCATCGAACACCGCGCCGACACGGTCCTCCATGAAAGCCGCCACATAGCGGTCGACCGAATCGCGCTCTGCCGCCATTGCGCGGCGTTCGGTCATCGAAATGTGCTCGGCGGTTTCCGTAAGGCGCGAGGTTTCCTTTTCACTGAGGCCGCCCTCGCCAAGCTTTAATCCCGAAATCAGCGCGCGATGCACGACGAGGTCCGCGTAACGGCGGATGGGCGAGGTGAAATGCGCGTAGCGCCCCAAATTCAATCCGAAATGGCCGACATTGCCCGGCGAATATACCGCCTGCGCCTGTGTCCGCAGTACGATCTCGTTCAGCACTTCCTCATGCGCCGTGCCTTTGGCGCGGGCGAGAAGGCGATTGAACACCGCCGGTTTGATCGTCTGTCCTTTGGCAAAGGGCATGTCGATGGTGCGCAGATAATCCGAGAAGGCGGAAATCTTCTCGAAGCTCGGGCTATCGTGAATGCGATAGAGCAAGGGCTCCCGCGCCTTCTCGAGGCTTTCAGCGGCCGCTACATTCGCCTGGATCATGCATTCCTCGATGAGGCGCATCGATTCCAGACGGTCGCGATAGGCGATGGAGGCAATCTTGCCATTGTCACCGATGATGATGCGGCGCTCCGGCAGATCGAGTTCGAGGGGCGCGCGCGCGTCACGTGCCGCCGCCATCGCCTGATAGGCCGCCCAGATGGGCGCCAAAATGTTCTCGACCAAGGGCTGCGTCTTGGGACCGGGATTACCGTCGAAAGCGGCCTGCGCCTCGCGATAGGTGAGGCGCGCCTCGGAGCGCATCAGAATGCGTTCGAATTTGTGGCTGCGCTTCACACCATTGGCATCAAAGATCATTCGCACCGCCAGCGCGGCGCGGTCTTCCGCCTCGCGCAGGCTGCAGAGATCCGCCGACAGGGCTTCGGGCAGCATCGGTACAACCCGATCCGGGAAATAGACCGAATTGCCGCGATTGCGCGCTTCGCGGTCGAGCGCGGAATCGGGCCGCACATAATGGGCAACATCGGCGATGGCGACGATGACGATATGGCCGCCCTGATTTGCCTTGTCGGGATCGGGACCGGCCCAGATCGCGTCGTCGTGGTCGCGCGCGTCTTCCGGATCGATGGTGATCAGCGGAATCTCGCGCCAGTCCTTGCGGCTCTTGGGGCTTGCCGGTTTTGCGCTCTCGGCTTCACGGATCGCTTCCGCGGGAAACACCGTCGGAATGCCATGCGCATGAATGGCGATCAGGCTGACGGTTTTCGGCTCGTTCATCGAACCGAGACGTTCCGCGATACGCCCGCGCGGCAAACCATCAACGCGGCCCGCAAGCGGTTCGACGACGACCAGCTCGCCATCGGGCGTGTCGGCCAGCTCGCGTTTATCGACGACATAGGCATAGCGGGTCTTGCGGTCGATGGGTTCGACCCGCGCGCCCGTGCTGGAATGCCGGACTACGCCCAGCACACGATGCACGCTGGTGCCGAGGCGCTTGATGACGCGGCCTTCCGCGCCATTCGGCGTTTCAGTGATGCGCGCCAGCACTCGTTCGCCGCGCCCTAGCGCCGGGCCCGCTTCGTCGCGGCCGGGCATGATCAGCACTTGCGGGGCTTCGTCGCCGCCTTCCCAATTCGCCGGCCGTGCCAGCAATTCGCCGTCGGTGTCGGCGCCGATGATTTCCAGCACGGCGACCGAGGGCAGGGCACCCGCTTTCAGGAAGCTCTTTTTCTTGCCGCGCTGAAGAAGGCCTTCGTCCGCGAGTTCCTTCAGCAGGCGCTTCAGGGCCTGGCGGTCTTCGCCACGCACGCCCAGCGCCTTTGCAAGGTCTCGTTTAGTATCGCCGGGATGGGCGGCGAGATGCGCCAGCACCGTCTCTTTGGACAGTGCGGGCGGCGATTTTGATTTTTTCGAGTTTGCCACGCTCGAACTGTATCCGGATTCCGTCTACCCGTTCCATGAGAAATGCACCGCAGAGAGCGGCGCATTCTCAGGCAAGGGGAAGGCAGGCCGGAAGCATAGGCTCAATGCGCCAGCGGATCGGGGCGAATCTGAAACTTCACCGCCTTGGGCAGGGATCCGACGCCGGTTTCGAAATGGAACGGGGTGCGGTTGCCGAAGGTCGACCATAGCCCGCGTCCCTTCCAGCCGCCTTCCGGATCGTCAATGCGGCCGTCGGCGTTCTTGGCGAAGAAGCCCATCGGATAGGGCACGCGCAATGTCACCCATTCGCCGTTCACCAGCGCATGCAGGGCGTCGGACGCATTGCCCATCGCAATCGGCGTGTCCTCGCCAAGGCCCGAGGTGTTGTACTGATCGACCCAGGCGTAATAGGGCGAGTCGGCGCTGCCGCCCGTAGTAACGGTTTCAAAATTGGGACCGGGCAGCGGATAGAGCGTCCAGCCTTCGGGGCAGTGTTTACCCGTCGCTTCCGGTCCGTTCATCACGCCCGTGCATTTCGTGCGGTCGAAACTTCCCAGATGTCCCGATTGGAGGGACACCCAGGCGACACCGTTCTTGTCGACATCGAGACCGCGCGGCATCACGCCTCCGGCTTCCACCGGCACTTCGAAGTATTCGGAGATGGCGGTCGCGGGCGGATTGTCGCCCAGCATGACATGCACGATGCCGCCGGGGATCGCGATATCCGCGCCCCAGATTGAACCATCGGTGAGGCTCGGTACCGCAGCATAGGGATAGGCGTTGATTCGGGCATCGCGTGTCGGATCGATCGGCTCGCCCGGTTGCGTGTAACCCTCGTCACGCTGACCATTCCCATTGGTGTCAAGCACGAAGGGCGTCCAGTTCTGCGCCAGTTGATCGTTGCCCGTTTCGTCCCAGAGCCGCGTGTTCAGCCATCCGAGAACGGGACCGCCATTCGGAAACCCGACGCTGAAATATAGCGTGTCGTCCGCGTCGTCGGCAAAGACGAGGTGATGCGTACCGAAGCAGGTGTTGACGAACTTCCATTCTTCCGTACGCGGATCATAAACCGCAACCTGACGCGGTGAACCGTTGAGCGGGAAAAGGGCCGCGCTGGGATGGGCCGAGCCCTCTTTGCAGAAATCCGGATTGGGGGCGGGGCGGATACGCGCCGTCGCCCACATGCGCAAGTGCTCATCATACATCGGATTGTGCACGACGGTCTGGCTGTCCCAGATACGTTCCTCGCCATAATAGGGCGAGGCCGCGAACATCGGATCTTCCAGCGTCGAGGGCGTCGCCGGATCGAGCACGGGCACTCGAATTTCGCTCAACGTGTGGGTGGTGGGATCGAGGATCGGCAGCACATCGGTGCTGTTTTCCGCCGAGCCGAAAATCGGGCCATTCGCATTCAGCGTCGGATTGCGGCGATCCGTCGACACTTCGTCATGAAGATAGCTGGTAGGTGTTGCCCAGTCCCACAGCGTCAGTACGACATTGCGTTCGACGCCTTGCGGACGCGGTGGGGTTTCGCGCGGTAGTTCACCGGCGGCGATACTGTCCGTCCAATTGGCGAAATCCTGCAATGCGTGCTGCGCGCCGAAGCGCGCGATATTGTTGACCATATTGGCGCTCGCCTGACCCGACTGAATCCGCCGCGTCCAGGCGTCCAGTGAATTCGGAAATTCTCCCAAAGCTTCGGGTATCAAGCGCGTCGCTTCATTGCCGAGCTGGTGGCAGGAATAGCAACGGTCTTTGAGCATGCCGACCCAATGCGCCTGGCTGCGCATTTCCTCCGCGATGCCATTGCCGGCGTCACCCGTTCCGGGAAAGGCATCCGCGGCCGGAACGTCCAGCATCGCCCACCACCAGAGCGCGGGATAATATTCTGCGGCGCTCGCGGCGTCGGGCGCGGTGACGGCGGTAAGGTTCACCTGTGCACCGGGCGTGGATTCCACCTTTTCGGAATCGACAAGGCCATAACCGCGCACCCAGACGTCATAGGTCGCATCGGGAAGGTCGGGAAGAACATAGCGGCCTTCATCATCTGTCACGACGATCTTGGCCAATTTGGTCGGGAGGTCGTCTGTTTCTGCTATGACCCAGACGCCGGCTTCCGGTCCGTTTGGTCCCGTCACAACGCCGCCTATGTCGTCAGCATCGATGGCAATGGCGTCGGCGCCCTGCTCGCACGCCGTCAATCCGAACAATACCAAAGTGCTTGCGGCTGCAAGCAGCGCGGTCCGTCTCATTTTACTTCTCCCAGTAAATTATCCTGTCAGTGCGCCAGCGGGTCCGGCCTCAATTTGAAATTGTAGATTTTCGGACGTGTGCCTTTTCCGGTCTCCATATGCGCCGGTGTGCGGTCACCGGATGTGGTCCACAATCCACGGCCTTTCCAGCCGATGGCCGCATCATCGATACGTCCATCGACACCCTTGGCGAAGAAGCCGAGAGGGTAAGGTACGGTGATGGTAATCACCTCATCGTTCACAACTGCGAGAAGCGAACCGGAAGCATTGCCGATGATGAACGGCACGTCATGGCCAAGCCCGAACGTGTCGTGTTGATCGACCCACGCATAATAGCTGGTGTCCGCGCTGCCGGGCGCGTCCTGCATATTCTTGAAATTGGGGCCGGGCATTTCATAGAAGCTGAAGCCTTCGGGACAATGCCTTCCATCAGCGGTTTCGGGCCCACTGAGCGGCCCCGTGCATTTGCGTATATCGAAGCTGACAATGTGTCCGCTCTGCGCCCCCGCCCACATCACGCCATTGCTGTCGATGTCGGCGCCGCGCAGCGAGAACGCCTTCACCGCTACAGTGTCGTCGTAATAGGGCATCTCGAAATATTGCGAGATCGTCGTCAGCGGCGGATTGTCGCCCGGAATGACGCGCACGAAACCGCTCGGGAATGGAACGAACGAGCCCCAGATCGAACCGTCGGCGGGGCTGACCGCCACCGAGTAATTTCCGACATTGATGATCTTGTCGCGCGCCGGATCCAGCGGATCATTCGCGCCCACGGGGTCGGTATCGCGCACCCCATTGCCATTGGTATCGAGCACGAAATTCGTCCAGCCCTGCGCCGCCTCGGCGTCGCCGGTTTCCTCCCACTGGCTGGTGTTGAACCAGCCGATTGTCGCGCCTCTGTTGTTCGGACCGCCGCCCGAAAACCACAGCGTATGGGTTCCATCGCTGGTGAAGTTCAGATGGTGCGTCGAGAAACAGGTTTCGATCAGCGTCCATTCGCCGGTCGCGGGATCGAACATCGAGAGATCGCGCCCCGAATTGTTCAACGGCATCAACTGCGCCGACGGATGATCCGATCCTTCACGGCAGAAATCGGGATTGGCGTCGGGCTTGACGCGCGAGGTCAGCCAGACGCGGCCGAGATGGTCCATCATCGGGTTATGCGTGACGCTATGGCTATCCCAGATGGGCTCCGCGCCCCAGATGGCAGAGGGCTGGAACATCGGGTCGTCCAACGTTGTCGGCGTGTCCGGGTTTGCCAACGGCACTTCCGTATGGGTTGCCTGATGAGTCATAGGATCGAGGATCGGGATCTGATCGGTGCTGTTTTCCGGCGAACCGTAAAGCTTGCCATAGGCGTTCACCGTGGGATCGCGCCGGTCGGTTGCGATGGCGTCGTGGATATAAAAGGTCGGTTCCGACCAGTCCCATTGCGTGACGACCACATTGCGTTCGACCCCTATGGGTCGCGCGGGTGCTTCAAACGGAATTTCGCCCGCCGCGATGCGGTCGGTCCAATCGGCAAGTTCGCCGAGCGAGCGCGAAGGACCCATGCGGGTTACGGTTTCCACCATCGTGGCGCTGGCCTGCCCTGATTGGATGCGCCGCGTCCATGCGTCGAGCGAAGTGTCGAACGCGCCCAGTTCGGGCGACAGCGTGCGGGTGTATGCGCTGCCCAGTTGATGGCAGGAATAGCAGCCGGTGGTCTTCACATAATGCAGCCATTCTGCCTGGCTCGATATTTCAGGCGAGATGCCGTTGCCGGTGTCGCCGGTGCCGGGAAATTCGTTTTCTTCGGGAATTTCGAGCAGCGCATACCAGTAGAGGCCGGGATAGATTTCCGCCGCCGCAGCATCGCTGGGCGCGATCTCCTGCGTGAAATCGATATGCGCACCGGGGGCGCCTTCAACTTTCGGCGTATCCATCATGCCGTAACAGCGCGCGAAGACGCTATAATTCGCGTCCGGCAGGTCGGGAATGACATAACGGCCCTGATCATCCGTCACGACGCTGCGCACAAACCGAGTTGGCAGATCGTCGGTTTCCGCGATCACCCAGACACCGGCTTCGGGCCCGTTGGGGCCCATCACGGTGCCGCCAATATCGTCGCCGTCAATGGCGATGGCGGATGTTTCGCCGCCAAGGACAGCGTCCAGCCAGCCTCGTTCATTCGCGTACCAGCCCAGCGCGCCGAGACCGATAAGACCGCCCACCGCGACCGCCGCTTTCGTACCGCTCATACCCGCCTCCCCGCGATTGTCCGATGCTGATACCGCACCTTGGACACATCCAACGTGTCCAGAGCGGTTGTTGTCAACTTCTGCGGGTGACAGGGGCTGAAGCCCTTGGACGGTGGAAGGGGAGGGCGCTGCGCCCTCAGGAACGGCAAAAAAAAGCGGCGCGGGGGATGTCCCTCGCGCCGCTGATATTCAATTCACGTATATGCGAAGCCGCTTAGTGCTCCAGCGGATTCTGGCGAACCTGGAAGTGATAGACCTTCGGGCGCGTGCCCTGGCCGGATTCCATGTGGAACGGCGTTCGTTGACCGGAAGTCACCCACAGGCCACGACCCTTCCAGCCGATATTCGCATCGTCGATACGGCCGTCGAGACCCTTCGCGAAGAAGCCCATCGGGTAGGGAACACGCATCGAAACGATTTCCTCCCCAACCATCGCCAGCAGCGAGTCGGACGTATTGCCGATCACGATCGGCGTGTTGTCGCCGAGGCCGCTGGTGTTGAACTGGTCGACCCAAGTGTAATAGCTCGTCTCCGCGCTGCCCGGCACATCCTGCATGTTTTTATATTGCGGTCCGGGCATCTGCCACCAGGAGAAGCCTTCCGGGCAATGACGTCCCGTCGCTTCTGGCCCGTTCAGCGGTCCCGTGCATTTGCGCACGTCGAAGCTGATGATGTGGCCGCTCTGTACGCCCGCCCACATCACTCCGTTGCGGTCGATGTCGGCGCCACGGATGGAGTGCAGACGAACTGGAATGCTTTCGTCGAAATAGGGCAGTTCGTAATATTGCGAGATCGTCGTGGCGGGCGGATTGTCACCCGGAATGACGCGCACGAAACCGCTCGGGAACGGCACCACTGCGCCCCAGATCGAACCATCGACCGGGCTGACCGAGATCGAGTAATTGCCGAGATTCATCAGCTTGTCGCGGGTCGGATCAACTGGCTCGTCCTGCGGAACCGGATCTGGATCACGCACGCCATTGCCATTGGTGTCGAGCACGAAGGCGGTCCAGCCCTGCGATGCCGCAACGTCGCCCGTTTCTTCAAACATGCTGGTGTTGAACCAGCCGATGAACGGATAGGCATTGTTCACGCCGCCCGACGAGAACCACAGCGTGTTGGTGCCGTCTTCCGTGAAGCCGAGATGGTGGGTGTTGAAGCAGGTCGGGATCAGTTCCCACTCACCGGTTGCCGGATCGTACATTGAAAGCTGACGACCCGACTGATTGATCGGCGAGAGCATGGCCGACGGATGGGCCGAACCTTCGCGACAGAAATCCGGATTGGCAGCGGGCTTGACGCGCGAGGTGAACCAGACGCGTCCGCGCTCATCCATCATAGGATTATGCGTCACGCTCTGGCTGTCCCAGATCGCTTCATTGCCCCAGTAGACCGAGGGCTGGAAGATCGGATCATCGATCGTGGACGGCACGTCGTCAGGGACGGGAATTTCCACAAAAGAGGTTTCATGCGTGACCGGATCGAGCACCGGGAATTTGTCGGTGCTGAGTTCGGGCGACCCATAAAGCTTGCCATAGGCATTTACTGTCGGATTGCGGCGGTCGGTCGCCATTTCATCATGCATATAATATTGCGGTTCCGACCAATCCCATTGCGTAACGACCACATTGCGTTCCACGCCCTGCGGACGCTCCGGCTGGGCGAAAGGAAGCTCACCCGCCGCGATACGGTCGGTCCAGTCAGCATATTCTTCCAGCGCGCGCTTCGCACCGAAGCGGGCAATGCCTTCGACCATCGACGTTGAGGCCTGGCCGGACTGAATGCGGCGCGTCCACGCATCGACCGAGTTGTCGAAATCGCCGAGTTCAGGATGCAGCGTTCGCGTAGCTTCCGAACCGAACTGATGGCAGGAATAGCAGCCCGTCGATTTGACGAGATGCATCCATTCGCCCTGGGTCTCGACGTCCGGGCTGATGCCATTGCCGGCGTCACCGGTACCGGGAAATTCTTCGGGTTCCGGCACTTCGAGCAGCGATCCCCAGTAAAGCGCGGGATAAATTTCGGCGGCTGTTCTTTCATCTGGCGCGGCGACCTGTTCGAGGTCGACCTGGGCGCCGGGCGCCGTCATCGTCTTCGCTGAATCAAGAAGACCGTAACCACGCGACCACACCTCGTAGTTCGCAGCGGGCAGATCGGGGAGCACATAGCGGCCCTGATCGTCGGTCACGACGCTGCGCACGAAATAGGTCGGCAAATCGTTCGTCTCGGCAATAACCCAGACGCCAGCTTCGGGCCCGTTCGGGCCCATCACGACGCCCGCGATGTCATCGTCGTCCATCGCAATGTCCGCACCCGCGCCGCCGCCGCCGAGCCAATCCTGCTGGACCGCGACATAGGTAAGAATACCCAATCCAATTAGGCCGCTTGCGGCCAGCAATGACGATTTCGTCATGCGCGTCCTCACCCTCCCGAACTGTTAAATCCACACACAAATTGTGGTGCAGCTTGGCCCATCCATGTCCAGGCTGCGATTATTGTCAATATGACACGGTGGCGTTGCACGCCATGCATCTGATCCGCTTCGGCAATTCCGTTTCTGGCCTTAGCAGGGCACCGCGTCCGGCGTCACGGGATCGCAAGACGTCTCTCAGTGCAAAAAATCGCAAATCCGAGCACGGATTACGACCCCCATCACGGCATTGTTTGCCGTTTAGAAGCCCGATTAGCCGCGCGATTACGCGTTTTTGACAGGCTTTGCGGCTTTGCCGGATGCGGATTTGGCAGCGGGCTTATTGGGAACGGCTTTCTTGGCGTTCGTTTTTGCGCCCGCCTTCTTGGCCGGGGCCTTTTCAGCAGGTGCCTTTGCTTCGCTGGCCGCAACCGCGCCTGCAGGCTTTTTGCCCGATGCCTTTTTGCCCGATGCCTTTTTGACAGGCGCCCTTTTCGGCGCCTTCTTGCTCGGCCCCTTCGCCGCGCGGGCGGACAGAAGCTCCAATGCCTGCGGCAGTTCCACCGACATCGGATCAAGGTCGCGCGGTAAGGTCGCGTTGGTCGTGCCGTCGGTGACATAGGGGCCGTAGCGGCCCTTCATTACTTTGATGGCGGTCTCGGAGCCTTCCGGCTTGCCCAGTTCTTTCAGCGCCTGCGCTCCGCGCGGGCGCGCGCCCTTGGTCTTGCGTTCCGCGATCAGCGTTACGGCGTGATTGAGCCCGACGGTGAACACATCTTCCGGCGTTTCCAGCGACGCGTAGGTGCCGTCATGCGCGACATAGGGTCCAAAGCGGCCATAGCCTGCGACGATGGGCTTTCCGCTTTCGGGATGGAGACCTACTTCTCGCGGCAGTGCGAGCAGCTTAAGCGCCATCGCAAGATCGATGGCCTCAGGCGAGAAGCCTTTCGGAATACTGGCGCGTTGTGGCTTGTCGCCTTCACCGCGCTGCACATAGGGACCGAACCGCCCCGATTTCAGATGGACGCTTTCGCCCGATGCAGGGTCTTTGCCGAGTTCGCGCGGCTCGGGTCCTGCGTTGCCGTCGCCGGGACCGATCTGCCGCGTGAAACCGCATTCCGGATAATTGGAGCAGCCGACAAAGGCGCCGAAGCGTCCGAGCTTAAGATTCAATCTTCCATTGCCGCAGGTCGGACAGACGCGCGGATCGGTGCCGCCCGGCAGTTTCGGGAAAATATGCGGTGCAAGGATTTCATCGAGCGCGTCGATGACCTGAGCGAATTTGAGGCTCTTGGTGTCTTCCGTGGCGGTGTGGAAGCTGCCCCAGAAATCGCGCAGCAATTTCTTCCACGGCAATTCGCCGGCCGAGACTTTGTCGAGATTTTCCTCGAGCTCGGCGGTGAAGTCATATTCGACATAGCGCCGGAAAAAACTCGTCAGAAAGGCGGTGACGATCCGACCCTTATCTTCCGGAATGAAACGGTTGCGGTCCATGCGCACATAGGCGCGGTCGCGCAGGACCGATAGAATGGAAGCATAGGTCGATGGCCGCCCGATACCGAGTTCTTCGAGCTTCTTCACAAGGCTTGCTTCTGAATAACGCGGCGGCGGCTCGGTGAAATGCTGTTCGGGCTTTACCTTTGTGGGGTTCAGCACATCGCCCTTCGAGAGCGCGGGAAGATTGCCGTCTTCGGAATCGGATTCGTCGTCGCGGCCTTCCTGGTAGAGCGCCAGAAATCCGTCGAATAGCGTTACGGTACCCGTCGCGCGAAGAACCGCCTTACCGTCGGCAGACGCAACATCAATGGTCGTGCGTTCCTGTTCGGCGCTTTCCATCTGTGAGGCAAGGGCGCGTTTCCAGATCAGCTCGTAGAGCTTGGATTGTTCGTCATCCAGATAGCGCCGCATCTGGTCGGGCGTGCGCGCGAAGCTCGTGGGACGAATGGCTTCATGCGCTTCCTGCGCATTTTTCGCCTTGGAGGAATAGGCGCGGGGCACCTTCGGAACGTAACGATCACCATGCAATTTGCCGATGACGCTGCGGCATTCGCCGACCGCTTCGCCGGCCATCGTTACACCGTCGGTACGCATGTAGGTAATGAGACCGGTGGTTTCCCCGCCCAGCGTCACGCCTTCATAAAGCCCCTGCGCGATTTTCATGGTGCGCGCGGCAGCGAAACCGAGCTTGCGCGAGGCTTCCTGCTGCAGCGTGGAGGTGATGAAAGGGGGCGCCGGATGACGGCGCACCGGTTTCTTCTCGACCTCACTGACGGCAAACTTTCCGCCTTCGATGATGGCTTGCGCGCGCTTTGCGTCCGCTTCGGTCTTGATGGCGAGCTTGTCGAGCTTCTTGCCGTCGAGAT
Source organism: uncultured Alphaproteobacteria bacterium (assembly GCA_903862715.1). Taxonomy (GTDB): domain Bacteria; phylum Pseudomonadota; class Alphaproteobacteria; order Micropepsales; family Micropepsaceae; genus CAIYRG01. The sequence goes on from CAIOYY010000021.1 coordinate 30,219, forward strand.
GTGTGAGATGCGCGGTGAGATTGCCGTTCTTCGCGGCGAAATCGGCGTCGATGGTCCAGTATTCGTGGCTGATGAAGGCTTCGATCTCGAGCTCGCGGTCGCAGATCAGACGCAGCGCGACCGATTGCACGCGCCCTGCCGAGCGTGCACCCGGAAGCTTGCGCCACAAAACCGGCGAGAGATTGAAACCGACGAGATAATCCAGCGCGCGGCGGGCGAGATAGGCGTCCACCAGCTCCGCGTTGATGTCGCGGGGATGGGCCATGCCATCCAGTACGGCATTCTTGGTGATCGCGTTGAAGACAACACGCTGGACCTCGGCCTTGCCGAGGGCGCGCCTTTGTTTGAGCGCTTCCAGAATATGCCAGGAAATGGCTTCGCCTTCACGGTCCGGGTCGGTGGCGAGGATCAGCCGCGTGGCTGTTTTCATCGCATCGGCAATCTCCTTGATCCGGCCTTGCGCCTTCGGATCGACTTCCCAGACCATCGCGAAATCGTCGTCCGGCTTTACCGAGCCATCCTTGGAGGGCAGGTCGCGGATATGGCCATAAGAGGCCAATACCTTGAAATCGCTTCCCAAATATTTGTTGATCGTCTTCGCCTTGGCGGGAGATTCAACGACGACGACGGTGGAAGGTCCAGCCATGGGTCTCTTGGAATAGGGTGGCGCCGGGATGATCCGGGCGCGGAAGCCGCGGACACTGATCGAAGCGCCGGACGAGTGTCAACGCTCTTACTTCAACCACAGGTAGAAAATATGCTTATTATCGTAGCGTGCTCCACTAAAAATTGCGGGCATGGGCAATTTACGCGAGAGGCCGAGGCGGATTTCCGGGCGTATGGCGCACTGCTTTTTCCACCGCGTCAGCGCCAGGAGCACCGGGGTGGCGCGCCAGTCTTCCGGCCAATTCCAGCTCCAATAATATGGTGAGAATCTGGGACGCCGGACCGCTGCACTGGCGGAGAAGCTCGTCGATCTCTACCGGGGCAGGCGAGAGTTTTTCCTCAACCGCGCGCCGCATGCGTTCGTCGTCAATAACGGAAAACGCCTCGTCTCTATGAGGGGTATCATCAACCGATCCCGGCCTCGCAGCGGACGCAGTGACGTTATTGAAGGACATCCCACTTCCCAGGTGGGTACCCTCTTCAAAGCGCTGTATCAGGATCGGGCGCAGCGCCGATAGCACGTCCTCCGCGGATTCGGTGAGTGTCGCGCCTTCGCGCAGCAAGCGATTCGATCCCTTTGCGCGCGGATCGAGCGGCGATCCCGGTACTGCGAAGACTTCGCGCCCCTGTTCCAGCGCATAGGATGCGGTGATCAGCGAGCCTGACCGTTCCGCCGCCTCGATGACCACGACCCCACGCGCGAGGCCGGAGATGATCCGGTTACGCCTTGGGAAATGCCGCGCCAGGGGCGCCATGCCCAGCGCCATTTCCGAAACGACCGCACCCCCTTTGATGATCTGCTCATGAAGCGCCGTATTTTCCGGGGGATATATAATGTCGGCGCCGCCCGCCACGACGGCGACGGTACCGCTGCCAAGGGCGGCCAGATGTGCGGCGCGGTCGATGCCGCGCGCGAGACCCGATACGACAACAAGACCCGCGTCGCCCAGATCGGACGCCATGCGCTCGGCGAATTTCATGCCCAGCGCGGACGCGTTGCGCGCGCCGACCACGGCGACCATGTCGCGGTTCAGAATGTCCGCGCGGCCCAGAACGGTCAGTATCGGCGGCGGCGCATCGAGCGCGGCAAGTGCTTCCGGATAATCCGGTTCGCAGCAGGCGATCATCCGCCCCGACAATGTACGCACGGCGTCCCATTCGCGCTCAGCGTTTTCGCGCGGCGTCAGCTGCAATGCGCGCCCGCCGCGTTTGGCAAGCAACGGGGCTGCATCGAGTGCTTCATGAATGTCGCCGAAGCGCGCGAGAAGCGACGCAAAAGTCGCGGGGCCGATATTTTCGGTCCGCGCAAGGCGCAGCCAGGCGATGCGCTCAGCCTCGCTTAATTGCCGATGGACCGCATTCATCGTGAGCCGATATGCGGTTCCTGCCCGGCAATAAGGCGGGCGATATTGGCGCGATGCGTCACGAAAATCATGAACGCGAGGAAGAGTTCGACGAGCGCAAAGAGCAGCATCTCCTGTTCGGTATGCAAAAAATCGAAGCCATACCAGAATAGGAAGAAGAGCGGCGTAAATGCGGCTGAAACGAGGGCGGCGAGTGACGATATACGAAAGAAGATCGCAATCGACACCCAACTGATGCAGGTCAGCAGCCCTATCGGCCAGAAGAGCGCCAGCGTAATGCCGATAAAGGTGGCGACCCCCTTGCCACCGCGAAAGCGCAGCCAGACCGGAAAGAGGTGACCGAAGAACACGCCGATGGCGGCTATGACCGCGAAGGCGTCGCCGACATAATAGTCGGCAAGAAAGACGGCGAGGGCTCCCTTACCCATGTCGCAGACAAGCGTCGCGGCAGCCGCCCATTTTTTTCCAGTCCGCAGCACATTGGTCGCGCCGATATTGCCCGAGCCGATTTGCCGTAAGTCCCCCGCGCCCGAAAGTGTCGCGAAGATGACCCCGAACGGAATCGATCCGATGAGATAGGCCAACGCCAGTGTCGCCAGGAGGTAGGGCATCGCATCCTGCCAGGGGAGATAAGCAAGCGAGGTGAGCATCGGCCCCTTATCCCCTTTTTTTTCGGGAAAAGGAACGCAGCCTAAGCGCGAGGGGCGTGGCGGGGGGGCTGCAAGGTGTAGCCGGCATCTTCGGCGCTTTTCGCGTCGTTGAAGAAAACCGTGTTCGCCTGTGTCTTGGACACATGCAGGCCCGATGCGGCGGGGGCGTAGGTCTTGTGCTTGCGGTGGGCGACGAAGAAATGGGTCACGTCGTTTTCGCAATAATGACACCTGAGGCGCGGCCGGTCGGCCTCGATCAGATGGAATTTGTTACGGGCATATTTGCCGTCGAGCGGATCATGAACGATGCAGTTCGCGTTGACGCAGCGGTCGCCGACGCCATTGGGCTGGTCGTACAGAACATATTGCGCCGGACGGAACCCGGCTTCGAAGGTTTCCAGGGCATGCGCGTTCGAGAGTTCCAGAAGACCCGCAATCAGCGCCATGCGGATGGGAACGCCATAGGCGGCCTGACGGAAATAAACGGCTCGCGGATCGCTATCGAACGCAACGTCGAGCTCGCCGACGCGCGGCAAAGGATGCATGACGCTGGTATGCGAGAATTCTTTTCCCTTCAGAAAGTTCGCGTCGACGGTCGGATAGTCCTGATCCTTGTTGGCCCAGCGTTCCTTTTGAAAGCGCGTGACGTACACCGCATCGATGGCGCGCTTGGCACGGCTTTTCTTCTTGGACGATTCGTCCACCACCGCGCCTGCTTCCGCAATCAGCGCGAGCTGGTGCGGCTGGTCGGCGGTGACATAGACCGCATCGACTTCAGGATCGGCGACATCGGAAGGTCTGGTCGGCGTGTGCTGGTAATCATGCTTCAGGCGCCAATAGACATGTTCGGGCAAATCCATGCCGCCCGCCGGCATCAAGGTGATCTCGGCACCGAAGCGGGCGAGGGCGTACACGAAGGAATGGATCGTGCGGCTGCCTTTGAGATCGCCGGACACCGCGACGTTAAGCCGGTTCAGGTCCTTGTTCTCGCGTCGCAGCGTAAAGAGATCGCACAAGGTCTGGGTCGGATGCTCATGCGCGCCGTCACCGCCATTGATGACGGGAACCGACGCATAGTCCGCGGCGAAGCGCGCGGCGCCATCGCGCGGATGGCGTATGACGAGAACATCGGCGTAGTTCGACGCGACGCGCACCGTGTCGGCGAGGCTTTCGCCCTTGGCGGCGGAACTTGTCGCCGGGTCGGCGCTGGAGATGGATTTGCCGCCCAACCGGATCATCGCCGTTTCGAATGACAGGCGCGTGCGGGTGCTCGGCTCGTAAAACAGAGTCGCCAGCAGCGAACCCTGTGCTTCCGTCAGACTTCGACCGATGCGATAGGGGATGTGGGGGTCGGAGAGTTCGTCGAGGTAGCGGTCCGCGAGAGCAAACAAGGCTTCGATCTCGTCGATCCGAAGATCGTTGATCGAAGTAAGGTGACGCAGACGCTTCGGAGTTTGGGTAGCCATTAAAGTTGGGCTTATAGGAGCCTAATCGAGGGATGCCAAGCGCTCGCCCGGCGAAATAATGCGCAAACGGTCGAGCGCACCCTGCAGAATATAGGCGGCGGCCATCTTATCCACGACTTCCGCGCGGCGCTTGCGCGAGGCGTCGGCATCTATGAGCGTCCGGAGCACGGCCGCGGTCGAGAGACGCTCGTCCACCAGAACCACCGCAAGCGGTGACAGCGCCGCAAAGTTCCGGGCGAAGGCGCGCGCCGATTGTGCCGCGGGCCCCGCCGATCCGTCCATGTTCAGCGGCAGCCCGACGACCAAGCCGCCGACATTGTGTTCGGCGGCGAGGGCTTCCAGCGTCTTTGCGTCGATGGTGAACTTGCCGCGTTTCAGGGTCTGGAGCGGTGTGGCGATGGAAAGTCCCGTGTCGGAAAGCGCAAGCCCGATCGTCTTCTCGCCGAGGTCGAGGCCAAGGAGGCGCTGGCCGGGGTTAAGCGCCGGTTTCAGCTCGGGAAGTTCGATTACCGCCATTGGGCTCCTTAGCGCGCTTGCCAGTCGCAAAGTCGATTGCTAGCAAGACTTAGCAGAATCCGGCCTTCCGGAAATCTCGCCCTCGAAAAATGGCACCTCGCGGAAATCCTGCCCCCGCGGAGACTCAAGGAATGCGCAGACTGTCATGCCGGTAGATAAAGACACCGTTCGCCGTATTGCCCGCCTTGCGCGGCTTGCGGTCGACGACGACCAGCTCGAACCCCTGGCCGGGGAATTGAACGCCATTCTCGCCTGGGTCGAACAGCTCGGCGAGGTCGATGTCTCAGGCGTCGAACCGCTGACCAGTGTCGTGAAGCAGCGCCTGACCATGCGCGAAGATGTCGTGAGCGATGGTTTCTATCCGGACGATCTGATGAAGAACGCGCCTTTGTCCGAGGATCATTTCTTCGTCGTACCGAAGGTCGTCGAATGATGACCACTTCCCTTCCCACCGATTTCACACTGGCGGAAGCGCGCGACGCCGTCCGCGCCAAGAAGATTTCCGCGCGTGAACTGACAGAAGCCCATATCACGGCCATGAAGGCTGCGAAGGTGCTGAACGCCTTCATCACCGAAACGCCGGAGCACGCGCTCGACATGGCCGCGCAGTCGGATTCGCGCATCGCCAAAGGCGAGGCCCGCCCGCTCGAAGGCCTGCCGATCGGCATGAAGGATCTCTTCTGCACGAAGGGCATCCGCACCACCGCGGCCAGCAAGATCCTCGAAAATTTCGTGCCGAGCTATGAATCGACCGTATCGCAGAATTTGTGGAATGCGGGCGCGGTCATGCTGGGCAAAACCAATCTCGATGAATTCGCCATGGGCTCGTCCAATGAGACGAGTTATTTCGGCCCGGTCATCAATCCTTGGCGCGCAACAAACAAGAACGAAAACCTCGTGCCCGGTGGCTCATCGGGCGGTTCGGCTTCCGCCATCGCGGCGCATCTCTGCCTCGCTGCCACCGGCACCGATACCGGAGGTTCGATCCGTCAGCCCGCCGCCGTCACCGGCATTGTCGGCATCAAGCCGACCTATGGCCGCTGCTCGCGCTGGGGAACGGTCGCCTTTGCCTCGTCGCTTGATCAGGCAGGCCCGATGACGCGTACCGTACGCGACGCGGCCATCATGCTCGGCGCGATGGCCAGTTATGACCCAAAGGATTCCACCAGCATCAATACGCCGGTGCCCGATTACGAAGCGGCGCTGAAGAACGGCGTGAAGGGCCTGAAGGTCGGCATTCCGAAGGAATATCGCGTCGACGGCGCGCCGCCGGAAATCGACGCGCTCTGGGCCAAGGGCGCCGATTGGTTGAAGGCGCAGGGTGCCGAGATCGTCGAGGTCTCGCTCCCCCACACGAAATATGCGCTGCCAGCCTATTATATAGTGGCGCCCGCCGAGGCCTCGTCCAATCTCGCCCGCTATGATGGCGTGCGCTACGGCCACCGCGCGAGCAACGTCCGAGACCTAACAGAGCTTTATGAAAAGAGCCGCGCCGAAGGGTTCGGCCGCGAGGTCGAGCGCCGGATCATGATCGGAACCTATGTTCTTTCAGCGGGCTATTACGACGCCTTCTATCTGCGGGCGCAGAAAATCCGGACGCTGATCGCGCGCGATTTCACGGAAGCCTATAAATCCTGCGACGTGCTCTTAACCCCGGCGACGCCCTGCGCCGCCTTCGGCGTCGGCGCGAAAACTGCGGATCCGGTGTCGATGTATCTGAACGACGTGTTCACCGTCACAGTGAATCTTGCGGGGCTTCCGGGCCTGTCGGTGCCGGCGGGCCTCTCTGCCGATGGGCTTCCCCTTGGACTTCAGATCATCGGCAAGGCCTTCGACGAAGCGACCGTGCTGCGCGTGGGACAGGCATTGGAAGAGGCGGCGGGTTTCAACGCCAAACCGGCTGCATGGTGGAAATCATGAGCGAACGGCAGATCAAACTCATCCAGGGGATGACCGGACCGTGGGAAGTGGTGATTGGCATGGAAGTCCATGCCCAGGTCCATTCCAATGCGAAGCTCTTCTCGGGGGCATCAACCGAATTCGGCGCCGAGCCGAATTCCCATGTCAGCCTCGTCGATGCGGCGCTGCCCGGCATGCTGCCGGTCATCAACGGCAAATGCGTCGAGCAGGCGGTGCGTACGGGCCTTGGCCTGAAAGCGCAGATCAATCTCTATTCGGTCTTTGACCGGAAGAACTATTTCTATCCCGATCTGCCTGCGGGCTATCAGATTTCCCAGTACAAGCAGCCGATCGTGGGCGAGGGCGAAGTCCTGCTCGACATGCCGGGCGGCGTCACGGTGCCGGTCGGCATCGAGCGCCTGCATCTCGAACAGGATGCGGGAAAAAGCCTGCACGACCAGCATCCCGATTACACCTATGTTGATCTCAATCGCGCGGGCGTCGCGCTGATGGAAATCGTCTCGCGCCCCGACATGCGCACCAGCGAAGAAGCTGCCGCTTTTTTGCGCAAGCTGCGCGCCATCGTCCGGTATCTCGGCACGTGCGACGGCAATATGGAGCAGGGCTCCATGCGTGCCGACGTCAATGTGTCGGTGCGTAAACCAGGCGGTCCGCTGGGTACTCGGTGCGAAATCAAGAACGTCAATTCGATGCGCTTCGTCGTTCAGGCGGTCGAATATGAAGCGCGCCGCCAGATCGATGTCCTCGAAGAAGGCGGCACGATCCGTCAGGAAACGCGCCTCTACGATTCGAAGCTCGGCGAAACCCGCTCGATGCGCTCGAAGGAAGAGGCGCATGACTACCGCTATTTCCCCGACCCCGATCTTCTGCCGCTCGAACTTGATCCGGCTTGGGTCGATGCGATCGCTGCCGCGCTCCCGGAGCTTCCCGACGAGAAGAAATTGCGCTTCATGGCGGCGGGGCTCTCCGCTTACGACGCTGGCGTGCTCGTCTCCGAAAAGGAATCGGCGGATTATTACGAAGCCATGCTGGCGGCGGGTGCGGAAGCGAAGGCGGCCGCTAACTGGTTGAATAATGAGTATTTTGGCCGCCTGAACCGTGAAGGATTGAGCATCAGCGACGGTCCCGTTTCGGCGAAAGCGAACAGCGCGATTGTGCAGATGATCACCGGCGGCGTGATCTCCGGAAAGATCGCCAAGGATGTCCTCGACATCGTCTGGGAGGAAAGGTCCGATGACCCGCGCGCAGTCGTCGAGGCGCGCGGACTGAAACAGGTGACCGATGAGAGCGCCATCGAGGCGGCCGTCGCCGCCGTGATCGCCGCCGACCCGCTGAAGGTCGAAGAGGTGAAA
>CAIOYY010000022.1 GCA_903862715.1 uncultured Alphaproteobacteria bacterium
CCGCCGCCACGCCGGCGCGCCTGAGCTACAAGGCCTATCGTCCCGATATCGGCAACGACATCGAGGCGCAGTTCATCGCCAAGGCCGAATATGCGCATACCAACGTGCATATCATCGACAGCACCGCCGATGTGCCGGTAAGGCTTGCCGACATTCTCAGCCATGAAGGATTCCCGCGGCTTCATCTCCGGGCAGATTCGCCTTTGCGTGGTTTGTCCTGGGAGAGTGTGCCGCATCTGATAGTGGATGAGACCCCGCCTTCCGGCGATGAAGCGAGTCTGTCTGCCGCGAATTTCGCCATTGCCGAAACCGGAACGCTCGCCTTCCTATCCGGCGCGGGCACGCCGTCCTCCTGGCATTTTTTGACCGGAACGGAATTCGTGCTGGTGCGCCGCGCATTGATCGTGCCGTCCCTGGAGGATGTTCTGTCGCGGCTGGCCGGAGCGATGCCCGCGACCATGAATCTCGTCACCGGCCCGTCGCGCACTGCCGATATCGAGCAGACCATCGAACGCGGCGCGCATGGACCGCGCGCGCTGCATGTCCTCCTAACCGCTGACTGATCTCGAAACGGCACGGAAAGAGCGAGGTCTGCGGTTTTCCGCGGATTCGGGCTTTCCACGACAGGTGCAATTTATCATAAGGGACGGGTAAGGCAGTGGGTTCACAACCTGGCAGTCCCACCCTCATTGAGCGCTTATGATACGAGCTTCCTTCGCCGCAAGTCCCATCGGGGGCAATGCGCGCGCCGCATCGGCGCGTGGAGGTTTCCGCTATGCGCTTTAGTACGCCGAGACCCTTTCGACATCCCAATTACCGCATCTTCTTCATAGGTCAGTTCATCTCACTGACCGGAACCTGGGTGCGCTCGGTTGCCATCGGCTGGCTGGCGTACAGCCTGAGTGAATCGCCCTTCATGCTCGGCGTCGTCAGCTTCGCGATGTACGCACCGATTTTCTTCGTCTCGCCCTTCGCGGGCGCCATCGCCGACCGCATGAGCCGCCGTCATGTGTTCGCCGCGACGCAGGCCCTCATCATGGCCCAGACAGCGCTGCTGGCCCTTCTAACACTGACGGGCACCCTGGACATGAACTGGCTGATCGCGCTGTCGCTGTTCGGCGGCATCGTGACCGCAGTCGAGGTGCCGGTACGCCAGGCCTTCACCATCGAAATGGTGGGACGCGACGATCTGCGCCCGGCGATTGCGCTGAACGCGACCATGTTCAATGTCGCGCGCACCGTGGGGCCTGCCTTTGGCGGCATTGTCGTTGCGGCTATCGGCGAGGGATGGTGTTTTGCTCTCACCACGCTCACCTATGGCGCGGTCATCACCAGCCTTCTGGTGATGAAGATCGAGCGCCGGCCGCCGCCCAAGGACACCAATCCCTGGGAAGATCTGAAGCGCGGCTTCGCCTATGTCGCGCATCACGGCGAAATCCGCACCGCCATTTTGCTTTCCACCGCGACGTCGTTTTTCGGTATGTCCTATTTCTACATTCTTCCGGCCCATGCCGAGCAGGTTCTGGGGTTAGGGTCCGAAGCGCTGGGCTACACCATGGCCGGGTTCGGCGCCGGCGCGGCCGCGGGGGCCATGGTCTCGGCGAAACTGCCAGAGCGTTATCTCTCGATCATCCCAACCATCGCCGCCGCCTTTCTGGGCATAACCATCATCGCCTTTGCCAATATGACGACATTGCCGCTGGCAGTGCTGTTCGCGATCCCGACGGGTTTTGCCTATCTGACGCTGGCCGTCACCAATCACAGCCAGATACAGATGCTGTCCGATGATTCCATGCGCGGCCGCGTAATGTCGTTCTATGCCATGGGCGCGCTGGGTGGGCAGCCACTGGGCGCGCTGGTGCTGGGCTATCTTGCGGATCATTTCGGCGTTCCCGCCGCTTTCATGATCGGCGGTGCGCTGTGCGTCGTCTCAGCCGCCGTTTCCTATTGGAGCCTCAAGCGTCTCGGCATCGTGGGCGGCCAGACATAAGCGATATTGGCAGACGGCCCGGCGCGCCCCATTATGCGGGTGAGAACCGCGAAACGCCGCGGCACCGGGAGGACAGCATGAAATATGTTTTTGGCTTGGCGGGCATTGCCGCCGCGTTGTTGTTTGCCGGCGGCGCATCAGCACAATTGCCGACCGATTTTTCCCAGACGGTCATTACCACCACGCCGTTGCGCGGCAATACCTATATGCTGATGGGCGAAGGAGGAAACATCACGGTCGCGGTCGGCAGTGATAGCATCCTCGTCGTCGACAGCCAGTTCGCGCCGCTCTATGAGCGCATCAAGGCGGCGATCACCGCGATTTCCGATCTTCCCGTCCGTTATCTGGTCAACACCCATCATCACGGCGACCATATTGGCGGCAACGCGTTGTTCGCCGCCGACGGCGCCACCATCGTCTCACAAGCCAATATGCGCACGCTGCTGGAGACCGGAACGGTCAACGGCCTCACGGGTAATGTCACGCCGCCTGCAGCGGCCGAGGCGCTTCCCGCGGAGACCTTTGACGATATGCTGACGCTGCGTTTTGGCGGCCGTGACGCAGAGCTTGGTCATCCCGTCGGCGCGCATACCAGCGGGGACAGCTTTGTGCGTTTCCGGGATGCCGATGTGCTGGCGACCGGCGATATCGTGACGTTCGGGCGCTACCCCAACATCGATTTCGCCAATGGCGGCAATATAAACCAGATGATCGAGGCGACCGACGCCTATATCGCCATGGTCGATGACGACACCATCATCGTTCCGGGCCACGGCGCTCTGGGCAACAAGGAGTCGCTGATCGACTACCGCGCCATGCTGGCGACCTCCCGCGACCGCGTCGCCGCGCTGATCGCGGAAGGAAAGACGGTTGACGAGATCATCGCCGCCCGCCCCAACGCCGATTACGACACGGCGATGAATGTCGACGAAACGCGCATCGGCAACTGGATTCGCGTCGTCTATTATTCGCTGGCGCCCCGCTAGACCGCGCGTCGGCAGTGACGAACAATAATATTACGCGGTTTGGCGACGCGGTGGCGGAATGGACCTCCATTACCGCTCCGCCGCCGCCGCCATTGAAACCCGTCATTCTGGATCCGGCGCATACGGCGCTGTTCGTGCTCGATTTCAACCGCAACAATTGCGTCGAGAGCATCCGGCCGCGCTGCGCCGCGGTGCTGCCGAATGTGCGCAGTCTTCTGAAATCCGCGCGGGCGGGCGATATGCCCGTGGTCATCTGTCATACGCATCACATGACGGACGAGGATTATTTCGACGATCTGAAACCTCAGGACGGCGACATCACCTTCGGCGGCGAGGAAGATAAATTCTTCGGGCGCGATCTCGATACCGTCCTGAAGGCCAGGCGCGTCGAAACCATTCTGATGACGGGCGTGTCGGCCAATAGCGCGGTGATGGTGACCTGTATTGGGGCGGCGCTGCGCGGGTTCCGGATTGTCGTACCGGTCGACGCCATTGCGGCAGCGACCGCCTATCAGGAGCAGTTCGCCATCTGGCAGCTCGCCAATGCGCCGCTGTTCCGCAATGACGGCGTCGTGACGCTGACGCGAACGCATCTGGTGTCGTTCGGGGCGTGAAGCAGGGTCCCCAAAACATACCGACCGGTCGGTATGTTTTTAACCGGCGCTAAAATTCATATCATTGAAAAACAAGGCAATCGGGAAATCCACCGGCGCGGTAAAACCGACCGTTTAGTATGTTTTCGCGGGTAAAGCCCCCTACCCGAAGCGCGTACCGCGCTTCGACTCGTGGGAGATAAGAGAGCCATTGCTCTCGCACAAAACGACCAAAGCAAATTCAGACGCGCGGCTTCGAAAACGTCAAGGACGCCATCGCGTGTTGGCGATGACGTCCTTCAACGGCATTCAAGGATAAGAAGCTTACGGATCGACGGTGATCGTGATCACGTCGGACATGACCGGCGGATCGTGCGGGATGTGGGCCGCATCGCCGAGCACCAGCTGCAACGTGTGCTGGCCGGGGGTGAGTTCGAGATCCACTTCGGTCTGACCGCGTCCATAGTGGATGTATTTGCCGGGCTCGGCCGGGATCGGGACACCTGCCTGCGGAGCGGGGGAATCGATGACGAGATGATGATGGCCGGTATGCTCGGTGCCCTGGCCGGTAAGGCCGAACGGCGCGATGCCCATGCCGTGCAGACCAAATTGGATATGTACGGGGCTGGTGACGTGCTGGCCGTCTTCGAGATTGATGAAATAGACATGTGCCCCCTCGGCCGAAGGCGTCTGGGCAATGGCCGTTCCGGCGATCAATGCGAATGCGGCGGCAGCCGCAAACATTTCCATTCTCATGCAATCCTCCTGTGATCTTTGACCCAAGCTTGCAGTCAGCAGACGGGCAAGGCAAGGGGCTACGGGGTTTGGAGCCCGCGCGCATGACTGTCGCAGCGCCAGCTTACAGAAAGCTGTCATATCCCTCGCAGCAAAAAAAAGCGGCGAAACCTATCGGGTTCCGCCGCCTTTTCATTATGCGTGAGCGTCGGAACCGCTCAGTCGAATCCGCCTTCTTCCGGCGTCATCGGCTTTACATGAACGCCCATATAATCGCATTCCGGGCCGTAGAGCAGTTCCGCGACGTCTTTCGCCTTCAGCACCTTGACCATCTGGTCGGTGAGGCCCGCCATCGGAAGCATGAGCCCGGCGGTCTGTGCGAGGTCCATGGTCACGTCCATGTCCTTTTCCTGCCAGGTGAACTTCGTTGTGTCCCAGCGGTCGAGCGTGCCGTTGTAGGCCGGGCATTTCAGCAGAACCTCGCGCATACGCTGCGCGTCAATGCCAAAGCGCTTGGCGAGCAGCAGCGTTTCGTAATTCGAAACGCAGTGCACCCAATGCAAAAGATTGTTGCAGGCTTTTGCGAGCTGGCCCGCGCCGACGGGACCGACATGCAGCACGTCCTTCGAATAGGTCATGAGCACAGGACGGGCGCGTTCCACATCCTCATCGTCGCCGCCGCAAAGACACAGAAGCTTGCCCGCTTTCGCGCCCGATGCACCGAACACGATCGGCGAATCGATGAAGCGCACGCCGCGCCCGTTAGAGAGCTTCTTCAATTCGCGCATGGTCAGCGGACTGTTGGTCGCCGAGATGACGATGATGGAGTCCTTCGCGGCATTCTTGGACAGCTCGTCCGTCACCTGGCGCGACTGGTCGTCGGTGTTGACGACGCAGATGAAGATTTCCGCCTTCTTCGCGAGATCGGCGAGGCTCGACGCGGTTTCGAAACCGGCGTCCTTCGCGGATGCGACGCGGGTCTTGTCGATGTCATAGACCGTGACGTCATATCCGGCCTTCTTGGCATGCCCGGCCATCGGGAAGCCCATTTCACCAATTCCAACGAAACCGACTTTCATGAGCGCGTTTCCCTTATTTGGACGCGGGATCTTACGTCCCGAATTCCGGCCTAAAAAAAAGGGACCGCGCGGAGATTTGCTCCGCGCGATCCCGGTACCTTCAATGCATTAACCCACGTGCTCGGTGATCGTGTCGACGAGCGCCGGGATGCCCTGCTTGACCTTTTCGAGCGCGCGGCTGACGGCGCCGGCAATTTCGTTCGGGTCTTCGATCGGGCCTTCCGCGTACCAGCCGAGACCACGCGCAACCTGCGCGAAATCGGGTTCAGGTCCGAAGATATCCATGCCGATATAAGCGCGTTCGACCGGCGTGCCGCGCTGTTCGGCGATCGTGATCTGATGCTCCCAGTCATTGTAGTAGGCGCGATTGTTATGCATGACGGCCAGCATCGGAACCTTGTGCTTCGAAGCGAACCACAGGGCGCCGAGGTCGAACATCAGGTCGCCGTCGGTCTGGCAATCGAGCACAATGCGGCCCTTGTTACGGTGCGCGAGCGCGATGCCGAGGCCCATGCCGATCTGCGTGCCCGTGCCAAGCGGCTTACCCGGCCAGCGATAGCCCTTGTCGAAGTTCCAGAGCTTCAAAGCCCAGTCTTCGAAGGCGTTCGTGGTGAGCACCCAGTCTTCGTTCTTGATGACGGAATAGACTTCGGTGGCGAGACGCGCGCAGGTGATCGGCTGGTTGTTCCAGTTTTCCTTCGACTGTTCGAGCCATTTGGCGCGGTTCTTGTCGTGGATTTCCTTCACCGCCGTGGCGCGTTCCTGGATCTTCTTCGCGAGCTTGGGATTGTCCTTCACGCGCGCGGTGATGAGCTGGGTCAGGGCCGGGATGGCAAGCTCGGTGTCCGCGAGGACGCGCTGCGAGCATTCCGGGAATTTCTGATAGCCCATGGCCCATTTGGAGATTTCGATGTCGGCGAAGCCGATGTCGACCCAATCGCAATTGTCGGGGTAATGCGCCTTCATCGTGCGGTTGACGCGGTCGTTGTAATGCGTCCGGCCTTCCCAGTCGCGGCAGTCGAGGCCGACGATCAGGTCCGCATTGTTGAACACTTTCGGCGTCAGACGGCAGTCGAGCGGATGCTCGGTCGGGAAGTTGAGGCGCGAATGCACATCGACCACCGCCGCGCCGATCGATTCGGCAAGGCCCACCATGTCGTCAAAACCGCTGGCGACGCGGCCAACATATTGCGGCATCAGGACCGGCCAATCGGAAGCCACGAGCTTGTCGGCGATCTGCGCGAGGGCCTTGGGCTCCGGCGCAATCTTGCTGGCAACGCGGGGCGTGTTTTTCGGCGGCAGCTTGACCGACTCGGTCAGCGTGTCTTCCTGGAGCCATGCGTCGTAGCACATGTAGATCGGGCCCTGGGGCTCGGTCATCATGACGGCATAGGCGCGCGCGAAGCTGTCACCAATGCCCTGGACGCCGCCCGGCTGGTAATCCCACTTCACGTAATCGCGGCAGGCCTGGCCCTGTACGTTGGCCGTATGATCCCAGTCGACGCGAGGACGGCGCTTGCCTTCGTCCATCGGGCCCGTGGCGCCGATGATGAAGACCGGCGCGCGGTCGACATAGGCGTAATAGATGCCCATGACGGCGTGCAGCAGGCCGACGACGTTATGAACGATGACGCAGAGCGGTTCGCCCGAAGCCTTGGCGTAACCATGGCCGATCTGGACGGCGATCTTTTCATGCTGGCAGAGCAGCATCGGCGGTTCGTTGTTGTTGTGGTTGACGAGCGAGTCATGAAGACCGCGATAGCTCGCACCCGGATTCAACGTGATGTAGGGAAATTCGAATTGGCGGATAAGGTCCGCAATCACGTCGGACTGCCAGCCACCCGCCGGCTTAATATTCTTCTCAATTCCCGCCATTTCAGTCGTACTCCCTAATTAAATTGTCCTCGTGTCGGACCGCATTCCGGCGCGCCAATGGCACCGTGCATCCGTTGATCTTTGGGGGTCGCCGCGTGGGTACGGCTGCCAGGAAATCCCCGCCACGGCGAAGGGCTATAGGCGTGCTATTGCCCTCTGTCCAGCCCCTTTGGACCAGATTTCCTCTTTGTGAGGCAAGTCCCGGAAAACGGGAAAAAGCCTGAATTTGCTAGTGTGTGTGGCCGTGATCATGGCCGTGATCATGATCGTGATCGTGATCGTGATCATGGGACGGAAGCTCGATTTCACCCTCCGCATAGCCCGTCATCAGCGCCTCGATCACGCGCTTCAGCGGGTCTTCGCTCAAGGGCAGATGCGCGGCCATAAAGCCTGCCAGACGGGCGAATACGAGGGGTTCCATGGCCAGGCGCTCATAGGGGTCCACATCGGACGGCGCTTTGGCAGGGTCGGAGGCGTTTCTCAGCAGTTCACGGAACAGCCGGTCGAGATGGTAATGCAGCGGGTCCCCGGACGGACGCGCCTTGAGACCGGCCATAAACGTCTGAACATGCGCGGCAAACCGGGTGTAGATGACTTCTTCCGGGTTTTCTTCTTCTTCAAGTTCGCCGCACATCGTTCGTCAACCTTCTTAGTAGAAACCGAGCATTGGCGGGAGCAGGCCTTCAAACAGGACGAGGCCGAGCGAACGCTCGAAGACGAGGTCCATGATGGCCCAGACCAGTACTGCGCCGATAATGGCCGTGAGCCATTTTTCGCGGGTGGCGATCAGCATATAGGCCGCCACCATGATGGGGCTGGCGATGATGAAGCCGACCGCGATGACGGCCGCGACGAAACCCGTAAACCAGAGAACCATGCCGATTTCGGCGCGGCGGTCTTCAGCCGAGACCTTCTTGCCTTCCTTCTGGCGCAGCTCGGAAATGAACTGGATACCGGAAAGAAGAATGCCGGGAATGCCTATCACGAGCGGCAGCGTGCGGGCGCCGGGGGCGAAATACATCACTGCGATGGCCACCGCAGTGACGAAGAGCGCCAGCATAACACCGGCCGTGATAATTCTGCCTTCAATCATGTTCGCGAAACCTTGCTGGGGCGCCGGAGCGCCAGAGACCAACCCTATAGCACGATACCGCCCAAACGAATTGCGGCAATGTGCGCTGAATTATAGCGGAGGCGGACAATGTCCACCTCCGCTTGACGGTTATTGCGGCGGTGCAGCAGCGACAGCCAGCGCGGCAATCGTCTCGGGCGGCTGGTTAAGCGCTTCTGCAATGCGTCCCTGAACATATTCGCCGGTGCCGCCGGTGATCGGGATCAGCATCGTCTTCGCTTCTGCAAGAAGATCCGGATCGGCGACCGCCGCATTATGGGCCTCACGCAGAATTGCGAGAATATCCGGCGGGATGCCCGGGGGACCCACTGTCAGGCGGCCGAGATCGGAAAGCGCCTCAAGCAGGGACAGAAGACGGTGCCCGTCCTCGGTCGTGACATAGTCCTGCGCCAAGGGTACGCCCGGCAGGTCATCGGCCGCGAGCTGGCTCATCGCAAGAGCATAATAACCGTTGCCCGCATGGACGAAGTTTTCATAGGAGCTGGCAATGCCGACCTGGGCGACGACTTCGCCGCGCAGCATGGACAATTCGCCTTCCGAGCCATCGAAACCGGCGATCACCTGGACTTCGAGTTCCGGGAAGATCGAGTCGAGAATGCGCGCATCAAGGTAGGCGGCCGAGCCGACGCCCGACGCCGCGAATTTGATGGGAACGCCCGCATGGAGCATTTCCTCGAAGCTCTTATAGGGCGAATTGGTAGCGACCAGCATGACGCGCAGTTCGTTGGAGGCCTTGCCGATCCAGCTCATCTTGGCGAGATCGAACTGCACGCCGTCAAGCTTGAGGAGCTGGTTGTAGATGAGGCCGGTGTTGAACATGCCAATCGTCAGGCCGTCGGGACGCGCCGCATTGATGGTGTTGGCGCCGACGATGTGACCCGCACCCGGAACGTTGCGCACCACCACGCGTGAACCCGGCAGGTGCTTTTGCATGTAGCGGGCGATCAGACGTCCATAGGTATCGTAACCGCCGCCCGGATCGGTGGCGACGATATAGGTGATGGTCTTGCCATCGAAATAATTGGCATCGACGGCCGTGGATGTCTGTTGCTGGCAACCCGCAACGAGAAGAACGCCGACAGCGGCAGCCAAAAAGCGCTTAAACATATTACTTCCTCCGACGCGGGGATCGTTGGACCCGCACTCCATTTTTACATGTCAGCCGCAGCTGACGAAAATTCCTCGATGCGCCGCCCGTCCCCGCCGCGCACATCGCCTTCCGGCCTAATTCGGAACCGCCGTCGCCTCGCGCAGGAGTTCCAGCGATTCCGGATTGAGATCGAGCGCCTGAATAACCAGTGCCTTCACGTCGTCGCCATAGGCCGGCTGAATCGGCAGCAAGGTGTTCTGCGCATCGCGCAGCAAATCCGGATCGGTGAGCGCCAGACGATAGGCTTCGCGCAACGTCGCCAGCATATTGGGGTCTGTTTCCGGCGGCGCCGCCGTCAGGCGGCCGAGATCGGACAAAGCCTCGATCAGGCCGAGCAATTGCCCGCCGCGTTCGTCGGTGACGAAGTCACGCGCCAGCGGTACGCCCGCAAGATCGGAATCTTCGCCCGTGCTGCTGGCTTCGCCGCTGACCGCGAGCGCATAAAAACCGCTGCCATTATTCACGAAATTCGCGAAAGCCCCGGCTGCGCCGAGAAGCGCATTCACTTCGCCACGCAGCATCGACAGCTCACCTTCATTGCCCTCGAATCCGGGTATGATTTCGAGATTGAGATGCAGCGCCTCGGCGACGATACGGGTGTCGTTATAGGCTGCCGAACCGACGCCCGCTGCGGCCACGCGAATGAGATCGCCCGAGTTCTTCAATTCCGCGAAGCTTTTATAGGGAGATGCGGTGGCAAGAACGATGACACGCACATCATGTGCGGCGCTGCCGATCCATTCGAAGCGCGCGAGATCGAAGGACGCGCCTTCGCGTTCCAGCAATTGCGTATAGATGAGGCCCGTATTGAAAGTGCCGATGGTGAGGCCGTCGGGACGCGCGGCGTAAAGCGTGTTGGCGCCGACGATATGCCCGGCGCCCGGCACGTTTTTCACGAGGACGCGCGAGCCCGGCAGATGTTTCTGCATATAGCCGGCGATGAGCCGCGCATAGGCGTCGTAATTGCCGCCGGGACCGGTCGCCACGATGTAAGTGAGGGTGCGCCCGTCATAGAGCGACAAATCCGCGACGCCCGTCGGCGCTGGTGCATCGGCGGAAGGGCTCTGAGCGGGCCCTTCACATGCCATCAGCACGCAAGCGGCAATTACGAGTAAGAGATTCCGCATCCGCTTCTCTCCTTCGGAAGGACCCTTTCGGGTCCCCGCGAGGTCAAATCCCGTATAGCCGTCTTGCGCAACTGAGACTTCAAGCGATCAGACTTCAGAAGCCTTCCGCGTTTTCAAGCTGCTCGAACCAGTCAAAGCCCATCGGCTTCAAAATCCGGCTATTGATCACGATCGTCCGCGCTTCGCTTTTGCCGGTGTTGACACGCTTATGGGCGACATAAGGCGGAATGTAGATGAAATCGCCCTGCGACCATTCGAACTTTTTCGGTTCTTCGTCCCAGGTGAATTCCATTTCGTGATCGCAATTGAAGCGCACATCCCAATGCAGGTCGTGACCTTCGCCTTCGATCACATACATGATCTCTTCCGAGAGATGACGGCTTTTGCCCGTCGCCTTACCCGGATCGAGGATCTGCATATACATGTCGAGGCAGCATTCCTTGGTGTTCATGCGCTCGTTGATGATGTGCTTGATCAGGCCGTCGGGCGAACGCTCGAGCGGCATCTGCGAGGACTTCACCACGTTTAAACGATTGAAATATTCTGCGCGAAATTCTTCCGACGCCTTCAACGCGTCGGAATAGAAGTCCACATAGCCGACGCTTTCCGCGCGGGCGCCCTGCTTTTCAGCAATATCGATAACTCTGCTCATGGTGGGAACCAATCCTTATTAAATTTCCGAGGGCGGGACGTAGAGGCGCTGTGCTTCGCTCTCCGGCTCTTTCGGCGGGAACATCGCCACCTTCTGGAAAATGAGATGCATGAAAAGGAAGAGCGGCTTCGCCTTGGCGACGAGCACGATCGCTTCTTCATTCGGGTCGTCGTTCACATGCTGATGTACGCAGCCATTTTCGACGATCAAGGCGTCGCCGGCTTCCCAGTCGATGCGGCGGCGATCATGGATGTCGTGGCCCTTGCCCTTGAGGACGTAGAAGACCGCGCTGTTCATGTGACCGTGGCGCTGGCCGTAACCGCCCGGCGCGAAGCAGTCGAGATGCATCTCAATCGACTGCGTGACCTTCACCGAACCCGGATTGATGATCTTCTTGCCGAAGTTCTGCGGGCCGCCATGCCATTTCCAATCCTTGGAACGGTAGACGCGCGGCTGGGTGAACAGCTCGTTGTAAAGATTGCCATAGGTGCCTTCGAGGGCGCGCACGAAGGTGCGCTTCTTCGTCCAGCGTTCCCAGACCACCTCTTTGGTGCCGCTGTTATGTCCAGGACTGGCGTCGGCTTCCGGCGCCTCGGTTGTGTTCACGCGATCACTATTGGCCAATGGCGTTCTCCTGAAATTTCAAGCGTTTACACCCGCGCGAGCATTCTTGTAGGCCCGTTCGCAGGGTGGGTGTCTCCCGTCCCATATCAATTCATTCTATGTCAAGTCCGGCTCTAGCCGGTTCAGGGCGCGGAGACTACCCCAAAACCCGCGGAAAGTATGCCCCCAAATGCCCACCACGGGGGACAAAGATGCGGAGCTTCGCCGCACCCAGGCACAAGTCTCAATGGGCGAGATATTCTCTCAAGGGGCGATATCTTCGAGTCGGCGATTGCGGGTTTCCAGCATCAGCGTCGCGGCACAGGCGCCAATGAGCGCGACGCCGGCAAAGGCGAGGAAGACGAGATAGATGCGTTCGGCATAGATCGGGTCCGCCGGATTCTGACTGGTGAGGATGTGTCCGACCACCCAGGGCGCCGCCGCCGATGCGAGGCGCAGCCAACAGGTGGCGGCACCTGTGGCCGCCGCGCGCATGCGCGTCGGGTAGATTTCCGGGGTGTAGAGATAGACGACGGCGTTCACCGAACCGATGAAACCATAAGCCAGCGTGGCCAGGATCATCACCGCCACGACATTATGGGCCCCGAAAAGCCCGAGCACGGTGAGGAGGATCGCACCCATGGCGAAGGAGGTGACGATCCAGTTGCGCCGCCCTACCCGGTCGATGACGAACACACAGACCAAGAGAAGGGCGACCTGCGCCGCATTGGTCATCGGCGCAGCCCATAAAGCCTGTTCGCGGGGGAGCCCGTAGACGGCGTTGTAGAGGGTCGGCATCCAGTTATTGAGGCCATTGGCGACAAAATAGGCCGTGGCCCACAGCGCCCATACGACCAATGTGCGCTTGCGGTAGAAGGGCGACAGAAGCTCGTTCCAGCGGCCCTTGCGCGGCATGGCCATGGCGACGGCAGGCAATGCGGGATCGGGCGAAGCCGGCTCCGGCGCTTCGCGCCGGTCGGTACTGGCTTCGATGTCGCGGATAACGGCTTCGGCGTCCGCCAGGCGGCCCTGATGAATCAGCCAGCGCGGGGATTCGGGCAGGCGCAGGATGAAGAACGCGATGACGAGCCCGGGAACGCCGCCGACCACGAACATGCTCTGCCAACCGAATTCCGGCACGAGGACCGCGCCGGTGAGGCCCGTGGCCAGAAGGCCGACGGGGAAGATCAGTTCGTAGAGAAGGAAGAAACGCCCCCTGCCCCGGCTTTTGGACAATTCGCTGATATAGGCGGCGGCGACGGGCATTTCGCCGCCGACGCCGATGCCCTGTATGAGGCGGCAGATAAACAGCTCGGTGACATTTCCGGTGAACACGCAGGCAAGGCTCATCACCGACATCAGCACGACGGCGGACGCCGCCATCGGAATGCGGCCGAATTTTTCCGCGAGCCGCCCGAACAGAAGCGCGCCAAAAAACTGGCCGATGTAACTCGCCGAAATCAGCGCCGAGATGTCGCCGGTAGTGAGATCCCATAGCGGGCGAAGAATGACGAGCGCGGACGCGAGCTGCAGCGCATCGAAGGCATCAAAGAAGGTCGCGCTGCCGACAATGATGCGCGGGCGGATATGCCAGCGGGAAAACGGAACGCTTTCGAGGCGGGCGACAAGCTCGCTCGCGCTCGCACCGCTCTGGGCATTCGCGGATAGCTCCGCCATGACGGCCCCCGTTTGCTGACCCTGCGGGGGTTCCTGACGCGCCGGCGGATGTTTCCCCGCCTGACACGCTCCCCCGCACGGATTTAATTGCGGCGCATGGTATTCAGGACATTCGACGGTGAAAATTGGTCGGTGAGGATCGGAACACTGCTGTCCCAGTCGACACGCGTCGTCATGATCGGCAGCACGAAATCGGGATTGGCGCCGCGGCGGAGAAGCTGTTCTGACCAACGCTGCGCATTGGCGCGCACGACATCCATAGGCGGAATACCGTCGGCCTTCGCGAGGATGATGCGGTTGGCGTATTTCACATTGTAGAATTCGCCGAACACGGCGCGATAGGTGACGGATTCATAATCATACAGCGCGCTGCCCGAGAAGGTGTTCGCGGCCAGAACGCCATCGGGCGTCATGATCCCCTTCACTTCCTCAAGAAATTCCTGCGTGAGCATGTGTTCTGGGATATAGTCGGCCTCGAAGGCATCGAGCATTACGAGGTCGTATTTCACGCCGTCATTGAGCGCGCGTTTCACGAAGACGCGCCCGTCGCTGATGAAGCTTTCGGTATTGGGGCCGAGGGTGAAATCGAAATATTCCATCGCGATGCGTTCGACCGCCGGATCGATTTCGACCGTGTGAATGACGGCGTTCGGCAGCATCGCCTGAAGCGCGTCCGGAAGCGTGCCGCCGCCGAGACCGATGATCAGAATGCGTTCCGGATCGGGATTGAGGAACAGGCTCGCCATCATCATCGAGGCATATTCGAAAACGAATTTCTCCGGCTCGGCGGTATTCTTGCAGGATTCACGGCCCAGCCCGCGGCGGGCGCGAAACAGCATGCAGCGTTCATTGCCGTTCTGGGTGACGAGAATATTGCGGTAGAGCGAATGCTCTTCATGGAGGACGTTTTGCTGCGCCTGCGCGGGAGACACGGAAAAGCAGGCGAACAGGAATGCCGTCAGAAGAAAACCGAAACGGGACACTTATGCCTTCCCTCTGTTGACGATGATCCCGAGCAGCCCCAGGAAATAGGAAAATCCGATGGAGGCGATGAGGATCATATTCACTTCAAACCACAGCACAAAATAGAACGAGGTGAGAAGCGTGCCGGCGCTGCTTCCGACCGTGGACACAAAGTAGAGATAGCCGGCATCGTAACCGCTCGATTCACGATTCTTGATGATGATGCGGATCGCATATGGCGAAATCATGCCCGCAAAGACCGTCGGTACGAAATAGAGCAGGACGCAGGTGACCAGCGAACCGGTGCGCGGGTCGGTGATGTGGTCGAACACGAAATTCAGCAGATGCTCCCCGAACAGGAGCATCGGAAGCGTGGTCGTGGCGGACGCAATGAGGATGGCGCAGAGGCGCGTGATGCTGGGATTGTGCCGGGAATACATCCCGCCCAGGAGATAGCCGACCGCGAGGCCGAGCATGAAGACGAAAATTACCGAACCCCAGACATAGACGCTCGATCCGAAGAAGGGCGCGATGAACCGCCCGGACAGGAGTTCGACGAGCATGACGTAGAAGCCGGACCAGCCTGCAATCAGGAGGGGCCAAAATGTACTGCGCTGTTGCATACGTCACTCTCTGTCGCTTGCGGAACGTCTCAGGGCCGAATGCCCTCCCACGAAGGGGGAGGACGGCACGCGTCATACACGAGGAATGGTCCGAGAGCTACGACCCCCAAGGCCACGGACAGCAACAGGACGTGCACCGGATCACGCTTGCGCGAGCGCAAGGCCGCTGGGTTTTGATCCATATCAAGGTGCGAAGCCGCGCCGGGAGTACGAATGACGACACGGGGCAGTGCCCTTCCGATCCTGCCCCTCACACACTGCCCCGGCTCGTTGCGAGCCGGGTTTTTTTTCATCAGTGGAACAGGAATACAGGAAGGCCTGCGCGGGAGAGGACATCCTGTGTGAAACCACCGAACAGGGATTCGCTGAGACGGCCCCGTCCGTAAGCCCCCATGACAAGGAGATCGGCGCGTTCTTGCTGCACGGCTTCCAGCACCGCTTCGGATGCCGCGCGGCCACCCGAAATGAGATCACGGGTTTCGGCGCGGACACCATGCCAGGCGAGATAGGACAGGAGGGCGCGCGTTGAATCCGGTCCCGCTTCCTCATCGGCTTCGCCTGCACCAAGAATCACAATTTTCCGTGCTTTGACGAGAAGCGGCATCGCCGCCGCCACTGCACGCGCCGCCTCGGGAGAGTTTTTCCATGCAATGGCGATGGTGCCGGAATTGCCTGGAATGCCCGCGCTCGGCGTGAGCACCAGAGGCCGACCGCCGGCGACCAGCAATTGCGCGACATTCGCCGTTGCGATCGCGCCCTCGGTACCGCCTCCCGCCAGAATGCCGAAATCATTGCCGCGCAACGCTTCGGTCAAGGCGGCGACTTCCTCGCCCTTGATCTCGCGAAAGGCCGCGCTAGCCGTGGCCTTGGCGTCCGAAGAAGGCGCCGTGTCAGCGAGCGGGATTGCCTCGTCTTTGCACAACCTGTCGAAATGGATGCGCGCCGTGGCCGCGCGCTCCGTCGTAGCCCCCTCCAGCACATTCGCGATTTCGCCGACATTTGTCGTCATGTCGAGCCCTACGCCGCCCGTCGCCGCGATACTGACGATCTGGCCGGTGCTCGGCCGCACATGGATACATTCGAGGTGCGCGGCAAAGGGCCGGGCCAGCGCCATTGCCTGACGCAGCACTGCGTCGTCGGCCTTTGTTCCTGCAAGATGAACCAGGATTGTCCTTATCATTGTGGGCTCCTTCAAGATGCGGCGGGAACTGTCATCATGGGACACTAAAGGAAAAACACCGCCGCCTGTTGATTTCGATTAAACGGCCAAGCCCCAGGCAAGGAGCGGTTTTTCCCTGCCGGAACCCATTTTTGATCCGGCGCAATGAAAAAATCCTCGCAACGTGATGAAATCGCTCATCCTGAGGATACTGCAGATGACACCTATTTTGCGCGCCGTGACCATGCGAGTGCTGGAAGGCAATCGCATTATGACCATTGCCACCAACCGCCGCGATGGCTGGCCGCAGGCGACGATGGTCGGTTATGCCAATGACGGCTTCGAACTCTATTTCTTCGTCGCCCGTCTCAGCCAGAAATTCGCGAATATCAAGAACGACTCCCGCGTCTCGGTTGCCATAGGCGAAGATTTTTCCGACCCGCTCGAGATCAAGGGCGTGTCTCTCGCGGGACGCGCTCAACAGGTCACCGATGGCAAGGAGTTCGAGCGGGCCGTCGCGATTTTTCTGAAACGGTTCCCCGAATATGCCGACTGGCCGCATCCAACACCTTCCCTGTCGCCGATGATGAAGGTAACGCCGACCATTCTTTCCGTGCTCGATTACTCCAAGGGTTTCGGACATAGCGACCTTGTGACGATCGGCAATGACAATCTGGCGCCGGAAGGGTTGCAGGCCCGTTCTGAATGGTTCGCACGACGTGGGTAGCTAGTGCTCCGCAACGAAGATAGGCTCGCTGCAAGACGGCGATTTCAGGAGTTGCCATGCGCGCCTATCGTTCCGGTTTTCTTGCGGCAGGGCTTTGCCTGCTGGCGCTGACCCTGCCGGTCGTGGCGCCGACGCCCTCCCGCGCGGCCGATGCGCGCGCAATACATGAACGCCTTCTGACGCTCGACACCCATCTCGACACAGCATCGAATTTCCGCCGTCCCGGCTGGAACATGATGGAACGCCACGAGGTGCTCGACAATTTTTCCTTTGTCGATCACCCGCGCATGATCGAAGGCGGTCTCGATGGCGGCTTCTTCGCGATCTTCACGCCGCAGGGACCGCGCGATGCGGCAGGCTATGCCGCCGCGCGCGACACCGCGCTGACACGCGCGATGCAGATCCGCGAGATGGTGGCGCGTAATGAGGATGCCTTCACGCTCGCCTTTCGCGCGCGTGACGCCGCGGGCGTTACGCCATCGGGAGCGCGGATCGTTTATCAGAGCATGGAGAACGCCTATCCGCTGGGGACCGATCTTTCTCTGTTGACGACGTTTTACGCGCTGGGTGTGCGCATGGTGGGCCCGGTTCATTTTCGCAACAATCAGTTCGGCGATTCCAGCACAGACCCTGCGGGTCCGGAATGGAATGGCCTCAGCCCTCTCGGACGCGGACTTGTTGCCGAAGCGAACCGGCTCGGCATTGTGCTCGATGCGTCCCACGCCGCCGATGCGGTGCTCGATCAGATGATCGATCTTTCCGCAACGCCGGTCATTCTTTCCCATTCGGGAGCCAAGGCGATCTGGGATCATCCGCGCAATGTGCCCGATGCATTGCTGCTGAAGCTCGCCGCTTCCGGTGGCGTCATCCAGATGAATGCCTATAGCGACTACATGGTGGCGCTCCCCGACGATCCCAAACGGGAAGCGGCGCTTGATGAGGTGCAGGAGCGCTACGGCCCCATGCGCGAGCTTGCAGGTGAGGAACTGGCGGCCTATGCGCGCGAGCGCCGCGCGGCAGAGGCGCGTTACCCTGCGCCACGCGCTGATTTCGAAGATTTCATGGCGCATATGCTGCACGCGCTGGACCTCGTTGGGCCCGATCATGTCGGCATCGGTCTCGACTGGGATGGCGGCGGCGGCATTACGGACATGGAGGATGTGGCCGACATTCCGCGCATCACCGAAAGGCTGCTTGCCGAGGGCTATTCGGAAGCCGATCTGGCGAACATCTGGAGCGGTAACGTTTTACGCCTGCTGCAGACCGCGGAAGACCACGCGGCGCGGGAAGTAACGCCCTGAGACGACGGGTCAGGCGATGTTCGGCAGCGCGTCCTTCGGAAGCGCATCGAGGCGGATGCCGCGTGGACGCGCCTTCACAACCCAGCGAAACAGAACCGGCACCAGGATGATGACGATGCCGAGCTTGATGA
Source organism: uncultured Alphaproteobacteria bacterium (assembly GCA_903862715.1). GTDB lineage: Bacteria > Pseudomonadota > Alphaproteobacteria > Micropepsales > Micropepsaceae > CAIYRG01. The sequence continues at coordinate 18,504 of CAIOYY010000022.1, forward strand.
AGGACGAACCTGATAGATAGTCGAGCGGCGTTGGCAGGGTGAACAGCACGAAAGCCAGAAGTCCGAACGACAAGACGACGAAGCCAAGATTGAGGACGTAGCTCATTGTCGCCGAACCGGCGCGGGCGCGAGCCTCCGGCGCGAGCGCGCGAATGCGTGCGAGCGCGGCGCGAACGAAGGGAACATAGGTTTCGGAACGGTCCTCGAAATTTCCAATTCCGGCGAAATGCGCATTGTCGATATCGATTTTACGCCCATTGCGGAAATGAAGGACAAAGACATAGCGCCAGGTTTTGGCGCGGGTTGGGGCGTAAGCAAGGCGAATTCCGGCCACCTCCTGCCAGGGCAGGCGGATCACTTTACCCGAAGCGTCAGTCACGATCAGCGCGTCGTCTTCGGCGCGCCATTCCGTTTCCGTCGCTTCGAACAGATTCTGACGCTTGCGATATGCGACGCCCATACAGCCCCCCGACCGGCATGATGCCGGGAGCAAGCTAGCCTTGCGCTTAACGGCTCGCAATTCCCATTTGGAGCGTGGTTTTCACGACGCGGCTACCAGGACACCGTGGCCGAGACGCCGAGCGTCTGCGGATCCGTGACGTAGCCCGAAATGGAGCCTGGCTGCAGCGTCGTGCTGTTCAGGATCGACCAGGCAGTGGTGTCGAACAGATTGCGGCCCCACGCCTCCAGCATCCAGCCGCTATCGAGCGCCTTTACGCCGAGGCGCGCGCCCACAAGGGCATAGGCGTTCTGGGTGAAGGAAGGAGAAGGCGTCGCCGACCCGCCGACATTGGAGCGCGACTGCCAGCGCATATCCACATCGCCGAACAATGCCAGGCCCATGTTCGTCAGTTCATGCGTGTAAGATGCCGTGCCGACGACAACCCAGCGCGGCGCGAGCGGCGGCGCGCTGCCTTGCAATTGCGTTAGGCCCGCCGGAAAACCGGAATCGCCGAATTGCACTTCCTGATAAGCGGTGGCGAGCGTCAGTTCGAACGCGGGGATGGGGCGCACCCCCGTTTCGATTTCAAATCCTTGCGTAACGAGGTCCGGCACGTTCTGCGTGCGGCGATTGAGCCCCGTGAAGTAGCTGAACTGATAATTGTCGAACGCGGTATGAAACAAGGACGTGGCAAAGCGCCAGACGCCGTCCGTCGACAGCCCGCGCAAACCGGCCTCGAAGGAGTTCGCCGTTTCCGGGCCGAACGAAACCTGGGACAAAGCGGGGAGAAGCGCATTCATGCCCGAACGATCGAGCTGGTAACCCCCGCCCTTGAAGCCACGGCTATATTGCGCATATGCACTGAACGTTTCCGAAAGACGCCCGGTAATCGCCGCCGTGCCCGAAGCGTTTCCATCCTCACGCCGGTCACGATAGACGCCGTCATAACGCGGATCGAGATTGGGAATGCAGAGAATGCCCTGCAATGCGCCCGGCACGCCCGCAAGGTCCGGGCCGAAATTGTCGATGGCGGCGGAGCAGGCGGGATTATTTGAAGTAATGTTCGCGCTGAGGCGTTTTTCTTCGTTCGTGTAACGCCCGCCCAGCGTCAGAGAGACGCGATCGGACAGTGCGAAGATGTGATGGGTGAACAGTGCGAAACTGCCGGAGCGCTGGCGGAAAATATCGAGGACGCCGGTCCCCAAGGGAAAATTGTCCCCCGCAGCCAAACCCGTAAAGGCCGGAACATTCCCGCCCGCCAATGCGTCGGCATAGGAATCAAAATCGCTTCCGACCTCGAAATTGTCGCGCGAGACGATTGATTCACGCCCCAGGAACATGCCGAAGAGATAATCCAGCCGCCCCGCTTCGCCCTGCAGCCGCATCTCCAGCGTATAGGTGTCGAAGGTTTCGCCGTCGCGCGGATCATTGGCGATATCGGCGGGACTGTTATCGACATCGTAACTGCGTGCAGCGTCGGCGCTGCGATAGGCCGCGATGGCGGTGATTTCGCCCAGTACCGTCCGCCAGCGCAGGTCGCCGGTGAACCCCGCAACCTCGTTTTCTTCGGCGCGCGAAGCCTCGCCGTCGATCTGGGTGACATATCGCGCTCTGTCGGACGGAAGTATGGGGCTGGAAAGCGCAGCGATGATCGCGCCGGTGGGCCCGACCACGCGATAGACGGGACCATTGATGGTCCCTTCATGATGGAGGTAATCCGCGATCAGGCGGACATCGACATCCGCGTTGGGGAGCCACAGCAACTGACCGCGCAATTGCTGCCGGTCGCGTCCGCCGAACACGGCGCCCGTATCGGGATTTTTCACGTAGCCGTCACTGCCCCCGGCCAGCGCGTCCATCCGTCCGGCGAGAACGGAACCGGCCAGCGCCCCCGTCGCCGAGGCGCGCAACTGCCAGAGATTGCGGCTTCCGCCCTCCGCGTTGGCCACGAAATGCGGCGCGAAACCCGGCCGCTCGGTGAGAATGTTGAGAACGCCTGCGGTGGTGTTGCGGCCGAACAGCGTTCCCTGCGGCCCGCGCAAGAATTCCACGCGTTCGATGCCGTACAAATCGAGAATGGCAAGGTTGGGTCGCGACAGCGGTACGCCGTCGATCGTGATCCCGACCGCCGATTCCAGCCCGATATCGGCGCCCGACGTCGCAACGCCACGGACGCGAAGCAATTGCCCAAAGGATTCGCCGATCGAATTAATCACGCCGAGAGCGGGCGCGAGCGACGTCGTCTGTTTCAGCGTGGTGATATTCGCCGCCGACAGACGCTCGGCGGCGAAGACGGAGGAGCTGATCGGCAGATCAAGCAGCGATGTCTCGCGCTGGGTCGCGGTAACGACAACCTCGTCAATCGCGCGGCGCGGGGGCACAGCACCACGGGCGTCATGGGCGGTTAGCGGCAGAAAGACAGCGACCGAAAGGCAGACGGCAAGCGGCAGCGCCGCAGACTGGGTACAATAGCGCAAAATTCCCCCCATAGAGACAGCGTCTATCGATACATGGCGCATTCCCTCTTGGTGGTCCGGCGATAACACTCGGGTGCCGGTCCATGAAGAGGAATGGAACTGTAGGACGATGCGTTTCGTAAATATACGAAAGTTCTAAACCAATCCTTGACGCTGCGCGTTGGCGCTTAACGTTCACGCGTTAACGAGAACACGAAGTAAACGCCCGCGTACGGATACCGCGACGAAGGGCGGGAGAAAGCGGGCGGCCGGTCAGGGGGACCGACCGACCGCCCTACCTGGCCGAATCCCTTCACGAAAGGCAGCACGAGCGCAACCTTGCGAAGATGAGCCGACCAAGTCCGTCCATATCCCGCGTCGAAACACAGAGTGCGTTTTCGCGGTACCGCTGTTTGTCTTATTCGCCTATCACCAGCTTGTGCTCATCGGCGAGACGATTTTCTATTTCGTTTTTGGCCTTATCGAGAGACTCGGCCGCATCCGGCATACCGAACTCCTTCAGCGTCGTTGCCATCTGCGCGATCATCGCAACGAAGTAGCATAATGAATCTTTGTTCGCGGAGGGCGTCATCTGCTGGCGCCTATGCGTGGCGAGGTCGCATGAATCCAGGGCTGTGTCCCGCCGACCTGAGCGTAAAGCGACATGATCCCGGACACGGCTTTGTGCATCGTAAGCGCGGAAACATCCCTGCGCGCGCGACTGACAGAGGCATCGGCGAGAAACGTAATGCGATGGTCGCGATGAAAGGCATCTATCGCCGTGGAAAGGCAGGCGCCTTCACCGAACAGCCCGGCGATCACATAGGACCCTTCCATGCGGTCCGCCATTTCGGCGAATTCCATGCTGGAGTAACAGGACGGCATCTGGCGATCGAACACCATATCCACCCGCGTCGGCTCGAAGCCTTTGATCCAATGCGGACAGTTTGGCGTGGCCCAGAGCGTTTTCGGCAGGTTCAGTTGCCGCGTAAACGCCACCGGCAGACCGAGGGCGCGCGCATGACGTAATGCGGTGCGGCAATTGCCAATGGCTTCGAGCAATTCCGCCGAGCAGGGCTCGCCTTCAAGGGCGGACGGATCGGCATGCATGTCCACCAGGACAAGCGTGGATGCCGCCCGCTGCTCCTTGAACTCACGAAGATTGATGACCGCTGTCATTAGTGATCGCTTACCGAAGGACGGGTGACTGTTCCCCGTCAGCACCTATGGCCCAGATTTGAGGTTGTGATTTAAGGAGGATTTGGGTCTCGTCGTAGTGACGAAGGAACGAAGATGAGCCCTAAATCCTCAAGTACCAAAAGGCCTGCTGAGCAGGTTGTGAAAGA
>CAIOYY010000023.1 GCA_903862715.1 uncultured Alphaproteobacteria bacterium
CGCGAAAGGATCAAACGACAGACCATCGAACATCGACGCTTGCAGCACCGCAAGCTCGCCGCCTAACATCAAACCCCAGACGAGGCCGACCCTCCGCTAATCTAAGCTCGGGTCTGCGCCAAATGTTCTGACGACGGACACAACATTGGCGTCGCGCTCGACGAAAAGCAGCGCACCCTGAAAGACCTCTGGACGGATTGTTTTACCGCCTATGCGCGCGCCACCTATGCGGCGTCCGAACGGGTAATCACGCTGTTCAAGGGCAATCAGGAAATGCAGATCCGCGACGGCGCACCGCCCGCGAAGTGCATGGTCATTCCCAACGGTGTCGATTGCGATGCGTATGGTCGCCTCTCACGCCCTGGAAACAACCGTCCCCCCACCGTCGCGCTGATCGGGCGCGTGGTGCCGATCAAGGACATCAAGACCTACCTGCACGCCATCGCGCTTCTGAAAAACCGTATTCCCGGACTGGAAGCGCTGGTGCTTGGCCCCACCGATGAAGACCCGGCGTATTACGCCGAATGCCTGAAGCTTGCGCAGGAACTTGGGCTCGGAAAAACGCTGCTGTTTACCGGTCGGGTATCGCTGGCGGAATACTTGCCACAAATTCATCTCAATGTGCTGACGAGTCTTTCCGAAGCCCAGCCGCTGGTCATCCTCGAAGCAGGTGCAGCCGGCGTTCCTACCGTCTCCAGCGACGTTGGCGCTTGCCGTGAAATGATTTTCGGCTCGGTGGATGAAAGACCGAATCTGGGCGTGGGCGGTGCGATTTCCCCTATTGGCGATGCCGCCGCGACGGCGGAAGCCATCTACGAATTTCTGACGAAGCGCGATCATCTGCAGCGCGCCGCGCAGGTCATTCGTGCCCGCGCTTTTCGTTACTACAGCAAGTCACGGATGGATGCCTCCTATCGCCACGTCTATGGCGCGTTACTGTCGCTGGGTAGCGTCGGTCAGACGGCACGGCCCGTTGCCATTTCCGGGACAACAAAATGGCGGGCATAGGATTCGAACTGCAGAAACTGGTTCGCCGCGACGACCTCCTTGGCCCGGCGAGGGGTTATCTCTACGCCGCGACGATTGTTGCTGGCCCCTGGATTCTGACCGTATTGGCTATCGCCATTATCAGTTTCTGGTCGCCTTACACGACGCCGTTCGGCGATCTGCCGTTGTTCCGGACTATCACGCTATATAATTTCGCCATCTCGCTGGTCCTCAGCGCACCCATTGCGATGATTACGACGCGTTTTCTGGCCGATCGAATTTACGACGGCAATGAAAAGGAAAGCACGGGCGCGCTCGCCGCGAGCATATTGGTGACCCTTGTGGTTCAAGCGCCAGTTCCCTTTCTGATCTATTTCGTTACGGCCGACATTTCGACGGGTCTCGCATTGCTGGCGAGCGCCAATTACTTTGTCGTCGCTGCCCTTTGGGTCGCGGTGGTGTTCCTTTCCACACTGAAGGATTATCTGCCGGTGATCCTCAGCTTCATCATCGGTTTGGCACTCTCTGCTTTTTGCGCGATCTGGCTGCGGGACTTCGGGGCGGAGGGCTATGTGACCGGCTTCACCGTTGGCCTCGCGCTCACATTGTTCATGATCCTCGGGCGGACACTGGGCGAATTTCGCGCGCCCCTCGCATGGCCGCGCCATTTCTTCACGTATTTTATGGATTACTGGCAGCTGGCGCTCGCAGCCTTCGCCTACAATATGGCGATCTGGATCGACAAATGGATTTTCTGGCTTACGCCTTCGCTCGCCATGCGCATCTCAGGGATTCCTACCTATCCCGCTTATGACGGCGCTATGTTCTATGCGCATCTCACGCTGGCGCCAGGCCTCGCCGTGTTCTTCGCCTTGATCGAAACGGGGTTTTATACCCGCTACCGGCGTTACTATTGGTTCGTGCAGAACCATGGCACGCTCGCCGAGATCGAAATCGCGCAGAAAGAGCTCGAAACCACTACCGTCAGGGGCGTGAGAACGCTGCTCGCGCTGCACTTGGCCATCGCCGTTGCGACATTGCTTCTCGCGCCGAGCATCGCCGATCTTCTTTCGCTGATGCCGACACAGATCGGAATTTTCCGCTTCGCCGTCGTCGGCACCGCAGCGCACGCCTTCTTCCTCTATGCCCTCATCCTCCTCGCTTATTTCGACCTTCGTCGCCGGGTGCTGTTCCTGTCCTGTCTGTTTCTGGTTCTGAACACGGCCTTCACCCTAGGAAGTCAATATTTCGGCTACACCTACTTCGGTGCGGGATACTTCCTCGCAGCGCTGATCTCGGCGGCCACCGCCTTCGCGACGGCGCAGCGCGAATTTGGGCGGCTGCGCTACCTGACCTTCATCGGGAATAACCCGGCAACGGGTCGCGCGCTTTAGGTGCAAACTGCCTCGCGCTTAAGCGCGGAGAGCAGACGCGCGCGAACGCCGCAGCCTCGCGCGCCGTTCCCGTGCGCGCTGGGATAAAATTTTTCTTGCAACCTGGACGTTGTAGCCCAATTGTTTTCGCGACGTTCAGAGGGGAGCGCTTCCATGCGCAAGAGCACAATCTTCGCCGCTGCGATCGCAGCTATGGTAACCGCATGCGGGCAGCCTACGGAAACACCCGCTGCGGGGGATGCCGGCGCCGGCGCCGCCAACACGCCCGCGCCCACCCTCTTCCAGTGGGAGAGCTACATGGACCCGCCCTTCCTCGCCGAGTACCAGGCCGAATATGACGAGACACCGCAGGTCTCGATCTTTGCCGACGAGGACGAAGCCTTTGCCAGAATGCGCGCCGGGTATGTGCCCGATGTCATGGGTCCCTGCTACTATGAGTTTCCGCGCTGGCAGGAGGCGGGCCTGCTGCGTCCTATCGATGTGACGAAACTCGCCAATTGGGAAAAAATTCCGGAGTCGCTGCGTACACTCCCCGGACTTGAAGCCGGTCCCAATCAGGTATGGTTCGTGCCGCATTACTGGGGCAATACGTCGATCACCTATCGCACCGACCTCGCGCCGGAATATGTCGGCAACGAAAGCTGGGACATCCTGTTCGATCCGAAATATCGCGGGCGCGTCGCGGTTCTCGAAGGCGTCGACGACACGATTCCCTTCATCGCCAGCATGATCGGCATCGACGCCTACAGCATGACTCCCGAACAGTGGGAACTCGTGCAGGCGAAATTGCGCGAATTGATACCGCAACTCCGCTTCGTCTCCAGCGATGAAACCTCGCTCGCGCAAGGCCTCGCCTCCGGTGAAATCGTTGCCGCGATGAGCTGGCGTGTGACCTTCTCTGCGCTGAAGGCAGAAGGGCTTCCGGTTGCTTACATGGAACCGCCCGGCGGCATTTTTACCTATGTGTGCGGGCTTGTCGTCCATGCCGATACGCCGGACTACGACAAAGCGCTGGCGCTCGTCGACAGCTCGATTTCTGACGAAGCTGCGGTTTATACGATCGAGGATATCGGCGACGGCCCTGCTAACACCGTGGCGCTGTCCGCCGTTCCGGATGAGGTTTTTCAGGACCTCGGTGTTCCGCGGGATGTGGACGCGTTTCTCGCGACGGGCATTTTTCAGCGACGTCTCGTGAACAAGGACGGCATCGTCAATACGTGGACAGAGATTCAGGCGGGACTCTAACTTCGTCGATCTCAGGCGATCCTGAGAAATGGCAAGGGCGAAACGCGGGCGCGCACCGGCGTGCCATCTGCCTGTTCGACGCAAGGGATTAGGAGTTCGTTTCCGGGCACGCTGCTTGCCGCCTCCAATTGCACCAACGCCACCACTCGGCGCAGCGTCGGCGAATAGGCGGAGCGTAGGATGCGCCCCACTTTCCGTCCGTCCCGATAGAGCGATGCGGACGGAGCGGCGGGAGCGCCGTTCCATTCCACGCCCATGAGCAGCGGTTGATCGGCGCCCGCGTCCTGCAGACCCAGCGAGGCCCCGGAAGGCGTCGTCGCGCGTGCATCACGCGCCGGAACAAAATCGAGCCCCGGCAGCGGGACACCGGCTTCGATATAAAGCTGCTCCAGCGCGTCCTGCCCGATCAATGTCAGACCATAGCGCGCCCCCGCGGCCATAATGCGGTCAAAGACATACAGGCTGTCATCGGCGGCGCAGCTCAATTCGAAGCCGCCGTGACTTGCGCGCCGCGATACAATGAGCGGCACGCCGCGCCATTCATACAGGCCATGATTCTGCGGCGCGAGTTTCGCCGCCTCGCCAAGCCCCGCCGAATCTAGAAGCGCGGACGCAAGCGAACCTACCAGCAGCAATACGCCTTTCTCGCCGCGCTCATCTCGAACCACCGCCCTGAAACGTGGCGCCACCCTATCGAACCATGCGAAATCGATATCGGCGCTTTCGAGTACAAAAATTTCTTCGCCGTAGCGGGCCACGGTGCCGAAACCGCGAATTCCTCCACCATCACTTTTCCAGTGCACGTCGCGTGCGGCGCCCGCTGCCAGAAAACCGAGATCCGTCTTGCAGGCGGAAGACAGCAGCCGGGACGCCCCCGCGCCATGCACGCGCAAACGGCCAAACCCGCTGAAATCCGCCAGCGCCACAGAATAGCGCGCCGCGATGGCCTCGCGTTCGAAATTCCCGAAATGCCTCGGCAGAGTGAAGCCGCCGCGTTCAACCCAAACGTTTTGAACATTGCGTTCCGCTGTTCTGGGATGAAAGGGCGTGGCGTAGACACCGGCGTAGAAGGCGCTCACGACAGGGTCCTCCCCGCATCGCGCGTTTCGGCCAGCGCGATCATGGCGGCGATCCTTCCGCTGCGCCCCGAAATGGCGTCGGCAGGTTCCGCATCCGCGCCGCAAAGGTAAAAACCTTCGACCGGCGTACGGATACGTGTCTCATAAGGCTGCAACAGACGTTCGAGCAGATTGCTGCGGCCATGCGCAGCGCCATAACGGACGCGAAAATCTTCCGGCGTCAGAACCGCACTGGCAACAATGCGATCGGAAAGACCCGGTGCATAGACTTCCAGCATGCTCAGCACACGCTTCTGCAGTACATCCCGATTGGCTGTCCAGCCTGCCTGCGGATGAGCCGGAAGATAGGGAATGCGCAGCGACAATACATGGAGACCGCTCTGCGAAAGCGAAGGATCGGCGATGGTTGGGATTGTTGCTTCCACCACTAGATTCTCGGGCAGGATGCCGAGCAGCGACGCACTCTTCGCTTCGGAAACGCTTTCGGGCCGCTCGGCGACGACAAGCCTGCCGCGCAGCGCATGGCGCGAGAGACCGGCGAAAGGTGGCAACCCGTTCAGCGCCACGAGAACCTTGGCTGAAGCCACGCGCGCGGGCATGTCGGGGCTTGCCAATGTGCCAAAGGGTTGGGCGTCGGCGGGAAGCAGGCTGCCGAAGGTCTGGCTCGCGCTGAGGCTTGAAAGCACGATGGGTGCGTTGATCGTCATGCCGTTATCAAGCGTCACGCCGGCGGCTTTGCCCTTGGTCAGCACAATGCCGACGACATGGGACATCGGGCGCAATGTCGCCCCTTCCTCGCGCGCGACTGTGGCGAGTGCCTTCGCCAGCGCTCCTGGCCCGCCCTCGACCTGTCCAGCCGCGCCTTGTGTGCCATCGCACTCCTGCGCCGCGCGCCAGACCAGCATCAAAGCCGATGAGGATTCCTCGGGACCGACTCCATCGATGGTCGCGTCGAAAGCCAGCGCGGTTTTCAATGCGTCGGTGTCGAACCAGCGTTCGAGATAGGCATCGGCTGAGCTGTGCGCCGCCCTGTCGAGCCGTTCGGTGTCTGCGGAAGAAAGCGCAAATTCCTGAGAGATAGAGGCAACCGAACCACCGGGATTGCGCCGCGCCATCCACGCGTTCGGCGGTGCCCAGAGCGGGCGCATGCGCCGCGCAAAGGCAAAGAGTTCCCGGCGAAAGTGTATATAGGCGCGCGCATCCGCTACGCTCTCCTTGCGGATGGCGCTACGCGCTGCAAAGAATTCGTGCGAAAGCTCAAGGTGACGACCGCTCGGATGAAGCGCAACCAACGGCATAGCGCGTTCCACATAGCGAAGACCGCGCTGATAGAGTTTGAAGTCGCGGATGACCTGCGGATCGAGCGCATAGACGATTTCTGCCGCAACCGGCGCGGAAACGCCTTCGATTAGGACGTTGGTTTCGGCGCGACCGCCAAATGTTTCGCGCGCTTCGAGCAGCAGCACGCGCTTGCGCCACCGGGCAAGATAAGCGGCCGCTATGAGCCCGCCAATGCCGCCACCGATGACGATGGCGTCCCAGCCTTCGTGCTCGACCGGTACGGCAGCGTTCATCTTGCCCTCCGGATTTTCAGATCGGCAAGAAGGCGCGTCGCGGCATGTGCGCCTGCGGTACCCAGAAGAAACGGAGACGGCGCGGCAGACGGGCCACCCAGATAGACACCGCGTAACGGCGTGCGCCCGTCCCGCCAGTCCGGGAAGGGCCGAAAGCCCAGCGCCTGATCGGAGGAGAGATCGCCGCCGTCGAAATCGCCTTCCGTCAGGCCAAGCTCGGTTTCGATCTCCCTCGGCGTAATGATCGCAGCGGCCAGCATCCGGCCGGAGACACCCGGCGCGGCGCGTTCGGCGGCGGCAACGGCGATCTTCGCCAGACTGGTGCGCTTCTCTTTATTCCAATCGCCATCGACGAGCGTTGACGGAACGCCGCTGATCGTCGCGGTCATCACCGCTTTGCCGATCGGCGCCAGCATGGGGTCGAGGAGCGACGGAACCCGCAAGGTTACAGGAAGAACGTCGGGCAGAAGGCCGGCGCGCCAGCTGTCATGGCTGCGCGAAAGCGCATCCAGCGACGTCACCATATGTACGGAACCCAACGCCGCTTCGGGAGCGGCCCCGGCGAAGACAAATTCCGGCGGCGCGTCGAGCGCAAAGAGGACGCGCGCGCGCCCGCCCGCCATGCGAAATTGGGTTACGCGCCGCTGCACCGCCTCAGGCAGATCGCTCCAGGCGATAAGCCCCAGAAAAGTGCGCTTGAGATCGAGCGTCGAAAGAACGGTGCGGCTCTGGATTTCCTCGCCGCCGGTAAGAACAAGTCCTGTCACCTTTCCGTGGTCGATCCGGATCGAGGCGATGTCGGCGCCGAGACGGACGACCGCGCCTGCCGAGCGCGCCGCATGAAGCAGCGCCTGAGCGAGCGTGCCCAGCCCCCCGCGCGGCAGGCCGGAGCCTTCATGCCCTTTGAGGACATGCAGCGCGGTGCCCATCAGATAGGGCGACGCGGCGGTGCCGGACAGGACATGCGCCGCGAGATGAAGCTTGAACGCCGAATCGGAGAGGCGCTCGGCGAGGGCGTCGGCAAGCGGCTTGCCGCTCCATTCCTCTCCCGGCCAAGGCAGGCGCTGAAGTTTTGGTCGCAGGAACGAACGCGGCTGATCTGGCGCTAATTCCCGGACACGGGAGGCCATCGCCTTATGGGCACCATCGATGTCGCGTTGCAGCCCGACAAGCGCCTGGCCCACGGGACCCGCGGCGCGTGCCCTCCGCGCGAGGTCGGCGTAAAGCACCGTCGTCCCGGCATCTGAGAGGCAGGCCGAGGCGGGAGCCGGCATAAGGATCGCGCCATGACGCGGGGGATCGAGCTGGGAGAAAATATCCTGCGGGATAGCGGGAAGCTCGTCGGCATAGGGAGAGGCCCGGAAACCGGGATGGAACTCGCGGCTGATCGCCCGGCCGCCGGCAAATTCATGGCGCTCGAGCACAAGCACTTTCAGCCCCGCCGAAGCGAGCCGATGTGCCGCGATGAGACCATCTGGCCCCGCGCCGATCACTGCAGCGTCGTAACGTTCCATTTTGGCACTCCCGCCGCAGGAGGGGCATACCTCCCGCCGTGGTTCATGCCTAGAGGAGTGCAAGGACGGTACCGCTCAGGCGGCAAAAGGAGCCGCGCGGCAAAACAATCCGGAGGAGAAAGAGGCGGAGCCGGGAGCCCCGGGGTCTCGAATCAAAAACGGGAACGGATTGCTCCATTCCCGTTTCAGATGTATGCGATTTTGACTTACAGCTCTTTTCAGAGAACGCCGCGTTTATGTTCACCTAATACGACGCGCTTTGGGTCGAACGCACGTTTCAATACAGACAAAGCCCTGCGGGGTTCGGCATCGCCACACATGAAAATGTCGAAAGCGGCGTAACCGCGTTCCGGCCATGTATGAACGCTGATATGGCTCTCTGCTAACACCGCCACACCAGAAATGCCCCCACCGGGCTCAAACACATGCAGATGAATATGCAGCAAGGTCGCACCCGCGGCCTCCACTGCATCGAGCAGAGCCTGCTCAATACGATCCTTGTCGTTGAGGCCTTCGGCCTCCCAAAGATCAATGATCAAGTGACTGCCCGCAAAGGTCACTCCATTACGCGTAATGAAGTGGTCCTTACGATCCTCATCCCCTTCGGGAATAGGAACCGGGACGGTCCTCAACGGAGCGCGGGTTTCATAAGCCCTCGCGCCATTGATCGCCGCCATTCCGTGTTCGAGTCGAGCCATCCTGGCACCTACCCTTCCAAAGGCGTTGACACCTAAGCACGCCAAAAATCTCTGACGCACCGTCCCAAGAAAAAAGCAGCGGGCAGAAGGGACACTTCTGCAGCACGCCGCTTTGCCCCACCGAGGTGGGAGCGAGGCGAAATATAGGGCTTGATGACCCCAGTGCAAGAAATTTTGGTCCCCCCTGGAAAAAAACTTCACAGGTGCCGCACGCAGCGCACACTCTCCCGCCGCGCGCGTCTCACGCCCGAGGTGGACAGGAGCAGAGCTAGGTCCTATAGGGCGCCAAGCCGCAACATGTGACAGTCAGGAGCCGCTGGATGGCCAAGAAGTCCGTATCCGGAGCGATCACCGAGCGCCTCCACGAAGGTTACGCGCAGGCAATGGAGGTCACGAAGCTCCTCGCCGACGAGAAGAGCCAGTACCAGCAGATCAAGATTTTCGACACGGTGGCGAATGGCCGCGTCATGACGCTCGACGACGTCGTCCAGATCACGACGCGCGACGAATCGGCTTATGCCGAGATGCTGACCCACCTGCCGCTGCTCGAACACGGCAAGGCCGAGCGGGTGATGATCGTCGGTGGCGGCGACCTCTCGATCGCCGACGAGGCGCTGAAACACAAAAGCGTGCGCGAAGTCGTGCTTGTGGATATCGACGGCCGGGTGGTGGAGCTCTGCCGCCAGCATTTCGGCGATATCAACGCCAGGGCGTTTCGCGACAAGCGGCTCAAGGTCGAGATCGCGGACGCCTTTGAATATCTCGGGCGCCCTGAATCGAAGAGCCGTTTCGACCTGATCGTTGCCGATCGTCCCGACCCGATCGGTCCCGGAAAGGCGCTGTTCGGCGAGACCTTCTATGACCGCGTGAAGCGGGCGCTGAAGCCCGGCGGTTTCGCCACCTTCCAGACAGGCGTTCCATTTTACCAGCCTTCGGAAATCACCGATGCGCTGAACGAGCTCGCAGATTTTTTTCCTCAGCACGGGCTCTATCTCACCGTCGTGCCCACCTATATCGGCGGCTTCATGGCGCTGTCCTGGGCTGGAAAGGGCAAACGCCTTGGCGCGCCGGCCGGACTCAAAGCAGCGGCGCGGCGCTACAAGACGGCGAAGCTCAAAACGGATTACTATAATCCTGCCGTTCACGCGGCTGCGTTTGCCCTGCCGGAGTGGATCAAGCGTCTCGTGCCCTGAACCGGAAAACGGAGATCGCGCAGCCGATGAAGATTTCCTACTCCCTCGAACGCAGCCTGCTTCAGGGGGCCGTCGCCCTCGCCGCCGCTGTTCCGGTCTCGGCGGGACTGACCGCCATTTTCGGTGGAGCGGATCTTCTCGGGCTTGCGGGCCACGCTTCGGGTGACAGCCATGTGCGTTACCTCTCGGGGCTACTCCTCGGGATCGGGCTCGCCTTCTGGACCATGATTCCCGCTATCGAAACCTACACCGACCGTTTCCAGCTTCTGACGTCAGTCGTCTTTGTCGGTGGCTGTGCAAGGCTCTTCGGCATCGCCGCGTTCGGCGCACCGGCGGCGGGCGTCTGGATGGCCATCATTATGGAGCTGCTCGTGACGCCGATTCTTTGTATCTGGCAAAACCAGTTGGCGGCGCGCGCGCCCGGAAGCTGACTTGTCTCTCGCAGGTGCCGGCACCGCCACCTTGGCCCAGAGAGACAGCCGCAGTGGCTCTCTTGCGGAGCGGGGTTAACGCCTTCACATTCGCAAGACGCGAATCGCGGCGAGGGAGCAGAAATGGCGGCTGCGCATGGTGTAATGGGCGATGCCCCTGTGCGCTCCACCCGGCATTTTCTGCATTCGGAAACTCTGCGCGGCTATTTCCTCGTCTCTCCTGCCCTGGCAGCTCTCATCTTCACGCTCGCCGCGCCCCTCACCCTTCTCGTTCTTTACAGCCTTTGGACGCAGAACGACCTTACGCTCGATACGAACCCCTCGCTCGCGCAGTATGAGCGCGTGTTCGGCACCGATGCCTATCGCGTTCTGTTCCTACGCTCTCTCGGCATCTCCAGCCTCGTCACGCTCCTCACCGTCGCTATGGCCTATCCCATGGCCTATTTCGTGGCCTTCAAAGTCAAGCGTGCCAAATTTCTCTGGCTGATTGCGCTCACCGTTCCGTTCTGGACGAGTTACCTGCTGCGCGTCTTCGCTTGGAAAATCATTCTCGGCTATAATGGCGTCATCAATTCCGGATTGATCTCGCTCGGACTTATTTCCGACCCCTTTGAATTTCTGCTCTATAATCCGACCGCTGTCGTCGTCACCCTGGCGCACGCCTTCGCGGCCTTCGCCATACTACCGATCTATGTGTCGCTGGAAAAAATCGACCGCTCGCTTCTCGAAGCCGCTGCGGATCTCGGAGATGGGCCGGTTTCGCGTTTTTTTCGCATCACGCTGCCCCTGTCGGTTCCGGGTGTCATCGGCGCTGCGGTTCTTATTTTCGTGCCGACCACGGGTGATTACGTTACACCTGCGCTGGTTGGCGGCACCGATGGCCTGATGATCGCCAATATGGTGCAGGTGCAGTTCGCGCGCGTAAACAACTGGCCGCTCGGTGCGGCGTTGTCGATCGCGAGCATGGGGGCGGTCGCGTTTGTAGCCTGCATGACCATTGTAATGGCGCGGTTCGCTGTAAGGAGAATCCGCTGATGACGGCCGCGCGGGGCCTGCTCCGCCACGGCCTGACGGTGTATGCCGTTTGCTATCTTTCGTTTCTTTACGTGCCGCTTTTCCTCCTTCCCCTCTTCTCCTTCAACGACTCGATCTTCATTGCGTTTCCGCTAAGCGGCTTCACGACAAAATGGTACGTCCAGATGTTCCAGGATGACGCGATGCACCGCGCGCTCTGGAACACCGTGAAGGTAGGGGTAATGGCGTCGCTCGTCTCGACGATCCTCGGACTTTTCGCGGCGCGCGCGCTCACGCGCTACGCCATGCCGGGCCGCAGCGTAGTGCTCGGCTTCGCCACGCTGCCTTTATTCATTCCCGATATCGTTCTCGGTATTTCACTTCTGATACTCATGACGTCGGTCGGCATTCCGTTATCGCTCGTCAGCGTTGCGCTGGGTCATGTCATGCTGTGCCTGCCCTTCGCCATTGCCGTCCTACTGTCGCGCTTCGAGGGATTTGATCGTAGCTACGAAGAAGCATCACTCGATCTCGGCGAAAACGGCTGGATGACGTTCTGGCGAGTGACGTTTCCGCTAGTTCTTCCGGGAATAGTCTCCAGCCTTCTTCTGACCTTTATCGTCTCATTTGACGACTTTCTCATCGCATTTTTCCTGAGCGGAACCGAACCGACACTTCCCGTCTATATCTGGGCGCAGCTCCGGTTCCCGTTCCAGCTTCCCGGCGTTCTCGCACTTGGCGCTGCCATTCTGCTCGGCTCCTGCACCGTGGTGGTCATCGCGGAGTGGATTCGCAGTTGGGGTGTAAAGGGCGAAACCCATTCGCACATTGCTGGCATCTGACGAGGAACGCGTGTCCGACACTTTCATCCACATCGAAAACGTCATCAAACGCTTCGGCGCGAGAGCCGCCGTCAACAATGTCACCCTCGACATCGGCCGGGGCGAGTTCTTCTCTCTGCTCGGACCTTCCGGCTGCGGAAAGACCACACTGCTTCGAATGCTGGGCGGCTTCGCACAACCTGATTCCGGGCGCATTCTTATCGATGCGGAGGACGTGACGACCCTGCCGCCGAACCGCCGCCCGACCAATATGGTGTTTCAGTCCTATGCAATCTTTCCCCATCTCACCGTGGGCGAAAATATCGGTTATGGATTGCGCCGGCAGAAGCTCGAGACAAGCGAGCGCGACCGCCGCGTGGACGATGCGCTGGCATTGATCCGCCTGGACGGTTTTGGTGCACGCCGCGCAACCGAGCTTTCCGGGGGCGAGCGTCAACGCGTTGCGCTTGCACGTGCTCTTGTCATGCGGCCCAAAGTGTTGCTGCTCGATGAACCGCTCGGCGCGCTCGACAAGCGTCTGCGCGAAGCGATGCAGGTGGAACTTCGGCAAATCCAGCGCCGCCTCGGCATAACCTTTGTGTTCGTGACGCATGACCAGGAGGAAGCGCTGTCCATGTCGGATCGGATCGGGGTGATGAGCGGCGGTCGAATTTTACAGATCGCCGGACCGAAAATGCTCTATGACGCGCCTAACTGTCGCGAGGTTGCGGAATTTGTGGGGACGATGAATCTTCTTCCCGCGCTGGTGACAGGAGTGTCCGGCGGCAACGTAAAGGTTCAGTCGCCGGTGTTCGGTGCCTTCGAAACCGTTACAGCGGAGCCGGAACGATACAACGCCGGTCAGAAAATTCTGATTGCCTTAAGGCCGGAGAAATTTGAGGTCGTGCGCGCGGCGTCAAGCCCTCACGCCATTCGAGGCACATTGACGGCGGTTTCCTATCTGGGCGACCGACATCAATTCCAGATAACCGTGGAAAACGCGGAGAAGCCGCTTCTTGCTGGAACGCATTTCGACCGCTCTATGGATGGCGCACCCTTCCGTAGCGGAGAGGAAATTTACGTCCAGTGGAATCCCAACGAAGTCGTTCTTCTGCCGAAAACCTAATCCGCCTGGAGCACAATACGGTTAAAAACGGCGCGAACCTGCGCCTGCGTCGCAGCAAGATGCGCTTCCAGCTCCGGAAAATCGACAGCTCTTGCCGCCCTTACCAACAAGGCCTTCAGACCTTCCGAAGCCGCATCCGGTTGAAATGCGCCATCAAGAGCAATACGCAGCACCTGGGTGAGTGCGTGTTCAAATCGCGCGGCAGCAATGAGCGTTGCTGCGTCATCCTTTGAAAGCGCGCCTACACGCGCGAGTTTTTCTAATGCCGCTATCGTATTCTGATCGAGGACATCGGCTTTAGCTGCAAAACACAATTGTAATGCCTGAGCGACGAATTCAATATCCACGAGACCGCCCGGCGCGAATTTCAAATCCCATCGGTCTTTACCGGGAAACTGCAAGGCTATCTTTTCCCGCATCTCACGTGCGTCACGCAGAACCTTTTCCGTATCGACAGGCGCAATCAGAGTCTGCGTAATCACGGACTCGACCTCGCTGCGCAGTTCCGGCGGCCCACACAGGACGCGAGCCCGCGTTAAAGCCATTTTCTCCCAGGTCCAGGACTGGGTCGCGTGATAATCGGCGAAACTTTTCAGGCGGACCGCCACCGGTCCCTGATTACCTGAAGGCCTTAAACGCATATCGACATCATAGAGGCGCCCTTCCGCGGTCATCGCGGTCAGGGCCGCGACAAAACGCTGGGAGGCTCGGGCGAAATATTGACTGGGTGAGAGCGGCCGCCGGCCATCGGACTGTTCGGCATCCGGTGCATTCGTATAAACAAAAACAAGGTCGAGATCAGAGCCTGCCGTCATTTCACGGCTACCGAGCTTTCCCAGCGCTGCGATGGCGAAGGCGCCGCCGGGCATGCGGCCATGCGTGGCAATCACTTCCTCTTCAACAACCGGGTGAAGGCCTGCGATCACCGTTTCCGCAACCGCTGCATAGGCAGGGCCTGCACTTTCGGGATCTGCCTGACCTCGAATGATCTGCACGCCGATACGAAACAGCTCTTCGCGGGCGAAGCGCCTTGCCGCATCAAGCGCAGGCTCAAACCCTGGAACGCGCGCACGCTCTGCCGTGAATTTTTCGGAGAGCCCCGCATGATCGGGAATCGATGTCATAAACCCGGCATCGATCAACGCATCGAGCACCGCCGGATTGCGCCCGAGGTAATCCGCCAATCGCGGAGCCGAGCCGGCAATATCCGCGATCAGATCGAGAAGGCTGGTATTGGCCAGAAGCAGAGAAAAAACCTGAACGCCCGAGGGAAGGCCGGTAAGGAACCGGTCAAAATTCATAAACGCGGTTTGCGGATCCACAGTCTTTCCCAATGCCGTAAGGAGCGCAGGGATGAGCTTGGTCAGAAGTTCGCGAGCTCGCGCGCTTCTCGTGGCGCGAATGCGGCCATGATGCCAGCCGCGAATGATCGCGGCCACATCGCTCGGCGAGTGAAACCGCATGGCCGCGAGCGTCTTGATCGTTTCCGGGTCATCGTCGACGCCGGTGAAGACGAGGCTTCCGCCTTCGCCGGCCAGTGGAGCCTCCTGTTCAAACAGGCGTGCGTAATTCGCTTCCACTTTCCGCAAGTGGTCCAGAAGATCCATCTCGAATACTTCCGTATCGGCA
The DNA here is from genome assembly GCA_903862715.1 of uncultured Alphaproteobacteria bacterium. GTDB lineage: Bacteria > Pseudomonadota > Alphaproteobacteria > Micropepsales > Micropepsaceae > CAIYRG01. Next base: position 14,706 of record CAIOYY010000023.1, read on the forward strand.
TAGCCCGAAAACCGCGCAACGTGATCGAGACCCTCTCTGGTTTTAGGCAACTCGTGGGTTTGCTGATCCTCGATCATCTGGAGGCGGTGTTCGAGCATGCGCAAAAACCGGTAGGCGGCTGCAAGCTCCCGCTCGGCTTCAGCGGAGATAAGTCCGCGCGCGCGCAATGCCGCCAGTGTCTCCACCGTGCGTGAACCGCGCAAGGACAGATCACGTCCACCGAGAATAAGCTGCTGCGTTTGCGCAAAGAACTCGATTTCCCGAATGCCGCCCCGCCCCAGTTTGAGATTGTGCCCGAGAATGGCGACATGTTCATGCCCGCGATGCGCGTGAATTTGACGCTTGATCGAATGAATATCCTGGATCGCGGCGTAATCCAGGTTCTTACGCCATACGAAAGGAGCGAGATTTTTGAGCAATCGGGCAGCGGCTTCCGGATCTCCGGCGCAGGCCCGCGCCTTGATCATCGCGGCGCGCTCCCAGTTCTGCCCCATGAGTTCGTAATATTCTTCCGCGGCCTGCGCGGAAATCGCGACCTGCGTCGCACCCGCGTCGGGGCGCAGGCGCAGATCGACGCGGAAGACATAGCCATCACTGGTCGTATCCGAAAGGAGCTTTACGAGCCCCTTAACCAGTTCCACTGCGGCTCGGCGCTTTTCACCACCGATGTCAAAGGGAAAACGGTCGTCTTCGTAGAACACGACGATATCGATGTCGCTGGAGTAATTGAGCTCAAAGCCGCCATGCTTTCCCATCGCCAGAACGATGATCCCCGTTGTCTGCTCCAATTCTTCGGGCGTCACGCCGGACATCTCAGCCTTTTTGGCGGCGGCGCGGAGCAGATGACGCAGCGCGCCTTTTACCGAGGCATCCGCAAACCGCGACAGCGAACCTGTAACCGCATCAAGATCGAACACACCTGCGACGTCCGCCAGTGCTATCGTCAGCGCTACGCGCCGTTTCGCCACTCGCAGGCGACGTATTGCGGCGACGGCGTCCTCGTCTTCCGCAACGGAAATTGCCTCGCGATTCAGCGCCGCAAGAAGCTCTGCGGGATCTGAGTTGTAAATCTCCTCAAGGAATGCCGATTCCCGTAGCATCAGACGCGCCAGATACGGGCTGTTGCCGGCGGTCGCTGCGAGGAGCGCGCGAAAATGCTCCTGCTTCAGCGCGGGGATCACCTCCGCATCAAGATCTTTGAGAACACGGGCGGCGCGTGCCGCATCATATAAGGGCGGCAACGGCCCGGAGAGGTCGCGAAAGGCAGGCGTCATGACAAGAGTTATTCCCGGACATCGAGCGGCGCCACCATCGACCGCTTCTGTCTATCCCCAACGGATCATACCGTAAGAGATATACCAAAATCGTCCGCGTTCGTCATGGATCAGCTGTGTGCGGCGCGCGCGTCCTGATATGTTAAGTCGAGCCTTGCCGGTGCGCGCACTGGCCGGGCGATCGCTTTGGTGCGTTGGAATCTCAGGTCGACGCGCAATCCGGGTTGATTGTCGGAAAGAATGAGTTCGGCTTCATGAAGGCGCGCGACCGCCGAAACGAGGCTGAGACCGAGGCCGGTGCCGGGTGAGTGGCGGCTCGATTCGAGGCGCACAAAGCGCTCGGTAACGCGCGTAAGGTCTTCTTCAGGAATACCCGGCCCGTTATCGGCCACAACAAGACTCGCGCCGCTTTCGCCATGCTCGAGCGCAACCACCACTTCGCTTCCGGGCGGCGAATACTTGATCGCGTTATCGACGAGATTGGCGAGCGCCTGCGAAATCAGATTTCGGTTTCCGGAAACCACCGCCGGTCTGCGATCCTTGCGCACTACAAGGCGCACGCCCTTCTCCTCGGCCAGCGGTTCATACAGCTCGCTGACGCCCTCGATGGCCTCCCGGAGGTCGAAGTCTTCCATGGACTCCCGCACACTCCCCGCTTCGGCTTCGGCAATCAGAAGGAGTGCGTTGAACGTCGCGATCAAACGGTCGGTTTCTTCCACCGCCGCTTCTATATCACGCTGCATATCGGGATCGGCCTGATGACGAGAGGCCTGTTCCAACCGGCTGCGCAGGCGGTTCAAGGGCGAGCGAAGGTCATGCGCCACATTATCGGACACTTCCCGCATACCGCGCATAAGGCGTTCGATGCGATCGAGCATGCGGTTCAGATGGTTTGATAGATCGTCAAATTCGTCACCCTTTTTCGTCACCGGCACGCGCTTGCTGAAATCGCCCGCCATGATCTGTCGGCTAGTGCGGTTAATCGCGTCGAGCCGAGCCAGAAGATTGCGGCTGACCAGAACTCCGCCGACAAGACCGAGCACGATAACGAGCGCCATGCTCCAGGGAAGCGCGGTGGCAAGAAGATTTTCCATGGCACGGCGGTCTTCGACATCGCGCGCGACGAGCAGGAGAAAACCGCCCTGGGACAATGTAAAAACACGACCCCGGGCGCGATGCAATTCCGGAACACCGCCGACACGGCGTTCAAATTCGAACTCGGCAAAGTCATCAGCGGTCATTGTAAGTTGAGGCCAGGAATCGAGATTGCCCGCGATCGGCCGCCGATCGGCGCCGGCGAGGACATAAATCCCCTGTTCGCCGCGTACCGAGCGGTTGATGATCGCGTCGGTAAGGGCGGGGAGCCCCAAGCGCTGGTATTGTTCAACGAGGCCGGTGACTTCCGCGCGGATCGTCTCGTCGGTTTCGCGGTCGAGCACCAGTGTGGTGTTCCAGTAAACGAATCCAAGCAGCGCGGTCGCAGAACAGGCGAAGATTGCCAGATAGACGGCAACGATCCGAAAAGACTGGGTGCTGACGACGCTAAGCGTGCGCACGGATCATGTATCCCGCACCACGCACCGTATGCAGCAAGGGCTGGGAAAATCCGCGGTCAATCTTGGCGCGCAATCGCGAGATATGCACATCGATCACATTGGTCTGTGGATCGAAATGATATTCCCAGACATTCTCCAGAAGCATCGTCCGTGTGACGATCTGACCGGCATGACGCATCAGATATTCGAGGAGCCGGAATTCGCGCGGCTGCAGCTCAATCGCAGCGCCCGCGCGCGTCGCCGTGCGGGAGAGGAGATCGAGTTCAAGGTCGCCGACAAGAACCTTAGTTTTGACGGAGCCGGGATCGCGGCGCCGCACCAGCGCATCGAGGCGGGCCAGAAGCTCGGCGAAGGAATAGGGTTTGGTGAGATAGTCGTCACCACCTGCCCTGAGCCCTTTGATGCGGTCATCGACATCCGACAACGCGCTTAAGAAAAGCACCGGTGTCATGTTGCGTTCCTCACGCATGGACTCGACAAGCTTCAGACCGTCGAGTTTTGGCAACATGCGATCCACAATCGCCACATCATAGCTACGCGACATGGCAAGCGTAAGACCGGTTTCTCCATCCTCCGCGTCGTCGACCACGTGGCCTGCTTCGCGTAAACCCTTCACCAGATAGCGCTGTGCTTCCAGATCGTCTTCAATAACGAGTATTCGCATCTTAACCCCTCCCAGGTTGGTGAAGCGACGATCTAGTTCTGATCGATGTTAAGCGTGACAAAACGCTGCCCTTGCTCATCGGCAACCAGAAGAAGCACGCTGTCACGCCCTGCTTCCCGCGCAGCGGCAATCCCGGTCGCAATGTCCTCGGCGGTCTGCACCGCGTTATTGCCGATGGCGACGATTACCATGCCGGGTTGAAAGCCCTTTTCGGCTGCTTCACTGTTGGCATCTACCGCGCCAATGAGAACGCCGTCGATGCTTTCGTCGATATTGAATTGCTGCCGGGCCAGCTGATTCAGCGGCATCAGACTGAGACCAAGCGACTCGGTCGCCGACGGCGCCACGCTTCCATTGCCCGGAACTGTCGCCGCGCTCGCGACCTGTTCTTCGTCACGCCGCTCGATATTGGCCGTCAGGGTCTGCTGCTGTCCGCCACGCAAAATGACAAACGTCGCCGTGTCACCCGCCGCCAGATTTCCGACCCGGCGAGTCAGATCGCGCTGATCGTCGATATCCTCTCCGTTGACGGAGGTGACGACGTCGCCCTGCTGGAAGCCGGCGCGCTCCGCCGGACTATTCTCGACCACATTGGCAACAATGGCGCCTTTCGCATCGGGAACGCCGAGGCTTGCCGCCATGTCGGGTGTGAGGTTCTGAATCTGAACACCCAGCCAGCCGCGTGCGACCGAACCGCTTTCCTTCAGCTGCGCCACGACCTGCTGCACGGTGGTGGAGGGAATGGCGAAGCCAATGCCGACGCTCCCGCCGGACGGCGAGAAGATTGCGCTGTTCATGCCGATGACGCGCCCCGAAAGGTCAAAAGTGGGGCCGCCGGAATTACCCTGATTGATGGGCGCGTCGATCTGAATGTAATCGGTATAGGGACCCATTCCGATGTCGCGTTCGATGGACGATACGATGCCCGCCGTCACTGTGCCGCCGAGGCCGAAGGGATTGCCGACCGCAACCACCCAGTCGCCGACCCGCAAATGGCGGTCATCACCAAAGGCGACGGTCGGCATGTCGGTCACTCCATCCACCTTCAGAAGTGCCACGTCGGTCGGCGCATCGCTGCCGATGATCTCGGCATCGAATTCACGTCCGTCGGGCAGTTGGACCTTGATGCTGGTGGCATCTTCGACGACGTGGTTGTTGGTCACGAGATAACCGTCGGCTTCGATAAAGAAGCCTGAACCCATGGCGCGAGCATGACGCGGCTGGGGCGCTTCACCGTTCTGTCCCTCACCGAACTGCCGGAAGAATTCGCGGAACGGTTCCGGAATGTTTTCCGGCACCTGGGCGCTGACCTGCTCCTCACGTTCGGTAAGAATGGTCACCACCGCCGGGCTGACATGTTCGACAAGATTGGCAAAGGAAAACGGTGCGCCCTGTTCGAGAAGCCGCGGCGTCTCGCCATTGGGCACTTCGGCGGCAATCGGAATGGCCTCGATCCCGTTCACACCCGCCGGTTGTGCGTCACTGTGAAAAATTTGCCCGGCAGCGGACGGACCGTCCTGCTGCGCGAAAACAAATCCACCGGCGGTAAAAGACAACGCGGCAACAGCCGCGACGCCAGCAGCCAGACTGGCCTTCCGCTTCGGTGACATCCGAGGGGTGACACCCGATTCATTTCCGGACAGGGACGGCCGCCCACTATCTTGCATCATTTCCATTTTCCTCTTGGCAGGGGGGAGCCTCGCAATAGAGGCCCCGCGCTTTCCTTGCGAAGGTAAGGCCAAGACCTTGCGCACACATTGCTCAAGTATAAATTAAACGTAATAAATGGAGGATTCCGTGATTAGCTGACGGAATCGTCGGCCACAGGCGGGTTTTCTGGCTCGGCTGCAGCGCGGCGCTTGGCGCGCCGCACAGTGAGGAGGATAACCCCGACGCCGCCGAGCAGCAGCAAAGCGGGACCGAACCATAAAAGATAGGTATCGCCGCGCATGGGCGGGCGCATCAGAACAAACACGCCGTACCGGTCGACCAGAAAGGTCTTGATCGCGTCGTCGCTCTCGCCTGCAGCAATTTTCTCGCGCACAATTTCGCGCAAATCGGCCGCAAGTTCAGCATGGGATTCGTCGATGGATTGTCCCTGACACACGACACAGCGCAGATCGCGGAAGAGCGAACGTGCCCGCGCTTCCTGACCGGGATCGGGAAGCGCCTCGTCATAGGCCGCGAAAGCGGGTGACATAAAAAGGGACGCCAAAAGAAAAGCCGCGAAGAAGGCGCGGAGGGATTTCACGTCACGACGCCTTCCGCAGACGCGGGCACCGTCGTCGGCGCAGGAGAGACGGCGGAAGCAGCACGCGCGCGGCGCACCCGAACCGCCAACCCGCACAATCCGCCCAGCGCCATGATCCCCGCACCGATCCAGATGAATGGCGCCATCGGGCTGTAATAGGCGCTGATGACCCAGGCCCCGTTATCGCGGGGATCGCCCAGCACGACATACAGATCCGAAATGCCGTTTGTGCGGATCGAGGAATTCGTCGTCACCGTGCCATCGGCAATGAACTGACGCTTCTCAGGGTAAATCGTCGCGATTTGGTTTTCGTCTTTGAGCAAGGTGATTTGGGCACGGTCCGCCATGTAATTGGGTCCGGGCATGCGCGCACTTCCCTCGAAACGCAGCGTATAACCGGCAATGTCCATGCTTTCGCCCGGCGCCAGAACCTGTACGGCTTCCGAGCGCCACACGGTTGCACCGGAAACACCGAGCGCGACAACGCCGAGCCCTGCATGCGCGAGGGCGACCGCCCATGCGCTAACGGATAGCGTACGGAAATATTTAACATGGCCTGCCCGGCGAAAAAGATCGGTGATCGAACCGCCGACAAGCCAGATGCCGAGACCCGCCGCGAGAAGTCCGAGCACACTGACGGGGCGGAAAAGCGCGGCAGCCACCAACGCCGCAACAAGCCCCGCGGCAGCAGCCCAGCGGAGAGACCACACGGATGCGCGAAGGTTGGCTTTGCGCCATGTGACCATCGGACCGAAGGGCATCAGGATACCGAGGATCACCATCAACGGAATGAAGGTGATGACGAAGTAAGGTGGCCCGACGGAAATCTTCACGCCCTGCAGGGCGTCGAGAAAGAGCGGATAGAGTGTCCCGAACAAGGTCGTCGCCGCGGCGACGGTCAGCAGAAGATTGTTTGCCAGAATGCCCGTTTCACGACTGGCAGGTTCGAACGGCGCGCCCGGCGTCATGCCCGGCGCACGCAGCGCGAACAGCAACAGAGGCAGGCCTACTGCCAGTCCTAGAATAAGCAGGATGAACAACCCGCGTTCCGGATCATTGGCGAAGGAGTGCACCGAATTCAGCACGCCCGAGCGGACGAGGAAGGTCCCGATCAGGCTGAAGGAGAAAGCCGCCAGCGCCAGAAGCAATGTCCAGCTTTTGAAAGCGCCGCTGCGTTCTGTCGCCATCATCGAATGGATAAGGGCGGTCGCTACGAGCCAGGGCATTAACGAGGCGTTCTCTACCGGATCCCAGAACCAAAAGCCGCCCCAGCCCAGCGTGTAATATGCCCACCAGGAACCGGCAGCGATACCGAGAGTCAGCGTTGTCCACGCGACCAGCGCAAACGGGCGTACAGCGCGCACCCAAAGCGCGTCGTTGCGCGCTTCGATGAGGGCGGCGACGGCAAAAGCGAAGGTGGCGGAAAGACCGACATAGCCGAAATACAGAAGCGGTGGATGGAAGGCCAGCCCGGGGTCCTGCAGCAGAGGATTAAGTCCATTGCCTTCGAAGGGCGGCAGCACCACGCGCCAGAAGGGGTTGGACGTCAGAAGAACGAAAAGAAAAAACGCGATCGCGACAAGCCCCTGCACACCGAGCGCACGCGCATTAAGGCGTTCGCCCCCCGCCTGCGTCATGGCGATGGCTGCGGAATAGATAGTCAGGATGAGCACCCACAAAAGCATGGAGCCTTCGTGGTTGGCCCACACACCGGATATTTTATAGAGGAGAGGCTTCGCTGTGTGTGAATGCTGCCCCACCAGAAGAACCGAGAAATCGGAAACGATGAACGCGTAGGTCAGCGCGACGAACGACAAGGCGGTGAACACGAATACGCCAAGCGTTGCTCCACGGCTCATCGCCTGCAGGCGAAGATCCTGCTGCGCGCCACCGACAAATCCGGTAACGGCCTGAACCAAAGCGAGCGCAAGCGCTAGGCACAGCGCAAGCTGGCCGAGTTCGGCGCTCACAGGGAGCCCGGCGCCGGCGCGCCCTCTTCCCAATGGCCCGAGCGCTTCAACGCATCGGCCACTTCAGGCGGCATGTATTTTTCGTCATGCTTGGCGAGCACTTCGCTCGCCTCGAAGGTACCGCCGCCGTCGCGCGCGCCCAGAGCGATGACGCCCTGTCCTTCACGAAAGAGATCAGGCAATACGCCCGAATAGCGCACGGGAATGGAGTTCTGGCCATCCGTCACAATGAAGCGCACGGCGAGACCTTCCTCCCGCACAAGACTTCCCGTTTCGACCAGACCGCCAATGCGAATGCTTTGCCCCGGCGGCGCCGGCGTTTCCACGAGATCGGTCGGGCTATAGAAAAAGAGGACATTGTCGCGGAGTGCGAACACGACAAGCGCCGCGCCACACGCGCCCGCCAGAAGCAGCGCGACCGCAAACGCCAGACGTCGTTGTTTTTTCGGGCTCATTTCCTGTTCCGGTTCTGCCCCATCCCTGCAGGTTCAAATTACACGGGCGGGGCGAACAAGGTCCAGCATGCGGCGCAGCATCGCTTGCCCAAGGTTCCTCACGATCGCGAGGGCCCTTGGCACTCGTATAGCCGCGCGATGCCGTGTTTGCCTTAGTGCGGCGCGCGGAAAACCATTTCCTTGCCCATTTCGGTCGCGTAGCTGCGGCCTTCAGCGGTCAGAACGATGGTATGTGGCCAATCAGCGCGGGCAAGCCCCTTGCGCGTCAATGCGTTCCATACCGCCTGATTCTGGAGGCCGGTGGCATCTTTCGATTTCACGATGTAGTCGCCGAGATGGAAGTGATCACCGTGCGGCGTTGGGAACCTGGAAATGGTCACTTCACCGACTTGCGGACCCGGACGCGCCGCGCCCTGCACTTCTGACAGCAATTGAAGAATGGTCAGCGTACGCAGCTGCAACGGATTCAACTTCAGAGGATTGTTCTTGCTCGTCATGGGGACCGCTCTGGAGGAAACTAAAGACTGCGGCTGATTTCGCATAAAGGACTGTGCCGCGTCGAGCCCTGTTGCGCCGGACCCGCCACCTGCGTCAGCTCGGTCAACTCAGCCGGCGCCAATATCTCGGCACAGAGCACCAAAGCGGGCTGACGATAGGCTTCTGCCCGGCTTCCGGGTCTTCCCGCTTTCAATTCACGAACAAGGCCCCGGTTAAAGGCGCGGGCCATGGCGCCCACTCCGGTACGGACCATGGCGAGGCGCGGGGTAAGTCCCTGAGGAGATGCCAGCGGATCGAGCCCTGCGAGAAGGCGGGCATAGTCTCGGGCGCGCTCGAATTTCGCGAGATCCGGTTCCGCATGCAAGTCGAGGGGCGCTGTTTCGCCACCAAATCCGCCTACTGGCGCGAGGGGTAAGGCGCGGCGGATTTCTTCCGGTGCGGTCTCGAGAAATTTCGCCACCGCATCGCTGACGATGTCGCGTGCTTCCACACCACGGCGGCGGCGGTTGTCGTCGCGCTCGGACGCCATCGTGAATTCCGCAGCAATCTGCCAAACCGCTTTCATTGCACTCAGAACTTCCGACGGTTCAAAAATACCCGCGCAGGCTGAACGTATTTTGGAAACTTGGCCATTCAGAAGACGGGTGAGAAGAACATCCGCAATCTGGCCGGCGTCTTCCACCGCCCTATGCGAGCCGAGACGGCGCACGCACACGTCCCGTCCGGCGGCCGTACCCAGCGCCGATTTTATTGCCTTTGCGGCATCTAGGGAGAACGCGAGCAGCGGAGGGGCGATCTCGTTCTCCCGCTCTGCCAGGATCGCCGCCTGAATGGCGCGTATGAATTCTTCGCTCCGGGAGGGTAGTAGTGTTTGGGAAAGCCACTGCCATATGGGATCGAGAGAATCGCGCGCGATTTCGTCGCTCACAGTCGCTTGATCAACCAGAAAATCCGAAAATTGGCGGCAGAAAAGCCGTTGGGGCGTCGGAAAACGGCGTCTATGCCGTGCCTTACGAAGTTGCGGGCGCAAGCCCGTCAGAATGTCCGCATAGGGAAGCCCCGTGCCGCCGGAAGCGCGGTCACGTTCGACCGCATCCGCCAGCTGCGCCGCGACCGAATCCGGTAGCGTGCCAAGGAACGCATAAAGCCTGACGCGTTTTTCGCGAGCGAGTGTGCCGCTCATTGGGAGATACCTTTATCCTCAACAGTGGCACCGGAACGCAATGCCATGCGTTTGATATGATCCTGTTCCTGAAACTTCTCGCGCGCTTTCGCAGCCCTTATAAGACGTGAAAAAGCGTAGATGTAGCTTCGGATCACTCCATCCACTCCGTAGAAGATATAGCCCCGCAGAATGTAGGCCTTAAAGAACGCCCATATCGGCGTGAAAATGATCCGCAAATTCCCCGGATTCCGACCCTTACGGTAAAGGTCTTCGGCCTGCATCGACGAATAGAAATTAACCTTATCGACTGTGTGGGTGTGCGAACGGAAAATATAGTGGTTGAGGCCATTCTTCAGGAGTTTCAGCTCCCCGCCGTCGCGCAGCACAACGGAATCATGGACGGTGGACGCCTTAAACCCCGCATATTCCTTGTGATAGAGCCGCCCATGCGTCATCGACACCGCAAAGCGACGCGGCTTTTCCTCGAACGGGAACACACAGTTGGTTTTCATTGAGAAGGCTTTGTGTTCGGGCTCACCGTCGGCGAATAGCGCCTTGATCTCCGCAATCGTTTCCGGTGTGGCTTCTTCGTCGGCATCGATATTGAAAAGCCATTTGTTGCGGCAAAGTGTTTCGCCGTAAATTTTCTGCGGCCCGTAGCCCGGCCATTCATTGAAGACGGTTTTTGCGCCGAGCTCCTGTGCAATTTTTACCGTGTCGTCGGTGCTGCCCGAATCGATGACGATGACTTCATCGACCCAATCGCGCACGGACAGGATCGCTTTCGGAATCCGGTCGGCTTCGTTCTTGGCGATAATGAAGGCGGAGATGGGCAGTCTGTCCGGCATTTTTCTTTCATGTGTCGAAGCGTGGGCAAATTGCCCTATTCCCGCCGGATAGGAAAGGCGCGGCGTCAGATAGTGGTGGGGAGTTCCAGACACGCCTCCAACCCACCCAGCTTGGATTCGCCCAGCGTGAACGCACCGCCGTAAAGTTTTGCGATGTCGCGCACAATGGCAAGACCAAGGCCCGAGCCGGGAACCGATTCGTCCAAACGCTCGCCGCGTTCCATTGCGCGCGCGCGCGTTTCCGGAGCAAGGCCAGGCCCGTCATCCCCGACCCGCAGAACTAACCGCCCGCCCTTCAGGGCTTCGGCCTCGACGCGAATAGCGCCACGCGCCCATTTGCAGGCGTTGTCGATAAGGTTGCCCACCAATTCCTCGAGATCCTCACGCTCGCCGCGAAAGGCAATGCTCTCCGGCACGCTCACATCGAAGGTGAGTGTCTTATCGGGATGCATGCGCGGCAGAACGCGCACGAGATCATGCACAACCGCTGCCACTTCAGTGCGACTTCCGAGCACATCGAGCGAACCGGCGGCGCGGGCGCGGGCGAGATAGTGATCAACCTGACGGCGCATCGCCGTGACCTGACGTCCCACGGCATCCGCCAGCGGCCCCGTGTCGTTTGAGGCTTCGTTGGCCAGAACGGTGAGCGGCGTTTTCAAAAAATGCGCGAGATTGGCAACATGCGTACGCGCTCTGCCGACGACTTCAGCGCTATGCGCGATCAAGGAATTGAGTTCGGCGGCCAGAGGCGCAATTTCCGCTGGGAATTCGCCTTCCAGCCGACGCGCCCGCCCCTCACGAATGCGCGCCAGCGCCTCCGACACACGGCTTAGGGGGAGAAGACCGACACGAACCTGAATGAGAATGGCGGCAATCAACCCAAGCCCAAGCCCTGCAAACGACCAGAACAGGGTCCTGTTGAAGGTTGCGACATTCGCTTCGATTTCGCCGATATCACCTGCAACGACAAAATGAAAATCACGCGTTTCGTCCATATCCCCGGGATCAGGAAACGAAATGCGGCGCGAGAGAACGCGTACACGCTGATTGTCGGGGCCCAGGGCATATCCCCAGGACATATTGTTCTGAACGGTGAGCGCATCGGGCTGTAACGTGAAATCCCAGAGCGAGCGCGAACGTTGCGGCAAAGCGGCCGGATTTCCTTCTGGTTCGATCTGCCAGTACCAGCCCGAGAAAATCCGCTCATAACGCGGGTCGGCAAAACGCCCGACCAGAGTCACGCGGTCCGGTGCGTCGGTCTCCGCCGCCGCGACCAATCCTTCCAGATGGAAGATGAGACGGCTGTCGAAGCTTTCCTGCACGGCCGTGCGGAAAATGCCCGACAATATAAAGCCGCCGACGACAAGCCCAAGCACGCACCAGATGGCGGCGCCGGCAATCAGGCGGAAGGTAAGAGAGTTAGACTTTGGGAGAACTATCATCGCGTCCCGGATCCTGCGCCGCGTCCGGCGCGTCGAGACGGTAGCCAAGGCCGCGCACAGTTTGGATGATATCTATGCCGAGTTTTTTGCGCAGACGACCGACGAAAACCTCGATGGTATTGGAGTCGCGGTCGAAATCCTGATCATAGAGATGCTCGACGAGATCGGTTCGGGACAGAACCTGCCCTCTGTGATGACCAAGATAGGACAGAAGCCGATATTCGGCCGATGTAAGTTTGATCGGATTGCCATCGACCGTGACGCGCGAGGTGCGCGTGTCGATGCGGACGGGACCGACCTCGATATCGGGTGAAGCAAGACCCGCCGAACGGCGCAGCAGCGCGCGCAGGCGGGCCAGCAATTCCTCGGTATAAAAAGGCTTGGCCACATAATCGTCGGCGCCGGCATCGAAACCCGCCACCTTATCGCTCCAGCGGTCGCGCGCCGTCAGGATGAGCACCGGCATCTTCCGCCCTGATTTGCGCCAGCGCTCCAGCACCGTCACGCCATCCATTTTCGGCAGGCCGAGATCCAGAATGACCGCGTCATAGGGTTCGGTATCGCCGAGAAAATGTCCTTCCTCACCGTCGCTCGCCACATCGACGACATAACCTGCTTCCGAAAGTGCCTTTTTCAGGAGGCGCTGAAGCTCGGCCTCGTCTTCTACCACCAGAATGCGCATCGTCAGTCGTCCCGCCGAAAGGTGCGGTTGCCGGATCGACGCTCGAACCGGTCGTCACGCTCGAACCGGTCGTCACGAGGAAAACGCGCGGGCGAGGGATCGAAATTCTGACGCTGAAAATTACCGCCTTCGCCGCCGCCGCGAACGCCGAGAATCTGGCCGGTGCGCGCATCGGTTTCCAGCCACAGAACCCGTCCGTCAGGGGTCAGCCACTTAATAAGGTAGCGGCCATTGTTCGGCCCCTGCACGTCCGACAACTGCCCAGGGTGCTGACGGCGAATATTGCTTAAAATGGAGTCCAGCGACTGCATCTGCTGACCGCCACCATTGCCAAAGGGCTGCGCCGCCACGGGCGCGCCGAGCGCGACCGCCAAAACGATGAGAAGGGGCGCAAAGTACCGCATGACGGACTTTCTAGGACCCGGCCCATGAACCCCTGATGAACGTATCGGCCAGCAATCATTCAGCATCGTTCGACGATATTAGGGGCAATGCTGAAGACCGGACACCCCCCCCGTCCCCACAACAGCAGAGAAACTTGAGACCGGCCTTCGTGCAACGCCCCTCCTCGCGATGCCGGTTCAGGAGAGATAGCCCGCACGGTTCCTCTAGACCGTGCGGGCGTCTCATTTTTAGGGGGCTTTTAAGAAGTGTTGATCCTGGCTGCGATAGAGTTTCAAAGGTCACGGCCTACTCCGTTTACCGTATTCCCGCGGAGAGTCGCTTCAGGGCGAGATTGCGTTTAGTATTAACCGCTTGTTAACCAGGACCGGAATGCTGCGTCGGGTATTTTTTTGGGCTGCAGGCCTCATTCTGGCGACGCCCTTCGTCGCCGCGGGGTTGCTTGCGGGAGCGGTCTATCTCTCCCAACCCGAGATCGACCCGAGCCTTGATCTTTATGCGCTGAATCGCCCCCCAGCTTTCACCTTCCTCGATAAGGACGGCAACACCGCCGGCCACTATGGCCCCCATGTCGGCGAGCGGGTGAAACTGTCCGAACTCCCCGCCTATGTCCCCGCCGCCTTCATCGCGATGGAGGATCAGCAATTTTACCAGCATAGCGGAATCGATCCGCGTGCGATTGTCCGAGCCCTCATCGCGGATCTGAAAGCCGGAGAAACGGTTCAGGGCGGATCGACGATTACGCAGCAGCTCGTCAAAATTCTTTTCCTGACGCCGGATCGTACGCTGGGACGTAAAATTCGCGAGGTCGGCGGCGCCTGGACGCTCGAACAGCACCTTTCCAAGAACGAAATTCTCGAACTCTATCTCAACCGCATCTATCTCGGTTCGGGCGCTTATGGCGTCGATGGCGCCTCGCGGGTCTATTTCGGGAAGTCCGCACGCGAACTCACGCTAGCGGAAGCCGCAATGCTGGCGGCGCTGACGCGCGCGCCTTCCACCTTCACCCCGCGACGCGACCTTACCGCCGCGCAGCTGCGCAGCAAGGTCGTCCTCAACGTCATGTATGCCGCCGGCATGGTGAGCGCGGAAGATGTGGTCGAAGCGGGTGCGCATCCTGCAATGCTTGTAGATCCGCCGACCGATTTTTCGCGCGCTTACTATCTCGATGCGAGCGCCGAAGAAGTACGCCGCCTGTTACCGCGCACAGATGGCGATCTTGTCGTGCGCACGACATTCGATCCGGCCATGCAGGATATGGCGAGCAAAACGGTGGCCGATATTCTTACGGCGGAGGGCGGAAAAAGTGCCGCAGGTCAGGCCGCCTTAGTATCGCTTTCACCGGACGGCGCCATACGTGCGCTGGTTGGCGGCCGCGACTACGCCGAAAGCCAGTTTAACCGCGCGACTCAGGCTCGGCGTCAACCTGGCTCCGCGTTCAAGCCCTTTGTGTATCTCGCCGCGCTGGAAGAAGGGCTTCATCCCTGGACGGTGCGCAGCGGCGGGGCGGTGAACATCGACGGATATAGGCCAGGCAATTATGGCGGGGTCCGCTGGGGCGCGCTCACATTGGAAAATGCGCTGGTTCATTCGGTAAATACGATAGCTGTCCGAGTGGCAGATGAAATCGGCATCGAAAAAGTTGCCGCTGCCGCGCGGCGCCTCGGCATCACATCAGCGCTCCAGGAAAGTCCGTCACTGGCATTGGGGACATCCGGTGTCAGCCCGCTCGAAATGACCGGTGCCTATGCCGCCTTTGCAAATGGCGGCATCAAAGCAACGCCCTATAGCGTGGTGGAAATCCGCAATCCGCAAGGACGGCTTCTGTACCGACGCCCCGGCACGGTGCAGAAGCGCGTGATCGAGGAAGGGCCCGCCGAAGATATGAGCGCGATGCTGACGCAAGTGGTCCGTCGCGGCACCGCGCGCGAAGCAGCCATTGCGGGCTTTAACGTCGCTGGTAAAACTGGCACCAGCAGCGATTGGCGCGACGCGTGGTTTGTCGGCTACACGCAGCAATATGTCACCGGCGTCTGGGTCGGAAATGACGATTTCACCCCGATGAAACGGGTCACGGGCGGCATGCTTCCGGCCGAGATCTGGAATGATTTCATGCGCAAGGCGCTCGAGCCTTTTGCAGGAGAGGTGATTGCCGAGACCGTTCCCGAACCGATCGAAACCTATCCGGGCGATGTGCCCTATGGCGTAGCGGATGACTCCGGGCGCGACTATTGGGGCGAGCATGCCTGGTATGAAGTGCCGGAGCCGCCGCCCGTACCCGCGGATGCGGTGATCGATTCCCATGAGCGGGACGTTCCCTATTGGCGGCAGGAGCAACTTGCACGCCATGACGCGTATTATGAGCGGCGCGGTATCGAGCCCCTTCGGGAACGCGCCGACAATCGCAGTGGCAACCCATATGAGCAGGAATGGTATCTGCGCGAACAAAGCGAACGCCGGACTGATCCGTATGCGGAATATCGCCGTGACTACGCCGACCAGCCGCCATCCTATGCCCAGCCTGCAGAGCGCCCACGGATTCCTGAACCGCGTGTAATTCCCGGTCCTGACGGCCGCCCCATCTATTCCATGCGACCGGTCGGCCGTTAACGGTCGGCAAGGCGTGCAGAGACGCGCTTCGGTAAGGCTCGGCTAAGCAAAGACTTCCTACATTTGCGTATTAAAATACAAGAATTTCTTGTTGATTGCAGAATAATACAATAAATTTTTGTATAGCCTTGATTTCTCCGCCCTCCGATGTGATTTTCCGCTCGTTTTTTGAGGGCCTTCCATGTCGCAAGTTCTGACCGCCAACCGCCTAGGACCCGGGGAGGTTGTTTATTGGAGCGCCACGAAGGGCTGGACCCCTGATTTCGCGCAGGCGGAAGTCATGGACGACGCTGTAGGGAAGGCGGCTTTGGAAGGCGCGGCAGAATGGATAAGGCGGCGTGAAGTCGTCGGCGCCTATCTTTTCGAGGTGCGCGTCGAGGAGGGAAAGGCGACTCCGGTTAAAGCGCGCGAAGTGATCCGCGCGGCAGGCCCCACCGTTCGGCGCGACCTTGGAAAACAGGCGAGCGGAGCGCAATAGTAGAGCATGTACAGGTATGACGAATTCGACGCCCAATTCGTACATGAACGCGCGGAGCAGTTCCGCGGCCAGGTCGCGCGGCGCCTTTCGGGCGAACTTTCCGAAGACGAGTTCAAGCCGTTACGGCTGATGAACGGCCTTTACCTTCAGCTTCACTCCTACATGCTGCGCATCGCCATTCCCTACGGCACGCTTTCCGCACGGCAAATGCGCGGGCTGGCTCACGTCGCGCGCAAATATGACAAGGGGTATGGCCACTTCACAACGCGCCAGAATCTCCAATTGCATTGGGTGCAGTTGCCGCAGGTGCCGGACCTTCTGAAGGACCTCGCCGATATCGAAATGCACGGTCTGCAGACTTCGGGCAATTGCGTGCGCAACGTGACCTCCGACCAGTTCGCCGGCGCCGCAGCAGAGGAAATCGAAGATCCACGCATCATTTGCGAGATCGTGCGGCAATGGTCGACGCTGCATCCGGAATTTTCCTTCCTGCCGCGCAAATTCAAGATTGCCGTTACAGCCTCGCCGCAGGACCGCGCCGCCATTCTGGTGCACGATATCGGCATCGCCATTGTGCGGAACGACGAGGGACGCGTCGGTTATCGCGTTTTTGTCGGAGGCGGCCTTGGCCGCACGCCGTTCATAGCGCAGGAAGTCGGTTCTTTCGTTGAAAAAGAACATATTCTCGCTTTCCTCGAAGCGGTCCTGCGTGTCTACAATGAGGCGGGTCGGCGCGATAATATTCATAAGGCGCGTATCAAGATTCTCGTCCACCAGATCGGTGTCGACGAAATGCGCAAACGCGTGGAAAAGGAATTTGCCGAAATAAAGCAAACCGGTGTTCTGGCGTTGCCGCGCGAGGAAATGGACCGCATCGCAGCCTATTTCGCGCCGCCCGCATTCCAAACGTTAGACGCTTCGGTTCCGGAATTCGACAAGTCCGTGCAGGACAACAGGGACTTCGCCGCCTGGGTGAAAACCAATGTTCACGCCCACAAAATTCCCGGTTACGCGATCGCCACGCTTTCGCTGAAAGCGCTGGGCGCCACGCCGGGGGATGCTTCATCCGAACAGATGGATGCCGTCGCAGATCTGATGGACGCGTTTTCGCAAACGGAAATTCGCGTCACGCATGAGCAGAACCTTGTTTTCCCGCATGTGCGGAAAAAGGATTTGTTTGCGCTGTGGGAGAAGCTCGTTCCGCTGGAACTGGCATCCGCCAATCATGGATTGGTCACTGATATTATTTCATGCCCCGGCCTCGATTATTGCGACCTCGCCAATGCGCGCTCAATCCCAATTGCCCAGCGAATCATGGAACGTTTTTCCGATCTCGACCGTCAGCACGATCTCGGCGAACTCAAGATCAAGATTTCCGGCTGCATCAATGCCTGCGGCCATCACCATGTCGGGCATATCGGAATTCTTGGCGTCGATAGAAAAGGGGTCGAGAATTACCAGATCCTTCTAGGCGGATCGGGCGCCGAAGACGCCAGCCTGGGCGAAATTCTCGGACCGGGTTTCGATGATCGCGGCATCGTTGACGCAGTCGAGAATGTGATCGACACCTATACGACGCTCCGCCAGGCCGGAGAGCGCTTCCTCGATACCTATCGCCGCGTTGGCACCGCACCGTTCAAGGAACGCCTCTATGCTCGTTAAGAGTGGGGCGATCTCGGACGACCCCTATATTCGGCTGAAGGATGACGAAGCGTTACCGGCTCAAGCGGTTATCGTTTCCCTTAAGCGCTTTCTTGGCGACAAAGACCTTCTTCTCGCACACGACCTCCCGCTCGGCGTTCTTCTGGAATCATCCGAAAGCCCCGAGGCTCTCGAAGAAAGCCTCCACCAGCTTGCGTTGGTGGTTCTCAATGTTCCCTATTTCCGTGACGGTCGGGCCTTCTCCTGGGCAAGGATGCTGCGCACCCGCCTGAAATTCAAAGGCGAGATCCGCGTTACCGGCCATGTACTGCGCGATCAGATCGCCTTCTTCGTGCGCGTCGGCGTCGATGCGTTCGAACTGCAGCAAAACCTTTCCCTCGACGACTTCAACGCCGCGTTGAACGAGATCACCAACGTTTACCAGCCTTCCGTCGACAAACGTGCGACCATCCTCGACTTGCGCGAATGCTCCGGCGCAGTCCGTTCCGGCCGCTAGACGGTTTCAACGTTCCGACGCTGCCTGCCCAAGGCCCGGCCGCTTCTTGACCCCCGGGTTCTCCGGCCCTATGTAGCGCCCCCCGAGAGCATGCTTCGACGACAGCGACGCATGATTTGGGCTCGGCTTGTCGCGCATTCCTGAGAAAGCGTTCGCTTTCGCGGGATTGCACTTTGAGTTTGGAAGGGCTGACCTCATGACACTCCGGTTGGTTACAGACAAGACCGCTGCCTCGCCGACGCTCCCGCGCTTTCCCTCCGTCGTAGCGCTGATCGAACAAATACGTCCAGTGCTTCCCTTTTACGCGCTGCATCCAGCGCGCTTCCGCGCCGCCGCGGACCGTTTTCTGAACGAGTTCCCGGGAACACCGATGTACGCGGTGAAGGCCAATCCGTCGCTTCCCGTCGTCGACCAGATTTACGAAGCCGGCATCCGTCATTTCGACACGGCATCACTGGCGGAGATCGAATTGATCCAGGGACGCTTTTCCGACGCGACCTGTCATTTCATGGCCCCGGTGCGCCTTCCCGGTGCTGCGGCGAAAGCCGCGCAGGAGTACGGCATCAAGGATTTTGTCGTCGACTCCGATCAGGAACTCGATAAGCTTTTGCGCGAAGCGGGCGGCAAGGGCCTCAGGATCTTCGTTCGTATCGCGACGCCACTTGGCGGTGCGATACTCGAGCTCTCCAGCAAATTCGGCACCAAACCCGACCACGGCGCGAAACTCCTGCGCCGCGTTGTGGAGGCGGGCGCAACGCCTGCGCTGACGTTCCATGTTGGCTCGCAATGCTTAAGCCCTTTCACCTATGCCCAGGCCGTTGAAATGGCGCGCCGTGCGGCCGTTGCCGCCGATGTGCAGATCGCGGCACTCGATGTCGGCGGCGGCTTTCCAAGCAACTATCCCGGAAACGACGTGCCGCCGCATCACTGGTATTTCGACACGATCCGGGAATCGCTTTCCACCTTTCCGCTGATGCCGGGGGGCGAGCTCCTTTGCGAGCCGGGACGGGCGCTTTGCGCCGAAGGTTCGACGCTGATCACGCGCGTCATTCTGAACAAGGGTGAGGCGTTGTTCCTGAACGACGGCAGTTACGGAAACATGGACGAACTATGCCAGCCCGGCTGGACGGCGGAATATGTCCGCAAGGTATACTGGCTCGACGCAAACGGCCGAGCGCATGAACGCACCGGCGCGCCCCGCCCCTTCCGCATTTACGGGCCGACCTGCGATACCGTCGATGTTCTGCCTAAGCCCATGATGCTGCCCGGCGACATCCAGTTCGACGATTTCATCGTGTTTGAAAATGCCGGCGCCTATACCGCCGCATGCCGGACGCAGTTCAACGGTCTGTTCTCCGACGACTGGGCGATCATCGAATAGCGGCCTGCAGCTTTCTGGCGGAGGCCCTACCGATTTTTAACCAATTTGGGCGATGCTCTCTTCATGGGCATCGAACAAAAACACATGCCGTCAGACGGCGTCACGGTGCGCACCGGCACCGAAGAAGTGCTGACGCTGGTTAAAGCTCTCCCCCCCGAAAAGCGCAGAACGATTGCGGTCGAACTTGCTAAGCGTATGGACGCGCCGCACGAATTGATGCGCTTTCTGGCCTGGGATGAGATCGTGATTGCCGAACCGGTCATTCTCGATTGCCCCGTGCTATCGGAAGACGATCTGTGTGAACTCGCCGCCACTGCGTCACCCGCACATGTCGCGCGGCTGCGTCAGCGTCCGCATCTGCCGCATTCGGTTCTGGCGCTGCTCGATCCGCCCAAGGCGGTGGAGCCACGCCTCGTCGAAACGCTCCGCTCGCGCAGCATTGACGCGTTCCGTTCCTTGTTCGTGGAAATTGCCGGGACTCAGGCTACGGCAGCGCTGGAGGCATTACGCCAAGGCAAGAGCGAGCCGCTCGTCACAACGTGCAAGAAGGCCGGCCTTTCGCGCGCCGCTTATTCCTCCATCGTTCTTCTATCGGATGCCGCATCCACGAGACCACCCGCGACAACGATGGCCTTGCTCGAAGCGTTTGAGAGCGCGAAGGCCGCGTAACGTTACACCACTTCGGCGGTGGCGCTTCTCTCGCGAGTTTTCACGAATTTCACATTTGGAAATTTGTCGCCGATATAACCGAGTTCCCACGCATTCTTCGCCAGGAAAACCGCCGCGCCGTCGCGGTCCTCGGCCATCTGCCCTTTGTTGGCATCGCGAAATTTCTCGACATCCGCGGGCGTTCCCTGCAACCAGCGCGCGGTCTCGTAGGGCGAGGCTTCAAGGTCGGCATCCAGTCCATATTCCGCCTGCAGGCGGCTTTTCAGCACATCGAGCTGAAGATGACCGACAACACCGACGGTCCACTGAGAGCCGATCAACGGGCGAAAAACCTGCGTCACGCCTTCTTCCGCAAGACTTTCCAGTGCGCGCTTTAGATGTTTCGCCTTCATCGCATCGAAGAGCCGTACGCGACGAAGAATTTCCGGGGCAAAGTTCGGAATGCCGACAAAGGTCAGCGCTTCGCTTTCGCTCAACGTATCGCCAACGCGCAGCACGCCATGATTGGGAATACCGATAATGTCGCCGGGATAGGCTTCATCCACCGTTTCCCGTTCCTGCGCAAAGAACAATATCGGATTGTGAACGCCGATCACTTTTCCCGTACCCGATTGTTTCAGCTTCATGCCGCGCGTGAACCGGCCCGAACAGAGGCGCAGAAACGCCACTCGGTCGCGGTGGTTTGGGTCCATATTCGCCTGAACCTTAAACACAAACCCGGTCACATTTTTGTCGGAAGGAAGGACATCGCGTGGTACCGCGCGCTGCACTCTTGGTGGCGGGGCATAGGCCGCAATCGCCATGAGAAGCTCGCGCACGCCGAATTTCTTCAGCGCGGAACCGAAATAGACGGGCGAGAGATGTCCGGCGCGATAGGTGTCGAAATCGAACCGCGTGCTCGCACCCTCGATCAGCGAGACATCCTCATCGAGCTTGATCCGGTCTTCCGGGGATAACGCATGGTCAAGATCCGCCTCCGCGACGCGTTTCTCGTCTTTCCCGAAGGCAATGAATTCGCGCGAATGGAGATCGAATATGCCGCGCAAATTGAGACCCGATCCAACCGGCCAATTCATTGGCGTACATTCGAGTTGCAATTGGTCAGCGATCTCGTCGATCAATTCCAAAGGATCGCGCGCCTCGCGATCCATCTTGTTGATAAAGGTGATGATCGGAATATCGCGAAGGCGGCACACTTCGAAGAGTTTGCGTGTCTGGGTTTCGATGCCCTTGGCCGCGTCGATCACCATGACGGCGGAATCGGCGGCGGTGAGCGTACGATAGGTGTCTTCGGAAAAGTCTTCGTGGCCCGGCGTATCGAGAAGGTTGAGAACGACGTCTTCGAATTCGAAGGTCATCACGGCCGAGGTGACGGAGATGCCGCGTTCTTGTTCGATCTTCATCCAGTCCGAACGCGCCCGTCGTGCCTCGCCGCGTGCCTTCACCTGCCCCGCCATGCGAATGGCTCCGCCGAGAAGCAATAATTGCTCGGTCAGGGTGGTCTTGCCCGCGTCCGGGTGGGAAATGATCGCGAAGGTACGCCTGCGCGCCGCCTGGGCGGCGGGCGTGTTGGCGGCGGGAGTGGCGTTCGCGGTCATCGGTTCAAACTATAACAGGATGCAGGTCAGGGCTGGGGTAAATGACGCCGCGCCGGGGCGCAAGAGCCGAAAACCTCAAGGGAATATCTAAAGGATAGGCTCGTCGACAAAGGCCCTGCCCGCGCGATCTTCGATCTCCACGATCCATATGTCGGGATCGAACTGTATCTGACGGGCGAAATAGGTGCTTGCATCGGCTTCCGGTACCGCGACCCCGAGGGGACGCGCCCAGGCCCTTTCCAAATTACCGTCCGTTCCCGTTCGCTGCGCCGGGCTGAGAACCTCGCATAACCCATCGAGGCGATTGATTTTGAGAAATACCGCGCCCGCTTCCTCCGCACCCTTACGCAGGACGAAGGCGGCCGCGCCTTGTACTTCGGCGCGGCGGATCAATGCCTGAACGTAAATCCTGGATTTGAGGCGCAATATCTGAACTTGGGTCGGAGAGCCGCAGTAATCCACTATCGCGCCGAAGTGCGGGATAGGCAATTTTCAACCGGCAGCTACAGCCGCAATGGGACGCAGATCCTGAGCGAAAAATTCGCGGTGCGGAAGCAGCACATGCACAGTCGTCCCCGCGCCGAGTTTCGATTCGATCCACATGGAGCCGCCGTGAAGCTGCGCCAGCGATCGCACCAGCGCGAGACCCAGCCCCGTGCCGTCCTTGGTCCGCGTCATTTCATTTTCTACCTGTTCAAACGGCTTACCGACTCGAAGGATGTGCTCTTCGGAAATTCCCACACCCGTATCGGAGACGGCGATTTCGATGCCGTCTTCCTTCGCCTGCGCCATCACGGAGACACGACCGCCTTTAGGGGTAAACTTCACGCCATTGGAAAGAAGATTGATCAAAATCTGCGTTACCGCGCGCTTGTCCGCGTAGATTTGCGTCGATTCCGGGCAGATGTCCGTCTGAACGACGACGCCCTGCCG
>CAIOYY010000024.1 GCA_903862715.1 uncultured Alphaproteobacteria bacterium
GGTGATATCGCCGAGAATATATTGTTGTTTTTCGTCGGTTTGGTGTAAGATATAAAAGCGGAGCATCTGTCCGCTAGCTGCCGAAAACCAGTCGCGTTCAAGATTCTTCTCGATATCGTCATCACCTCGCGCGGTTCGTTGCGCATTGCCGAAGAGCCTTTCGTTTTCGGCGCTCGCGAACATGGCGAAAGCAAGCTCGATGCGCAGGTGGCGCTCGACTTTCTCGGGCTTCTGTTTGCCAAAATGACGGGCGGCGCGGTCAGCACGCGGTTTCTCTCCTTCCTTCTGGTCGGGGCAAGTGGCGTCGTGGTGCATCTTGTTGTCCTGCGCACCGCGCTGCTGTTGCTGGGCCAGGGTTTCGCCGTGGCGCAGGGGCTGGCAACGCTCGTCGCCATGACCACCAATTTTGTTCTCAACAATGCGCTGACCTATCGCGACAAACGCCTGACCGGCTTTGCGATGGTGAAGGGACTGTTCGGCTTTTATGCTGTTAGCGCCGTCGGAGCTCTGGGCAATATCGGCATCGCTTCCTGGCTCTACGCCCATGATCAGATGTGGTGGGTGGCGGGCATTGCGGGCGCGCTGATGAGCGCAGTGTGGAACTACGCTTTGTCCAACATTTTCGTGTGGCGCGTGAAGTGAGCGCGGCGGACGCGCGGGCGCAAGCCCTCCGCCTTCTCTACCTCACCGGCGCCCTTCTTTTGCTGCGTGCCGTGATGAGCGCGCTGCTACCGCTGTCCTTCGACGAAGCCTATTATTGGCGCTGGTCGCAGCATTTGGCCGCGGGCTATTGGGATCATCCCCCGCTGATCGCCTTCGTCATCCGTTTTGGTACGATGATATTCGGCGACAGCGAGTTCGGCGTTCGGTTCGGGATGGTGCTTCTTTCCATCGCCACGTCCTGGGCCGTATGGCGCGCCGGATCCATTTTACTGCGCAATGAATATTACGGCGCGCTGGCGGTGCTGTTCTACAATGTCACGCTGATGGCGGGCGTCGAAGCGCTGGTCGCAACACCTGACGCGCCATCAATGACCGCCGCCGCGTTCTTCCTCTTTGCGCTGGCGAAGGTGCAGGAAACGGGGCGCGGCGCATGGTGGATCGCCGCAGGTATCGCAGGGGGCTTCGCGCTGCTCGCCAAATATACCGGTCTCTTTCTGGGGGCGGGCGCTATCCTGTGGCTGTTGCTCGCGCCGGCGCAGCGTCATTGGTTCCGCTCTTTCTGGCCCTATCTCGGTGCGGTGATCGCGCTTCTTCTGTTCGCGCCGGTTATCGCGTGGAATGCCGCGCATGACTGGATCTCGTTCGAGCGGCAGTTCGGGCGGGCGGGCGGAAGCGGCTTCACCTTGCGCTTCCTCGGTGAATTTCTCGCCGGACAAATCGCGTTTGCGACACCGTTCATTTTCATACTCGGTGTAGCGGGTCTTGGCGGCATTCTGTTTTCGCGCACATTGCGCGCCAGTGGCCTGATGCTTCTCGCAGCGCTGCTCCTTCCGGCGCTTCTCTATTTTTTCTGGCACTCGCTGCACGATCGTGTGCAGGGCAATTGGCCGTCCTTCCTCTATCCGATGTTTGCTTTGTGCGCGGTGGCGACATTACGCTGGACGTTGTCCGGCTCGGGAGGAAGGGCGCTGCGTTTCTCACAGATGGCGGCATTACCTGTTGCGCTTGGGTTTACCATTCTGGCCTACACGCATGCGCTGCGCCCCATTCTTCCCATCGAGGGAACGCGCGATCCTGTCGCGAGGCTGCTCGCTGTCGGATATGCGCCTCTCGCGGAAGAATTCGATGTGTTTCGTATCGTAATGGACGCGAAAGCCATCCTGACCAGCAGCTATGCGCAAACCGGTTGGCTTTCCTTTTACTTGCCGTCGGATGCTCCCGTGGTGCAGATCAATGAGCGGGCACGCTGGCTCAATGAGCCGCCGCCGGAGGAAGCCCTATTCGAGGGTCCGCTACTTTATATTACGGAAGAACGGCGCGATCTCTCCAGCCTGCTTTCCGAACGCTTTGAAATTGTCGAACGGATCGGGAGCCTGATGCGCCAGCGCGATGGCGTGCTGATCGAGAACTATCACTTCTACCGTGTCGAAAATCCGACCGGTCCGGTGCTCGATCCGCTTTAAGTCACGGTCTATTCTTCAGACCGACCATCGTTAGAACGATAATCGTGTTCGGCGCCTTCGGCATCGCGGATGCGATAGGCCGCATTTCCCTCGCTATCCCCGACCGAAACGACCCGCGCGTCGCAAAGTTCCAGCCGCGCTTTGGCGTGGCCACCGGGAATGTCGAGCACATAGGTAGGCAGGCAGAGGCCGGAAGCGCGCGCATGCAGTTCGCGCATCAGTTTTTGGCCGTCGGCGATGGAGGTGCGGAAATGCGAGGTACCCGGTGCGAGATCGGCATGATGCAGATAATAGGGCTTGATGCCGGCCTCAATGAGGGCGCGCATGAGCGCTTCGAGCGCTTCGATGGTGTCGTTCACGCCCTTTAAGAGAACGCTCTGACTGAGCATTGGAAACCCGGCGCGGATAAGTGCCAAGCAGGCGGTGCGCGCCTGTGGGCTTAACTCGCGCGCATGATTGGTATGCAGCACCACATACGTCATTTTATCGTACGCGTTCAACGCGGCGATCAGTTCGCCGGTGATCAAGTCGGGTTTCGCAACCGGAACGCGCGTGTGCCAGCGCAGAATTTTGACATGCGGGATCGCGTTCAGGCGCGTGACGGTGTTGGCAATCTGCCGCGGCGACAGCGCCAGCGGATCGCCACCGGTCAGGATCACTTCCCAGATTTCGGAATGAGATTCGATATAGGCGAGGGCGGCATCCAGTTCGGATGACGAAAGCCCCGGACCATTGGCCGCGCCCACCATTTCACGCCGAAAACAGAAGCGGCAATAGACCGGGCAGATATGGGTGAGCTTCAGCAGAACGCGGTCGGGATAGCGATGCACGATGCCGCGCACCGGACTATGCCGTTCGTCACCGATGGGGTCGGCGCTCTCCTCCGGTGTCGTGATCAGCTCGTCTACGCTGGGAACAAACTGTCGCGCGATCGGATCTTCGGTATCGCTCGGGTCGATCAGATCGGCCAGCGCAGGCGTCAGCGCGATCGTGTAGCGCTCCGCGACCGGCATCAGACTTTGGGCCGTCTCGGGCGAAACGAAGCCAGCTTCGGCAAGGTCCCAGGGTGTTTTGAGTGTGCGGCGGCGTTTCAGCATGGTTGCCCTCAAATGCCCTTGTCCGGCATCGGAGTCCAGATCACCTGGTCGATGCGTTCTGCCCCCGTCGCCAGCATCACGAGCCGGTCGAAGCCGAGCGCCACGCCGCTGGCCTCTGGCATCAGCGCCAGCGCGGCGAGGAAATCCGCGTCTACCGGATAGCGCTCGCCATAGATGCGCGCCTTCTCGGCCATTTCTGCCTCGAAGCGTTTCTGCTGTTCTTCCGGGTCGGTCAGTTCGCCGAAGCCATTGGCGATCTCGACCCCGCAAATATACAGCTCGAAGCGCTCAGCGACGCGCGGGTCATTCGCACTCGTCCTGGCGAGGGCCGCTTCAACGCGCGGATATTCGACGAGGAGGGTTGGCGCGCCGATGCCGAGCTTCGGCTCGATGCGTTCGACGAGGATGCGGCTGAAAATGTCGGACCAGTTGTCATCGGCTGAGAATGAAATCCCTGCGCGACGCGCTTCCTCCGCCAGGGCGTCACGGTTCGCCCCGCCCATGGGGCTTAAGGTGGAGAGAAGGTCGACGCCGCCGAATTGCATGAAAGCCACCGCAACGCTGATGCGCTGCGGCTCGGCGAAGGGATTGGCTTGCCTGTCCCGATAGCGGAAATGTTTTGCCCCTGCGGTCGTAGCGGCCAGCCGGACAAGATCGATGGCGTCGGCCATGACCGAAGCGTAGGCCTCGCCCGCGCGATACCATTCCAGCATGGTGAACTCCGCGGCATGCAGCGCGCTCTTCTCACGGTTGCGATAGGCGGGGCCCAGCGAAAAAATGCGCGTCTCGCCCGCCGCCAGAAGCTTCTTGCAGGCGAATTCCGGAGAAGTATGAAGGTAAAGCGTCTCTGTTCCTTCGCCCGGAGAAATCCGCTCGGTTCGGAAAGCGTGAAGATGGGCCTCATTGCCGGGCGAGACCTGCAGGGCCCCACATTCGACCTCCAGGAAGTCCTGCATCCCGAAGTATTGGCGAACACCGTCGCGTATCCGGTTCCGGGCCAGAAGCAGGGGTCGCCGGTCGGCATGAATATGGGGGGTCCACCAGGGTGAAGCCGCCGGGGAGGTTGGGGGACGCGTCATTCCTGCGGTTTCCCACCTTGGCCGGGGTTGAGCCGCCTGCTAAACCCTCCGCCGGTCTGGACAGAGTTTGAGAGGGACAGCGTGGTTTCGGTCATCGCAAGCAGCATTCGCAAAGGCAACGTCCTCGAGCGCGAGGGCAAACTATACGTTGTCCTGCGGGCGGAAAACATTCATCCCGGAAAAGGCACACCGGTCACGCATCTCGAAATGCGCCGCATTTCCGATGGGGTGAAGACCGTCGAACGCTTCAAGACCACCGAATCCGTCGAGAAGGCCTTCATCGATTCGGGCAGCTACAATTATCTCTACAAGGATGGCGACAGCTACATTTTCATGGAGCCGAACAATTTCGAGCAGATTTCCGTGTCGCTGGATGTTCTCGGAGACAGCGCGCTGTATCTGCAGGAAAATATGGAAGTCAGCCTCAGCCAGTATAATGGCGTGCCGATCTCCATCGAAATTCCGGCGCGCGTCGTGCTGGAAATCGTCGATACCGAGCCAGTGACCAAGGGACAGACCGCTTCGTCCTCCTTCAAGCCGGCCATGCTTTCAAATGGCGTGAAGACGGCAGTGCCGCCCCATATTGCGGTCGGAACGCGCGTCGTGGTGCAGACCGAAGACGGCGCCTATATCGAAC
>CAIOYY010000025.1 GCA_903862715.1 uncultured Alphaproteobacteria bacterium
GCGATCTTCCAAGGAGCGCAGCATCGGGAGGCCAAAACTGTCGAAATAGCCCCCGCTGCAGGCAAGATAGACAATGTTCTCGCCGGTGAAATCCGGCATCAGTACATCGCTCACGGGGGGCAGTGTGCCGAACAGGTCGATATCGTTCCGCGCCGCGAGTTCGCGATGGAACGCGTTGTCGAAGGTCGTCGACTCCCATATCTGTCCTGGCTGAGCGGCGCGCAAACGCTTCAGCATGGCTTCGGCCTGCGGATACTCGCGCACGCAAAAATGCGCCAGCATCGCCGCGATCAGATTATTGCCGTCATTAGGCTGCTCTTGGATTGCGGCGAAAGCGGCGTCGCGGTACGCCGCGAAACCAGCCGCCGCGAACTTGAAAAACATCTCGTCGAGCGCCATGGCGTGGTACGGCATCAAGCCCCGCTTCATCCGCTCGCCGAATTCCTCGAACATCAGGAGCGCGCCCAGAACTCGCAAGCGCTTGGCATTGCTTAGGCCCGGCACTGCCAGAAGCGTTGCGATGACACGCCCCGGTTCATCCGGATTGTCCTCGGCGGCAAGCGAGGCATACCGGATCGCGACTTCGATATCCTCCGGCTGCGCGTCCCACGCCTTGCGAAAAAATTCAACCGCGCGCGTGCGTTCTCCCTTTTCTTCATACACCTCAGCGAGCCCGAGGAGCGCGGGAGCATATGCCGGGATGCTGCCGAGGATATGAAGGTACATTCCCTCCGCTTCGTCCGGCTTGCCGGCGGCTCTGAGCGTGCGTGCCAGCGCGGTCACCGTTTCGACATTGGTGGCAAGGGCGACCGCTCTGCGCAGGGCATGCTCCGCGTCCGCGTAGGCTTTGCGGTTCGACAGCAGCGTGCCGAGATTGAGAAGGGCGCGGATGTTGTCCGGATCGCGCGCCAGACATTCCTTGGTCGAGGCCTCGGCGGCGGCCATGTCGCCGGCATTGGCCTGCGCGACCGCCTGCTCCATCAAGTTTTGAGATGTTGGTTGGGACATGATCCTTGGGCTTTACGGCACTAGGGCGTCGGTCGCGAGAAGCATCTCGATCTCGCCCTCGAGACGGAATGGCAGCCGGTGCGGAAGGTCGCTTCCCTCGTCTCGCACGCCGTGACCCGCGGGTAGATCGGGTGGTGCAGATCTGAAACTTTCCGCTGTGCGACCGCCATCGGATGCCTCGCGGGAGCGTTTCGAATAGTCACGCCGGCGGTCCGCCCCGATGTCGGCACCGACGATAAAGTGGTGCGGGAGCGGTCTGCCTGCTATGTTGCGCCCGGAAACGGATCGCGAGCACAATGGAACATATCAGTCAATTTCAGGCCTACGCCACGGCCTTTCACAAAGTCCTGGACGCCATCGAAGTCACCGACGGAGAAGGCGCGCCTCTCGCCGCTGACGCTTGGCTGACGCGAACCCATGATTGCCTGCGGCCCATCCCCCGCGGGCATAACAAGGTCATGTTCATCGGCAACGGCGGGTCGGCCGGAATCGCCGGCCATATGGCGATCGATTTCGCCAAGAATGGGGGTGTGCGCGCGATCACATTCAATGACGCCTCCTCGCTGACATGCCTCGGCAACGACTTGGGCTACGACCAGGTTTTTGCCCAGCAGGTGAAAATGCAAGGTCTTAAGGGGGATGTGCTGATCGCCATTTCAAGTTCCGGCAAATCGCCAA
>CAIOYY010000026.1 GCA_903862715.1 uncultured Alphaproteobacteria bacterium
GCAGCGGCTTGTCGCTGTTATCAACCGCGGCGCCAACCCCGTAGCTGTAAACGCGGCGCACAAGACACGTCGGCAACGCCGGGTGATTTCGCACCGCCTGGGTGAGACCGACAAGATCGGTGAATGCCTTTCCATCGAGCGCGCCGCTTCCATCAATTTCAGCGCCCTTCTCGGTTCGGCGATAGACGCCTGCGCCATCGAAGTTCTCGAGCGCAAGGCCGATGGGATCTGTAATGCGATGGCAGCCCGCGCAGACCGGGTTTTCAAGATGAACGTTGACGCGGTCACGCGCGGTGCGGAAGGTGGCCTTCGGGTCCTCGACCGCCGAGAAGTCGACGTTGGGAGGCGGCAGGGGAACAGGTTGGCACAACAGCAACTCGCGCAACGCCTTGCCGCGGCGCGTCGCCGAGCTACGCGCGGGGTGAGCGTGCTGCGCGAGGAAACTGACGTGCGTGAGCAGCCCCATGCGCGGGCCATTCTCGGGAAACTCGTAGGGCGCCCAACCGGGCGTCGTGGGCACGCGATAAATCGCGCCAAGCGCCGGCGACATGAAGGTCGCCCGCGTGGTGAACAGATCGCGGTAGTCGCCCTTTTTGGTCACCAAGTGATCGTAGATCGTGCGAAGAGTCTGCTCGCGCGCATCGGTCAGCGTTGCCCCGGTTTCAGCCGGATAGGCCGTCGGGTCCTTGGCGAGGTTGGCGAAGGCATCAAAGCCAAGCATGTCATCGAAGAAGCCGCGTACGCCGCCCTCAAGGCGCGGGCTGGCTAACATCATATCGACGACGCGGGCGCGGCCTTTGGCGGTGTTCAGCTCACCGCTTTCAGCGGCCTTCAAGAGTTTATCGTCGGGCGCCGCATTCCAGAGGAAGAAGCTGAGCCGCGACGCATAAGAATAGGCCTCAAGACGCTGCCGGCCCGGACGCTCAGGATCGGGCTCGCTGCGGTCCTCGATGAAAAGGACTTCGGGGCTGATGAGCATGCCTTCGACGACCGTGGCGAGCCCTGCGTAGAAATCCCCGAGTTGCGCCGTGGCCCGGCCCGCATCATCAACCATTTGCGCGAGGCGCGCTTCGCCGACGGGACGGCGGTAGAGCAGCCGGCCCGTCGCGCGCAGGAACATCCCGGCGCAGGCCGCATCGGGCGCGTTCGCCGCGGCCGGTTTGCATGGCATCAGCACATCGCGATGGGAGGGCAAACGCAGCTCGATATTGCCGTTGTCGACGATCTGGCTCGCGACCTGGCGGGCGGCACGCTGGAATTTCTGAAGTTCTCCCGAGGGCACGCCGGCTTTCGATGCGCCAAGGGCCAGAAGACCTTCGGTGCGCTGCATGGGCGCGAACTGGGCAATGACTTCGATATCGCGGCCGAAGATGTGGCCGACCGTGTTGAGATACTGACTTTCGGTGATGAGGCGCCGCTGGGCCGGTGAACTGGCGTCCACCCCGGGCGGAATCGCGGCAATGTCGGGAGCGGGGGTAACCGTTTCAGCACCGCTACAGCTTGCGAGGGCAGCGCAAAGCAGAAGGCACATCGCGCCCGCTCCAGCTTTTAGGCGTTGGGAAGCGCGATGACCTGATTTCATAAGACCCTGATTCCAAAGCAATCGGCCCGTACGCGATCGACGGCTCCGAAGCGCTAGAGAAAATAGCGGATAACGCCATCCCTCAAGGCAAACGCGGTGCGATCTACTTTAGAAATACTATCACATTTCCGGCCGAGACGCCCCTGCCCTAACGCCTTGATGTCTAGTGGGAATCGCGCGCGACTTCGGCGCCGCTTTTGCCCACGAGGAAATCGAGGTCGGCGCCCTGGTCGGCCTGGAGCACATGGTCAACGTAGAGTTTGACGTAACCCCGTGCCGGTGACGGTTGAGGCTTCCAGGCCTCACGGCGCTTCGTAAGGATCGCCTCGTCTACGTCAAGATGCAGGGTGCGGGCTTCGACATCGAGGGCAATCATATCTCCATCTTGCACCAAAGCCAGCGGTCCGCCGGCGGCAGCCTCGGGCGAGGCGTGCAGCACGACGGTCCCGTACGCGGTTCCGCTCATGCGCGCGTCCGAAATGCGCACCATGTCGGTGATGCCTTTCTTGAGCACTTTGGGCGGCAGCGGCATGTTCCCGACCTCGGGCATTCCGGGGTAGCCCTTAGGGCCGCAATTCTTAAGGACGAGTACGCAGTTCTCGTCCACATCCAAGTTCGGATCGTCGATGCGCGCATAGAAGTGTTCGATGTTCTCGAACACGACCGCGCGACCGCGATGTTTGAAGAGGTGTGGGCTGCCTGCCGATGGCTTAATCACAGCACCATTGGGCGCGAGGTTTCCTTTGAGGACCGCGATGCCGGCTTCCGCCTTGAAGGGTTGATCGTAGGTGTGGATGACGTCGCGATTCCAGCATTCGGCGCTTGCGACGTTTTCCCCGATCGACTTGCCGTTGACCGTGAGGGCGTCGGTATGAAGGAGCTTCCTCTCAGCAAGTTCCTTCAAAACCACCGGCAGTCCGCCAGCGTAATAGAAGTCCTCCATCAGGTGCTTGCCTGACGGTTGGAGATTGACCAGACACGACACCTGCGAGCCCAGCGCATCCCAGTCCTGCAGGTCGAGCTCTACGCCGATGCGCTTTGCCAGCGCCAGCAAGTGCACGACGGCATTGGTGGACCCGCCAATCGCTGCGTTGGTCCGGATGGCGTTTTCGAAGGCTTTCCGTGTGAGGATCTGGGACATCTTCATATCCTCGTGCACCATCTGCACGATACGACGGCCCGTTAGCTGCGCCAGGGTGTAGCGCCGGGCATCAACGGCCGGGATGGCCGCATTGCCCGGAAGCCCGATGCCAAGGGCTTCAACCATCGATGCCATGGTCGAGGCCGTTCCCATGGTCATGCAGTGACCCTTCGAACGGCTCATGGCGTTTTCCGCGCCCACGAATTCCTCGCTCGTCATTTTGCCGGCGCGCACGTCTTCGGACATCTGCCAAAGCCCTGTGCCGGAACCGAGGGGCTGACCTTTATAATTGCCCTTCAGCATAGGGCCGCCGGACAGGCCGATGGTGGGAATATCGACTGACGCTGCCCCCATCAGCAGTGAGGGCGTCGTTTTGTCACACCCCATAAGGAGAACAACGCCATCGAGCGGATTGGCGCGGATCGATTCCTCGACGTCCATGCTCGCGAGATTCCGGAAAAGCATGGAGGTGGGCCGCAGCAAGGTCTCGCCCAGCGACATGACCGGAAATTCAAGCGGGAAGCCGCCCGCCTCATAGACGCCGCGCTTGACCCATTCGGCAAGTTCGCGGAAATGTCCGTTGCAGGGCGTGAGTTCGGACCAGGTATTGCAGATGCCGATGACGGGTTTGCCTTCGAACATATCCTGCGGATAGCCCTGGTTCTTCATCCAGCTGCGGTGAATGAAGCCATGAAGGCCGGGAGCGCCGAACCACGACTGGCTGCGGAGCTTCTTTTTGGTGTCGGCCATCCGATGCCTCCCTAAGGTGACAAGCTGAAGGCGACGACCTTTTGGGTCTGTTCGCCGAGCTTTGAGATTCCAAGGCGCATCACATCGCCGGATTTCAAAAAGACCGGCGGTTTATGGCCCATGCCGACGCCAGGCGGCGTACCGGTGGTGATCAGATCGCCGGGCCAGAGCGTAAAGAGTTTGCTGAGATAACTGACGATCTGCGCGACACCGAAAATCATGGTTTTGGTATTGCCGGTTTGCATCCGCTTGCCGTTCAGTTCTAGCCAGAGATCGAGGGACTGCGGATCGCCTACTTCATCGGCTGTCACTAGCCATGGGCCAACCGGGCCAAAGGTATCGAAGCCTTTGCCCTTGTCCCAGGTGAGGCCATGATCGAACTGCCATTCCCGTTCGCTGACATCGTTAATGAGGCTATAGCCGGCGACGTAGCTGAGGGCATCGGTCTCGCTTACGTGCCGCGCCGTGCGTCCGATCACGATGCCGAGTTCGACTTCCCAGTCGCCGCGCTTCGCATCCGGCGGCAACATGACATCGTCATTTGGCCCCGACAGGCAGCTGATGGCTTTCATAAAGACGACAGGTTCGTTCGGGATCGGCAGGCCCGCTTCCACGGCATGATCGGCGTAGTTCAGGCCGATAGCGAGAAATTTACGGATACCGTTGACCGGAACACCAAGCCGCACGGGAGACGTCACTGCAGGTAAGCTGCGCGGGTCGAGACGCGCAAGTTTGCTCAGACTTTCCGGTGCAAGGGCGTCGGGCGTAATATCGGCGATCACGCCCGACAAATCGCGAATGACGCCGTCGTTATCTAGCAAACCCGGCTTTTCCGCGTTCGCCGGCCCATACCGCAACAGCTTCATCTGCAATCCCCCTCCCGCGTTCACCCCTGAGACTAACGGATGTTCGCGGCAAGGAAAACATGAAGCAGGCCGATTCGGCGCCGCCGTAAAGCTTTAGGCTTTGACCTTACCGATGCGCTCGAGCACGCCACGCAGCTCGCGCGAGCGAATATCGTCAATGGGCTCCATCACAGGCTTGCAGGTATCGTGTTCGATCACGCCCATCCACTTGAGGGCGCGCTTATAGCATTGCGGATACTGCAGGACATTGGCGAAGGCGATGGAGTTCAGCGGGCCGACAAAATCATGGAAGATCTTGCGCGCACCGTCCAGGTTGCCGTTCTGAATGAACTCGAACATGTCGCTCTGTTCACGGGGCAGAATGCAGCTCGCGGCCGAAGTCATACCCTTCGCACCGTACAGCAACATCAGGTAGTTCATCTGATCGTGGCCCGCCCAGGCTTGGAGCTTGCCGTCTGTCGCCGCCGCATACATCGCGATCTTGCCGGGATAGGGCAAAAATAACTTTGAGCAATGCAGCGTTGGAATATTGTCGGCCATGCGCTTGAGAAGCGGCAGCGATAGTTCAATGCCTGCCCCGCCGTCATAGACCATGAGCGGAAGATCCGTCGCCTTCCCGATTTCCTGCACATGGCGGAAGATGCCCTCGGCGGCGTGCGGGTGATAGTAGGGCGCGGTCGTGAAGATGTAATCGGCGCCGGCGGCGGCGGCATGTTTGGCGAGAGCTACGCTGGTGTCGCTGGCGGAATCGATTACACCGATGCCCACCGGCACGCGGCCATTGGTGTGGCGAATGACAACATCGGCGAATTGGCGGCGCTCTTCGTCCGGGAGGCAGAATACTTCTCCGGTGCTGCCGAGCGCCAGAATCCCATGCACGCCGTTAGCGATCACATAGTCCACCAAGCTTCTGGTGGACTCCACATCGATTGCGCCGGCGGGCGTAAGAGGCGTGACGAGAAGCACGTGGTTTCCGAAAAGCTTTGCCTTTCTTTCGGCGAGCGTCGGCATGGGTTCTATGTCCTGATTAATGGCGCGGTGCGGTTGACCGCTAGATAGCGAAGACGAATCAAAAAGTCCAAGACCCAGCTACGCCTGATCGAA
>CAIOYY010000027.1 GCA_903862715.1 uncultured Alphaproteobacteria bacterium
AAATTGATCGAGAAGCCCCAGACCGCATCGTAAAATTCGATCCAACCCTGCGCCTTTGCCGGACCCGACACGAAAACAGCGATGACAACGCAAATGAGTGCAGAAAAGCGCATGGTGATCTCCCCCGAGATTGTTCTTATCTGACACCGAGTATGCCCGTCCGAAGGCGTTGCTGCCACCGGGTTTTTTCTAGAACCGGCGCCGGGCGCGGCGCCCAGGCGCGAGTTTTAGATGGACTAAAATGGCGGCCCATTCAGTCACGGTCGCGCGGTGCTGCCTCTATGCGGGTGGAAACAACGTCCGATAGAAACGACAGCACTGCAGCAGTATATTGGCGATAGCTTACGGAGATTCTTCAGGGCAGCGGTCACATCTGAACCACAAAGCCGTCGCGGACGTGGTCGGCTGAGATAATGGGGCGCCTCGTGTCTGACAAAAGCACGATAGTAAAGCCGAAACGCGCTGAGCCGAAGCGGGCTAACAAGCCAAGCCGTCGAATTATCCTTCTCTCGGGAACATGGCACTCGCCCGAACAATTTTTCAGCCTGGAAGCAACGATCTTCGTGACCCAAGAGGGAGACGCAAATGGCGATATCCTTTGGGTTACGGTCTACGCGCCGTCCTCGCCGCCGGGATTCAAAGGTTCAGAGTTCGTGGGAGGATGGATGCGGGGGGCACAACTGTATCTCGAAGGGTATTACGCTGATCCTCTTCTGGCCTGTGATCGGTATAGCATCGAGCTTCTTGGTACCGCCAAGGCCGGACGCTTCGAAGGAACCAGCCTCACGTTCGGACAGGGCGGAAAGATGGCGGGCACATATGACATCGTAGAAACGCAGGATTAAGGTGTCTCTATCGCCCAGGCGCCGCGTCATGGCAGACCTTGCGACGGACCGGAAAATCACCCAGTGTGACGGCAACAGCGCGCGATCATACAACCGCGAGATGAGAGAAAACATGCGCCAGATCGTGATCCTGAGCATCCTTGCCGCTCTCTTTCTGTCCTCGCCGGCATCGGCTGCATGGACAGGATATGAGAATGAAGAATTCGGCTACGCCATCACCTTTCCGGGTACGCCCACCGAAGCAACCGGCAATTACCGGAGCGATCTCATTCCCGGCGCGCCGGCGCATTATTCCCTTTACGAGGAAGGCGACGGGATGTTCATGGTCCTTGTCGTCGATACCGGTCGCCTGGAAGACGGCGCCGTCCTGTTGGGCGAATTCGAATATTGGCTGAGCCATTTTGGCGATATCGTCGTCAACACAACAGTGCGGCTCAATGTCGGGATGGAATATGGCCGCTTCCTGACGATCGAATGCCACGACGATGTGGTGTCGGAAGGACCGCTGCAGGTCGAGCGCGCCAAACGCCTGTTTCAGGAAGCGGCAAATTTCGACTGTGCGAGCGGCGCGCGCATAACCGCGAATCTCTTCTTCACGCAGGGCAGGCTCTACGCGATCATTGCACGTCAGACCGGCGAGGAAGCGAAGCTCTCGCCCGCGCCGGTACGCTTCGTCAATTCGTTGCAATGGATTGCGGGTAACGCGGAATATGGCCGAAGCCTGATCGCACGCTCAAGCCTCGCAGAGCGCGCGGCGGAATTGAACGCTGCTGCGGCGCAGCCTCCGGCGCCTCCGGCAACACCGGGAAATTAGAAACGTCAGCGCGCGACCGGCGGCAGGCCGAGATCGCCGCCTTGCATCGTACGGCCATCGGGAAGCGTTGCCGTCAAATATTGACCGCCGCGCGAGCCGTCCTTCATCGGATGAATCTGAACGGTAACGCGGTCGCCCGGTTTCACCGTGTCTTGTGAGACAAGGCAATGTTGTTGAACCCGTGGCAGTATGTGCATGCCTGCGCGGCAATCTGCTCGCCCCTGTTCTCCTCCGCCTCCTGGCCTAAAGCGGCTACCGGAGTGAGAGCCGCCGCCAACAGAAAAGCGGACAGGACCCTGCTGTTCATGACGGGCTTCATTCAGCTCCTCCTTGGTGTGTCGGAATGCACGGAGTTCTCAGCACAACAATACAAATATCGCCTTTGAAGACAACTCGGTGTCCGCGAAAGGCTGCGCCGAATTTCCGGTACCTCATGCGATTGTAACCAAGACCTTTGTCGGGGCTCATCGAGCGGATTAGACAGAATCCTATCGGGCCCGTGCTCAATGCGGCAAGTCCCATTGATCGCCGCTCGAAAAGGTTTCGGCGCTGGCAAAGGAATTTGAACCCGCACCCTGTCGCGAAAACTGCCCTGTGCTGTTGCCGCTGGCCCCGTTCGTCCGAGAGCCGCGCAGCGCGCGATGGCGAACAATCGGAAGAAACCGGCCGGGCGCCACGAGGAGCGAAGCGACGAGTGGTGCCCCCGGCCGGACTCGAACCAGCACGCCGTTAGGCAACAGATTTTGAGTCTGCCGCGTCTACCATTCCGCCACGGGGGCACATCCGAAACGGCGGCCGGAGAA
>CAIOYY010000028.1 GCA_903862715.1 uncultured Alphaproteobacteria bacterium
GCCGAGCATATGGATCGCATGCGTCCCGGGACGTGTGGCCACACCCATCGCGTGCAGCTTCGCCATGATCTCGTTGCGCGGTAATGGCGCAAGCTTCGGATCAACATAGGTCACATAGGCCTGCCATGCATGGCGCACATCGTTCGGCACCACAGGCTGACGCAGCCATTCAATATCCGCGAGTTCTTCGCGATACCGCCGCGCCGCCACATCGCGCTCGTCGATAAACCGGTCCAGCTTCCCCATCTGCACGAGGCCGATAGCGGCTTGAATATCCGTCATGCGGTAATTGAAGCCCAATTCGTCAAAATCCGGCAGCAGATAAGGCTGCGCCCCGCGATGCCGCATCTCTTCCGAAACGGATGCGCCATGATTGCGCAACACCTGCGCCTTCGCCGCCACATCGTCATGGATGGTGGTCATCATGCCGCCTTCGCCCGTCGTGATCGACTTGCGCGGATGGAACGAAAAACAGCCCGCATCGCCCAAAGCACCCGCAGGCGTACCCTTATAGGACGCCCCCGCCGCACATGCGCCATCCTCGACAATCTTCACATGCTTCGGCAGCACGGCCCGCAAGCCATCCATATCGGCGCAAAGCCCGAAGAGATGCACCGGCATCACCGCCTTGGTGCGCTCCGTCACCTTTTCGGCAACGGACGCGGGGTCAATATTGTTCGTGCGCGGATCAACATCGCATAATACCGGCACGGCATTGCAATAAAGCACCGCATTTGCGGTTGCGACCCATGTGAAGGACGGCACGATCACCTCGTCACCCGGGCCGATATCCATCGCCGCCAGCGCTAAATGTAATGCCGTCGTGCAGCTTGTGGTTGCAAGCGCATGCGGCACAGTGTGGCGAGCCGCGAATTGCTTTTCGAACTCGGCGACTTTCGGCCCCTGCGTCAGCCAGCCCGATTCAATCGGGCCGCGCACGGCCTGCCATTCTTCTTCGCCCATGGACGGCAATGCGATCTGGACGGTTCTTTTTTCAACGGTCATTCTGCGTGTTCCTGTCAGGCCGATTTTGCGCGGCGGGATTCAACTTCGGCCTTGTGGCTGTCGCGCCACGCGATCAACCGGCGCAGACCTTCCTCAAGATCAATACCGGCGGTAAACCCGATTTCCTTCGAGGCCCGCACCGGCGAGCCGACGCGGTTTCTCACCAAGGTCGCCTGCGAGCGCGGCGCATAGTTGATCGGCTGGTTCGACCCCGTCACATTCAGGATCATCTCGGCCACTTCCTTGAGCGATGTCCGCTTGCCGGTGCCGACATTGTAGAACCGGTCGGTCGCCGTCGCGTTCATCGCGCACAGATTGGCCCGCGCGCAATCTTCCACCGCGACGAAATCAAACGCCTCCGAGCCGTCACCCATAATCGTCGGCCCCTCGCCGCGATCAATCGCGTCGAGCATCTTCATGATGACGGCAATATACGCGCCGCGATAATCCTGCCGTGGGCCATACACATTCATGTAGCGAAGCCCGACATAATCGAGCCCGTAGCGGAAGTGATAAGCGCGCGC
>CAIOYY010000029.1 GCA_903862715.1 uncultured Alphaproteobacteria bacterium
AGAAAACTTCGTACAAGCAACGTGTTGGCGCGTCGCCGACACGTTTAACCTCTGTGGGTATCTGACGCGCACTTCGAAAAAACATACCGACCGGTCGGTATGTTTTGTGGAACTTGAAGAGTCCCGGACGCCCTAGCGGTAGCCCGCCGCCTGTAGTTCAAAGAGCTCTGCATATCGCCCCCCCCTCGATACAAGCTCGGCATGCGTTCCGGAGTCCTCCACCTTGCCGTCGGCGAGGACGAGAATGCGATCGGCCATACGGACGCTGGAAAAGCGGTGCGAAATGAGAACGGCCGTTTTCCCCTCACTCAATTCCTTGAACCGCTGAAACACTTCAAATTCCGAGCGGGCGTCGAGCGCGGCGGTGGGTTCGTCGAGGATCAATATTTCGGCCCCACGCATATAGGCGCGGGCAATGGCGATCTTCTGCCACTCGCCGCCTGAAAGTTCGACGCCGTTTTTAAACCTTTTTCCAATCATCTGCTCGTAACCGGCAGGAAGACCGGCAACGAATTCTGCCGCCTGGCTTTGTGCGGCGGCGCGCTCAATACGGGCTCTGTCCTCCCGCAGGGAAATTCTTCCGACCGCGATATTGTCGGAGGCCGTGAGATTGTACCGCACGAAATCCTGGAAGATGACGCCCATATTTCCGTGCAAGGTATCGAGATCATATTCGCGTAAGTCGTGACCATCGAGAAGAATGCGGCCTTCGTCCGGGTCATAGAGCCGCGTTAGAAGTTTGACCAATGTGGTCTTGCCCGCGCCGTTTTCTCCGACCAGCGCGATGACTTCTCCCGCGTTGAGTTCGAAGCTGAGATGCCGGACCGCCCAGTGCTCGGCGCCCGGATAAATGAATCCCACATCGTCAAACACAAATCCCTGACGAATGGGTTGAGGAAACGGGCGCGGGTTCTTCGGGGACAATATTTCCGGTTGGACCTCGAAGAAGGAAAACAGATCGTCGAGATAGAGCGCCTGCCCCGCCGTGGTCGAGAAGCTTACCAGCAACCCTTCCAGCAGCGTGCGCAACCGCAGGAACGAACCGGCAAGGAAGGTGAGGTCTCCGATGGAAAAGGCGCCCGTCAGCGTCCGCCAAGCGATATAGGCATAAGCCAGATAGTAACCGACGGTTCCGATAGCGGTGAACAATCCGCCCCAGCTGGCGCGCCGCACCGCGATCTTGCGGGTGGCCGCATAGAAGGATTTGGCAAGGTACAAATAGCGATCAATCAGAAAACCATTGAGACCAAAGATTTTGACTTCCTTTGCGGTCTCGGCGCTGGCCGCTGTTTGCCGCACATAGTCGATTTCACGCCGCTCGGGCGTACGGCGATAATCGAGCGTGTAGGTTTGTGCGTTGAAGTGAACCTCGCCGAGAAAGGCGGGAACCAGGGCGACCAGCAGCAGAAGAATTAGCCAGGGCGCATAAAGAATAAGGCCGGCGGCAAAGCTCACCACCGTAACGATGTCCTGTGCTTGCCCGAACAATTGTCCGAGGAGCGTCATACGTCCACTCGTCTGGCGCCGCGCACGTTCAAGCTGGTCCTGAAATTCCGCATCCTCGAAATTTTTGAGATCGAGCTTTGCGGCGTGCTCCATCAAACGAACACTCGATGCAATGGAGACTCGCTCCGACAGCAGACGGTCGACAAGGGCCACCACGCGTCCCAACAAGTCTGCAAATATCGCCAACGTAAATTCGACGAGCAGAAGCAGGCCGAGCCGGTCGAGAAGACCGCTCGCAATCCATTGCGTCAGGTTGACGGGCTTGTCCGGTATCTGAACGAGCAGCACCACATCATCGATGATCAATTTCCCGACGAAGAGCGTTGCGATCGGAAGGAGGGCGCGCATCAGGCGCAACACGAGGAGGATCGTCGTCAGTAAGGGACTGGTGCGCCATACCATGGCGAGGAAAGGTCGCAGATTTCTCAGCGCGCCCATCCGCTCCTTGAACGTATTGGTACTCGGCAAAAATTCCTCCAGCTGCCGGGCCCCTGCCCAGCCATCGATCCGCGACCGTACCCATACCGCCTCTATCCCTGTCGAGGGAACAAGCGCAGCCGGCAGGACATCGGGAAAAGAGATGGTGCCCAGGGACGGAATTGAACCGCCGACACGCGGATTTTCAGTCCGCTGCTCTACCAACTGAGCTACCTGGGCCCCTGACGCGAGTCCCCGGCAAATCACCCGGGAATGCGGGAAGGCGGGCTTT
Organism: uncultured Alphaproteobacteria bacterium; assembly: GCA_903862715.1. Classification (GTDB taxonomy): domain Bacteria; phylum Pseudomonadota; class Alphaproteobacteria; order Micropepsales; family Micropepsaceae; genus CAIYRG01. The sequence goes on from CAIOYY010000029.1 coordinate 2,216, forward strand.
GTAGAAGACACCCCCTTTCCTGTCCAGCGCCCTTGGAAAGCAGCCTCAGAGGCAGCAATGCGGTCGGACCGGGAGGGCCTTGCCACCACGGCAAAAGGCGCATGAAAGCGGCATTTACCGCTTAATGCAGGCGCTCATCGGTCGGGGGCGCCGAGGGTTCTTCTTCGTCCTCGGGCGCCTCAATGGCGGGAATCGCATAGTCTTCGTTCAGCCAGTTGCCGAGATCCCTCTGGGCACAGCGTTTCGAACAGAACGGCTTGAAGCGCTCCTCGCGCGGCCGGTCGCAAATCGGACATTTCGGGACCGTCATGGGCTTTATTCCTGCCCCAGCGTTTCGACGGCAAAACTATCGCGCGGACGCGCGGGCTCGGGAAACACTTTTAAGGCGGTGATCCCCCTGCGCTGCAACTCGGTTCGCAGAAGACCCGCGCGGGCCTCCAGCCAGGCCGCGACCTCCGACCCGACACGCATCGCTATGGGCTTGCCGGGCGCGGAGATGGCAGAACGTTCCACCTGCCGCAGCGCCGCCAGCGCGATAGCACCAACCGTGAGACGCCTTCCGTGCCCCTCACACATGCGGCAGCCCTCGGCGCGGCGGCGGTCGAGGCTGAGACGTGTGCGCTTCAACGTGACGGCCACGAGGTTCATGCCGGGCATCCTTGCAACCTCTGCGACAGCCCCCAGACGCTTCAGGGCGGCGCGCAAGGTTTCGACCACCTTGGTAAACCCGGCCTCATCCGGCACCGGTATGAAGTCGATGACGATTGTTCCGCCAATGGCACGCAATATGACCTGACGGGCTATCGCCTCCGCCGCCTCGAGATCGACGGCGAGCGCGGTCGCGGACAGATGCGCCCGGCCCATATGGCTGCCCGAATTGACGTCGATCGCGGTCAATGCCTCGGTGGGCTCGATGACGATCCACCCGCCGGACGGCAGCGCAACCTCGGGGAGCGCCAGCGCGGCAACGTCGTCCTCAATACCGAAGGCGGCGAAAACCGGTTCCGCGCCCTCATGCAGAACAAAGCGGTCGCTCATTCCAGGCATGGCCTCATCGGCATAGGCACGTGCCGCGTTCCACGCCGAGCGCGTTTCGATAATGACACGATCCACATCGCTTCCGACCTGATCGCGCAGCGCGCGTTCCAGCGAACCAAGCTCGCTATGCAGCGTTTCAGGCGGTTCGGCATCCGCCTTCGCCGCCAGAATATCGGCCCATATCCCGGACAGAAATTCCACGTCCTCGCGGAGTTCGTCCTCAGACGCGCCGATCGCCGCGGTCCGCACGACATAACCTGCATCTCCTCCCGTCGCGGCCACATTTTCCATGATGGCATTGAGACGCGCACGCTCAGTTTCGTCCTCGATCTTGCGCGAAAGCGCGACACGCCCGCCCTGCGGCGTGAATACGAGGAAGCGCCCGGGAAGTGTTACATGAACGCCGATGCGCGCGCCCTTGTCGCCCATCGCATCCTTCAATACCTGCACCAGAATCGTATCGCCCTCGTGCACCAGCTCCGAAATGGACGGCGTTTCGCTCTGTCGTGTCCCGCTACGCGCAACAGCGTCGCGCGCATTCAAAAATCCATCGCGCTCGTCGCCAATGTCTACGAAGGCGGCATCAATGGCGGGCAAGACACGCTTCACACGCCCCACAACGATATCGCCGACACGGCTAGTGCCACCCTTCGCCTCGCTCTCATCGTCGAGGGTCATCTCGGACCAGTAATTTTCAACCACTCCGTCTCTAATGACGGCGATTTCCAGTTCGGCAATTCCCGCGCGGATGAGAACCTGCTTGGTCATTTTCCGATATCCTGTGCGTTAAGAAGTTCAGCGGTAGCCTGCGGCCTGCAAGAGCGAGAGAGTCTCGAGCAAAGGAAGACCCACGACATTGCTGTAAGAGCCATTGATACGGCGCACGAAACATTCGGCCCAACCCTGAATAGCGTAGCCGCCTGCCTTGCCGATGCCCTCACTGGACTGCAGATAGGACGCGATTTCGTCCTTGCCCAATTGCTTGAACGCCACTTTGGTCGTGACGATGCGCAGTTTTATGTCAGACGCGGAACGCGCCAGCGCGATCGCGGTCAGCACCGAATGCTGGCGCCCCGACAAAAGCCGCAGGCAGCGTTCGACATCGCCGTCACTATCGGCTTTGGGAAGTATGCGCCGCCCGCAGGCAACGACGGTATCCGCAGCGAGAATGAGGGCACCGTCAGTCACTTCGGTTCCCGCGATGGCGCGCGCTTTGTCGCGTGCCAAACGCAAAGCATAAGCGCGGGGTAATTCGGCCTTGCGCGGAGTTTCATTTATGTCGGGCGCAACAATGGCATCCGGAACGATGCCCGCCTGCGCAAGCAGTGCCTGACGGCGCGGGCTGGCGCTCGCCAGAATAAAGCGAGGGCGGACGGCCACGCCGTCCCCTACTTGAAGCGATATGTGATGCGGCCTTTGGTGAGATCGTAAGGCGTCATTTCGACGAGCACCTTATCGCCTACCAGCACGCGAATGCGGTTCTTGCGCATCTTTCCGGCGGTATGCGCGATAATCTCGTGATCGTTCTCCAGCTTCACGCGAAACGTCGCATTCGGCAGAAGTTCGGACACAGTGCCCGGAAATTCGAGGAGTTCTTCCTTCGCCATTCAAGTCCTTTGGATTTGCAACTTGCGGGAGAATGCACTTGGGCAGCCGAAAATCAAGCCGCGAAGCCCTCGAAATCGGCGAAATAGAGGGGCTTATTCATGCCCATCGCGGGAAAGCCCCCTCTATCCTTTAAGGTGCAAGACGCAGATCAGCGTGAACAGCCGGCGGGCGGTTTCGAAATCTACGGCCACTTTGCCGTTCAGCCTTTCCGTAAGAAGGCGCGAGCCCTCATCGTGAAGGCCGCGCCGCCCCATATCGAGCGCCTCAAGGCGCGAAGGCTGGGCCTCGCAGGTCGCTGCGTAATAGCTTTCGCAAACCAGAAAATAATCGCGCACGACGCGGCGGAACGGTGTGAGGGAGAGCACCAGGCGTCCGTGATCTTCGCCGTCCTCGAGCCTTATGGTCATCACCAGACGGTTCTCGGTAATGCCGAGATGAAGATGATAGGGGCCCCCGATCGACCCCTGAGGTTCGAAGCGGTTGTCCTCCAGCAGATCACGGATCGCCACCGCACGCTCCTGTTCGATCTCGGGCGAACGCCGCGTCACCGAATGCTCATCCAGCGCGATGGTCGAGATGCGAAAGGGCGAGCGCGGCACGTTCATCCCCGGCTTGGGAGCGCAACGGGATTGCGCGCCCTCGTCATGATTTGCTGTTCATGCGAATGGAAATCGAGCGCCCATGCGCGGAAAGGCCTTCCGCATCGGCCAGCGCGAGCGCCGGAACACCCAGCGTGTTCAGCGCCTGGGCATCGCAGGACAGAAGCGTGGTGCGCTTCATGTAATCGAGCACCGACAGCCCCGAGGAAAACCGCGCGGCGCGCGAGGTCGGAAGGACATGGTTGGGCCCGGCGATGTAATCGCCGATCGCCTCCGGCGTGTAGCGCCCGAGAAACACCGCGCCGGCATTGTTGATCAACGCCAGAAATGCTTCCGGGTCGGCGGTCGCAATTTCGAGATGTTCGGGCGCGATGCGATCGACCAGCGGCGCCGCCGCTTCAAGGCGATCGACGAGAATGATCACGCCGTGCTGGCTCCAGCTGGCCGTTGCAATGTCCCGGCGCGGCAGTACGGCCAATTGGCGTTCGACTTCGTCCGCAACCCTGCCGGCGAAACGCACATCGTCAGTGATCAGAATCGATTGCGACGATGCATCATGCTCTGCCTGCGACAACAGATCGGCGGCGATCCATGCCGGATCGTTGGCGCCGTCGGCGACGACGAGGATTTCCGACGGTCCCGCAATGGTGTCGATGCCAACCCGTCCGAACACTTCGCGCTTTGCGCTGGCGACATAGGCATTGCCGGGCCCGACGATCTTATCAACCGGCTTTATAGTCTCGGTGCCATAGGCGAGCGCGGCAACGGCCTGCGCTCCGCCAATCTGATAGATTTCCTCGACGCCCGCGATGCGCGCCGCGACAAGCGTCAAGGGATTGATCTTCCCCCCCGAAGCGGGCGTTACCATGACGATGCGCTTGACCCCTGCTACACGCGCCGGCACCGCATTCATCAGAACCGAGCTGGGGTAACTTGCGGTGCCGCCGGGTACATAAAGCCCTACGCTTTCCAGCGGCCGCCAACGCCAGCCGAGCACGGCGCCCGTGCTGTCGGAAAAGCGTGCATCTTCCGGCAATTGCTTGCGGTGATAGATTTCAATGCGTTCGGCAGCGGTTTCGAGCGCGGCCCGCAGTTTCGGTTCGGTCGCTTGCTCCGCTGCACTGATTTCGGTGTCTGCCACGCGGAATGTTGTCGCGGTAAGCTTGACCTTGTCGAAGCGTTCGCTGAACGCGATAAGGGCGGCGTCGCCGCGCGCGCGCACTTCTGCGATGATGTCGCGCACGACGCGCGAAACATCTTCTTCCGTATCGCGATTGCCCTCGATCAGATCGGCAAACGCCTGCGCAAAACCCGCATCGCGGGTATCGAGCCGAAGCACCATTAACTGTCCCCTAGATCATGCACCGGCCGGCGCTGGGCAGGCCACGGTCCATCGAGGTCGCGCAACGCCGCGTCAATATATTCGACCTCAAGGCGTATACAGCCACCGCCGGCAAAACAAAGATCGACTACACCCGCCGCGCCGTCCTCGGCGGTGAACCGGATCGCCAGAAGCTGCACCACCGCGTCGGGGTCGCTCTGTTGCACACCGGACGATTTGACCGCGCGGACCGTGTCGAAGTGAAGTCCGGTGCGCTTGCGCAATGCCGCGTCGTTCGCGGTCTCGTCGCACTCCCAGCAATAGCGATTGGCCAAAAGGGCGAAACGTCGGGTCTTCGGAAGGAACGCGAGATCGCCCACGCGCACGACGGCATCCTGCAGATAGGCGGAGATGATCCTCAGATCCTCTTCGTCTTCGGCAAGCAGCCGCAGTTCACGATCCTGCGCCGCGCTCATTCTTTCTGCCGTTCCATATCCGCGCCGCAGCGTCCGAGTTTTTCCTCGATGCGCTCGAAACCCCGGTCGAGGTGATAGACGCGATGGACGATGGTTTCGCCTTCCGCGGCCAACCCTGCGAGAATCAAACTCACGGAGGCGCGCAGATCGGTCGCCATCACGGGTGCGCCAATCAGGCGCTCCTTGCCGCGCACAATCGCCGTGTCGCCTTCGATGGAGATATCCGCCCCCATGCGTGCCAGTTCCGGCACATGCATGAAACGGTTCTCGAAAATGGTTTCACGAATTTCCGAGGTGCCGTCGGCCGTCGCCATCAGCGCCATATATTGCGCCTGAAGATCGGTCGGAAATCCGGGAAAGGGTTCGGTCGTCGCATCCACAGAATGCGGACGCGCGCCATTGCGTGAAATTTTTACGCCGCGATTGGTCGTCGTGACCTCGCTGCCCGCCGCGCGCAGCAGCGGCACAAGCGCACCGATCAGTTCCTCCCGCGTGCCCGTCAGTTCCACCTCGCCGCCTGCAATCGCAGTGGCAATGGCATAGGTTCCGGTTTCGATACGGTCAGGGAGGACGGCATAACTGACGCCCCCAAGTTCCTTCACGCCGTCGATGACGATGCGGTCGGTCCCGAGGCCTGATATTTTTGCGCCCATCGCAATGAGACATTGGCCCAGATCGACGATTTCGGGTTCGCGCGCAGCATTAGCGAGCACCGTCCGTCCTTCGGCCAGCACGGCGGCCATCAGGAGATTCTCGGTCGCGCCGACCGAGACCATCGGGAAGACGAATTCCGCGCCTTTCAGCCCGTCCGGCGCCCGGGCCAGAACATAGCCCCCGGCGATCTCTATACTGGCGCCCAGTGCTTCGAGGCCCTTGAGATGGAGATCCACGGGACGCGCGCCGATGGCGCAGCCCCCCGGCAGGGAGACCGTGGCCTCCCGGACCCGGGCAAGAAGCGGGCCTATAACGAGAAAGCTCGCCCGCATCTTCCGTACGACGTCATAGGGGGCAAAGCTCTGGGGCCGCGCCGCCGAGCGCATCGTCATCACGCCACCCTCACCTAGCACGTCGGATTTGCGCCATTCGACCGACGTCCCCAGCTGGCGCATCAATTCCGCCATGAAGGCGATATCGGCGAGATCGGGCACATTGGTGAGGGTCAGCCGATCCGGCGTCAGAAGGGCGGTAACGATGAGGGGCAGCGCCGCATTCTTGGCCCCACTGATCGGAATCTCGCCGTAAAGCCGTTTACCGCCGCGAATATGAATCCGATCCATAAATATCCTGCTTTGGGTCTTAAGACCCCGTCTGTCGATGGACTTAACCAAGTAGCGCCGAACGCGGCGGCGTCAACCCCTGCGCTCTAGCGCCGGAGGGGGCAAACGACAAGGAAACACTATGAGGGTTCTTTGGTTTCGGTGGGACGCAATAAAGCCTCTTTCGAGGCGCCTTCGTCGGAATGGACGCCCGCCTGAAGGTTGCGCGCCCGGGCCTGGGCCTTCCTGCGGCGCAGATTTTCCTTGAGCGCCGCCTCGAGTTTGCGCGTGCGCACATCTTTGGCGTTTTTAGATGGTTCGGACACCTTCCGCTCCCCGCCTTCGTAGGTTATAGCAGCCGTCCTTGAGCCGGATTCACGAGATTTGGCCATCGGATGCCGGAGTAGCGTAGTGGTAGCGCAACCCCTTGGTAAGGGGTAGGTCGAGAGTTCGATTCTCTCCTCCGGCACCATCTTTTCCCCCGCCCCCAATCTCTTCATTCTTACCGTACGGATGCATGATCCATAGGGACGAGGCGCGCTGCCGAAACAGCGTCTGGCGCGTTCTCTAGCCCGGACGCCAAGGAAGCCCTTTCATGGAAACCTCTATGACCTATGTCGATGTCGTGACCATTCAGCCGCTGATAGCGCTTATCTTCGGAATCCTGATTCTGATCATGCCCCGGCTGCTGAATTATTTTATCGCCCTCTACCTGATCTTTGTGGGCGTTCTCGGGCTGTGGCCGCAGCTCGGCTAGTCCCGGCGGGGCTACTCCGTGTGCAGTGCCGCGAGCACAATCGCCTGGGTCAGAAGCTGGGGAAGCACTTCGGCGCGGTCTGCGCCGGGCGAAAAATAGAGATATAGCGGAACGCCGTTGCGGCCATATTCGGACAGGAGTGCGGTGATCTCCGGATTCTGATTGGTCCAGTCCGCCTTCACGGCAACGATGCCCTCTTCCTGAAAGCGCTCCTTGAGCGCCTCGCTGGACAACGCGACCTGTTCGTTCACGAGACAGGTAATGCACCAGGCAGCGGTCGCATTGACGAACACCGGCGTTCCGGCGGCGCGCAATTCAGCAAGGCGGCCAGAGGAAAAATTTTCATAAGCCAGGCTTCCGCCGGATGCGTTCGTCTCGGTGGCGACGCTCTCGCCGACGCGCAGAACCAGCAGCACCGTTAACAGCAATCCCAACGCCGCACTCGCAAGTCCGACGACCCCGCCGCGTCCGGTGGCATTGCGGCTGGCACCGAAGGCCCATAGCGCGAATGCCAGGGTGAGCGCCGCGGCAAGAATGGCAAAAAGACCATCAGGGCCCGTCTGCTGCGTCAGCACCCAGACGAGCCACAGAGCCGCACCAAACATCGGAAAAGCGAGCACCTGTTTGAAGATATCCATCCAGGGCCCCGGGCGGGGAATATGTTTCAGCACAGAGGGAGAGAACCCGAGCGCGAGAAAAGGAAGCGCAAACCCCACCGCCAGGGAGAGGAAGATGGCGAGCGAAACCACTGCGCTTTGCGTGGCGGCATAGCCGAGCGCCGCCGCCATGAAAGGTGCCGTGCAGGGCGTCGCAACAACAACCGCCAGCATACCGGTGAAGAAGCTTCCCGTTGCACCGCCTTTGCCCGCGAGGTTTTGTCCCATCCCCGCAAAGCGCCCGGCGCCCACCTGAAATACGCCCGCAAGACTAAGCCCCACTGCCAACATCAACAGCGCAAGCGCCGCGACAAAGATCGGTTGCTGCAGCTGAAAGCCCCATCCCGCCGCGGACCCACCCGCGCGTAGCGCGAGCAGCGCTATCGCCAGAAGCAGGAAGGTAACAACCACGCCGCCGGTATAGGCGAGCGCTTCGCGTCTCGCTTCGCCCGGAATGCCGGCAGCATTCGCCAGGGCCAGCGCCTTCATGGATAGAACGGGAAGGACGCAGGGCATCAGATTGAGGATGATGCCGCCGAGGAATGAGAATGCCAGCGCGGCCCACAAGCCCATCGAACTCTCGGGCGCAAGTGGAGGAAGCGCGGGCACGGCGCCAGGAGACGCCTCCACCGCAAAAGCTTCCGTCGCGCCGCCCGCCGAGGTCAGCACCAATACGCCGGAAATATCGGCAAAGCCTGGACGTTTCGCGGGATCGGCGATTTCCCATCCGGCTTTGGTCTCAATCACCAGTCCGTTCGAAACGGCACGCATAGTCTGCGCCACCGCCGGTTCGACAATTCCATCCGTATACGGAAAGAATACCGCATCGGCGGGGGAGGCAGCGACGAGGGACAGCTCTTCAAAACGCAAGGAGAAACGCGTGTCGTTCGCCTCATAGACGGCCGAAAAATCCGCTGCGAGCGGAAGCTTGCCGCGCGCGGCGTCGAAGAAGGCGCGGCTTTCATCGGTCGGCGGCGCGGGTGCCGCAGAAACCGTCAGCGACAATTCGAGCGAGGTGTTCTCGGGAATGCAGACATCGGCGCAGACGAGCCAGCCGACATCAGCAGGAAGTACAATGGTTTCTCCCGGCACCGCATCGGCGGGCGCGGTAATATCGAGAAGGAGCGCGACCTCGGTCTCATAACCGTAATTCATCAGTGGTCCGATGGGGAGCCGCGACGGATAGGGCCAGGAAATGTCGGAGGCGGACCAGCCGGGCGGCAAAGTCCAGTTAATGAAACTCGGCGCGCCGGAGTCACCGGGATTGCGCCAGTAAGTATGCCAGCCCTCCCGGATGACTTCATGCAGGGCGATGGTCACCGTCCCACCCGGCGCGATCTCGGTCTGCTCGGCCACGAAGCGCGCTTCCACTTTCGGCGCGGCATCGGGCGGCAGCCCCGTTTGCGCATGGGCAGGGGCAAGGGACAGGGTCCCCAAGGCGAAAAGGAGGGCGGGCAGCAAATAACGCATGGCCAACCTATACTCCCCTGAAGGCGCGGCTCCAAAGCAGAGTGGGTGATTTTTCCGAAATGTGAGCGCCCGCAACGAGGTCTCGCACCCGCAGCGTCCTTGGGTTATCGATGGCCGCCATCCTCAACATGTTGAAACCCATGCGGATTACATCTGGTCGCCTTAAGGGCCGCTCCATTGCCGCCCCCGAGGGGCGGGACGTCCGGCCCACCTCCGACAAAGTGCGCCAGGCGATTTTCAATGTGCTGGAGCACCATGATTTCGGCACGGGATTCGCGCTTCAAGGGGCGCGGGTGATTGACCTTTTCGCCGGAACAGGAGCGCTCGGCCTCGAGGCCCTGTCGCGTGGCGCGCGCTATGCCCTGCTGATCGACAATGCGCATGAGAGCCGCGCCTATCAGCGCAATAATGTCGAGGCCATGGGCCTGACCGGCATTACGAAAATATGGAAGCGTGACGCCACCGATCTGGGCAAAAATATCGGCGACAAATTCGATCTCGCCTTTCTCGATCCGCCTTACCGCAAAGGCCTGATTCTTCCAGCCCTCCATGCATTGAAAGAAGGCGGCTGGCTTCAGCCGGGCGCCCTCGTCATCGCGGAAATGGCCTCCGACGAAGATATTCTGTCTACGGATGAATTCGATTTGCTCGACGACCGCAGCTATGGAGAGACCCGGATCCTATTCCTGAAGTCGCGTTAAGACTGCAGATGATCGTAAATCTCGTTCGGGACCTTATCTTCGACAGCCGCATCAAGTTCGACCAAAGATTCGTAGAGAAGCGCCCGAGCCAGAGCCAGCGTCTCAGGACCGGCCTCACGCCATTGGGTATAGGCCGTGCTCAATGTCGTGCGCAGCGGGCTGTAATTGTTGACGTAGTTGCTGGTACGCCAACGCAGATAGAGCTGGTTCGCAATGTAATGCTGAACCTGTCCCCGCACCTGCGGATTGAGGATCGTGACATCCACAAGCTTTTTCATCTCAAGGGGACCCGCAAGCCATAATTCGTTAAGGTCTGGAATGCTGCTCAGCGACAGGAATGTACGCGCAGCTTCGGAGCTATGAGGGATCATAAACGCATCGCCCATGGGCGGCGTGATTTCGATGTTGCCGTCGACATTGTCCATCAATTCGACAAACAGATCGGATTCATTGCGCGTCAGCGCATTGTCCTCATACATCATGATGCCGACCGTGCGGCCGATCGCTTCGCTGAGTTCAGGAGTACCTATCGCCCCCCGCAGCGCTTCGACCACGCGCGGATCATCGACGATCGCCTTGCGGTCTGCCGCGGCCGACGCCTCGGCAAAGGCCGGCACGGCGAAAAGGAACAAAAGAACTGCAACAGTTTTCCACGACGCGAATGTCTTAGACATGACAAGGCTCCCTATTCTCTCCGCGCCAGCTTGCACGGTGCGAGCGTTCTTCGTCCCCACTTAACGGTCCTTCCCGATTAAAAATCCGGAAAGACCGCGCAGCAGAGCATCCTTGCGGCAAATATTACCGTAAAATGCGGCATTCTCATGCCGATTTCTGCCGGATATTTGCGTTTTCCGAAGACTATCGCCTGCCGAAAAGACGCTCGATATCGGCAAGCTTCAGTTCCACATAGGTCGGACGTCCATGGTTGCACTGCCCGGTATGGGGCGTTCCCTCCATGTCGCGCAGAAGGGCGTTCATCTCGTCGGCCCCCAATTTGCGGCCCGCGCGGACGCTGCCATGGCACGCCATGGTGGCGAGTACATGGTCGAGCCGTTCCTTCAATGTGTGCGCGGTATCGCTTTCGCCAAGTTCGTCGGCGATGTCGCGCAGCAAAGATTTGATATCGAGATCGCCCAGAATCGCGGGGGTCTCGCGCACAAGGACCGCAGAGCCGCCAAAATCGTCGACGACGAGCCCGAATGCCGCGAGATCCTTGCGGCGCGCCATGATCCGTTCCGCGCCCGCTTCTTCGAGCTCGACCACTTCGGGAACGAGCAGAGGCTGCCGGGCAATGCCGCCTGCAGCGACCGCGTCTTTCATGCGCTCATAAACAATGCGTTCATGCGCCGCATGTTGATCGACCAGCATCATGCCGTCATGTGTCTGCGCGACGATATAGGTGTTGTGCACCTGCCCGCGCGCCACCCCCATGGCGGGCGCCGCGTGCTCATGCTCCACCCCGGACCCGTGATCGTGATGGCCCGCAGGCTCATGCACGCGTTCATGATCGTGATCGAGTTCATGAGGTTCGGACAGCGCGTTATATTCCCGCGCGCCATCGAGGGGCCGATAGAAAGTACGCGCTTCCTCGGCAAGGCCGGAGGACACGAAGGGCCGGGCATTCGCGGGCGGCGCAAACGACATCCCCTGCTGCACGGCGCCCGGGCTGCGAAAGGCTGCCATCGCCGCAGAGGCCACCGTCGAGGACGCACGATGGGCCTCGTTATGCAGAGCGGCTTTCAGCGCGCCGACAATAAGCCCGCGCACAAGACCGGCATCCCGAAAGCGCACTTCGGTTTTCGCGGGATGCACATTCACATCGACAAAAGCGGGATCGCATTCGAGAAACAACGCCATCGCCGGATGACGGCCGCGCACCAGATAATCCGCATAGGCGCCCCGCACCGCGCCGAGCAGCATACGGTCGCGCACGGGGCGATTATTGACGAACAGGAACTGCATTTGCGCCGTGGCGCGATGATAGGTCGGAAGCCCCGCGAACCCCGAAAGCCGAACGCCTTCGCGCGTGGCATCAATGGGCGCGGCATTGTCGGCGAAATCGCGGCCGAGAACGCGGGCCAAACGGCGCAATTTTCCGTCGAACAAAGCGGATTCGGCCGCCAACGATAAAACGGTTTTTCCGTCGTCGATCAGCGTGAAAGCGACATCGGGCCGCGCCATTGCCAGCCGCTTCACCACATCGATGACGGCAAGCGATTCCGCGCGCGCCGATTTCATGAATTTCAATCGAGCGGGTGTGGCGAAGAAAAGATCCTGCACCTCGACCCGCGTGCCGTGCTGGCCCGGACTTAAATAGGCGGCGGGCGCGGGCTTTGAGAGCCTTCCGCCGTCGACGCGAATGACATGCGCGTCGCTCGTTATGGTGCGGCTTGTGACGGACAGACGCGCGATGGCGCCGATGGAGGGAAGCGCCTCACCGCGAAACCCCATCGTTGCAATATGGGTGAGATCGTCATGACCATTGGCGGCAATGGGAAGTTTCGAGGTCGCGTGCCGTTCAATGGCAAGAAGCAGCGAGGCGGCATCCATCCCCTCGCCGTCGTCTTCGACAAGGATGAGAGACGTGCCGCCGTCGGCGACCGTAACCACGATCTTGCCTGACCCCGCATCAAGTGCGTTCTCTACCAGTTCCTTGACGGCGCTCGCGGGACGCTCGACCACCTCGCCTGCGGCGATCTGGTTGATCGTGCCTTCCGTCAGACGCCTTATGGGCCGTCCGGTCACGCGCCTATTTTCCTTCCAGATACGCCCTTGCGAGCACTTTGCCGTCTTCCACCGCAGGCTGATCGAACGGGTCGACGCCCGTCAATTGCCCGGTGAGAATCGTCTCCAGCATAAAGTGCATAAAGAGCGCCCCGATAGCGCGTTCGTCCACTGTCTTGAGATGAAGGGTCCGGACCGGACGCCCCCGCCGCGCGAGCGTTTCCGCCGTGGCGCGCGCCTCGGCCTCGACCAGATCGCCCAGATGTTTACCGGCGAGATAGGAAAGGCCCAGGTTTTGCGCCTCCGACACCGGAACGACAGGCCCTTTTCCGGCGGTATCCGTCCATGCCACCGTAAAGAGCGCCTGCCCCGGCCCATCGAGAAAAAGCTGTAACTGGCTGTGCTGATCGACCGGCCCCAGTGCCGCGACCGGCGTGGTGCCGTTACCGCCTTTGCCGAGACTTTCGGCCCACAGCTGCCGCCACCAGGCGCCGAACGTATTCAAGCGATCAGCATAGGACCATAAGGTGGTTTCCCGCAAAGCACCTTCGCGCAGAAGCGCGACATGAAGCGCGGCGCCCGCCGCAGGACCCGATTCCGCAGCCGTATCGGCGCGCGCCGCCGCGAGGACCGCACGGGCTCCCTCGCGAATGGCTTTAGCATCAAGACCCATCAGAATGGCCGGGAGAAGCCCGACAACACTGAGCACCGAATAGCGCCCTCCTATTCCCAACGGATGATCGAGAACGGGACAGCCGACGGTCTCGGAAAATTTCCTTAAAGCGCTGGGCTTTGCTTCCGTTACCACCGCAAAATGTTTCGCAAGATCGTTTCCGTCACCCGCGCTGCGAAGCGCATCGGCCGCGATCAGCGTCTGCATCAGCGTTTCCGCCGTGGAGCCCGATTTGGAAATGGCGAGAAAGCGCACGGTTTTGAGGTCGGCGTCCTTCAGCACGGCCTCAAACGTATGATGATCGAGATTGTCCAGAAAGCGAACGCGCGGCGTGCCACGCTTATTCGGTACCAGATCGGACAGCGCGCGCCCGCCAAGAGCAGAGCCACCGGTGCCGAGGACAAACACTTCGCCTGCACCCGCGCTGAACGATCGTGCCAGATTTTTCGCTGCCGCGAGATCGTCCTCACGATCCACAATCGTCAGAAGCTCCAGCGGTTCGCCCGTTTGCAGCAAATCCTGCAACGCGGTTGCCGCTTCCTTCAGCGCCACTTCATAACGAGCACGCGCCGATGGAGTCGCGCTGCTAAGCGCGCGCGCGGAAGCCATTTCAAAGGGAATAACATCGGACATCTCGGGAAATGCTAGTGACATTTCCTGCGCATGACCAGCGCCGATCCGCTTTGCAGTTGTGACAAGATTATGGTGCGGCCGGCGCTTCCTGTGAAACACCCGCATCATCGTCGGGAGCCTCTTCGGCAGGAGCCGGTGTTCCCGCAATCACAATTACCAACTCGTCCGGATTGTAATAGGTCCGGGCGACTTCGTTTACCTTTTCCAGCGTGACCGCTTCGATAAGACTGTTACGTTCCGAGACATATTCAGGTCCAAGCCCCGCGCGCTGAAACCCATTCAACGCGCCCGCAATCTTGGAATTGGAATCGAGTCCCAAGGGGAAAGAACCGGTGAGATAGGTTTTCGCATCGGCAAGTTCCATCTCGGTCACGCCTTCGGTTGCGAAGCGAGTCATTTCCGCTTTCGTAACTTCGAGCGCCGTCTGAACGCGCGTACGCTCGCTCTGGACCGACCCCTGTATCAGAGCGGCCGAACGCAGATCCTGCAAGCCAGTCGAAATGCCATAGGTGAGTCCACGCTTCTCGCGCACCTCGTCCATCAGACGCGACGAGAAACCACCGCCGCCGAAAATGTAATTGGCGACGTAGGTCGGAATGAAATCGGGACTGGCGCGCATCGGGCCATCGAGACCGAAAATCACCGCAGGCTGCGGAATCGCCATATCGATGACCTCGGTGCCCGGCGCACCGAAAGCGGTCGGCGCCGCAACGGGCTCGACATTGCCGACCGGCATGGGACCGAACACCTGTTCGAGATAGACGCCGAGCTGGCCCGCGTCGATGTCGCCCGCGACCGCGATCTTCGCACCGCCGCGCACAAGATGCGTTTCCGCGAAGCTCCTGATGTCGGCGGCGGAGATCGCTGCGACGCTGTCGAAGGTACCGCTTCCGTCATGAGCATAAGGGTGGGTGCCAAAGTAGGCCGTCGCCCAGGCCTTGGCGGCGATGGTCGAGGGATCTTCCTGGTCCTGCTGCAGGCCCGCCAAAGTCTGCGCACGGACGCGCTCGATCGGTTCGGCATCGAAGCGCGGCGCGTGCAGCGCGAGCGCCATCAAACGGAATGCTTCGTCGGCATTTTCGGTGAGCGTCGAAAGCGTGACGACAAGATAATCGGTACCCGTGCCGAAACCGAGACGTATGGCATAGGTTTCCAGTGCTTCCTTGAAGGCGTTATCGTCGAGATCGCCCGCGCCTTCGTTGAGAAGCGAAGACATCATCGATGCCACGCCCGGAAGATCAGTCGGGTCATAGGCAGAGCCTGCGGGAATCGCGATGCTGACGGCGATCATCGGAATCGTATGTTCTTCCGACAGCCAGGCCTCCACGCCTTCCGGCGCATCCACGGTAACGATTTCGGCGGCGTTGACCGATAAAGGCGCGACGAACAGCGCGGTGATAACAAGAAGGTCGCGGAACAATCGTCTCATGGCGTCAACGGCGACAAGGTTCCGGTCACCGCCTCCTTTTTGATGAGGTAGGTACGGGCGACGTTCTGAACGTCTTCGGGAGTAACCTGTTCGATGCGATCGGGCCAGGTCTGAACATCGGCGACCGTAAGACCGACCGTGAGCGAGACGCCATAATCCATCGCGAGCGCGAATTGACTGTCCTGTTCGTAGGTATGGGCCGCAACAAGCCGCGTGCGGGCACGTTCGAACTCGCCTGTTTCGGGCGGAGCGTTGAACATTTCCGCCAGGACTTCGTCCATCGCGGCTTCGAGCTGTTCGAAACTGACGCCGTCACGCGGATAGGCGTAGACGCCGAATTCGCCAAGGCTGGCCGAGCTGCCGTCATAATAAGAACCCGCTGACACAGCGAGCTGCCGTTCGACCACGAGGTCACGGTAAAGGCGGCTGGTCGCACCACCACCCAGAATCGCCGTCAGCATATCCAATGCTTCGGCCGTTCCGGGTTCGCCGGATTTGTAACTCGGCACGCGATACATGCGCGACAGCATGGGAAGGCGCGCGTCGGCATGAGCGAGATCGATGCGCGTTTCGGAAAGACGCGGCGGCTGCGCCGGATGGGCACGCGGCGCCAGTTCGCGTGCGGGCACGAGACCATAGGTTTCGCGCGCGAGGTCTAGAACTTCCATCGGCTCGACGTCGCCCGCTACCACCAGCATCGCGTTGTTCGGCGCGTAGTGATGGGTATAGAAGTCGATCGCTTCCTGGCGACCGATCTGCTGGATTTCTTCGTCCCAGCCGATAACCGGACGGCCATAGGGATGCGAGAGAAACAGCGCCGCCGACATCTGCTCGCGCAATTGAGCGGTCGGATCGGATTCGACGCGCATATTGCGTTCTTCGCGTACGACTTCGCGCTCGGTCGCCACGTTCTCTTCGGAGAGATTAAGGTTTTCCATGCGGTCCGCTTCGAGTTCCATCACGAGCGGAAGACGGTCTTTGGCGATACGCTGGTAATAGGCGGTGAAATCGTGACCGGTAAAGGCATTATCCTGTCCGCCATTGCGGGCGACGATGCGGGAGAGATCGCCGGGCGCGATCTTCTCCGTACCCTTGAACATCAGATGTTCGAAGAAATGCGCAATACCGGAAAGTCCGAAGGGATCGTCGACGCCGCCGACGCGATACCAGACCATATGCGTGACGACAGGCGCGCGGTGATCCGGGATCACCAGAATCCGCATGCCGTTATCGAGCATGAATTCCGCTACACCACCCTCACCCACGACGGCGGACACGGCAGGACCGAGCTCCGGTGCAGAGGCGACCTCGCCTAAGGGGGCGGCGGGTGCATCTGCCTCGACGGGCGCTTCCGAGCGGCCGGCGAAGTAAGTCGCCAGACCTGCAACGACAATAACGGCTATCGCCGCAAGAGGTGCGCCGACGCCGTTTTTCATCGTCTATATCTCATGAAAATTATTGAGCAGGTTGGCCTTCCGGATAGAGCACGCCGCGAGCGTATTCATCGCCCTGATCGGTCCGTCCGGAATCAATTCCGATTTGCTGTCTGATGGAAGGGTCGGCTACCGACGCGCCGGAGCGTCCAAGGAGAACACGTTCACTGTCGCTATATTCCGCGCCCAGCGCAGCGGCGGCATTGACCGGGTTCTGCGGGAACAGAGCTTCGCGCGCGAGTTCGGACGGGACGCCGATATTTGCATCCGGCGCACCCGGCTGGGGCGGACGCAAATTGTAATCCGGCGGCATGATGAGAGGCGCCTTGGTCAGAACGGTGAATTCGTCGGGCGCCAATTTGGCGACGCCGGTCGCTTCCCGGACGCTCTGGCAACCGGCAAGTGCGATGCCGATTCCGGCAATCGCCGCCCATGTGGCCCAACGCGACATTTCCATCCGTACCGTCATAACGCGACTCCCGGTAACCGGCCTAACGGCCGGAACGCTTATTTTCACAACCCTTGTTCTCACCCTTGGCCTCCGGACGCAAGAACGCGTCGGCCAGGAGGAGCATGACACCTATAGTAATGGCGGCGTCGGCGATATTGAACACATAAAAACTGTATTCCCCGGCGTAAAAATGGAAAAAGTCCGCCACGGCGCCAAAACGGATGCGGTCGATCACATTCCCGAGCGCCCCGCCGATCACCATTCCAAGCCCTATGACCAGGACCCTGCGATCCGCTTTCAGAAGCCACCAGGTCAGCACGACCACCGCCGTCAGCTGAAAAAGCGTCAAAAGCAGCGTTCCAAGCTGGCTTTCGGCCTGGAAAAGCCCATAGGACACGCCCCGGTTCCAGACCATGACAAGATCGAAGACCGGCAATACCTCAATGCGCTCAAATGGGCGCATGACGATGAACCCAAAACCATAGAGCAGCAAGTTTTTGGAAAGCTGATCCGCGATCAGCGCGGCGGCCGCCACCAGAAATCCGATACGGCGCATGCGCGTCATTCCACCGCCTCGGCGCAACGGTTGCAGAGATCGTCATGGGCCGGGTCCTGTCCGACCTCAGGCAGCACCATCCAGCAGCGGGCGCATTTCTCGCCCGGCGCATGCGCGAACACCGCCGCCGCACCCGGAACATCGGACAAACGAAACGCCCCGGCCGGCGCCAGGTCGGTCTCTATCCGAGCCGATGAGGTAATCGTCAGCTCCGCCAAATCGACGCTGCGGAAAAGATCAGCGTCCTCAGCCGCCTCGACATAGAGCACGGGCGCGGCCTCAAGGCTGGCGCCGATGACCTTATCACGGCGCGCAACTTCGAGCGCACCCGTCACGACACGGCGGAGCGCGCGTACGCGCTGCCACTTGGTCAGCAGGGATTCATTCGCCCATTCCGTTGGCGTCTCGAAGAATGTTTCGAGATGCACGCTGGCCTCCGCGCCGAAACGCGAAACCCAGGCTTCTTCCATCGTGAAACAGAGGATGGGCGCGAGCCATGTCGTGACGCGGCGGAAGACTTCGTCCGTCACTGTGCGCACGGCGCGGCGGCGGTTCGAATTTTTCGAATCGCAGTAGAGCGCGTCCTTGCGGATATCGAAATAGAAGGCCGAAAGTTCGTTCGTCGTGAAGGTAAAAAGTTGCGAATAGACACGGTTGAAATCAAACTCGGCATAGCCTTCGCGCACGCCCGCATCGATCTGGGCCAGACGCGCCAGCACAAACCGTTCAAGTTCCGGCATTTCAGCGAAGGGCAGACGCTCGCTTTCATCGAACCCTTCAAGATTGGCGAGCATGAAGCGGATCGTGTTGCGAAGGCGGCGATAGCCATCGACGTTCGACTTGATGATTTCCGAACCGATCCGAAGATCTTCCGTGAAATCCGAACTCGCTACCCACAGACGCAAAATCTCCGCACCGTTCTGATCGGCGACAGTCTGCGGCGCAACCGTGTTGCCGAGCGACTTGGCCATTTTCCGGCCCTGCTCATCGAGCACGAAACCGTGCGTCAGCACCGCATCATAAGGCGCGCGTCCGCGTGTGCCGCAGGATTCCAGCAGCGACGACTGAAACCAGCCGCGATGCTGGTCGGAGCCTTCGAGATAGAGATCGGCGTGGCTTGCTTTCGGCCAGGCCGCATCCACCGGATTTTCAACGACAAAGGCATGGGTCGAACCGGAATCGAACCAGACATCGAGAATGTCGGTAACGCGCTCATAATCGTCCGCCGGATAGTCGCCCAGGAATCGGGAGGCATCGGAGTTGAACCAGGCATCGGCGCCTTCTTTGGCGAAGGCATCGGCGATGCGGGCATTTACGGCCTCGTCCTGCAGAAGCTTCCGATCGCTCTTGCGGACGAACAGCGCGATCGGAACGCCCCAGGCGCGCTGACGCGAAAGCACCCAATCGGGCCGGTCGCGGACCATCGCGCCAATGCGATTCTGGCCCTGTGGCGGGAACCAGCGTGTGTCTTCAATCGCCTTGGTGGCCAACGTGCGGAGCGTGCTGCCTTCAAATTCCGGAATCTTCCGGTCGACGGCGATGAACCATTGCGGCGTCGCACGGAAAATGACCGGCGCTTTGGATCGCCAGCTATGCGGATATTGGTGACGGAGCGAGCCTTTCGCGAGCAGCGCGCCGCGCTCGATCAATTCCTTGATCACCGCGCCATTGGCGTCGCCATCCTTGCCGTCCGGCGTCAGAACGCGTTTCCCGGCGAAGAGCGGAACCTGCGCAAGAAACGCACCGTCTTCGCCAACGGTCTGCGGAACTTCGAGGGCAAATTTCTTACCGACTTCGAAATCGTCTTCACCGTGACCGGGCGCAGTGTGCACGAAACAGGTGCCGGTTTCCGCGGTGACATGCTCCGCCGGAAGAAGCGGCACGTCGAAATCATATCCGGCACCATGAAAGGGGTGATGGCAGACCAATCCCTCGGGCTCGACGTCGGCGATACGATTTAAGGTAACACCAGCATCTTTCGTGGTGGCCGCGGCGAGGTCATCACCGACGATAATGCGTTCGCCGGCTTTGCCCAGCGCGCCGTCATTGGCAGTGGTGATTTCATAAAGCCCGTAATGAAGGGCCGGCGCATAAGCCACGGCGCGGTTTCCGGGGATCGTCCAGGGCGTCGTTGTCCAGATGACGACGCTCGCGCCAAGAAGCGCGGCAGGCCCTTTGACCACCGGAAACTTCACATAGATCCAGGGCGATTTCTTTTCGTGATATTCGACCTCAGCTTCCGCGAGCGCTGTCTTTTCGACCGGCGACCACATCACAGGGCGAAAGCCCTGATAGAGAAGTCCGTTCATCAGGAACTTGTGCAACTCGCGCACGATCTGTGCTTCGGCCGCAAAGGCCATTGTGGTGTAAGGGCGAGACCACTCTCCCATGCCTCCAAGGCGCTTGAACTGTTCGCGCTGCACGCCGATCCATTTTTCGGCGAAGGCACGGCATTCGGCGCGGAGTTCGCCGACGGGCACTTCATCCTTCGATTTGCCTTTGGCGCGATAGGCTTCTTCGATCTTCCATTCGATGGGAAGACCGTGACAGTCCCAGCCCGGAACGTAAGGCGCGTCCTTGCCGAGCATCCCTTGACTGCGGATCACGAAGTCTTTCAGGATTTTGTTCAACGCGGTGCCGATATGAATGTCGCCATTGGCATAGGGCGGACCGTCATGCAGGACGAACAGAGGCCTGCCCTTCGCGCGCGCGCGCAGGCGACGATAGAGACCCATCTCCTCCCAGCGCTTCAGCCATTGCGGCTCGGCCTGGGGCAAACCGGCCTTCATTGGGAAATCGGTCGTCGGGAGAAAAAGCGTCGCGCGGTAATCGCGTTTGACGTCGGAATCATTGGCCATTGGTCACGAGGTCCAGAAAGGGGGTGGAAGATTGAGGACGAAATCCCGGCGGCGAAGGCCCCGTTCAGGGCTTCCGGTCAGGCCGCCGGGCGGCGAATTCGCAGCGTCACTATCATCCTCGAGACCATAATCGCTCCATTGGGCGGGTTCTTCTAACAGCGGCGGTCGGGGCGGTCTAGCGGTCGGCGGGGGTGCCTCCACCTTGTATCAGGGGACGCTTTTGCCCAGTGCAGCGAGCCGCCGCCTCGCCTCGTCCCGATCGGAGACGAGCTGTGCTTTCAGTGCTTCCAAGCCGGAAAATTTCTGCTCGGGGCGCAGAAAGGAGACGAGTTCGACCCGGAGAAGCTGGCCGTAAAGGTCACCCACAAAATCGAGCAAATGGGTTTCAAGCCTCGGAGCGGTCCCGCCAAAGGTCGGGCGACGGCCGAAATTGGCCACCCCGTCATGGGCGAGGCCCGAACCGCCGATAAAGGCGCGGACCGCGTAAACCCCAAAGGCAGGCTCCAAGGTGCCCTCCAACGTTACATTGGCGGTCGGAAACCCGAGGGTACGCCCGCGCTTGTCACCTTCCGTGACATGTCCTTCGACGCCCCACCAATGGCCGAGAAGCCGAGCGGCCTCGTCCGGCCGTCCCTCTTCCAGCGCGATGCGGATACGCGAAGAGGAAATTTTGGCGCCCGCGCCGTCATTGAGATGCGGGAAAATGGTAACGCCGAAGCCCTCCATCTCGCCCATATAGGAAAGCACCGTCGCGTCCCCTGCGCGTGATTTTCCGTAACGGAAATCCTCACCGACCACGACATGACGGACGCCAAGCTCGCGCACGAGGATATCAAGCACGAAGTCTTCGGAAGTCGTTCCGGCAAGTTCGCGGTCGAACGGAAGAACAAAAAGAATGTCGACGCCGCACTCTTCCAGAAGCCGCGCTTTGGCGCGGAAGGGCGTCAGGCGGAAGGATTTGCCGTCGGGGCGAAAGAACTCGCGAGGATAGGGTTCGAATACAAACGCCGCAAAGGCCCTGTTCGTTTGCTGGGCGATGCGCTTCGTCTCATCGAGCAGTGCACGATGACCGAGATGCACTCCGTCAAAATTACCCAGCGCCGCAACGGTGCCGCGCGCTTCCACAGACACATTGCGATAGTGATGCAGTATCCGCATCTCGCCTCAGCCGATAACCGTCACGCCGGGCGTGACGGCACCATCAAGGTCGCTTCTGCTTCGATGACCGCGTTTTCACCTACTTTGCAAACGCAATCGCAGATAACCCGCTTCTTCTCGGGGATGACTTCGCGCACCGTGCAGGTCGCGGTGACTTCATCACCGATGCGCACCGGAGCCTTGAATTTGATAGTCGCGCCCATGAAGATCGCGCCCGCACCCGGCAGTTTGGTGCCGAGAACCGTGGAAATATAGCCGGCGGTCAGAAGACCATGCGCGATACGGCCACGGAAAATCGTGGTCTTCGCATATTCATCATCGAAGTGGACGGGATTGAAGTCACCGCTCACCTCGCCGAATTTCTGGATGTCATCGCCCGTTACGGTGCGAGAATAGGAGGCCAACATGCCCGGCTTCAAATCGTCGATGTAATACCCTGTCGGCTTTTCCGACATGCCCATGAACCCACTCCCTGCCGCATCTGCTAAGGCGAATGGGAATGTCTTATCGGGCCTTATGGATTCGGGCAAGGCGACATAGGCGTTCCTACCAGCGGAGTTCGGAAATACGCCAACGTGCCGAAGTGTGGTTCTCGGCAAAAAGCTCTTTCAGCCGCGCCTCTGCCTGGCCCGGGGGCAAAGTGCCGATTTCGACGCCATGGATGCCGCCCAAAACAAAAAGCGCGTCCCAGCCCATGGCCTCTGCTCCCTTGATGTCTGTCTCCAGACCGTCGCCGATCATCAATGGCCTTCCGGTGGCGCCAAGCGATCTGGCGCGCGAAATTGCGAGCTCGAACACCGGTGCATAGGGTTTTCCGAAGTAAACTACCTCGCCGCCCAATTCCTCATAGAGGCGCGCGATCGCCCCCGCGCAGTAAACGAGTTTATCGCCCCGGCGCACGACGAGATCGGGATTGGCGCAGAGGAAAGGCAGGCGTCGGGAAAGAAACGTTTCAAGAAGAGCACGGTAGTCTTCGGGGCCTTCCATTTCGTCGTCGAACAGTCCCGTGCAAAGAACGATTTCTGCCTTCTCCGCCTCGGCGGGAACAACATTCAGGCCCTCATGCACGGCGCGGTCGCGCTCGGGGCCTAGAATAAAGACCGGCAAGGGCAGGTTTCCCGGTGCACGTTTCATCAGTTCGTCACGCGCGCCCTCGCCGGACGTGACGATCACATCGTAGCAATCATGCGGAACACCGATGCGGTCGAATTGCAGCTTCACGTCGCTTGCGGGACGCGGTGCGTTGGTCAGCAGGATCACCGGTCCCCGCGCCGCGCGAAAGGCACGCAAAGCCTCGATGGTGCCGGCGAAAGGCGTCGTGCCGTTATGGAGAACACCCCAGACGTCGCAGATCGCTACACCATAGCGATCCGCGATGGCGCCAAGTCCAGGGATTTTCGCGGGGAGTTCGATGGCCGTCATAAAACTACGGCTCGCACAGGGTGCGAGCCGTAGTCAATGCGCTCATCCCAACGTGACGCACTTAGCCGCGGAACGGCTCCAGCACGATCTCGACGCGGCGGTTGCGCGGTTCGTTCACACCATCGCCTGTGGGCACGGCCAGATTGGTTTCGCCGAAACCGCGCGGGCTGATGCGTGCGGGCTCGACGCCATTACGGACGAGGCTATCGGCCACACCTTCAGCGCGCTGCTGCGAGAGCTGCTGGTTAAAAGCGCGGTCGCCAACCGTATCGGCGTAACCGTTTACGTTCACATAGGTCTGTTCATATTCGTCGAGGACGACGGCGACCGAAGCAATAATGTCCTGCGCCTGAGGATAGAGAAACGCGGATCCCGTATCGAACAGGATGTCGTTTTCCATGTTGAGATAGATGTTGTCGCCCTGACGCGTGACCGAAACATCGGAATTGCGCAGACGGTCGCGCAATGCCGCTTCCTGGTTGTCCATGTAATTGCCGACCAGCCCGCCCGCGAGCGCGCCGATGCCTGCGCCTATGAGCGCGTTGCGTCCGGCCTGGTTACGGTTGGTAAGCGCACCAACAATGGCGCCGCCCGCCGCACCGATGGCAGCACCGCGTGTCGCATTGGAATATTCCTGCTCGCCCGTATAGGGATTCGTGGTTTGACATCCCGCGAGCGCCATGGCGCCGATCATTGCAAGCGCTACATATTTATGACGTCTGCCCATTGTGGTCTCCAATTCCTTGTCTTGCGGATAATAAATGAATGAAATCCCTGCCGCGTGCGTAAACGCAGCCTTAGCCGTGAAGTTCCTTGCGCTCTCCGGAAGCGGTCCGTTTCGTCCTCGTTATGCAAAGGATGTCCGGCAAATTCATGACCATTTTCAAGATCCTGGCATACGCTTAAGAACCGTTCGCACACTCTCAGCCATGCGCAGAATTTCGTCCTCCCGCGCGATCAGCGCAGGCGCGAGCACCAGCGTGTCGCCAGCAAGCCGCACCACGAGGCTCTCCTCTTCAAAGCAGCGAATCATGGCTTCGTAACCGCGTTTGCCGGGCGCGTCCGCTATGGGAGCGAGTTCGATGGCTGCGGCGAGCCCAACATTTCGGATATCGGTCACAAAAGGCGCACTCTTCAGTGCGTGAACCGCATCGCGCAAAGCGGGTTCGAGCGCGTTGCCGCGTTCGAACAGACCTTCGTCACGGTAGAGATCCAGCGTCGCAAGAGCTGCCGCCATCGCCAGCGGGTGACCGGTGTAGGTATGCCCATGGAAGATATCGATGGCGTGGTCGGGTTTTTGCAAGAACGCGTCGTAGATTTTCTTTGTCGCCACCACCCCGCCGAGTGGCACCGCACCATTGGTAATGCCCTTGGCAAAACAGATCATGTCCGGCGTGACGCCATAACGCTCGGCGGCAAAAGTGTGCCCCAAGCGTCCGAATGCGGTGATCACTTCGTCAAAAATCAGAAGAATGCCGTATTTGTCGCAAAGCATCCGCAGGCGCTGGAGATAGTCTTTTCGCGTGGGGAAAACGCCGCCCGAGCCGGTCATGGGTTCGACGATCACAGCCGCGATGGTATTCGCACCGTGTAGCGCAACGAGGCGTTCCAGCTCATCGGCATAGGTACAGTTCGCGTCATATTCGCCCGGATGAAAAGCGTCCGTCGCGCGATCATAGGGCAGCGGCAGATGATCGTCCGTACCCGGAACAAGCGGGCCATAGGCCTTACGGTTATTCCCGATGCCGCCGACCGAGACACCACCAAAATTGACGCCATGATAAGACCGGTCCCGTCCGATCAGACGGAAGCGGCCGCCCTCGCCTTTGGCCGCGAAATAGCCGCGCGCGATCTTGAGCGCGGTTTCCGCAGCTTCCGATCCCGAATTGACGAAGAAGGTGTAATCGAGGCCGTCCGGCGCCATCGCCGCGATACGGCTCGCAAGCTCGAACGCCTTCGGATGACCAAACTGAAAGCAGGGTGCGAAATCGAGTTCGGCGGCCTGGCGCGCAATGGCTTCGGCAATGGGCCTTGGCGAATGACCGGCATTCACGCACCAAAGTCCGGAAATGCCATCGAGGATTTTTCGCCCCCCGACGTCGACGTAATACATGCCTTCCGCTTTCGCGAGGAGACGCGGGGAGGATTTGAAATGACGATTGGGGGTAAAGGGAAGCCAGAAGGCTTCCAGATCGTTAGGTGCGTGCGGCGGGGAGGACATGGATATTCTCGAAAGAAACGAGCCGGACCATCCGGTAACACGCAGGGATAACGCAAAAACCGGTGCCGGGAAATTCGGGACCGGCACACACCCGGCACGGATAAGACGCCGCTACGCGCGGCGCGTTATCCAACTTCCTTACCGCCAACCCCGGCGATGTTCACGATGCCCCCTATGCCCGCGATCCCAATCGCGGGCACGGCGCGGGCGGTTATGATAGGCGTCACCCGGATGCCACCCGCCGCGATGCCAGTAATGACGGTGTCCGCCGTAGTCCCGATAGTAGAACGGGCCATCATACCAATGCCCGCTTAAGTAACCGGGGCCGTTGTAAAGCGGATACCCGCAATAGGGCGGACGGGCGTAATAAGGCCGGGCGCAAGGGTCATAATAAGGATCGTGATATCCCGGCCCGCCGCTGCCAAAATAGAAGCTGAAGCCGGTTGCAGCACTTGCGGACCCCGCTGCGCCGAACGATGCGGCCGCCAATGCGAGAGCGCCGAAAGTGAGTTTGGCGAGCGTTTTCATTTCTCGTCTCCTCTGATCTGCCCCTCCATGACCAAACCGTACGGACGGGCGCCTGAACCGAAACTGAATGGCTAAAACGGGCGTACGCCGGTCTCCTTAGACTAAGAAAACCGGGTTCCCGGAAACCGGTTCCGGAGCCAACTTCCTTAACCTCAAGCCCAAAAACGGATGCCCGCCCCTTGACGCCCGGGCGAGGCCCGCCTACCTAGCGCCTCATGGGCTTAGCACTCTCCGGTGGTGAGTGCTGCCAGAAGGCGCAGCCTGCGCCTAACCCATTGGTTTTAATATTTTTTTTTAACGAGGGAGTGTCCCATGAAATTTCGTCCGCTCGGCGATCGCGTTGTCGTCCGCCGCGTCAAAGAAGAAGTGAAAACGGCCGGCGGCATCATTATTCCGGATACCGCTCAGGAAAAGCCGCAGGAAGGCGAAGTCATCGCCGTAGGCCCCGGCGCCCTCGACGATTCGGGTAAGCGGGTTGCCCCGGATGTGAAGGCCGGTGAACGCGTCCTTTTCGGCAAATGGTCCGGCACGGAAGTGAAGATCGACGGCGAGGATCTCCTGATCATGAAGGAATCCGACATCATGGGCGTCATTGAGGGCGCGAAGTCCTCGAAGAAGGCCGCCTAATCCGTCTACGGAATATCGGTATAAAGAGTTTTTAGGAGATTTAGGAACATGGCAGCTAAAGACGTCAAATTCGGCGCAGACGCCCGGGAAAAACTCCTGCGCGGCGTAGACATCCTCGCCGATGCGGTAAAAGTAACGTTGGGTCCGAAAGGCCGCAACGTCGTCATCGACAAGAGCTTCGGCGCTCCGCGCACGACCAAGGACGGCGTGACGGTTGCGAAGGAAATCGAACTCGCCGACAAATTCGAGAACATGGGCGCGCAGATGGTGCGCGAAGTTGCCCAGCGCACGAATGACACGGCCGGCGACGGCACGACGACGGCAACCGTTCTCGCACAAGCGATCGTGCGTGAAGGCTCCAAGGCCGTGGCCGCGGGCATGAACCCGATGGACCTGAAGCGCGGCGTCGAGAAGGCGGTGGAAGCCGTCGTCGCCGACATCAAGAAGCGCTCGAAGAAGGTCAAAGCCAACGAAGAAATCGCCCAGGTCGGCA
This sequence comes from uncultured Alphaproteobacteria bacterium, assembly GCA_903862715.1. GTDB lineage: Bacteria > Pseudomonadota > Alphaproteobacteria > Micropepsales > Micropepsaceae > CAIYRG01. Next base: position 29,304 of record CAIOYY010000029.1, read on the forward strand.
CGATTTCGGCGAATGGCGACTCCGCTATCGGCAAGATGATCGCCGAAGCAATGGCCAAAGTCGGCAATGAAGGCGTGATCACGGTTGAAGAAGCCAAGAGCCTCGAAACCGAACTCGAAGTGGTCGAAGGCATGCAGTTCGACCGCGGTTACATTTCTCCCTACTTCGTCACCAATCCGGACAAGATGGTCTGCGAACTGGACGAGCCGCACATTCTCATTTTCGAGAAGAAGCTCTCCACGCTCCAGCCGATGCTCCCGATCCTTGAATCGGTTGTGCAGTCGGGCCGTCCGCTCCTCATCATTGCCGAGGAAGTGGAAGGCGAGGCTCTTGCGACGCTTGTTGTCAATAAACTTCGCGGCGGCCTCAAGGTTGCGGCGGTAAAGGCACCGGGCTTCGGCGATCGCCGCAAGGCCATGCTGGAAGACATCGCCATCGTTACGGGCGGCCAGGTTGTTTCCGAAGATCTCGGAATCAAGCTGGAGAACGTCTCGCTCAACATGCTGGGCACGGCGAAGAAAGTCCGCATTACCAAGGAAGACACCACGATCATCGATGGCGCTGGAAAGAAGAACGACATCCAGGCGCGCGTCGGACAGATCAAGCAGCAGGTCGAAGAGACCACCTCCGATTACGATCGCGAGAAGCTGCAGGAACGTCTTGCGAAGCTCGCGGGCGGCGTCGCGGTCATCCGCGTCGGCGGCGCGACCGAGATCGAAGTGAAGGAGCGCAAGGACCGCGTCGATGACGCGCTGAACGCCACCAAAGCGGCGGTCGAAGAAGGCGTTGTTCCGGGCGGCGGCACGGCGTTGCTGTATGCTACCCGCGCGCTGAAGACCCTCGTTGGCGACAACGAAGACCAGAACGCCGGCATCCAGATCGTGCGCAAGGCCATCCAGGCCCCGCTGCGCCAGATCGTGGAAAACGCGGGCGTCGAAGCCTCCATCGTCGTCGGCAAGCTGCTTGAGCAGAAGTCCTCGACCTTCGGCTTTAACGCGCAGACGGAAGAATATGTCGACCTCATTGAGGCCGGCATTGTCGACCCGACCAAGGTTGTCCGTACGGCGCTGCAGGATGCGGCGTCCATCGCGGGCCTCCTCATCACCACCGAGGCCATGGTGGCCGATCGCCCGCAGAAGTCGGGCGGCGGCGCTGGCCATGATCACGGCGGCGGCGGCATGGGCGGCATGGGCGGTATGGGCGACTTCTAAGTCACCCTTCGTCAGATGTTACCAAAGGGCCGGAGGCAACTCCGGCCCTTTTTCTTTGGCCCGTGTGCGAGGCATACTGCGGGCCATGCCAGGGGGGATCGCCGTGAGCGAACATGAACGCTGGAACAGCCGCTACGCCGTCGCCGATTACGTCTTCGGTACCCAGCCCAATGCCTTTCTGAAAGCCGAAGCCCGGCGCCTCAAACCGGGATGGCGGGTGCTGGCGGTCGCCGATGGCGAAGGGCGCAATGGCGTCTTTCTCGCGGAGAAAGGCATGCTGGTGCATTCCATCGACTTTTCCGAAAACGCCCAGGAGAAAGCCCGCAGACTTGCCCGGGCGCGCAATGTCGATGTCGAATTCGAGCGCGCCGACATCCTGAACTGGAAATGGCCGGAAAATCATTACGACGCCGTCGTCGCCATCTTCATCCAGTTCACACCGCCTGACGACCGCGCCATGCTGTTTGAAAAGATGAAGCGGGCCGTGAAGCCGGGCGGGCTTATTCTGATGGAGGGCTACGGTCCGAAGCAGATGATTTACAAGACCGGAGGCCCAGGCATTCTTGAACAGCTTACGACGCGTGAACTTCTGGAGCAGAGCTTCGCTGACTGGGAGATCATCGATCTGGAAGATTACGAATGCACGTTGAATGAGGGCACGCGCCACTCCGGCACGTCCCATCTCATCGACATTGTGGCCAGAAAACCAAAAGAAGAATTTCCGGAAGACTGAACACTACGTGCATTATTCTTGCCACGATTTCGACATGAGGGGTCGGCACTTTGGCGCCCATGGACCCAGCCCTTGCTTCGGCCCTCGCGCGCGCCACGCTTTATTTCCACTTCCTCGTGGTGGTGTTCAATATCTCGGCGCTGATCCTTATTCCGCTGGGGACGTTTCTCGACTGGGGATTTATCCGCATTTTCTGGTGGCGTGCATTGCATGTCGCGTCGATGGCGCTGGTCGCGGTCCAGGCCGCATTGGGCCAATACTGTTTTCTCACCCTCTTGCAGAACAGGTTTCAAGCGGGGGCAGAGCCCGGCCCCGATTTCTGGCTCGACGAATGGGTCACCCGCGCCATCTATTGGCCCCTGCCCTTTGAAACGTTCGTCGTTCTTTACGTGATTGCCCTCGGGCTCACGCTGTTGTTCTGGATTTGGGCGAGACCCGGAAAACCTTTTCGTGCTAGGGACCCTCTATGAACATAATCCGCTGTTGTGCCGCTCTCTCACTCTTTTCCGTCATGGTCTTTACGCCCGCAAAGGCGGAGCAAGCGCCTTCGCAGATCGACGGCCCCTATTGGATTGCCGACCAGACCGGTTGCCTTGCGGCCAATCCCGCGCCGCAGGAAAACGAACATGTTGAATGGACCGGCGGTTGTGAGAACGGGAAATTATCGGGTGACGGCGTTCTCACCTGGTACCAGAACGGCGAAGTAATCGGGCGCGATGAAGGGACATTTGCCGAGGGGTCGCTCACCGGGCACGGCACGATAACCATGGGGGATGGGGCAACCTATGTCGGAGGATTTCCTGGCTCCGGCACCTTTACGCTGCCGTCAGGACTGGCCTTACCTGCGCAGACCGTTCGGGAAAATACCGGCTGGCGGATCGAACAGGTTCGCGAAACCGGATCTTGAAACACTGGCTGTTGCCGTAACGAAACGCAAAAAGCCGGGCTTGCACCCGGCTTTTTTCTGGCAGTCTCCAAGCCGAGCGGCTCAGATTGAAGTCAGTTCTTTTTGCCGCCTTTGATGGCGAGGAGCGCTACGCTGATCACGATGACCGCCATGAAGGCAAAGAAATACGGAAGCAGGTAATTTTCGGAATAATCGAGTTCGAACATGGTACCTCCCAATGGCGGCTGGGTGCCCGCCGCCTCTCAATGCTTACGCAGACACTAGCCTCAACCCTGTAGAAGAGGCAACCGAAGCACGGCCTAGACTGGAACTTTTTCCAAGCTCGAGCGTATCTATATCCGATACGCGTGAAGGGGTTCTACCAGCATGACTAACCGCAACGGGCTTTATGTGGCGATCGCGGTATTGGTCGTCGCCGTCGTCGGGCTTGCCGCTGCCTACAAATATGAGGCCGACAAATCCACCGGGATCAGCATCGTGGCCGGTGAAAACGGCATCTCCATTGAGGCCAAGGAGTAGTAACTCTTCCCTCTCGTGCACCTCTACCCGCTCCTTAATCGTAAACAGAAGGAGCGACGGAGGATGGCATGAGAAACATATTACTAGGCTTGTCACTCGCCGCCACATGCGCATCGCAACTTGATGCGCAAGAAAATAGCGGATGGCCCGAGGACTGGTATGTACTCGACACCACCCACATCGATGGCGATCGAGGTCGCGATTCGGCGCTTGATCACACCTCTTCAGGAAAGCGCACGGACGCCATCGCTTTCAAAGCGATCGACGGCGACCTCTCCTGTGAACGCATTAGCGTAAGTTTCGCCAGCGGTTATAGCCGCTGGGTCGAACTGAACCCCGGCAATGTCCTGAAGCAAGGTACGTTCTATCCGGTCGATCTGACGGAGGACGACAAAATCACACGCATCAATTTTACCTGCAATGCCGCTGCGGGCGCGCGCGTCACCATGGAAATAGGCGCGAAAGGCTAACTCCGCTCTTCGCAAACACCCTATTTCGCAAACACCGTATACGGAACCGCTGCCGTGAAACTCCGTTTTCTCTTTGGATGGGGCGCCAAGGAGGCGGATATGAAAACGCGGAATAGAATCGTCGTAACGGCCTTATTATGTGCAAGCGTGGCTATGCCTGCCCTGGCGCAAAATTGGGGCGCACCCAACCAGAATTAGGGCGGGCAAGGCCAGAATTGGGGGCCCGGTTCAGGGCCCGGAAATGACCGTGATCGCTGGGGACGCCTTGGAACCGTTGAGTTCGATACACAGCGCGAACGTGACGCAAGCTATAGCGGCTTTGGCGGCTCCGTTGATGGCTTACAGCTTTTTGCCCGCGATGCCGATGTGCGGTGCCGCGATATCCGCGTAACCTTTGGTAATGGTCGTTCACGCAGTGTGTTTGAGGGCAACCTTCCACAGGGACGCGCGGTCAACATCAATCTTCCCGATGACCGCGCCATTCGTGAAGTGGAATTCTTCTGCCGTGGTACGTCCCCGCGTGGGTCGCGTGTCGATATCTCGGTCGATCTGGGACGCTATCAGGCGGAGTGGCGGCGCAACCCCAACTGGAATCGTTGGGCAGGCGCGTTTCCTTGGGTAGACCGTGAACGCGACGTGCGTTGGGTAACACTTGGCACGGAACGGTTCGAAGGCCGGCGGGACCGTGAAACGACTGTCGCAGCGTGGCGCGGGCAGCAAATCAATTCGATCGCGTTGCAGCCTATGAACGCAGACGCTCGATGCCGCAGCATCGAAGTGACGTTCCGCAATGGCAGAAGCCGAGAGCTCGAGTTCTCGCGCGGAAATTATCTGACCGAAGGCGAATTCTATCGCATCGATCTTCCCGGTGGGGACCGAAATGTCGAACGTATCAATATGACATGCCAGGCCGTTCGCGACAGGGCAGTCACGATGCAGATCTTCGCGTCGCGTCAATAGTTCACGTCATAATATAAAGCAGTATATAAAGCAGTAGCGAAAGATGCGGGCTCCGGTGGGGCCCGCATTCTCTTATGTTGTCAGCTTGCCACCGCCGGCGGAAAGGTAAGTTCGATGGTTGTTCCGCGTGCCGGCACGCTGTCGATATGAAACTCGGCGTTGTTGGCTTCTGCCAAAGCCTTTGCAACTGGTAGGCCCAGACCCGCCCCATGGCGCCCACGCGAGACCGGTCCGGGAATCTGACCGAAAGGCTGAAGTGCAAGCTGTACTTCACCGTGATTCATGCCGATCCCGGTATCGGTGACGCGCAAAGTAACCGCACCGTGCTCATCGGCATCGGCCGACACCGTGATCCGTCCGCCCTCCGCGGTGAATTTTACCGCATTGGAAAGGAGATTGATCAGGACCTGTTTCAGCGAGCGCGCATCCGCAAAAACGGCGGGAAGCGCCTCCGGAATAGAGGTCTCGAGACTCACCCCGTTCTTCATCGCTTCCGGGCGCAGCAGCCGCACGCAATCTTCGACCAGACTGGACAAGGCGAGGCCATCGAAATCAAGCCGAAGCTGTCCCGCTTCAATCTGCGCAAGGTCGAGCAAGTCGTTGACGAGTGAGAGAAGCTCTTCCGCATTGATCCGAATTTCACCGGCATAGGCTTCGTAACGAAGATCACCCAGCCGGCCGAAATGCGCCTGTTGCATGATTTCCGCAAAGCCAACGATGGCATTTAACGGATTGCGCATTTCGTGGGTGAGCTTCGCGATCAATTCGGACTTGGCATGGCTCTTTTGTTCGGCCTGGGAAGCGCGTGCGATCAGTTCCGCGCGCGAAGGGACGTTGTCGCTTTCTTCGGTTCGAGCCCCGGCCTCGGGAATGGCCTCCGGCACGCTGTTCAATCCATCCTGCGGAACCGGTGCGTGGTTTCCGTCTCGGCTTCCTGAGAGATCGCTTCGGCACGCTTTACCAGAAGTGTTTCGAGAGCATGCTCGACGGTGACGTCCTCGCCGCGCAGATACACATAGGGGCGTTCGTCCCCTGGGCGCTTCAGCCGTTTTCCGAAAAGCCGCAGCCGACGACCTTCGGCATATACACTCAGTTCCGCCCGGCCGCTGGCGATGCAATTCAAAAGAAAGCGCGAGGCTTTCTCCTCACCCGCGAGCATGGCGAGGCTCTGTCCGCGCGCGCCCGTCAGTTTTATCCAGGCGTCGTTCGAGTCCAGCATGCCGCCATGCGCATCCGTCAGGCAGAGGCCGATGGGGGCCGATAGAAACAAATCGCCCCGTAGCGCCGCCGACGATTCGCGCCGCTTCTCGCGGATATGGGAGAGGCGCACCACGCGGGCGCCGGGCGTCAACGGAACGCCGACCAGCGCGATATCAAGAGAGGCCTCCACGGGCCCACCGGGAAGATTCAGTATTCCTTCGATGCCGGTCCCCGTTTGCGCCATCGCCCGGGTTTCGGGGCCGCCAGGGGGAAAGGATTTGGCCGCCAGATCGAACAGGGAGTCGGCACCCCAGAATTCCCGTCCGGCCCGGTTCGCCCAGACGATTCGCCGCCGTTCAGCGTCCCACAGCCATAGGGGCTGGCCGGCCCCTTCGAGGTTTGCCGCTATTTTCGCGAGGTCTTCCACCGGTTCGTACCTCCCGCAGGCCTGTTGGATGGTCGTTGAGAAAGACTAAGCCCACGACATGACAAGGGCGCGCCAAATCTCCCTAAAGGCTTGCTTTTGCACAAGAGCGTACATAGTTTCCCCGGAAATTCCGGCGATGTCATTGCAGAGCCCCGTGCAGTTGTAGCTCAGTTGGTTAGAGCGTCGGATTGTGGATCCGAAGGTCGGTGGTTCGAGCCCACCCAACTGTACCATTCTTCCCGCAATTCGAATCAGTTAGCGCATGAGGGCGAAAATGCGCCCGCGTTCATGATACTACTTGTGGTTGTTGCGCCGGTTTTATCCTGCCCCCGGTGGATCACGGCGCTTATGCTGGCGAAGCCGGACCGGAGCCGCTATCTAGGCCGCGATTTTCGAAGTCTTAGGCGTTTCAAAGGTACTGCGCGTCCATGAACAAGCAACCCACCCGCCCCAGGGCAAGGCTGCCGCGCGGCTTTCGAGATCGCGGGCCCGACGAGATTGCCGCCGAGCGCAAAATGCTCGACGCGATCCGGCGCGTCTATGAGAGTTACGGCTTCGACGCACTGGAAACACCTTCGCTCGAATACACCGACGCGCTTGGCAAGTTCCTGCCGGACGTCGACCGCCCCAATGAGGGCGTGTTCTCGTTTCAGGACGAGGACGAGCAATGGCTGTCGCTGCGTTACGATCTGACCGCGCCGCTTGCCCGCTATGTTGCCGAAAATTTCCAGAATATGCCAAAGCCCTTCCGCCGGTATCAGGTGGGACAGGTGTGGCGCAACGAAAAGCCCGGTCCCGGGCGCTATCGCGAATTCACCCAGTTTGACGCCGACACGGTCGGTTCTGCCTCGCCTTCGGCGGACGCCGAACTTCTGATGATGTTGGCCGATACGCTGGAGGCACTTGGGCTCGCGCGCGGCGAATATCTGGTGAAGGTGAATTCCCGCAATCTGCTCGACGGTGTTCTGGAAGCTGCGGGCGTGTCGCTGGCCGATGCTGAAAAACGCGGCACAGTGTTGCGTACCATCGACAAGATGGACCGGTTAGGAGCGCGCGGCGTACGTGCGCTTCTCGGTGAAGGCCGCAAGGACGAATCCGGCGATGTCACTAAAGGCGCAAATCTTTCGCCCGATGCCATCGAACGTATCCTGGAATTCGTTGCCCCCGAAAAGGACGAAAACGACTTTGCGCTGCGTCTCGCAGCATTGTCAGGTATTGTTGCCGGCGCGTCTGGGGAAAAAGGCATTGCGGAATTATCCGCTATCTTCCGTATGCTAACGGATTGCGGTTATGGCCCCGACCGTATCCAGATCGACACCGGTATTGTGCGCGGCCTCGATTACTACACCGGACCCGTTTTCGAAGCGCAGCTCACCTTCCCCGTCGCCAATGAAGCAGGTGAAACCATTGTCTTCGGTTCGGTCGGCAGCGGCGGACGCTATGACGATCTGGTGGCCCGGTTCACGGGGCAAACCGTTCCTGCCTGCGGTGTGTCTATCGGCGTCAGCCGCCTTTTGTCGGTGTTGCGGGCGCGGGAGCAGGTATCCGAACCGGCGGAAAAACTGGTCATGATACTGGTGCTCGACAAAGCCGAAGCGGCGGCAAGCTTCAAGCTTGCTCAGGAACTTCGTGAAGCCGGGTTTCGCGCCGAAGCTTATACCGGTGAAAGCGGCATGAAGGCCCAGATGAAATATGCCGACCGCCGAGGTGCCGCTATCGCCATCATCGAAGGCTCGGACGAACGCGCGCGCGGCGAACTCACCGTCAAAGACCTCGTGCTGGGGGCAGAACTCGCGAAATCAGTCGGCGACCGTGCGGAATGGGTCAAGGAACAACCGGCACAGGTTTCGGTTGCGCGTGCTAATATCGCCGCGTCCTTGCGCACGATCATGGATGCGAGGAAAGGATAGAACATGTCTTTCCCGCAATATGATGCGAAGCTCCTTGCGCTGCTCGACGCGCAGGCCGAGTCTGTTCTCGGCGTATTCGAGAAAAAGAATTATGCTCGGGTGGAACCCAGCATCCTGCAGCCCGCCGATGTGTTTCTCGACCGTTCGGGCGAAGAAATCCGCCGCCGCACCTTTGTGCTGAACGATGTATCGGGCACCGAATTGTGCCTGCGCCCCGACCTGACGATTCCGGTCTGCCGCATGTTTCTGGAGGGCGGAGCTAAAGTTCCCGCGCGCCTCGCCTATCATGGCCCGGCCTTCCGCACGCAACCAAACGATCCGACGCGCCCGGCGCAGTTTCTCCAGACAGGCATCGAATGCCTCGGCGAGAAGAAGGGCGATGCTGCCGACCTCGAAGTCCTGGCGCTCGCCGTCGAAGGCGTGCGCGCAACGGGGCTGACGAAATTCTCGGTGCAGCTGGGGGATGTCGGATTGTTTTCGGCGTTGATCGACGCGCTCGATATTCCGCCTTTGTGGCGTGGACGCCTGAAGCGTCATTTCTGGCGACCGGACTATTTCAGCGAACTTCTGACGCGTCTTTCCGGCGACGGTCCCAAAGCGACCCAAGCCTATCTCGCGCGTCTCGGCCAAGCCGAGACCGGTGATACGCGTGCGGCGCTCGAAGGCCTGATGGATTATCTTGGGGCAACCCCCGACAAGCCGATCCCCGGCGGACGCACCCGCGAGGAAATCATCGACCGTTTGCTGGAACAGGCGAATGAGGCAGCAGCGGTGCGGATCGACAAAAAACTCGTGACGCTGATCGAGCGCGTGCTGTCGGTTTCGGGTGGGGCGCGCGATTCCATGGCCGCGCTGAAAAAGCTGTTCGCATCTGCGGGCATCAAGATCGGCGGGCCCCTCGCGGCGCTCGAAACGCGCATCGACGCACTGGAAAAACTCGGTCTCAGCGGGGATCAGGTCCGCTTCGCCGCGCGGTTCGGCCGCAATATGGAATATTACACCGGCTTCGTGTTCGAGCTGTGGTCGCGCGACAAGGAAGGCCCGGTCCAGATCGCGGGCGGCGGGCGTTACGATTCGCTGCTGCGCATACTTGGCGCACAGAAGGACATTCCGGCCGTGGGCTGCGCGATCCGCGCCGAACGGGTTCTCGCCGCACGCAAGGCAACGGGAGCGTTACGATGAGCGCGCTGGTTCTCGGCATTCCCTCAAAAGGCCGGTTGCAGGAACAGGTTGTCGGCTATCTGGCCGATGCCGGCCTGAAACCGAAGCAGGATGCGGGCGCACGCGGGTATCGCGCGAAGATCGACGGCATGGCGGACATAGAGGTGAAGCTTCTGTCCGCCGCAGATATCGCGTCCTCTCTTGACGAAGGCGACATTCATCTCGGCATTACGGGCGAGGATTTGCTGCGTGATACCATCGCCAAATTCGACACTACCATCGCGCTGCTCCAACCTTTGGGGCTCGGCTTCGCCGACGTGGTGGTCGCGGTGCCGCGCGCCTGGATCGATGTATCGACCATGGCCGATCTTGACGATGTCTGCACATCATTCCATGTGCGTCATCACAAGCGCCTGCGCGTCGCAACGAAGTACATGACGCTGACCCGCAGCTTCTTCGCGGCCCACGGTATTTCCGATTATCGGATCGTCGAATCTCTCGGCGCGACCGAGGGCGCACCTGCGGCCGGTACGGCGGAAGCGATCGTCGATATCACGACGACCGGAGCGACGTTGACGGCGAATGAACTGAAAGTGCTCGACGACGGCGTGATCCTGAAAAGTCAGGCGCAACTGGCCGCTTCGCTCAAGGCCCGCTGGAACGCAGCGGCGCTTGACGCGGCAGAACGCCTGACGGCGCGCATTGCCGCGCGCGAACTCGCGCGCGCATCGCACATTCTCCGGGTGCGCATCGGGCGCGCCTCCGACGCGGTCGTGACGCAGCTTACGAAAAGTGCTGGCTGCTCGCTGCTGTCACGCCCTGCCGAAGGCAATCGCGCGGGCGAATATGCCATCCTCTGTCCGCGCAACAGGCTGATGGACGCGATGGGCGTATTGCGGGGTCGCGGCATAGACGAGGCCGTGACCGTTCACGAAGCAGAATACGTCTTTGCCAACGGCAATCCGCTGGCCGAAAAACTGCGCGCCGCGTTGAAAAAATAGCGCGAAGCACTGTGCCAGGGTTTCCGGCGAGGTGCTTCGCGTCTCAAAAAAACACTACCTCAGGAAAAAGCACCGCGAATGCGTTCGGGCGTCAGCGGCGCACGGCGGAAGCGAATACCTGTCGCCTCGAAGACCGCATTGTTGATCGAGGCCGCCACCATGCGGATCGAGGCCTCGCCCGCACCCAGCGGCGGTTGTTCGGGACGATCGATAAGCACCACATCGATCTCATCCGGGGCTTCGGTAAGACGCAGAATCGGATAGCTCAGCCAATCAACGCTTGTGACCGCACGGCGTGAGAACATGACTTCCTCGTGCAAGGCGCGCGATATGCCCTGCACGACATTACCTTCAATCACCGTGCGAAGCGTTTCCGGATTGATGATCAGGCCGCAATCATGTGCAACCGTTGCCTTGCGAACATGAACTTCGCCCGTCTGTTCGTTTACTTCGACGTTCGTAACAATTGCGACTAGAGTGCCGTTGCGCTCGGCATAAGCAATGCCCTGCCCGTGCATGATGTCGCCCTCGCGCCGGCGGCGCGTACCAGCGGGACCGGCCACCCAGCCCGCGCGTTCGGCGGCCGCCGAAACGACAGCGCGATGACGCTCGTCGGTGAGATAACGCAAACGGAACTCAACAGGATCGGCATTCACCGCGGCCGCCACCTCGTCCATGAAGGATTCGCACGCGAAATGAAGCTGCGGGCCAACCGGATCACGCAGATGCGACGTCCGGAGCGGCGAGGCACCGGTGAGCAGCGTCGGAATCGTTTCCCAGCTGATCAGTTCGTTCTCGAACTGATAGGCATTTTCCGGCGAGCCGAAATTGATTTCACGATCGCCGTCAATCCCGAGCAACTGCCCGGCCAGCGTATCCTTGGGGTGTGATTCATTCGTGTCGGTGTCGGCGCGCGAGAACGCTTTCGACTGAAACTCCCAGGCAATCACATTGCCTCCCGCGTCAATGGCGGCGCGGGCGCGATGCACCGAGGGCGGTCCCTTGGGATCCCAGCCGGTGCCCTCATTGCGCATATATTGCACACGTACCGGTTGCCCGACGGCTTCGGAAAGCACCGCCGCATCCATCAACGCATCGCCCGCGTCATTGCGGCCATAGGAACCCGGGCCAATGAGCCAGATGCCATGCACGGTTTCGAGCGGCACGCCGAGAATGGCGGCGACACCTTCCGCTGCGTAATGGGGTTTCTGTGTGCCGGTCCAGCAGCGCACGGCGCCGGGACGCACATCGACGAGACCGCACCCGCCACCCATGCTGGCATGCGATTGATAGGGCCATTCGTAGTCGGCTTCTACAACGCGCGCCGCGC
>CAIOYY010000030.1 GCA_903862715.1 uncultured Alphaproteobacteria bacterium
ACCTTCGACGCGTTGATTAATGAGGCGACGTGTAGCGCGGCGGATGCTTCCGGCGCGAAGGCCTCCGGGCTCGGCATGGCGACGCTGGCCCGTGAACATGTACATGTGCCGCTGAGCGGCGTCCTGAAGGCCGGGCCGTACGTTCTGACCTGCAAGGTCAAGTCCGACCGCCACGAAACCGATCACACCCTAAAGTTCACCGTACCCTAATCGAAAGCGGCGGAGAGCGTGGCGCACAACTCCTCCGCGACCGTCCAAAGCGCGAGGCCAGACGGGAATCGCCTGTTTGTTTGGATTCGCCCGTGTGTTTTTCTATTCCCGAATCGCCGACGACACGGCAGACTTAGTCCATCTGCGCTCGACGAGGCGTCGCATGGGAGTTTCCGCGTGGCCGAACTGTCGCCCGATGAAAGACACTTCGTAGAGGATGCCAAAACCAAGCTCGCGCAGTACCTCGCGGAGCGACGTTTCTCGCCGCAGATCCAGCTGGCCTACCTCGCACGCTTCACCTTCGTGATTATCGCCATCGGGCTGCCGATGGGACTGCTTTTTGCGGCCCCCAACTATATCCATCCGTGGCTGGCCATGGTGCGGGTGCCGGTGCAGGACCTGCTTTTCTATGTGAGCAGCCCGCCCACAGGGATTGTCCCGCTGGTCCTGTTCCTGCTGGCGCTGGTGGCGGCGGCCACATTTTTCATCGCGCGCCGATCGGACGAATTTGCTGAATACGCCATGAAGGAATTCAAACTGGTGCCGCGCGAGACGCGTGAACGCGCGATCGGGCGGCTCGGGAAGCGGCTCGCCAAGCTGGTGGTGCGCGGGGCCGTCTCGACCAAAGCGCCGTTCGATCCGCGCCGGTTTCTCATCGAGTCCTACCGCGCCATGGCCCGGCCGGTTTTCACCGCGACGAGCGTGCTGGGATTGATCGCCGCGCTCATGCTCGCGAGCGATTTTAGGACTTATACGGCTTTCACATCGGGTTCGATCAAGGCGGCGCGCTGGTTTGGCTTCGTGGCCGAAGAGATCCCCTATAGCCATGTGCGTGCGGTGAACGTTGTATGTCATCGGAGCGACAGCGACCGGGCCTGGTTGACCTATGATGTCGATGTTTCGCCGTCAGCCAGCGTTCACCTGTTCGGTGAGGGCACAATGCGCTCGCTTGCGCCAAACCGGACGAAGGTCGACCAGAAACTGGTGATGGCCGGCGCGCCGTTCGTTTATGAAACCTTCGATCACCGTAGCGCCGCGCGCACACAAGGCATTTCGCGCGAGTGCGCCAATAAGCTGGAAGAGCGCTACCGCGCCGAGACGCGGCCCGTGATACGGGCGCTGATCGCCCCGGCTATCGTCGAAGGTTAGTTAGGTTAAGCCGGCGCCTGCGTGGTGAGGGCAAGGGCGTGCAACTGACCGCCCATTTTGCCCTTCAGAGCCCCATAGACCATCTGGTGCTGTTGTACGCGCGATTTGCCCTTGAAGGCCGCGGAGGTGACGATGGCGGCGTAATGGTCGCCATCGCCGCGCAGGTCTTGAATTTCGACCACCGCGTCCGGAAAGGCCTCTTTAATCATCTGTTCGATTTCAGCCGCTGGCATTGCCATGTGAGTCTTCCTTTTTACGCCCTCCCCTGAAAGGGGAGGGTTGGGGAGGGGTCGATTTCTG
>CAIOYY010000031.1 GCA_903862715.1 uncultured Alphaproteobacteria bacterium
GCATTCGACGCTGGGTTATACCAGCCCGATGGCTTTCGAACAGAAATGGCTTGCCCGACAAATCAGCTTGGCAGCATAGTCAGCACGTCAAGGGAGACGCTGGACGAGGGCAAGGTCAAGTTTCGGGTTCCCTTGCAGGATGGTGTGTACTAAAAGGTGAAATTGCTTCGAACTGTTTCCAGATTTTAACGTTCGCCATTATCGCGAGAACACACAGGGGTGTGGGCATGGCTCGGCACATCGTCGATCAAAAGATTAATTCGTCTTTGTACGGTTCAACGTCGATTGTCATTGCTGCCGCAGCGTTAGCGCCGCGCGCGATCACATACGGTCCGGAAGCGAAATCCCTCTTCTCCAAGCTGCGCCGTCGTAATGGCGGATGCGCTTCGCTCCTCTCAGGTCACACACTCACGCTCGGGCTTTTGTCCATCGGCGTCGGCATCGCTTCGCTCGGCCTCTCCAGTGAAGTTCAAGCTGCAGATACGGTAGATGTGGATTGCGACAACACCGGCTTCAACTCGCTGGGTGTGATCAGTTGTACCAACGCCCCAGCGATCGACATTGTAACCGATGGCAACCTGTACATCTCCGTTGTCGGCTCGGTATCGACAGGCGGCATTAACGTAACCGACGACGGCACGACGGGCGTTGATATCTCCGTAGTTGGCCTACCGGCGGCTGCGGGTGCGATCACCAGCATTTCTGACTCGGGTATTTTCGTTAATACCGACGGCGGCGATATCGTCATCACCACACGAAGCGGCAACGCGGTTACGGCATCCAACGATGCCGGCGGAAATGATTTCGGTGTCTATGCGCGCACCTATGACAGCGGCACGATCGACATCAATCTGTACGACACCGTCAGCGTTACCCATAAGAGCGGCGATGACGGCGTTTCTGCCATCTCCGATGACGGCGACATCAACATCTATTCGAATTCGCTGATCAAGTCGGCCGGCACGCGTGGCGTCGAGGCTTATGCTTGGGGCAGCGGCGATGTCATCATCGGTGTCTCTAGCGTCGATACGCTCAACGTCACGGGCAGTTCCGATGGCACCGATGCCATCTATGCGGTGAGTAATACCGGCTATATCGATATTACGGTCAAGGGTTCCGTTGAAGCAGAAGAGACCGGCGTTTATGCCCGCACAGCCGGTGACGTATCTGTTGATGTCTCGGGCAGCGTTTACAGCAACAACAGCAACGCGGTGGATGTTACGGGTGCGAGCATTGATCTCGACCTCGGTGACGTGACCAGCAACAGGGGCAAATACACCGCGCTCCTGGTGAATTCCACGGGTGACTCTACCGATACTGTATATGTGACGGTCGACGGCAGCGTAAGCGCGGACGGCAACGGTATTGGGATCTACTCCAATGGCGGTGCGCCCGTTACACTTGACCTCAATGGCAATGTCACCAGCGACGAGACTGCCATCACTGTACAGTCCAGTGCCGATATCAACATTCAGGTTGAAGGTAATGTCCGGTCCGATGCGGATAGCACCGCGATCTCGAAATATTCGGGCATCGATGCCGAAGCGACCGGCGCGGGCAATATTACGATCGACGTCGAAGGGAATATTTCCGCCGATTATGACGGCATTCATGCCGAGTCTGAATCGGGCGATATCGACATCACGGTCGATGGAAGCATCTATAACGGCAGCTATGGCAATTTCCCTGGCCTTGGCGCGGATGGCGTCAGCGCCCAAAGCAGCAACGGCGGTGACGTAACGGTCACGACCAATGGCGCCGTCTTCGGCGACCCGGGCATTCTGGTTTCGACCACGCTCGATGGCGACCTGAACGTCTTCTCCAACGATGTCGTCAATGCGCTGGACGATGCGATCAATGCGGTCGCTGAAAGCGGCACGGTCACGGTCATCGCCAAGGAGGCGCTGAACGCCAATGCCGATAATTTCCTTACCGGCGATGGCATTGATGTGCGGACCGAAGATGGTTCGATCATCATTCATACCGAGTCGGCGGCCGATATCGACGGCAACGCGCTGACCGGTATTTTTGCGACGACCGAAGGCGGAACGAAATCCGGCGCGGGCGATGACGATTATTACGGCAACATCGATTATTACGGCAAAATCATTATCGTCTCTGATGGCGAGATCGGTTCCTCAGGCAACGCTGTCCAGTTCTCCGGCATTTACGCCAACAATACGGGCTCGAACGCGTATGGCGACATCTCGATCTACGGTTCCGGGCATATCTATGCCTATGGTACGGTTCTCGGGAACGGTATCACCGCGAAGAATTCCGCGACGAACGGCAACATCGTGATCGGCAATGCCGATGGCCCGGGCGGTTCGTTCGGCGGCAATATTTCCGTCAAATACGGTGATGGCATCGACGCCGAAATCAACAATTCGCTCAGCGTCGGCGACATCACCATTGAGACAGGTTCGTTGGGCGCCATTTCGTCGTTCTGGGGCACCGGCATTGAGGCCACGACGAACGGTCTTGGCAACATCAATATCGATGTCGAAGGAACGGTTTATTCCGAATACAATGAAGGCATCGAAGCCAGCACGGCCGGCAATATCGCCCTCGACGTGGAAGGCAGCGTTCTTTCCTGGTCCGACAATGCGGTCAGCCTGACGACGACCGGCTCCGGCAGCATCTCGGTGTGGTCCGATTACGGCTCTTCCATCAGGTCCGAATTTGATAACGGCCTGGTCGCCAGTGCGGATAACGGCGATGTCTATCTCAATGTCGATGTCGTCTACGGCCTGTATTCTGGCATCTTCGCCACCTCGTCTTCGGCGACGCAGGACATCGACATCCGCACCCATGACAGTGTTTCGTCCTATTATGACGCGGCGATCTACGCCTCGAACACCGATATCGGCGGCGTCGACATCAGAACCTATTCCGGCGGCGACGTGACCTCCTATTACGGCGAAGCCATCCAGGTGAACTCCGACGATACCGCTTATATCTTCATCGGTTCGGGCAGCGTCGTTTCGGGTTACGGCCTCTCCGGTACTTGGGTCATCGACGCCACGACCGCCGACACGCTGACCATCGTCAACAATGGCACAATCAAGTCGAACGCCACCGGCGCGGCGGCGTTCAACGATTTGGCGATCATCCAGCGTGGTGCCGGCTTCGTCTCGGTAACGAATAATGGCCGTCTCGAAGGCGTCGTGAATTTTGCAGCGGCGTCGGGTTCTTACCTCAAGAACACCAGCGTCACCTCGTGGCACACGACCGGCACATCGACGCTGTCGGCCGGTGCGGACGAGATCGACAATACGGGTCTTCTGGCCACGGCATCCGGCGGCGTCACGACGACGATCAATTTCGGCGCCGGTTATGACGAACTCTACAATTCGGGAACCATTGTTGCGGGCGAACCGGAGGGGGCCAGCTCGCTGACCTATTTCAACAACCTCGAATATTTCGGCAATTCGGGCGCGGTGTTCTTCGGCGCGGCGGGCGGTGCTCCGCTCACCGGCGTTCCGACGAATACCGACGGCTACACCAACGACCACATCATCGCCTCGGGCGCGTCGTTCAACGGCTATGGCAACAGCACCTTCCACATGGATGCGTTCCTTGGGGCGGCGGGTGTTGCCGATACGCTGACGGCGGGTGCGCTGTCGGGTTCGACGCGGATCAACATCACCGACACCAATGCCGGTAATCCGGGTGCGTTCGACTCGATCCTTCTGGTCGACGGTACGTCGAGCACGTCGGATGCGTTCTATCTGCCGGGCGGCCAGATCGATAAGGGCCTCGTCACTTATTACCTCGACGAGAATGGCGGCGACTGGACGCTGGCTGGCGTTCCGGGCATCGGCGCGGCGCAGGTTTCGCGTCTCATGGCCGGTATCCAGAATCTCTGGCACGAAACCGACCATATGGACCACGTCACCAATCTGCGTCGGGCCTATCAGGACGGCACGACGCTTCCGGCCCAGGGCGACGCCATGTTCGGCGAAGGTTCGCTCTGGATCCGCGGCGTTCTCTCGGATGGCAACCGTGAGAGCCGGTACACCTTCTCCACGGGTGGCGGCACGAACACCTACGATCTCAGCTCGGATGACTTCATCCAGGGCGTGCAGATCGGCGGCGACATGGTCTCGCGTCTCGGCAATGGCTCGGCGCTCGCCTATGGCGTGTTCGGCGGCTACGCCAACCTGACGCAGGACTTCAATGTGGGTAATGCCCGCTCGGATGTGAATGCCTGGCAGGCTGGCGCCTATGTCACCTGGATGAAGGGCCCTGGCTATATCGACGCCATGGTGAAGGCCGACTTCCTGAATGGCGGCTTCCACCTGTCGACGCCGCCGAATGGTACGGCGGATGTCGATGGTACGAGCATCGGCGGCCAGATCAATGCGGGCTACAAGTTCGACGTCACCGACACGGTCTTCGTCGAACCGCTGGGCACGTTGTCCTATGTCCGTACCAAGATCGACGGCGACAGCGTCGCCGGCGGCTACATCTCCTTCGACGATGCGGACAGCTTCCGTGGCCGTCTCGGAGCGCGTGCGGGGCTTGACTATATGTCGGGTGACACCACGCTCCGTCCGTTCGCACAGGTTGCGTATTGGAAGGAATGGGAAGGCGACAACAGCATCAGGCTTTCGAGCGGCGGTACGTCGTGGTCGATCACCGACAATCCGGTGGATGGCTGGTGGCAGTTCGGACTTGGCCTTGAAGTGCTCAATACGAGCGGCTTCAGCGCCTTCATCCGTGGCGACTACTCGGCGACGAACCTGAAGGACAATCCGGAATACGAAGTTGCGGCCTTGCGTGCTGGTCTGCGCTGGTCCTTCGGCGGAGCGTCCGCTCCGACGCCGGTCCCGCCGACGCCTCCCGTGCCCCCGACGCCTCCGACGCCGCCTGCGGCAGAGCCGACACCGCCTCCGCCTCCGGTGACGACGTTCATCGTCTTCTTCGACTTTGATAAGTCGGACCTGACGGCGGAAGCCCAGGAAGTGGTGACCCAGGCCGTCGCGGAAGCGAAGCGCACGGGTCAGGTTCGGATCGAAGTCACCGGTCACACTGATACGGTGGGTTCGGCGGCCTATAATCAGGCGTTGTCCGAACGCCGCGCCGCCTCGGTGGAAGCCGAGATGGTGAACCAGGGGCTGGATGCAGACGAGATCGCGACCACGGGCCGCGGCTTTACCGAGCCGCTCGTCCAGACGGGTCCGGGCGTCCGCGAACCGCAGAACCGCAGAGCCGTTATCGATCTCGGTAACTAAGCTCCTACGGCATAACTGAAAGAAGAAGGGCAGGCGCAAAACGCCTGCCCTTCTTTCTTTTAGCTGCAGTCTGTTAGGCGAGTGAAGTTAGAGTGGTTATCGTCAACCTCGGCCAATGTAATCATCGGCAACATACAACATGCCCTAAGGCCAGATGACAGTCAGAGGGATCTCGCGCGGCGTTTGGACGTCGGCCTGAATGCCAGAACCTTATCGACGCGCCTGCCGTCGAGATCGACAACCTCGAACCGCCAGCCTTGGGCAATGAAACTTTCACCGATGTTGGGCAACCGCCCGAAGCCATCGATCACGAAGCCCGCGACGGTGTGATAAGTCCTGTCCTCGGGCAAAGTAAGCCCGGTCAGCACGCCGAAATCATCGGCAGGCATCCATCCCGACAAAAGCAGAGACCCATCGTCGCGCTGGACCGAAGCAGGTTCCTGAGGGCCTTCCTCAGTGAGGAAGGCGCCGACGATCGATTCAAGGATGTCGGCACTCGTGACCAATCCGAGAAAATGTCCGTATTCGTCATGGACCAGCGCCATGTGGATGGCCGAGACTTTCAGAACGGAAATGACGTCGCGGGCGTCCGCCGTGTCGGGGATGATGGCGGCCTGACGCACGGCTTCGCGGATATCGGGCGATGCGCCTGTTATATAGGCGTTCAGCAAATCTTTGACCTGCACGACGCCAATGACTTCGTCTGGATTTCCGTCATAAGCGGGGAGACGCGAATGCGGGCTTTCCATCAGCGTCTTGCGGATGGTTTCAGGATCGTCGGCCACGTCGATCATGTCGACTTCGTTGCGCGGCGTCATAATGGCCTGAACATTACGGTCGCCTAACCGCATGACCCCCGCAATCATTTCCTTGTCGCCGGGTTCAAGCACGCCCGAGCTTTCCGCTTCCGCGACGATGGTTCTTATCTCTTCCTCGGTTATGCCGTCCTTCCGGGCGCCGCGCTGCCCCAGCGCCGTCAAAATCATTCGCCCGGAAATATCGAGCACCCAGACCAAGGGTGACATGACTTTGGCGATGACGGTCATCAGCGGTGCAACCCTCAGCGCCACGGCCTCCGGGTTACGCAACGCGATCTGTTTCGGGACCAGCTCTCCGACGATGAGTGAGCCATAAGTGATCAGCACCACGACCGTTCCCACGCCAAAGGCATCGGCGAAATTATCTGGGACGCCTTGCGCCTCCAGCCAAAGGGTTAAACGCAAGCCCAGCGTGGCGCCGGAAAAGGCACCCGAAAAGATGCCCACGAGCGTAATGCCGATCTGGACCGTGGACAGAAACTTTCCGGGATCGAGCGCAAGTCTTAGCGCGCGACGCGAGCCATGAATGTCCTTATCGACAAAGGCCTTCAGCCTCATCACACGCGACGAGACGATGGCAAGTTCGGACATTGCGAGAAGTCCATTCAGGACAATGAGCAGGCAAACAATGGCAATCTCGGCGAACATGGGGTCTTTCTGAGTGTCACGAGCGGCGAGGAGGCTCGGGATACCGGTATAAGGCTTCCGCGGGTTCGAGAACAGGATTCCCGCATCTGCCGCCTGATTGGCGGGAAAACGGGCCTTTCATGGCGGGTGGGAACACCGGTTTGTGAGCCTCAACGCGCCCAAATACGGGTTTAATAGCTTTGGCGCATGCGCTGCGGTTTTGGCTCCCGAGTGGGGGCACCGGAGGCAATTGTGATATAAGCAGAAAAACAACGTTGGGGAGAAAATGCATGCGGATCAATTTGGCGCGGGCAGGGATTGTTGCCGTTGTGCTTGCTCTCGGTTCGGCCGGGATAGCACAAGCGCAGGCTTGGGTGTCCTATGTCAGCATGGAGGACGGTTTCGCGCAGTGGTTTCCGGGCGAGCCGACCGTCGAGAACGTGGAATGGATCGATGAAACCGAGATGGTCGTTCCGGGGCACAAATACAGCGCCGAACGTAACGGCAGCACCTATGTTCTTTACGCGATGGACTATTCCAATTCGCCCTTTACCTCGATGCGCGGTTCCATTGCGCATGCCGCAACCCGTTACCGGCAGATGGGTGAGGTAACCTACGACGCCTATGCGCAGGTCGATCGCATTGAAGGGCATCAATTACAGATCACGACCCCCGAGGGACGGCGCATCTTTTTTGCGGCCTTCCTTGAAGGCACGATGCTGTATGTGCTCGATGCCAATATGGTACCGCGTTCCGCGCCGCCACTGCAATTTCAGCAGAGCCTGCAAATTCTCGATGAGAACGGTGTTCGCGTGCGCTACACCCAGGAAGGGGAGCGGATATTGCGCACCGACGATCTAGCGGAAGGATTGGGCGGCGCCGTGATCGAAGGCTGTATCCTGGAAGGGAACAGCGACATACCTATCTGCCCGGAAGAAGAATAGCACGGACCAGGTCGTGACGGCAGGGGACCTGCCGTTACGATTCCGCACCACGTATCAATTGACTGCGGCGACGCGTTTTTCCCACGCGATGTAAGATTCGAATTCCGTTGGCGTGGAGCTGCCATCCACATGATGGCCGACGAGTTCTGGCTCTCCGTTAAAGTTGTCATCCCAGAACGAAATATCCCATTTGCCATCCTGATCGTTGTCGTAGATCCAGCCATCGACCTGATTGTCACCATCGCGGTCGAGAGCAAGCTCCAAAGGCTCGCCGGCATCGTCCGGGATGCGCAGCACCGCGTCGATAACGCCGTCGCAATTGGTGTCATAGCCCTCAAGTTGCGCGTCGCTCTGTGGAGAAATTTCTTCACTCATCAGACGCGATGCGCAGTCATCCACTGCCGAAGGAAGTCTTTCGGCAGTGCGATTGTCGGGACGGGCCAGAAACGCCTCGATCTCGTCAACAGCCACCGCGAAATTCAGGCCTTCACCACCGCCGCCGAAACTGTTTACGCCAACAATGCGTCCACCGTCGTCCAATAGGGGCCCGCCGGAATTTCCCGGATTGATCGGGGTCTGGGTCTGGATGACGTTGCCGCGATGCAGGAGATTTTCCCCTGTATAGTCCCACTCATAATTAATGCGATACTGGCTGATAATGCCTTTGGTGTAACTCCACGACTGACCATCGGGATGCCCAATGGCATAGACATCTAGGCCGATGGCGATGGCGTCCTTGTCACCGAGTTGCAGGGGCGTGCGTCCCGCTGGAATCTGTGCGATCTCGACCAGCGCCAGGTCTGCAATCTCATCCCATCTAACCACCGTGCCGCGTCGGATGTCGCTGCGGGAAAGCGGAACACCTTCCTGTTCGGGTTTAAAGACCACGCCCACTTCAGTACTACCCGCAATGACATGCCAGTTGGTCAGAATCTGGTTCGAGGAAATGATCGATCCCGAACCGAGACTGTCGCCGGCAAAGATAAGAACGACAGAGGGCGCTGCCTCGCGATAGATAGCGGCGTCTCGCACGCTTCGCGTTTGCATGGCGGATTCCGCAGGAACGCTTCCGGCAATCGACGAAAATTCCGATGTCAGAAAATCATAATTCCCGAGACGGATACCGGCCATGAGTGGGTGACCGGGACCGAGATTTTCGCCCCCGCTACTTCCTAATAGTCCGACGAGTGCATCCGAACGGGAAAGGAGCGACGAATTGTCCTGCGCATGGCCGGGGGGTGCGGCAGCAGAAGCGATCAATACCAGAAATAATGCCGAAATATTCCGCATCTAATTGTGCTCCTCCCCGCACGCCGCCATCCGAACCATGTCCTCCCGTGAATTGGAAGAGATGGGTTCCCATGGCCGTTCATGCTCGAAGTCGGTGGAAAAATTCAGGGCGAGAAGCAATGTCTCATCGGATGCGTAAAATTCATTGCTCAAGATGGAGAGCCGCGCCTCATTGCAATCGATGCGCAACGCGCTGGCAACGGTTCTTCCCGTCAAATGCGCAGCTTCGGTCGTGCCGAGCGCCAGAGCATTCCATAATCCCACTTCCATAAGATCAGGCAACGGCTTGTCCGTGCCATAATGACTCACGGCGATGATCATTGCCGGCGTGTCGGCGTTGCCTCTTTAAAGAATGCGGTAAAGCGCCATCCCTTCATTGTCGCCAAGGCTGGCCAGCGGGATGAAATGTTCGTCCCAGCCGTTGCCCTTACGATGCAGAGGCATCGGCACAGAAGAGTCGCAGAGTATCTTCCATTCGGCGAAGAGCGGGTTACTGAGCGTGACATCCAGGTTCAGTTCGATGAAGCGCGGATCGCCATACAGAGTGTGATCGATGATGGTACCGTTTTCTTCGAACCTTTCGTGTTCATAAAGCGCCGCGCGCCTTGCCGTGCAGTCGGTTACTATACTGCTTATCCAATAGCTGCCTTCCGCGATGTCCAGTTCATCTCCGCCATTCACCCACAAACTGCGCACATCCACGGTGGTGCGTGCGCCGAAGCGTTCGATGGAGCTCATGCGAAGATATTGCGCCTGATCGCTTTGGAGGTCGAAGATCGTCCATTCGTCATGCGAGCTTCGTACGGCATCAATGTCGGTAGCGGGTTGCGGTGACGCAACGGATACCGAGCCGCTGCTGAAGGCAGGCAGCGCCGCGCCGCATGATCCGGTCAGGCAGACAATGCTTTCCAGGGAAGCATATTTGTAGGGACGCTGTGCGTTCTCCGTCGCAGCGCGTACGTCGCGGGTGACAAGCGCGAACATGTCATCAATCGAAATGGGTTCGCGCATGTGACGAAGAAGCGCTTCGGCAAAGGGGCTATGTTCTCCATCGCCGTCCAGCGCCACGGCGCCGGAGTCGGTCGCATAGGCGATGAAAATGCCGCCGCCCGGATCCGGCAGGACGTTGCTGCTGATAGGCGGCGCCAGGCCGCGGGTCACGCCGCCTCGCCCCGCCGCAAAACTCTGCACCAGGGCCGGGTTGTCGCGGCAAGCATCGAGGAACACCACTTTTGTCTTAGCCTGAAGGCCATTCACCAGATCATCGACCTTGAACCCCGTCAGCAGAATGTCGCTTTCCCGCTCCGGGATGCGCATATCGGTGGGGAGGAGATAATTTTCGCCGCCCACCTGTGCGCCGTGCCCGGCATAGTAGACGAGTGCCAGCGCGGCGGTGGCGGATGAGCTGGCAAAGCTGCGGATTTCCCGGCGCATTGTGATTTCATCGGCATCCGTCACAAGGCGGACGGCGTAACCTAGATCTTCCAGCGTTGCAGCCATCGCCCGCGCATCCGTAGCGGCATTGGTGAGCGTGCCGAGCATTTCATAACGGGAGTTGCCGATGACCAGCGCTGCGCGCTCCGGCGGCATAGCCGCCCGAGCCACGCTTGTCAGGAGAAATGTGCAGGAGACCAAGGCAAGACAGACGAGGGCGAGCGTTGCGCCCGGCCACGCGCGCGGGATCAGGTTTGGCATCTGGGTTTGGCGGGCCCCCCGCTTCTCGACGGTTCAATAGCGCCTGAAACGCCGTTGAAAATCAAACGGGAAGCCGGAAGCTTCACGAATTTTCTGCTGGCGCAGCCTAAATTGCTGCACCGCCGCAAGCTTGGATTCTTGCAGTCGCATGGAGGGAGATGTATTTCCACGCTGCGTCGGGGCGCCAAGGTTTTTCACAGACTTTGGTGGCTGGGCGCCGGTACTGGCATTCGCCAGTAGCCGGTACTCGCATTCACCAGTAAGTGATGAATGTCAGAAGCCGGTAGGCCGTAATTGCCCCGCTTTCTAATAGGATTGAGGGGGGTATGTTTCATGATATGCTCTTTTGAATGCTTCGGATGGAGTTACCAATGATGACTTCCAAGACAGTAGGTTTCGCCGGATTAGGACTGGCCTTGTTCGCCGTACCGGCATTCGGACATCACTCGCATGCGATGTTCGACGATCAAAAGACGATGGTTCTGGAAGGCACCGTTGAGGAATTCGAATGGACCAACCCGCATAGCTGGCTCCAAGTGAATGTCGTCAATGAAGCGGGCGAGACCGTAGAGTGGTCCCTGGAAATGGGCTCTCCCGCGAATCTTTCGCGCGATGGCTGGCGCCCGCGTACGCTGGTTTCCGGCGATGCGGTGACCGTCACCATTCATCCGCTGAAAGACGGCAATCCGGGTGGTGCGCTGGTTGCGGTGAAGCTGCCAGACGGCAGCACGATGGGCGACGACGAGTACACCAATTAGAAAATCATGCCCCCGAACATTCGGGCGGTTGGGAGGAGTTTATCAATGATTGAGACTGCGATGACGGGCGGGAAAATTTCCCGGCCCCTGTCGGCAATTCGCTCTGGCTTGGCCGTATCGGTCTTCCTGACGGCGAATTGCTTGGCTTCCGCTGCCTTTGCCGTGGAAGCTCCTGAAGGCGAGGGCGCTGCGGCGCCGAACCCGCCTATCAGCCAGCAAGCGGCATCGCAGCGCGGCACGACGGTCGGACCGATCTATACGCCGCCCGCCGACGCAGACATCACCGGTGTCTGGTGGACAGAGCGTTACGACCCTGTGGTTCAGATCGAAGGTGGCGGCCCCATTCCCTATAATGAGGAAGGTGCGGCGGCCTACGAAGAGATAAAAGCCGGCATCGCCGATGGCTCCGAGACCGACGAAGCGCGCAGGGTGTGCGTTCCGGACGGATTGCCGCGCATTCTCTCCAATCCCTATCCGTTCCAGATCATTGAAACGCCCGGGCAGGTGACGTTCGTATACGAACTCAACCACGTCATCCGTCCGATCAAACTCGACGTGCCGCAGGTCGATGCCGATACGCTCGAAATTTTCCCGTATTACATGGGGCATTCGATTGGTCATTGGGAAGGCGACACGCTCGTGATCGAGAGCGCCGGATTCAATGAACGCACCTGGCTGGATTCCACCGGCGCGCCGTCGAGCTGGCAGAAAACCACGACGGAACGCGTGCGCAAGCTCGAAGATGGAAGGCTGGAGATCGTCATCGAAGTGAATGACCCGCTCTACCTCTCGGAGCCGTTTACCGCGCGTTACACCTACACCAAGCACGACGATGTGCGGTTGCAGGATTATAATTGCGGCGACGAGCATCGCGACATTTCCCACATTCCCGGTGTCGTTCGTCCGCAGCAATAAGCGGAACGTCGAAGGAGTTGAGTATGCGTAAGTTCACGTCGAACCGCACCGCGGCGCTTACCGGCGCTGCGGTGTGTGCGGCTTTTTTGGCGTGGCCGGTGGCTGCTCCTGCGCAATCGCAAGCAGCTTCCGCCGTGCCGAATTTTTCCGGCAATTGGGAGCGGGCGCGTCCGCTGCCATCGACATTCCTTCTTCCTGGACGCGATGTTCCCGGGCCTGTATGGGACCCACAGGATCATAATGAAGGCGGCGTGTTATGGATTGGCGATTACACCAATCCCATTCTCAAGCCGCATGCGGCAGAGGCCGTAAAGGCACGCAATGAATTCATCACCAATGGTGGTGAGGACCTGCCGCCTTATTCACTGTGTTGGCCGTCGGGCGTTCCGCAGGTCCTGAACATGCGTGAACCCGTGCAGCTGCTGCAGACACCGAACGAAATAACGATCATTTATCAGCGCGATCATCAGGTGCGCCGTGTGGCGTTGAACCAGGCCCTTCCGGAAAATCCGGACCGGAGCTGGTATGGCCAGTCGGTCGGTCACTATGAAGGCGACACGCTGGTCGTGACGACCATCGGACAGAATGACCGTACCGAAATCGACAAATTCGGAACGCCGCATAGCGACCATCTGCGGGTCGTGGAACGTTATACGGTCGATCCCGACGGGAACGGCATGACGGTCGAATTTATGGTGGAAGATCCGGAAACTTTCACGACGCCGTGGTACGGCATCGCGACCTATTCCCGGGATACTGGCCCCTTCGAGGAAGTGGTCTGCGCCGAAAACAATAAAAATGCGTCCACCGGCAGGGACTATCCGATTCCGATCCACGACGGACCGTCCGACTTCTGAACGCAGTTGTGACTTGCTCAAAACCCCGCTGGAAAGGCGGGGTTTTGTCGTTCCGGGGCGACGGATTGCCCCCTTAACAATATTGTGTATTGTCCGCCGATCAGGGGTCCGGCGCGCCTCCCACAACCACAAGGTGGCGGTCCGGAATTTGGCGCGAAGCCAAGCCAGGGAGATCGCAATGCGCGCAACCATAAAATACGCCACGCTCGCCAGCATCATCGGTGTTCTTGCCCTTACGGGCTGCCAGCAGCAGGCCGAAACGGACGCAGCAGCGACCGGTGAACAGGCAGAGCAGGCGGCATCTGACGGAGCGGCGGATGTCGCTATCGAGAATGCTGCCCTGACCGGCATCGTATCGTCGGAAGAGGAAGGGGCGATGGGCGGCGTGCTCGTCAGCGCCAAGCTGGAGGGTTCGACCATTCAGACGACGGTCGTCACCGATCCTACCGGCCGTTTTGTGTTTCCTGCCGATCGTCTCGAACCTGGCACCTACACGATGCAAATTCGCGCGACCGGTTACAATCTGCGCGGCCCGCGCACGGTCGATGTTGCAGGCGGCGGCGCGACCAATGCCGACCTCGCGCTGCGTCCCACAGGAAACCTTGCCGCGCAGCTCACCAATGCCGAATGGCTGATGAGCATGCCTGGCACCGACCAGCAGAAAGCATTTCTTGGCGGCTGCATGAATTGCCACGAACTCAATGTCATCACCGGCTCGGTTCACCAGAAGGACGAATTCGCCCGTCTCATTCCGTTGATGGGCACTTATTATCCGGGCAGCCGTCCGGGTCGTAAGCAGGTTCTGCCTCTGGGACCGCGCGGCAATCGCGGCGTGCAGGATGCGGCCGTCATTGATATGGCTTCGAGCTTTCTTGAAACCATCAATCTGCGCCCGGATGGCACCTATCCGTATGAACTGAAGACGCTGCCACGTCCCGAAGGCCGCGCGACGCAGATGATCGTGACGTCTTACGATCTTCCGCGCGTAGAGGCCGAACCGCACGACGTCATCGTGGTGAACGGCAAGATTTATTATTCCGACTTCGCCAGCATGTATATTGGTGAGATGGACCCGGAAACCGGGGTCGTCACCGACATTGAGATACCGGTTCTAAAACCCTCCGCGCCGCAAGGCACGCTCGGGCTTCATGCCGACCGCGACGGGAACATCTGGGTTGCGCTGATGTATCAGGGCGGTCTCGCGCGGTTCAATCCGACCACGCGCGAACTGACGACCTTCCCGATTCCGATGGAATGGCAGAACGCCAGCACGCAGGAATCGATGGTGTCGCCGCGCAATTCACATGTCGACGGCTACGTCTGGACGAATGATCAGTCCGATCACACCTTCCTGCGCCTGAACGTCGCGACCGGTGAATATGAAAAACTTCCGGTCCTGCTCGACCAGGAAGGCGAGCCTATCGACGGTTATGAATTGCCGTCCGACGCCAATAACAATCTCTGGGCGCTGGAATTCGGTGGTCGCGGAACGCGCATCGGCCGCGTGAGCGCGGAGACGGGGGAACTCACCACCTGGAAGTCGCCGTTGGGCCGTGCCCGTGCCCGCCGTGGCCAATTCGATCAGGACGGCATTCTGTGGTTTGCCGAATTCGGCACCAACGCAATCGGAAGTTTCGATCCGGCAAATGAACGCTTCCTCGAATGGCAGGTGCCGACGCCGTGGTCGTTCCCTTATGACGCCATCAAGTCGGAAACGACCGGCGAAGTGTGGACGGCGTCCATGTCGTCTGATCGGGTAACGCGCTTCGATCCGGAAACGGGCGAATTCGTCGAATACCTGCTGCCGGACTACACCAATGTCCGCCGTGTGTTCTTCGATGATGCGACGAACTCGTTCTGGACGGGCGCCAATCACCGCAACGCCATCGTGCGTCTCGAACCGCTTGACTGATGCGGTTTGCGAAACGCGCAAATAAAAAGGCCGGCAACGCGAGTTGCCGGCCTTTGTGTTTCAGGCGATGACGCCGAAGTCAGTTCAGGGAATGTAGAGATCGGACGGCGACAACATCGAGATCGGCACATAGCCCAAAGGCGTGCCGTTCTGCGCAATCTGCACCCATTCATAACCGGGAACCTTGCCGACAACTTCAACCGTCGCGCCCCGTTCCAGTTCGCCGACAACTGCGGTGTCATACACGAAGTGGTTGTTATAGACGTTGGTCGGGTTGGCGACGATGTAAGTCGTCGTTACTGGCTCGAGGTTTTCCACCACGACAAGTTCAGCCGAGGCGGCAGCGTCGGCGGCCGGTTCCGCAGGCGTCTCCGCAGGCGGGTTCTGGTTGCATGCGGCAGTACCGAAGAGCAGGGCGGCGATGGCGACGGCGCCCGCGACACGCAAGCTCATGCGCTTGGTGGCCTCATTGCGATCGTGAACGGTCTTCATTCCATTCCTCCTTGGATTTCCTTGCGCGCCGACGAACCTCATCGGCGTAGCGTTATAGTGAGTCAATATAGCCGGAATGACCCAGCAGTTCGCGGCGAA
The DNA here is from genome assembly GCA_903862715.1 of uncultured Alphaproteobacteria bacterium. Classification (GTDB taxonomy): domain Bacteria; phylum Pseudomonadota; class Alphaproteobacteria; order Micropepsales; family Micropepsaceae; genus CAIYRG01. The sequence goes on from CAIOYY010000031.1 coordinate 15,645, forward strand.
AGCTAAACTAGGAAGAAAAAATGAGAAAGGGGCGCTCCCGCGGGATTTACCGGGGGGGAGCGCTCCGACTTTCGCGTCGCGCATCGCGATTCATCCATGGCAGGGCGAGTCCGACAGGAACGATCCACAGCGTTCCGGCGGCGGCGTAGAAAAGCAGGGTCACGAGGGCGTGAGCGCCCGGCAGGATCTCGACCGCGAGGCGCATGACCAAAAGCGAGTAGATCAGAATCCAGAAAAGGGTCAGGACGGTGCCGATCAGTTTCTTGGTTCTGGGGGAGAGGGCCATCTCGTAAGCCTTTGCGACGCATGGACGGGGGGCGGGCGAGGGGTTATGGACCAAAGCGCCAACGCCATCCAGGTCTTAGCATGAGCGTTTCCGACCCGTGCCGAAATCGTCCAAGCCCCGCCGTGAGTGTATCCTCTGGGCCAGTCCGGGGAGATATGGGCGTTGGTCTCTGGCTCATGGTCATCGCGGCGCTGATTGCGCTGATGGTCATCGTCGGCGGGCTGACGCGGCTGACCGAATCCGGTCTTTCCATCACCGAATGGCGACCCGTGACCGGGGCCCTTCCGCCGCTCTCCCCGGAAGACTGGGCCGCGGAATTCGAGCGCTATCGCGGCACGACCCAATATGAAGTGCTGAATCAGGGCATGGGGCTCGCCGGTTTCAAGGCGATCTATTGGTGGGAATGGGGGCACCGTTTCCTTGGCCGTGTGCTCGGCTTCGTATTTCTTCTTCCGTTTCTGTATTTCGTGGCGCGCAAACGCGTCGACTCGCAACTCGGTGTTCGTCTGGGTGTGATTTTCCTGCTTGGTGCCGCTCAGGGCGCGCTTGGCTGGTGGATGGTGCAATCGGGCCTCGCCGACCGCGTCAGTGTCAGCCAGTACCGGTTAGCTGCGCATCTCGGTCTCGCGTTCCTGCTGTTCGGTTACATCCTGTGGACGGCGTTTGAAGTGCTAGGCGTGCGCCGCACGGCGATGGCACCGCTCGCGCGGTTCCGTCCGCTGGCGGCGGTGATTGCCGGACTTATTTTCGCGCAGATTCTGCTCGGGGCGATTGTTGCGGGCCTCGATGCCGGGCTGGCCTTCTCGACCTGGCCGAGTTACGGCGGATGGGCTGTGCCGCCCGGGCTTTATGACGCCATGCCGTGGTGGATCAATCATTTCGAGAACCACGCGATGGTGCATTTCCAGCATCGCAATATCGGCTATGCGATCTTTGGATTGACGGTCGCGCTCTTCGTCACCTTGCGCCGTGTGTCCCCCGATAGACCGGTGCGGCTGGCGGCAGTCCACGTCGCCGTGTTTACGCTGGCACAGGTTGCACTTGGCATTCTCACGGTCGTTACGATGGTTGCGCTACCGCTGGCGGCGTTACACCAGTTCTTCGCGCTGGCGCTGTTCGGCGCAAGCCTGTGGCTGGTTTATGTGTTGAAGGTGAACCAAAACTAGCTGTCATCCCTGGCGGGCCTAGCGAAGCAAGGTGAGGGAAGGGGACCCAGGTATTGAAATCTCTCGATCGCTCAGAATAGCGACTACCGTCACTACATTATGTCGGACATTTCCTTCCCTTGCCTCATGCACCTGTCGGCGCGTGAGGCTCGCCGGGAAAGACAGAGTAATTACTCCGTCATCGCCTGATCGAGATCCGCGATCAGATCATTCGCGTCTTCGATACCGATGGAAAGGCGTACGACATCGGGGCCCGCACCCGCTTTGACACGGTCTTCGTCATTAAGCTGGCGATGTGTCGTGGAAGCGGGGTGGATGATCAGGCTGCGCGTGTCGCCGATATTCGCCAGATGGCTGAAGATGCGTACGCTGTTCACCATTTTCATGCCTGCCTCATACCCCCCCTTGAGGCCAAAGGTGAATACGGCGCCCGCGCCTTTGGGGCAGTATTTCTTGTGGCGTTCGAAATGCGCGTGCCTCTCGAGGCCCGCATAATTCACCCATGCGACCTTGTCGTGCGATTCCAGCCAGCGCGCGACCGTAAGCGCATTTTCGCAATGGCGCTTCATGCGCAAGGAAAGCGTTTCCACGCCGGTCAGAATATAAAACGCGTTCTGTGGCGAAAGGCTGGGACCGAGATCACGCAAACCCAGCGCGCGCGCCGCGACGCAGAAGGCGAAATCGCCGAAGGTCTCGTAAAAGCGCAGGCCGTGATAGGACGGGTTTTCCTGCGTCATCGTCGTGTACTTGCCGCTTTTTGCCCAATCGAAAGTGCCGGCTTCGACGATCAATCCGCCGAGCGAATTGCCATGACCGCCGAGGAACTTAGTCGCGGAATGAACGATCAGATGCGCGCCCCAGTCGAAGGGACGGATCAGATAGGGCGTCGCCAACGTATTATCGACGATCAGCGGAACACCGGCATCTTCCGCAACGCGCGCAATGCCTTCGATATCCGAAATCACGCCGCCCGGATTGGCGAGGCTTTCGCAGAACAGTGCGCGTGTATTGTCAGTGATGGCGCGCTTGAAGCTGTCGGGGTCATTCGCGTCGGCCCATTTCACATGCCAGTCATATTTCTTGAACGCCTGGCCAAACTGATTGACCGAACCACCGTACAATTGCCGGGCCGATACGAATTCCGCGCCCGGGTCCATGAGGGTGTGAAAGGTAAGAAACTGTGCGGCATGGCCCGACGATGCTGCAAGCCCTGCGGTGCCGCCCTCTAACGCGGCAATGCGTTCTTCCAGCACAGCGACGGTCGGATTCATGATGCGCGAATAGATATTTCCGAAGACCTGCAGATTGAACAATGCCGCGGCCTGATCGGCGTCCTCGAAGACATAGGCAGTGGTCTGATAAATCGGCGTGATGCGCGCGCCCGTGGCCGGATCAGGTTGCGCGCCGGCATGCACCGCTAGCGTGTCGAAATGAAAATCGGCCATCTGCAACTCCGTTTTTTCAGAAACTCAGTTTGCCGCGAATTTCGTCGTAGGAAATCATGACATGCTCGCGATAGGCAGGACGTTCCTGCAGGCGCGCATAGTAGGTTTCGATATTCGGCAGCGAAGGGGCAGGGATGCCCATCGTGTAGAAGCGGTAAAGATGGACTCCATTAGGTATGTCGGCGATGGAAAACGCGTCGCCGCCAAGAAAGGGTTGTTTGGCCAGAACGCGTCCGAGCAGCATCAGATCGTTCACGACATTGTCGTGCAGCGCCGCGATCTTTTTCGCATCGCGCAAATTCTCCGGAGTGCGCCAGTAACTGACAAAGAGCCCGATGAAATGTGCCTGAAGCGTTGACGCCGACCAGTCCATCCATTTATCGAGCCCGGCGCGTTCGCGCGGCGATGAGGGCCAGAAGGGTTCGCCGCCATATTGGCTCGCCAGATAGCGGACAATGGCATTGGATTCCCATAGCACCATGCCGTCATCGTCAATGACGGGAACAAGACCGTTCGGATTCAGTGCCCGAAATTCGGGCGTGTTGACGATGCCATAGGGGCCGCCCGCCGGGATGTGCCGGTATTCGAGCCCCAGCTCGCCCAGCATCCACATAACTTTCTGTACATTGGCGGAAGAACGCCGCCCCCAGATCTTGATCATGTCTATCCTCGCGTCAGCGAGCCGCCTTTGTTGAAGGCGTGTGGCTTTCGGTTGTCGATGGTGCGCCGGTTGACGCCATACCAGCCGATTTCGCCGGAGAGGCGGCCATATTCGATCTTCGGGCAGCGGTTCATGATGACGGTGAAGCCGGCTTGTTCTGCGAGTTTCGCTGCGTCTTCATTGATGACCCCGAGCTGCATCCAGAGAATTTTGGCGTCGAGCCGGTTCTTGTTGGCGATGGCTTCTTTCGTCACTTCGAGGGCGGCTTCCGAATTGCGGAAAATATCGATCATGTCGATAGGGCCGGGAACGGTGCTTAAAGCGGGATAGACTTTTTGTCCGAGGATTTCATCTTGGCCAGGATTGATCGGGACAATCTTGAAGCCTTTGTCGAGGAGATATTTCATCGCGAAATAGCTCGGACGCGACGGGTTCGGACTGGCGCCCACCATGGCGATGGTTTTCACGCTGCGCAGAATACGCGCGATCAGCGCATCGGGATAATTTGGATAAGACACCAAGCAGCTCCGGCGGTTAAAAGGACACGCCCTACTCGGGCCATTTGGGCGGACGTTTTTCGAGGAAAGCGCAAACGCCTTCATTTGCTTCACCATGCATCATGTTCTGCACCATGATCTCACCCGCATAATCATAGGCGGCGGTTAAGCCCAGCTCGAGCTGGCGGTAAAAGGCTTCCTTCCCGATACGCAGGGTGGCGGTCGGTTTTGAGGCGATGAGCGCGGCGAGGGCAGTGGTTTCGCTGTCGAGCGCTTCCGGCGCCACGACACGATTGATCAGGCCGAGCCGCTTGGCGTCTTCGGCACCCACAGTCTCCCCGGTCAGCAGCATTTCCATCGACGCCTTGCGCCCGACATTGCGGCTGAGGGCCACCATGGGGGTCGAGCAGAAAAGCCCGATATTGACGCCTGGAGTTGCGAAGCGGGCGCTGTCGGCAGCCACCGCAAGATCGCAGGAGGCGACGAGTTGGCAGCCTGCCGCCGTCGCGACGCCTTGTACCTTCGCAATGACCGGTTTCGGGTGGCGGACAATGGCCTGCATCAGCTGACCGCAAAGGGCAAAGAGTTTGCGGTAATAACCGAGTCCCCCATCGGGATCGCCGCGATGCGTGTTCATTTCGCGTAAGTCATGTCCCGCTGAGAACACCGGTCCTGCGGCGCCCAGCACGATCACCTTAACCGTATCGTCCCGCGATGCCTCGTCGAGGGCGAGGAGGAGCGTCTGCATCAGCGCCTCGGAGAGCGCATTGCGGGCCTCTGGCCGGTTCAGGGTGAGGTTGAGGATCGCGCCGTTCGGGGCGGCGAGGACGAGGGGCGGGGTTAAGGTCATGAATCGACTTTAGCGCGTTGATGTGGCCGGGTCATGGGTGCGATGAATGAGCGGTATCATGATACCGCATAAATAAACTGCCCAGAAATGCTGGTTTTATGGCTCGAATCTCTTGACGAAGGGGTGGGAGGCCCGTAAACGAACGCCCGACCGTCACCGGGATGAGCCCGGTCTGGAGATATTCTATGCAAACCTACTCGGCGAAAGCCTCCGAGATTAAAAAGAAGTGGTTGCTGATCGATGCCGAAGGGCTTGTGGTGGGGCGGCTTGCCGCCATCATCGCGATGCGTCTTCGCGGTAAGCACAAGCCGACCTTCACCCCGCACATGGACTGCGGTGACAACGTGATCGTCATCAATGCCGAGAAGATTCTTCTCACCGGCAACAAGCTGAAGGACAAGGTGTATTACTGGCACACCGGTTACATCGGCGGCATCAAGGAACGCACCGCGGAGAAATATCTCAGCGGCAAGACGCCGACCGTGGTCGTCGAAAAGGCCGTGGAACGTATGCTTCCGCGCGGTCCTCTCGGCCGGCAGCAGCTTTCCAACCTGCGCGTTTACGCGGGCCCCGCGCATCCCCACGAAGCGCAGCAGCCCGAAACGCTGGACGTCGCAGCGATGAGCCCGAAAAACACCAACTATCGCAAAGTGAAGGCATAGAAATGGCCGAACAAGTTCGCGATTTCTCCGAATTGAAGACGACGCTGATCAAGGCGCCGGTTCCCCCGACCCCCGTTGAAGCTGCCGATGAAAACAAGGCGAAGCTCGACAAGCAGGGCCGCGCCTACGCGACCGGCAAGCGCAAGGACGCGGTCGCCCGCGTCTGGGTGAAGCCGGGTTCCGGCCGGATCACTGTAAATGGCAAGGACGAAAAAGAATATTTCGCCCGCCCGGTTCTGCGCATGATCCTGCGCCAGCCGCTGGTCGCCGCCGCGCGTGATGGCCAGTTCGATATCGTTTGCACCGTTCTCGGTGGTGGTCTCTCGGGCCAGGCCGGCGCGGTGCGTCACGGCATCTCCAAGGCGCTGACCTATTACGAACCGAATCTGCGCCCGGTCCTGAAACAGGGTGGGTTCCTGACCCGCGACCCGCGTACCGTGGAACGCAAGAAATACGGGCGTCCCAAAGCACGCCGTTCGTTCCAGTTCTCCAAGCGGTGACGCGAGACCATTTTTTCGAAACAATGGGGCGTCCCGCTTGGGGCGCCCTTTTCGTATGTGAGCGACGCTAATGACCAAAAAGATCTTCATCGACGGCGCGGCAGGAACCACCGGCCTTGAAATCCGTGAGCGGCTGCAGAATCGCGCGGACCTCACGCTGGTCGCGCTCGACGATGCGAAACGCAAAGACCCGGCAGCGCGCGCCGAAGCGTTGAACGCTGCCGATGTTGTGATCCTTTGCCTTCCCGACGATGCGGCGAAAGAAGCCGTGTCGCTGATCACGAACCCGGATGTGCGCGTGATCGACGCCAGCACGGCGCATCGCGTGGCGCCGGGCTGGGCCTATGGCTTCCCCGAGATGGACAAGGAATGCCGCGAGCAGATCAGGAAATCGACGCGCGTCAGCAATCCCGGCTGCTACGCGCAGACCTTTGTCGCGTTATTGAGGCCATTGGTGCGGGCGGGATTTGTCGGCGTCGAAACGCCGGTCACCTGCAATGCGGTGTCGGGCTATTCCGGCGGTGGACGCGCGATGATTGCCGAGTTCGAAGACCCGAGCGCGAAGGATTTCACGCAGACGGCGTTTCGCACCTATGGGCTGAACCTCGAACACAAGCATGTCGAGGAAATGCGTGTGCATGCCGGGCTGACCTACCGGCCGCTGTTCGCGCCGAGCGTGGCGCGCTTTTATCGCGGGATGCTGGTCGAGGTGCCGCTGCAGCTCTGGTCGCTTCCGGGCGCGGTCAATCCGCAGCAGGTCTACGAGACCTATAAGGACTGGTATAAAGGCGAAGCGCTGATTGAGGTCGCGACACCGGAGGAAACGGCGTCGCTGAAGACGCTGAACGCGGAAGAGCTGAAAAACACCAATCGCCTGAAAATCTATGTATTCGGCAATGAGAGCCGGAACCAGGCGCGGGTCGTGGCCGTACTCGATAATCTCGGCAAGGGCGCAGCCGGTTCGACGGTGCAGAATCTGAACATCATGGTCGGCGCGAAGGAGACGGAAGGGCTTATCTGATGGCTGCATGTTGACGCCAAGCGGACATCTATAGTTGGAGAACGGGACGACTTATTCTGTGGCTGACACATGCGGGGACAGCGATGGTGAAATCAGGTCGAACATTTCTAGTGTTGTTTTTGTATTGCGCCGGATATTCGAGCCCGCCTTTTGTAGCGTTGGCAGCCGATGAGTACTCTGAATCTTTGCAACGAAGTATTCCCCGTGACTGGATGGCAGAGTACGAAATGTGCAAAAATTATGCTCATGGCTGTGATATGCCTGAAGTGGGATACTTAGCGCTTTCCCGCGCTGAAGGGGACGCATACAAGGCGGTGGATCTCTTGCTTCCTGCCGCTACAGCGGGTGAGGGTTCGGCTCAAAAATCAATTGCCAACATAAAACGTGGTGGCTCGCAGGGTACGTTCCTGGGGTATCGAACTCTCCGTTTACTTCGCGCGAACGTTGGAGTTGGGAGCATCTCTATGCTTACTCCAATGTATTAGTGGCGCGCAGGTTAGGGGCAGCGTACAGCTTGGAGTTGGAGGGACTTCCGCCTCATCGAGAAGGTTTGGCCGAATGCCTAAAGGCGCTTAGTTGGCGTTCGACTAATGAGGATACACGTTCGTGCTTCCGAGAATTTGGTGGAAGCGAAAGTGCGGTGTGGCCTTAACGGTGAGGGCGCAGCCGGTTCGACGGTGCAGAATTTGAACATCATGGTCGGCGCGAAGGAGACGGAAGGGCTTATCTGATGGCGATTGACCTTCGTTCCGATACGGTGACGCAGCCTTCCGCCGAGATGCGGAAGGCCATGGCGATGGCGCCGGTCGGCGACGATCAATATGGCGAAGACCCTTCGGTCAATCTTCTTCAGGACCGCATTGCCGAGCTTCTCGGCAAGGAAGCCGCACTGTTCGTGCCCAGCGGCACGATGGCGAACCAGACGGCACTGAAAACGTTCACCCGTCCCGGCGACGATGTGCTCGTCAGCACCGAGGCGCATATTCTTCTTCATGAATCGGGCGCGAGCGGCGCGAATTCCGGCGTGCAGTTCAGCGTGGTCGGCGAGGGTGGTCTGTTCACGCGCACCGATTTTCTCGCGCACTGCAAGCCGCATGGCCATATGGTGATGCCGCCAACGACGCTTGTGACCATCGAGAACACGCACAACCGCGGCAGTGGTGTGGTGTTTCCGCAAGAAGACATCGTCGCGATCTGCCGTGAAGCCAATGCGCATGGCGTTCATTCGCTATGCGATGGCGCGCGTCTGTTCAATGCGTCCATCGCTTCCGGCCTTTCGCTGGCCGAGCTTGCCGCGCCGTTCGATGTGGTGACGGTGGCCTTGTCGAAAGGTCTTGGTTGTCCGGTCGGAAGTCTTGTGGCCGGCCGCAGTGACGACATGCAGCGCGCGCACCGGGTCAGGCGCATGTTCGGTGGCGCGATGCGCCAGGCGGGCATTCTCGCGGCGGCAGGGCTGTATGCACTGGACTATAATCTCGCGCGCCTTGCGGACGATCATAAAAATGCGCGCCTGATCGCGGAGACGCTTGTCCAAATACGCGGCGTTACGATCGATCTCGAAAAAATTCAGAGCAATATTGTCATCTTCTCGCTGGCGGACGGAATGCCCGATGCTGCGACGGTCGTGACGCGGGCAAAAATAAAGGGCGTACTGCTAAATGTTTTCGGTCTGCGCCGGGTTCGCGCGGTCACGCATTTGAACGTGTCGCGCGAGGACTGCATGCGCGCCGCGGAAATTCTGGCGGATGTGATTGCTTCCTAACTGTCATCCCGCCCAAGCCCCGAAGGGGCGCGAGCCGGGACCCACGTGATGGGATAGCGCAGAGTTTTGGACATTTGGGTCCCGGGTCTCGCTGAACTGCTCGCCCAGGATGACCATTATGGGTTCGCCCAAACCTCGAGCAGCCATGGAATGGCCTGCTGCAGTGGCTCCGCAAAGCGGTAGGTCTCGTAATGCGTGATGCCGTCGACGGCGATGAGCCGCGCGTTCACGCCTCTGGCACTGAGTTCGACGACAGCCGCTTCCGCCGGTTCAAAGGGCGCGACCTGATCGGCGCGGGAATGAATCGCGAGCACCGGTAATTGCCATCCTGCGAGCGCGGGCGGGCGCGAAGCAATCGGAATGGCGGCCTTGAAGCGCTCCGGGAATTTCGCGCCGAAATGCCACGAGCCGGAGCCGCCCATGCTGAAGCCGGTGACGAGCGTCTTCGTTTCGTCGATGGCGTAATTGGCTTCGATCATGTCGAGTAATTGCGTCACGGCCTGTTCGTTCGCGGGCGTCGACCAATTGCCCTCGACCGAATCCGGCCCGACAATGATGGCGCCCAGTTCTTCAAGGCCCGGCGCGATGACGCTTTCCACCACGCCTCTGCCTGCGCCCTGTGGCGCACCGCCGTAATGCAGTGCCAGAACAAGCGGAACGGGCGTAGCCGGAGAATAATTTTCCGGAATGACCAGCGCGTAATCGACGGATGTGCCATCGGCGAGCGCCAATGTTAGCGAGTGAAGTCCGGGATCGCTGACGGTTTGCGCCATGGCGTTTATTGAAAACCCGGCGAGGCCTGCGCAGAGCGCGAAAGCAGCGAGTTGCATTTTCCGAAACACTGCAAGCGTCATCTCCCGATCCTCTTATGAGTTTCGACAAGCCTATGCGCCCGCATGGCCTTTGCCAATGTAACGCGCGTCAGTGCTTACTGTTCGGTGATGGTGCCGTCAGGCAGCGTGACGCTGATCGCCCGTCCACCAGGTGAACCGTCGATGACGGGATAGGCGTTGACCGTTACGGTGTCACCCGGCTCCAGCGTTGTTGCGTTCCAGCCGCGCCGCGTCAGCGCGCCGGGCGAGGCGAGGTCGAGTAACCATTCGGCCCTCGCTCCGTTCTCGCCGGACACTTCAAGACGCAAAGCGGCATAAGGATTGGTCCAGAGAAATTCCTTCACTTCGGCGGAAAGTTCGATGGTCGTGTCGAAGTCGAGCGAATCCGCAGTGTGATGCGCGCATACAGGCGCGCTGAGCAAGAGCAACGCGAGGATCGGAAATATGGACTTTGCGTCTGTAAAGCGCATTGCTGCGGCCGCTAGACCGAGAAGCTCGTGCCGCATCCGCAGGAGGCGGTGGCGTTCGGATTTTTCACCTTGAAGGAAGCGCCGATCATTTCGTCGACATAGTCGATCTCTGAGCCGTTCAGGAATTCGAGCGACATAGTGTCGATCAGGACCGTGACGCCATTCTTCTCGATGGCGAGGTCATCATCCGTCTTCGTGTCGTCGAGCACGAAATCATACTGGAAGCCCGAGCAGCCGCCGCCTGTTACCGCGAGGCGCAGCATCGTGCCCTCAGGTTCGGCCTTCAGGATCGCCGCCACCTGTTTGGCCGCTCGGTCGGTGACCTGGACGGGGAGGGTGGCAAGGGTGGTTTCGTCGCTCATGCAAAGCATCCTATCATGGATTCCTATCTAATCCTCGCTGCGGTGTAGACAAGTCCCTGATGAAGAAGGCTTTCGGCCATTCGCCTGCGGGCAGGCTTCTGGGTGTGCGCTTTTCCGCCCCCGGGAGGGCCTCCTATGCGACCAATCCCGAGGATAGCCGCGGCCGCTACTGGCCGGAGCAGGAAAGCCCGACCCGGACCTGCTACCAGCGCGACCGCGACCGGCTTATCCATTCCGCAGCCTTTCGCCGCCTGAAACACAAGACGCAGGTCTTCGTCGAACATGAGGGCGATTATTACCGCACCCGGCTGACCCACTCGCTCGAGGTCTCCCAGATCGCCCGCACCATCGCCCGAGACCTTGGCCTCGACGAGGACCTCGCCGAGGCGCTGTCGCTGGCCCATGATTTCGGGCACCCACCTTTCGGCCATGCCGGAGAGGCGGCCCTGGACGCCTGTATGAAGGATTATGGCGGGTTCGACCACAACGCGCAGGCGCTGTCGCTGGTCACAAGGCTGGAGCATCGTTATGCGGCGTTCGACGGGCTGAACCTGACCTGGGAAACCCTTGAAGGCCTCGTCAAGCATAACGGTCCCTTGACCGGAGGCGAGGGTGATCTGCCGGCTGCCATCGCCGAATTTCCCTGGGATCTGGAATTGTTGAGCCATGCCGGCCCCGAGGCGCAGGTGGCGGCACTGTCCGATGACATCGCCTATGTGAACCACGATATCGACGATGGATTGCGGGCGGGGCTGTTCGCGCCCGGGGACCTTTTTGATGTGCCATTGGCCGGCCCGATTTTCGCCCGCGTCACGGCGGAACATCCTGGCCTCGAACTCGGCCGGCTGATCGGCGAAGCGACGCGGGGGCTGCTCGGGGAAATGGTCGGAGACGTGCTTGCGGAAACCCGTGCGCGCCTTCGTGGCGCCGACCCGCAATCGGCGTCGGATATAAGGGCGCTTCCCACGCCCGTCGCCGCGTTTTCGGAAGCATTGTTACCGAACCTTCTGGAACTGAAGGCTTTCCTCTTTCGGCGTATGTATCGTCATCCTAAAGTGACGGATGTTATGGGGCGTGCGCAGCAGCTTCTGATTGATCTTTTCGCTGCCTACATGGCCAAGCCCGCGCTGATGCCGCCCGACTGGGTCCGGTCGGCCGACCGTATTACCGAGGCGGAAACCGCCCGCGCCGTCTGCGATTACATCGCGGGCATGACCGACGCTTATGCCCAGGCGGAATATAAGCGGATGTTCCACATGGAATTTCGCCTCTAAGGTGTTGAAGGCTGTGGCTTTCCGATGATTCGGCTGGCCCCGGGTGATAAGTTTGATGCGATTACGATTCGCTGGACATAGGTCATGGCCAATTATCACCGCGAGGTCTACCAGCCGTCCTTCGAGGACAGTTCGGACTATGATTTGCGAGAGGACGAGGTTGAGGACGCGCGCGCCCGTCTGCCGCTCCTGATCGTCATCGCGCTTCTGGTCCTGGCGTCCTTCGCGGGTGTCGTATGGCTTGCCTATAATCAGGGGATCGAGCGCGGGTTGGTCGAAGCGCCCGCCGTCATCGCTGCACCCGAAACGCCGATCCGCAGCCTGCCGTCCGAAGACGATCCCAACGTCGCCTACACCGGGTTGAAGATTTACGACGATCCCGTTCCCCCCGATGAAGAGGCGGCGGCTTCGGTCCTGATGCCGGCGCCTGTTACAGCGGCGCCTGTCGTTGAAGCTCCTTCGGCCGCCGCAACGCCCGCACCCCTGATGGCCGCACCTGCCGTTACGGCCCCTGCGCCCGCCGCTCCGGTTGCGCCGCCTGCGGTGGTCGCGGCCGCGCCGTCGCCGCCGCCTGCTCCTCCGGTTGTTCCAGTCGCTCCCGTAGTGCCGCCTCCGCCGGTGGCTTCCGCTCCCGCAGCATCGGGCGCAGCCTTATTGCAGGTCGGGGCTTTCCCGAGCGAAGCGCTGGCGCTGGAAGCCTGGCAGAATTTTCAGGCGGAGCATCCGGCCATCGCAACCGGCCTCACGCAGGATATCCAGACGGCCGACCTTGGCGATCGTGGGACCTGGTATCGCGTACGCATCGGCCCCTTTGACGATGCCGGGACGGCGAATGCCGTTTGCGAAAGACTGAAGGCCGAGGGCGGTAGTTGTTTCCTGGCCACGCCTTAATTTGCGCGAGGCATTCCAAAGTGAGGCGTCATGCCCGCGAGCGCGGCAATATATGGTTGTCAGGGACTGGAATTGCTCGAGGACGAGCGCGCCTTCTTTCGCGCCGTGCAGCCTTTCGGATTCATTCTGTTCGCGCGCAATTGCGGATCGCCGGAGCAGATTCGCACGCTATGCCGCGCGTTGCGGGACACGGTCGATAATCCGTCTGCGCCCATTCTCATCGACCAGGAAGGCGGGCGGGTGGCCCGCCTCAAGGCGCCAGAATGGCGCCCACGCCCTCCCGCACGGCGTCTCGGCGTGATGTACGAGACCGATCCTGCGGGGGCCCGTGAAGCGGCGTTTCTGTGCGCGCGGCTTATCGCGCATGAGCTGCATGATCTGGGGATCAATGTGGACTGCGCGCCGGTGCTGGATGTTCCGTCGGAAGGCGCGCATGACATTATCGGCGATCGGGCCTTTTCCCTGGATCCGGCAGTCGTTATCGAACTCGGGCGCGCGTCGATGGAAGGCTTTCTTGACGGCGGCGTTCTACCCGTCATCAAGCATATTCCCGGGCATGGCCGCGCGGAAGCCGACAGCCACGAGGCGCTACCGCATGTCCGCGCCAGCGCTGAAGAATTGAGCGCGCATGATTTCGTCCCGTTCCGCAGCTTAAGTCACGCGCCGTTCGCGATGACGGCGCATGTCGTCTACGAGGCGCTGGATGCGCAGCGTCCCGCGACGACCAGCGCGAAAATCATCCGCGATATCATCCGGGGTGAAATCGGATTTGACGGGTTTCTCATGAGCGATGACGTGTCGATGAAGGCGCTCAGCGGCCCTATCGGAGCGCGTGCCAAGGCGGCCTTGCTGGCGGGTTGCGACGGCGTTCTTCACTGCAATGGGCAGATGGACGAAATGCGCGAGATTGCGGACGTGGTGCCGCCGCTTTCGGGAAAGGCGCTGCGCCGCGCCGAAGCGGCATTGGCGCATCTGATGGTGCCGGAAGCCTTCGACGTCGTGGGCGCCGAAGCGAAGTTCATACAAATGGTTGGAGTCGCGGCGTGAACGAGGCGGATGAAATCAAAGACACGGTCTTCGGCGCGGCCGCGGCGGCAGCCCCCGATGAAACGCTGATCATCGAAGTTGACGGCTTCGAGGGACCGCTCGATCTGTTGCTCGCTCTGGCGCGCACGCAGAAAGTCGACCTCGCGAAGATTTCGATTTTGAAACTCGCGGATCAATATCTCGCTTTCATGGAATCGGCGCGGCGAAAAAGCCTTGAACTTGCTGCGGATTATCTCGTGATGGCGGCGTGGCTCGCTTATCTGAAATCGCGTCTCATCCTGCCGCAGGCCAATGAGGAAGAAGTCACTACTGCCGAAGAGGCCGCCACAATGCTGCGTTGGCGTTTGCAGCGGCTTGAAGTCATGCGCGAGGCGGCGGCGCGCCTGATGGCGCGCGAACGCCTGGACCGCGATGTCTTCGCGCGCGGCGCGCCAGAGCCGGTTTCGGTCATCCGCACGCGACGACATGTCGATACGTTGTTCGACCTGCTCACCGCCTATTCGCAGCAGCGCATCAAAAGCGCCGGGCATCGGGTTTACGAAATGGTGCGCCCGCCGATCCTTCTGATCGAAGATGCACGCGAACGGCTTGAGCGCATTCTCGGCGCCATTCCGCAATGGAACTTGTTAACCAAATTCCTGCCGCCGGAATGGATGACGGGTCCGCGCCGCCGCACCGCACTCGCCAGTATGTTCTCCGCCTGTCTGGAATTGACGCGCGACGGAAAAATCGAAATCCGCCAGCTCTCGACATTCGGCGAGCTGTTTCTGAAGGACCGCCAGCCCGAAGCCGAAGGAGGGCAGCCACAATGAACCGCGCCATGCGCATCGAAACCGATTTCGAGAATGTCGACGGCCCTATTGACGGGGCCAAGGTCAAAATACGACACAAGGCCAGAACGGATAAACGCATGAACAAGCCCGAACACAAATTGCAGCCGGTCCCCGATTCCGAAGCAGAGATGCCGGAAGAGGTGGAGATGTTGGCAGAGCCGGAAGCTGCGGCGAAGCCGGAAGCGCCGGCAGAGGGTGATGCTTCGGTCGAAACGCAACGCTCCGGCGGTGCGGAAATGTCCATCGATCCGATGCATCTGCGGATCGCCGAAGCGCTTTTGTTTGCGGCGCCCGAACCGCTTGCGCCTGCGGCGCTCGCCGCGGCATTGCCTGCCGGTACCGATGTGCCCGCGCTGCTGGCGGAGCTGCAGAACCATTATCAGGACCGTGGCGTCAATCTGGTGAAGGTCGCGAACAAATGGCAGTTCCGCACGGCGAAGGATCTCGGCTTTCTGTTGCATAAGGAAAAGGTCGAGGAACGACGCCTATCGCGCGCCGCCATCGAAACATTGGCGATCACGGCCTATCACCAGCCGGTGACACGGGCGGAAATTGAAGACATTCGCGGCGTCATGGTCAGCAAAGGAACCATCGATGCGCTGATGGAAGTGGGCTGGGTGCGCATTCGCGGACGCCGCCGCACGCCGGGCCGTCCCGTAACCTATGGCACCACCGAAGCGATGCTCATTCATTTTGGTCTGGAGAACGTCTCTGATCTTCCCGGCATGGAAGAACTGAAAGCCGCCGGCTTCCTTGATTCCGCGCCGCCCTCAGGGTTCAACGTACCGAACCCTTCGGAAGAACTCGCAGCTGATGAAGATCCATATGAAGGCGGCGACGAATTTCTGCCCATTGAAGATGAGCCAGAAAACATGCCGGGCAATAGCGAAGCGTGATATAGGGACGCCTCCTTCAGCGGGTGTCCCGGGTGGCGACGCCCGAAACACCTTGGCCGTTTCCCGGCAGTCCCCAACGCAAGCGAGCCATGAGCGATACCAGCCCTCACGCCGGACAGAAGAGGGGAAAGTGGTTCGTTCTTTCCGTCGTCTTCTTCGACATGGTGGGCATCGGAATCGCGTTTCCGGTCGTGCCGATTTTGCTCGGAGAGTATACCGACAGCCCCGAACTGCAGACCTATTGGTTCATGGCATTGTCTGTGGGCTATGGGCTGATGCAATTCCTGTTCGCGCCTCTATTGGGTGCGATCAGTGATCGCTTTGGACGACGCACGGTTCTGATTGCGGCGATCGTGGGTCTTGGCATTCATTACATTCTGATCGCCACTGCGACGCATATCTGGGTGCTGCTGGCTGCGCGTCTGATGGGTGGCATCACGGGCGCGAGTTTCTCGGTCGCCAATGCCTATCTTGCAGATATCTCGACGCCGGAAGATCGCGCCAAGAATTTCGGCCTTGTCGGCGCTGCATTTGGACTGGGCTTTATCTGCGGTCCGTTGCTCGGCGGATTTCTCGGCGGGATCGATCTTCAGCTTCCATTCTATGCGGCGGCGGTCCTCTCCTTCGCGAACGCGCTGTACGGCTATTTTGTCGTCCCAGAATCCTTGCCGCCGGAGAACCGCCGCGCGTTCTCACTGAAGCGCGCCAATCCCTTTGTAGCCCTCATCAACCTGGTGCGGCACAAGGCGATCGGCAGCCTCGTGATCGTGTTCGCGCTTTTCACCATGGCGCATATGACGATGATTCAGACCTGGGTGCTTTACACCCATTTCCGTTTCAACTGGGGGCCATGGGAAAATGGCATGTTGCTGGGCTGCGTGGGACTTCTCTCGGTTTTGGTACAGGGTGGGCTTATAGGGCGACTGGTAAAACGTTTCGGCGAGGAACGCCTCGCGTTAACCGCCATCGGTATCAATGTGTTCGTGCAGATGGCGTATGGGCTCGCGCAATCCGGCTGGATGATGTTTCCCATTCTGTTTTGCGGCTTTCTTATTTTTACAGCGGGTCCGGCGGTACAGGGCGTGGTGTCAAAATCCGCGGATCCCAGCACCCAGGGCGTGACGCTGGGATCGCTCCAATCGATCAACAGCCTTGCGATGGTGATAGGTCCGCTGATCGGCAATGCGATATTGGCGCAGGTCGCACATCTCCCGCCCAGCGACATTCGCGTTGGCGCCAGTTTCTTTTTCTGCGCCGCCCTTAATCTCGCAGCGTTTCTGCTTCTGTGGTGGCGGCTGCGTCGGATGCGGCAACCCGCTTGAAATAGCGACGGACAGGGGTGTACAAGAAATTCTGTCATTGGGGAGTAGCCGCCCGGATCTCCACCGGGGTGCACGTCAACAGACTTGGCCGGGGGTTCCCGCCATGGCGTGCGCGACGAAAGTTTGGCGAGACCTTTGGTAAGCCGTCTAACCCGGGGACCGGGTGGGGTGGTGCGCCAATGGTTTATCTGCCCGGTCCCCCAATGGTTTGTCATGGAAGCTTTTCTTGTTTCTACCGGCGTCGTCGCGCTTGCCGAGATCGGCGACAAGACGCAATTGCTGGCGCTTGTTCTGGCGGCACGCTTTCGCGCGCCGCTGGCGATAGTGCTCGGCATCCTCGTCGCGACGCTGGCCAATCACGCTCTCGCCGCGACTCTCGGCGTCTGGGTAGCAGCCTGGCTGACGCCCGATATTCTCGCCTGGGTCGTCGCGCTCTCATTCCTCGCGATGGCGGTGTGGACGCTGTTCGAGGACCGTCTCGATGGCGAACTGCCCGTGAAGGCGCAGGCCAGCGCTTTCGTTGCGACGCTGATCGCGTTCTTTCTGGTGGAGATCGGTGACAAGACACAGATCGCGACCGTGGCATTGGCGGCGCGGTTTCAGGATCTGTTCTGGGTCACGGCGGGAACGACGATGGGAATGATGCTGGCGAATACGCCGGTCGTATTCTTCGGTGACTGGATCACACGCAAACTGCCGCTGAAAACCATTCGGTTTGTTGCGGCGGCGCTATTTCTGGTTTTGGGGGTGTTCGCGCTGATCGCTGCGGCGTCAGGTCGTTTCTAACGTCGTCTTGCGGCGCGGTGTTTTCTTTTCGCCGGCATGCGGATTTTCGATCACGGCAGCTTCGCCGTTGACCAGCGCGATGGCCAGGCGACCGTCGCGCAAATCTCGCGCGTCATTGCCGAAGACTTCCGCGCGCCAGCCCTGAAGCACCGCAAGGCCTTCGTCTTCACCCGCGGCAAGGCGTTCGATGTCTTCACTGTCGGCGATCAGACGAGCGGCGACGCCATATTCGCTGGCACGCAACCGTAACAGCGTCTTCAGAAGATCGAGCGCAGCCGCCGACGGTTCGCGGCCGCGTCTGCGGCCCTGCAACGGTATGACATGTTCGGAGAGCGTGGCTTCACGCGCTTCCGCAATGGCGGCGAAAAGGGACTTGCCCTGTTTACCGCCGGCGTAACCGGACGGCAGGCCGCGAATTTCGGCAAAGTCTTCGATCTTTGCCGGCGGATGGGCGGCGATTTCCATCAGTGCCTCATCCTTGAGGATGCGGTTGCGGGGTACGTCGCGAGTCTGCGCCTCACGCTCCCGCCACTCGGCGAGCGCCGCAGCAATGGTGAGGAGCCGCTTGTTGTTGGAACGGATTTTCAGACGCCGCCAGGCGACCGTGGGATCAAGGCGGTAGGTAGCGGGGTCTTTAAGAGTTGCCTCTTCTTCCTCGACCCAGCTCGCCCGCCCGCTCTTCTCGAGATCCTTGGCAAGATATTCGTAGATGACGCGCAAATAGGTGACGTCCGCCAACGCGTACTCGAGCTGGCGTTTAGACAGCGGACGACGGCTCCAGTCGGTGAAGCGTGCGGACTTGTCGACTTCCGCCTTGGCGATACGGCGCACCAGCGTTTCGTAAGAGGCGGCCTCGCCGAAGCCGCAGACCATCGCAGCGATCTGCGTGTCGAAGATCGGGTCCGGAATGGTGTCGGCCTGATGATGGAAAATTTCCACGTCCTGACGCGCGGCATGAAAAACCTTCATCACCTTTTTTGACGCGAGAAGTTTGTAGAATGGGGTGAGGTCAATGTCTTTCGCCAGCGGGTCGATGACGCCTTCGGCTTCCGCGCCGGCTGCCTGAATAAGACAGAGCTTCGGCCAATAGGTCTGGTCGCGCATGAACTCGGTATCGAGGGCGACGTAAGGTCCCTTCTCGAGTTCGGCGCAAAAAGCCACTAAAGATTCGGTGTCTGTCACAATTCTCATGATCTCGGTCATAGCGGATTCGCGGTCTCCCTGTCCCCTTCGGTCGGGGCAAATTTGGCCTATGACACAAAAACTTACGCCGCTGAGGCGATTTACCGCCCGGCCCTAGGAACCGGGCCTTGACTTGAGACTAGGGGCTTTCCACAAACGCGCGCTTTCAGAAGGCCGCGCGAAGAAGGCCATTACGAGAAGGAACTGCCCATGCACGCCTACCGGACCCATACTTGCGGGGCTCTGCGCAAAGCCGATGTCGGCAGCCGCGTCCGGCTTTCCGGCTGGGTAAACCGCCTGCGCGACCATGGCGGACTTCTTTTCATAGACTTACGGGATCATTACGGCATTACCCAGGTGGTTGTGGAACCCGATGCCGTATCTTTTGCCGAGGTCGCGAAGGTCCGCGCCGAATGGGTTGTGACAATTACGGGCCCGGTGGTCGCGCGCACCACGGAGACGGTCAACAAGGACCTGCCGACCGGAGAGATTGAAATCCGCATTGAGGAATTTTCGGTGCAGGGACCCGCGGGCGAACTGCCGCTGCCCGTTTTTGGCGAACTCGAATACCCGGAGGAAACGCGTCTGCGTTACCGTTTTCTTGACTTGCGCCGCGAGAGCCTCCACCAGAACATCATCCTGCGCTCGAACGTCATTCAGTCCATTCGCAGGCGGATGGTCGATGCGGGCTTCATGGAATACCAGACGCCCATTCTGACGGCGTCGAGCCCGGAAGGCGCGCGGGACTTTCTGGTGCCGTCGCGGCTGCATCCCGGCAAGTTCTACGCGCTGCCGCAGGCGCCGCAGCAGTTCAAGCAGCTCATCATGGTCGCAGGCTTCGACCGCTATTTCCAGATCGCGCCCTGTTTTCGCGATGAAGACGCGCGCGCCGACCGCTCGCCGGGCGAGTTCTATCAGCTCGATGTCGAGATGAGCTTCGTCACGCAGGAAGATGTGTTCGAGGCGTTATCGCCGGTATTGCATGGCACCTTCACCGAATTCGCCAAGGGCCGCAGCGTCAGCCCGATGCAGCCTTTCACGCATGCGGATGGCACGGCCTATTACACCTTCCAGCAGATCACCTTCGCGGACGCGATCCGCAAATACGGTTCGGATAAGCCGGATTTGCGCAATCCGATCGAGATGCGCGACGCCTCGCACATCTTCCGGGGATCGGGGTTTAAAGTTTTCGCCGGCATGCTGGAGAAGGATTCGAAGGCGGAGATCTGGGCGATTCCCGCACCGACGGGCGGCAACCGCGCCTTCTGCGACCGGATGAATGGGTGGGCACAGGGCGAAGGTCAGCCAGGCCTCGGTTACATTTTCTGGCGAAGCGAAAATGGCGTGCTCGAAGGGGCAGGGCCCGTCGCCAAGAACATCGGTCCCGAACGCACGGAGCAACTTCGTGTCGAGCTCGGCCTGAAAGAGGGCGATGCCGTGTTCTTCGTCGGCGGGCTGCCGAAGAAGTTCTATTCCTTTGCCGGTGCGGCGCGAACGCGTGTCGGCCGCGAACTGAATTTACGAAGCGATCCCTATTATGATTTCCACTTTTGCTGGATCATCGATTTTCCGATGTATGAGTGGAACGAGGAAGAGAAGCGGATCGACTTCTCCCACAACCCGTTCTCGATGCCGAATTATGGCCGCGACGAATTCCTCGCGCTCGACAAAAACGATGCCGATGAAATTCTCGGCATCACCGCCTTTCAGTACGACATCGTTTGTAATGGCGTGGAATTGTCGTCGGGCGCCATTCGCAACCATCGCCCGGACGTCATGCTGAAGGCGTTTGAAATCGCGGGCTATGCGCCGGAAGAAACTGAAGCGAAATTCTCTGGCATGTTGAACGCGTTCCGTTACGGCGCGCCGCCGCATGGCGGCACGGCGCCAGGCATCGACCGCATCGTGATGCTGATTGCAGGTGTCGAGAATTTGCGGGAAGTGACGATGTTCCCGATGAACCAGAAGGCGGAAGATCTGATGATGAACGCGCCTTCGGAAGCAACGCCGAAGCAGCTGCGGGAATTGCATTTGAGGCTGGTACTGCCAGAGAAAGCGTAAAGCGCAGTTAATGCCATTGGTCATCGTGGATTACGGAGCCGAGAAAGCTCGTCGGACATAGTCTGTCAATTTGTGGGGTATCTCCGCATGGACGGAATGACAGCTCAAATCGTAGCCCTCGGAATTACAGGCAACTATTTTCTTCGTGGCGGGAATGTCGAGTCGGATTGGCTCAGATCGCCAGTGTTCGACTTCTGTAATTCAGTTGAGTTTTGGCTTCCCCCAACCGGCGAAGGAAATCACGGACAGCTCTCTGCTTCTGACGTCCTTACGTGGCTAAGCCAGGCGCGCACAGAAAATGTGGAGGGCTTTCGTTTGCATATGCTCTCTAATGTGCACTTGCGACGGGGTGAAGACAGAACAAACGCCGCCTTTGTCGGCGGTGGTAAACTGAGGCTGTTGGAAAGTGTTCGTAAACGCGCGAGTGATTTGTGGGAATCAGGCTGGGAGATCGGTGATCGACATCACCCCGAAGGTAGACTCTGGTTGGTGCGATATTGGCGCACTAATGAAAATTATGAACGCGCGCCAATGGAGCAGCCCGACATGTGGGAAACCAAGAAGTCCCTCAGGAGTGCGTTGCTCGCAGCTCTGAATTACGCGTGTAAGAATGATCTGCAGCCATTTACCGCTCAATTTCAAACCGCGGTCGATCTGCTTGATAAACCATCACCACTGGACGCATCTGGATATTTTTGTTCGTATAAATATCACGACTTATCCCTCGAAGCATGCCAGGTGCTTGCTGCGCTAGGGCCTGCATGGGTTTTCGGGGGAATGGGATCATGGAATGATCTTGGGCGTGATGGTGACGATGAATACGTCTCCATTTCACGCGCCCTTTACGATGAGGTAACGCTTTCTGCTGCCGACGTCGTCAATAGCAGTTTCAACCTAGTCCTTTAGCTTTAATTCAGCTTGCTCGGAATTTCTCTGAGCGCCGTCTTGATGAGGTCGGCGGAGCGGGCGTCGTTCATGCGCTCGGCAATAAGCTTCTCGGCGGCGGCAATTGCCACATCGGCGGCCATGGCGCGCACCTCGGCGATGGCCTGAGACTCGGCCTGCGCGATCTTCGCCTCGGCGACCTTTCCACGGCGTTCGATCTGCAATTCGAGAGCCTTCTGCGCTTCCGCGGTAAAACGCTGCGCTTCGGCCTTGGCTTCC
>CAIOYY010000032.1 GCA_903862715.1 uncultured Alphaproteobacteria bacterium
AAAGGCATCTGATTTCACGATCCACTCTCCGCACCTTCCGGGCTACCGCCATGGAGGGATGGAATGCCGCGTCTGCTGCAGCGGCGTGAATTTTCAGATCAAGAATTTAGTTTGGCCGCGTCAGTTAACCTGACAACACCGTCATAGATCGTGGCGACAACAGCAATGGCCTGCGGCCAGCGCAGTGCGATGTCGCGGATCAAATCGATTCCGGAGCCATCAGGCAATCCGAGATCAATAAGAGCGAGACTCAGCGTGCGGGTTGAGCGCAGGAAGGCCTGCGCGGAGGAAAGATCGCCAACGGCCGTGATCTGAAGATCCGGATAGGCATCGCCGAGCTGTTGCACCAGCCATTTGCGGGTATCCGGCAAATCTTCGACGACGAGTGCCGTACCCCGCAAATCCGCCACGCTGTTCCCCTTCACTGTGTAACAAGAGCGGTAGGCGCTCGTTATGGCAGAGTTATGGCGAGCACCGCCAGCCAACAGCCTCTCATAGCGCTCTTCCCCGTCACAGGCGCTCGGACCTGAAGATTACGGCTCCTGCCCTTCGACGCTCGCGCCGGAATTGATGATGTCGAGAGCTTCGGCCTCGGTCGTCACCACCTGGCCACCGATGCTCAGCACCGGGCGCGCATCGGGAAACTGATAGAAACCTTCGCCGGTGTAGCGGATCGCCAGACCTTCTTCATTGATGATGGACAGGGAAGCCTGAAAATGGGCCGGCGGCGGCATGTTCGGAGGCACGATGGCCTCAACGATATAGAGCCGGTGATCGTGATAATGGATCTGCGCGAAATTGCGCCGTCCATCGGGAAGCGTGACCTGCAACTGATGGCCTGGAATCACCTGGATTTCCGAATAGGCGTCATAGGTCACTTCGCCGGTCTGACGTATCGCCGTTGCCGCCTGGGCGATGGAGCCGCGCAATTCAACGCCCTGCCGGCCCTCCGGCCGTGATGTCGTGTGCATGTCGACGACCTTCACCTGATAGAGGCCGCTTGCATCCTCCGCATAGAACCGCTTCGCCGGAAGCATCGAGCCATATTCGGTAACGTAGGTGAATTCTTCCACCATGGGCTCGCCGGGGAAATTCACGGCGAAAAGGTCTTCGGTATTGACGTATTCGATCCATCCCTGCGCCATCGCCACATGAGCGTAAAACGCGAGAGCCATTGCGGGCACGAATTTCCAAAGGCGCATGTTCGTTTCCTCCCCCGAAGAATTTTGTTTTGATTGGCAGGGAGTTTGCCACGAAATTTCCGCGCCGTCGCGCTCCCTGAGCACGGCCCCGATGCCCTAGGGCATCATCCCCAACGGCGCGATAACGGAGTTTTCCATGCCATAGGCATCGAAAGCCCGCCGCAACAGCCCGGAACTTTTGGCGTCCTCAATAAAGGCGCCCACCACACGCAGCGCCTCCGGACGGCCTTTTGGCACTGCAACAGCGTTGGACGAATTGAGAAAGGCATCGTCCAGGATGTGCGCACCCGGAAGCCTGTCGCGGATTCCTTCCAGCGATTCCCGGCCCAGCGCGATGGCGTCCGCTTCACCCGCCTGCATCAGGGCGACCGCCTGGTCGGGGCCCGCGACCGCTATGTGCGTCGCACGCGGCGAGGCCGCGCTGGAGGCCCGGAACGTCGCCGTATCGGCCACGCCGACAATGCGCACGCCCTCAGAATTGGCGTCGGCGACGCGGGCGATGGGCGAGCCTTCCGCAACCAGATAGGTGCTCTGCAGAAGGTGATAGGCGTTGCCGAAAGCGACGATCTCTTTGCGCACGGCATCGACTGGCATGAAGGTCACATCCCAGACGCCGTCATCGGCCAGCGCCTGAATTTCACCCGACGCCAGATAGGGCAGGAAAACAATCGGCACACCAAGGCGTTCGCCCAGCGCCCTGGCCAATTCCACCGTGACGCCGCGATAGGCGCCGCTGGGATCTTGAATCGCGTAGAATGGGCCGGGCACCGGCCCGACGCCGATAGCGACCCGCAAGGTCCCGGTCGGCGCCAGCTCCGCCAGCACCGCCGCATCGGTCTCCGCCCCGCGCACCACCGCATTCGCCATCGTGAACCCCAGAAACGCCAGTGTCACAAGGCCTGCGGACCGAAGGCGCATACAGAATTCGGGCATGATGACGTTCCGTCGTTGCGAGGCACGGGAAAATTACGGCAAGGACCGAGAGGCGGCAATCGAACGCCGTGGCCCGTCCAGCCTGCCACGCTGGCGAGACGCAAGGACGCAAGATACAAATCAAACGGGATGAAACGATGCTGACCCGTTTTTGCGTCTTACATGCTTACACCGCGCGCGGACTTATTGCTGCGCTCGCGGTGCTTGCGGGCATAGGGCCCGTGCGCGCTCAGGAACGGTTCGAACGTTTGCCGCGCGATGTTTTCGACGTCATCCCCCCCGGTGAGCGGGTCACCGGCGAACGCGGCGAAATCCAGATATTCCAGAACGCGTGCCGTATCGGACCTACGCAATGGGCGCGGCAGCGCATTGTCGATATCGCCACGCAGGAATGGGGATATTTCGGGTTTCAGACCATCGACACCACGACTATCGAAACGCGTCTTCTGCCCGAGGGACTTGTTCCCGACGCCCTGAACCCCGAGCGTACCGCCCCGCGCGCCGCGCGCGCCTATCCCCGTCTCGGCCTGTTCGACGAGGAGGAGGGCCTCGACACAACGATTGCAGGCTATTGGTCTGCAGCCCCGGAAGGCCGAGGCGCCATCCAAGCGCAAAACCGCGCCTGGAACGGCCCGGGCGCCGACGAGGTACGCTGGGTACAGCCTTGGTCGGCGGCCTTTATTTCGTGGGTCATGTGCGAAGCCGGCCTTGGCGATGTCATACAATTCGAACGCTCGGTAGCGCATCGCGTCTATATCGATCAGGCCATACGCGCGCGCGACGGCGCTGCACCCGGTGCCGCCTATACGGCTTATGATGCGGGAGAGGAAAAAATCGCACCCGGCGATCTTCTGTGCAATGCGCGCGGCAATGCCGATTATCGCACACTAGCCGACCGGCGGCCGGAACTCGGCGATTTCGCGCCTACTCATTGCGACATCGTGGTGAAGGCCGATGAAGAAGCCCTGCGCTTTCTTGTCATCGGCGGAAATGTCCTTCTATCGGTCAGCCTCACCATTCTTCCGGCCATGCGCGAAGACGGACGCCAAATGCGGCCTGTCGATGAAGCGACCCTGGATGGCGCCCGCACGGTGTTCGCGCATTTGAAACTGAATGCCGATGCGGTGCCGGACAATGCGCTCGACAACACGCCGACCATCCGCGCGCTGGGACCTGCCGTGCGGGAAAATATCGAAGGCCGGTTTCTCGATTAAGTTTTCTGTATGGACCTCACCCCGGCAATTCGATTTCCAGCGCGCCGTCGGCGCATCGTTCACCGCCGAGATTGGGATAGAGCCAGCTGCGCGCCGCGAGCGGCATCGCATCTGCCTCCGGATCAGCTTTCAGCACGGCAGGAATAAAGCCCTCGTCGATCAGCGCATGCAGATCGCAGCGATAGCCGTCTTCCGCCGATTGCGTGGTGGTGTCGGACGTCGCCACCACCGTCAATTCAAGACTGGGAACGACATAGAGCATCTGCCCGCCAAAGCCCCAGGCGAAATAGATCGGATGGCCCTCCTCCTGGCTGATGAACCAGCCATAGCCGTAAAGCTGACCGCCACGGCCATAGGTTCTCGGCTCCCAGGAATTCTTTACCCAGTCTTCCGGCACGACACGCGTACCGTCTGCGGCAACACCGCCATGACGATACATCTCACCAAAGGCGAGCAGCGCACGCGGTGACAGTGCCATTTCATTGCCGCCGAAATAGATGCCCTGCGGATCGCGTGTCCAGGGTGGAATCGCGATGTCGAGCGGCTCGCCCAGCCATTCCCGCGCGAGATCGAGCGTCGTCTCGCCCGACGCATCGGTGAGGATGGCCGACAGAAGATGCGTGTTGCCGGTCGAGTAAAGCCATGCGCCGCCCGGTGCATCGACGAAGGGACGCGACAGCGCGTAGCGCACCCAGTTGGGACTGACCACCCAGGGACCGTAATTGGGTCCCGACGTACGATCGAGCCCCGCACGCATTGTCAGCAGATGATCGATGGTGATGGCATTGACGCCTGGATCGAGAGAGTCCGGCGCGCGCGAAGACAACAACGGCAAAATTTTCGCATCGGTTCCGGGAATAATGCGCTTCTCTATTGCGATGCCGACCAGCGCCGAAATAATTGTCTTGGACGCCGATTTGATGTTCACCGTTCTGTCCAGCGATGGCCCCCGAAAGACGCGTTCGACAACCACTTCGCCGCCATGAGCAACGATCAGGGCGTGCAGACGCGGCAGGGTCGCGGCGCGAGCGAGGGTTTCCTCTACAGAGGTCATGTCGATGGCGGGCGCCGGTAAAGCCGACGCCGCTGGCACGGTTTCGGTTTGCGCCTGCGCAGACATCCCCGGACATGCGCCAAGGAACGCACCCCAGAGGCAGCCGACAAAATTTTTCTTCGTGTGAAGCATTCGCTTTAACAGATTCCCGAGGCTCCCTGCCGGTCGGATCATAACCGCGCTTCCCGCCCTTCCGCCATCGTTCCGGGCGGTCACAACACCGCGCTTTGCCGAAGCCCTTCTTCATGGGAAGGTTCGGCGGTGACTTCACTTTACGGGAGCCTCGCATGGGCAAGAAAACAGCCGGCAGCAATAGCGAGCCGAAACTTCTTCGCACCCTCGGGCTCTGGCAGGTCGCGCTTTACGCCACGGGTAGCATGTTGGGCGCCGGTATTTACGGCCTGATCGGACGCGCCGCAGGGGAACTGGGCTCCGCGGTGTGGCTCGGCTTCCTGCTGTCGCTGGTTATCGCACTCCTCACCGGCCTGTCCTATGCCTCGCTCGGCTCACGCTATCCCCGCGCTGCGGGCGCCGCCTTCATTACCCAACGCGCCTATAGAAGGGGCCTCCTGACCTATATGGTGGGAGCGACGGTCGCCTGTTCCGGCATGACGTCCATGGCGGCGGGCGCCGGCGTCGTGGCGCAAAACCTTCAGCGTCTCGGCGTCCTGGCCGAATTCCCCGTTATCATCATCACGATCGGCGTCGTGCTTATCGTCGCCGCCATTGTCTTTCGCGGTATCCGCGAATCCATGTGGGCGAATGTCCTCTGCACCGTGATCGAGGCAGCGGGTCTTTTTCTCATCGTCATTGTCGGCATGCGCTATTGGGGATCGGCGGATCTGTTCGAGACACCTGTGGCCGCAGACGGGAATATGTCGCCGCTCTCGCTGCTGATGATCGCGCAGGGCGCAATTCTGACCTTCTATTCTTTCGTCGGCTTCGAGGATTTGCTCAACGTGTCCGAAGAAGTCCGCAATCCCGAACGAAACGTACCGCTGGGACTAGGCCTCGCGCTCGGCGTCGTGGCGTTTCTCTACATTTCGGTCGCCATCACTGCCGTGTCGGTCGTGCCGTGGCAGGAACTGGCGGAATCAGGCGCGCCGCTGGCCGAAGTCATGGCGCGCGCCGCGCCGTGGTTTCCCAACTGGCTGTTTGTCGTCATCACGATTTTCGCCGTCGCCAACACGGTGTTGATCAACTACGTCACCGCTTCGCGTCTCATCTACGGCATGGCGCGCGATCAGGGCCTTCCCGGCATCCTCGCAAAGGTGCATTCCAAACGCCATACGCCGCACATGGCGATCTATCTCGTTCTCGCCATCATCATCGCGCTCGTGTTAATCGGCGATCTCGGCGACCTCGCGGAAGCAACCGTGCTGCTGCTGCTGCTCGTCTTCGCTGTGGTGAACAGTGCGCTGGTCATCCTCAAGCTACGGCCGAGTGAGCCCAAGGGCCGTTTCGAAATCCCCATCCTGATCCCCGCGCTGGGCGCGCTTTTCTGCACCGCCTTCTTTTTCGCGCGGCTCAGTGCCGCCGACTGGATGGCGCCCCTCATTGCAGGGACCCTCCTCATGCTTGTGGCGGTCTATTATTTCGCGGCAAAGCCACATATTTCGCAAGATTCGTGACCTCTCAGCAGCGTGATGGCGCGTGGCCGCCGAGGTACGCTTTACGGTTGCAACCCTTCGTGCCCGCGCGCATTCTCATTTCGTAGCCACGACAATGAGGTGCGCATATGAAACGGCATGAAATATTGGTCGCCGGTGCAAGCTTGGCCGTTCTTCTCGGGCTTACGCTTCCCGCCCATGCCCATCACGGCTGGGGCTGGTATGGAAATGAACCTTTCGAACTGACCGGAATCGTTGAAGACGCCAATATGGGCGGGCCGCACGGCACGCTGAAACTGCGCGTCGGTGCGGAGTTGTGGGATGTCGTCCTCGCGCCCCCCGGACGCAACAATCGCGCGGGGCTCGCCAACGATATCGTTCAGGTCGGCATGGAGGTTACCGCCCGCGGCCATCGCTGGCAGGACGATGCCGGGCGCCTGGAGATGAAAACCGAACGTCTGGTGGTCGGCGAAACCACCTACGATCTTTACCCGGAACGCGACTGAACCTTTCCCGAAGAGAAGACTTTTCCCAATGATAGAGCGGGCGAAGCGCCAGAGCTTCGTGCGCTGTTTTTTAGGGGCGCCGCATGATCGAATGGCTGAGCTGGCTGGAAGAGTCTTCGCTCGCAGACTTCGTCCGCAATTCCGGTCCTTACACCTACGGCATCGTCAATCTGTTTCATGTTTTCGGAATTGCGCTTCTTTTTGGCGCGATTGCGATGCTCGATCTTCGATTGCTCGGCTTATGGCGCGCCATCCCGGTGGCGACATTGGCGCGGCCCATCGTGCCCATGGCGGGCATCGGGCTTGTCCTCGCACTCGTTACCGGCTTCGTGCTCTTCTGCATTCAGGCGACGGAATATTATTACAACCCGTTTCTTTACCTGAAGCTCGGCGCATTGGTGTTGGGCATCGTGAATGTCGCGGCGCTGCATAGCTCGGCAAGCTGGCGTGCCATTGAGCGCGCCGGCGGTAGCACGACGGGCCGTGGCCGCCTTGCCTTGGGGGGCGCGATTTCGCTTCTATGCTGGATCACGGTGATCAGCGCCGGACGCATGATCGCCTATTGGTAGCGTCGCAACGCGGTTCAGTCGCGAATGTCCTGCAGGAACCACTCGGTCGGAATATCACGGCCCAGCCCGCGTGCTTTCGCTGCTTCATAGACTTTGCCCGCAACGGCAAAGAATTGCGCGCCCTGAAGATTGCCCCGTTCCGAATAGGTGATCTGGTCGGCGGAGGTGCGCCCCTTCTTCTCCCCGCTAACGATCTGCGCCAGCGTGACGCGCTTGTCGGGCAGAAGCGTGCCGCGCGCGCGATGTTTGCCGGGCCGCCCGTCACCATGTTTCGCCACATCGGGCGCGGCTTCCCAGGCGATGTTTTCATCGTCCAGATTGAATTCGGGCCGCCCGACCGGCGACGGCGCATCGCCGAAGCGTAGATAGGAATCGACGCGCTTCAGGCTTTCGGCATCGGGATTGCCGCTGCCGCCAATATTGACGAGGTGGGTGCCCTTTTCGAGCAGGCTGCCATCGGTGACAGGAATCGCGGAATCGGTAAGCGCGGCGACGATATGAGCGCCGCGGTAAATCTCCTCCGGGCTACTGCATACTTTCACCTCAATGCCGTATTGCGCGGCCATTTCGGCGCCGAATTTCTCCCTGTTGGCTTTGGTCGGGCTGAAGACCTGCAGCTTCTTTATTTTGCGCACATAGGTGAAGGCTTCCATATGGGTGCGCGACATCCCGCCGGAGCCGAGCATACCGACGACTTCGGCGTCCTCATTCGCCATATATTTCACACCAATGCCGCCGTCTCCGCCGACCCGCATATGCTGCAATATGCCGTCATTGATGAAGGCCAGCGGCTCGCCATTCTCGATCGAGGTGAGGAAAATGAGCCCGCAATAGAGTCCTGGTTTCGTGCAGTATTTTTCCTGCGTGACGACACCCTCATATCGCGTTTCGTACACGACATCGGATTTCATCCGGACGGCGAAATAACCCGAGGTCGATCCGCCCTCCATTGAACCCCATTGGTAATTCTTCGCCGGATCGCTGGTCGGAATGCGGATATCGATACGCGGGCGGCAGACCGCGTGTTTGGTCACGAGCTGGCGATAGGAACCTTCCAGCGCATCGATGGTCATCTCCATCGTGAGAAGCTTCGCGACATCGTCATTGTTGATGATGAGGGTCATGCGAACGGCTCCTCTGAGAGATTGGTTCAAACGATTTTGACGTGCATCCGCGGACCCGGAAAATACCAACGGGCAAAGCTAGCGTTCTCACATCAATTGCAGCACATCCCTTGCGGAGCGCGGGGGCGCCCTTAGCCTGGCGGTGTTTCTTCCGGTGCCTCTGCAGGCGCTTCCTCGGGCGGCGGTGCGACGGCTTCGGGCTGGGCCGGCGGCGGATAGGCCGCGCGCCATGCCGTGAACCCTTCGGCAAAACCGGTCGTCGGGAGATTGAGATTGACCGTCTGCCCGTTGGCGGAAACGAAACTGACGGTCGTCGCCTGCGCAGCGGCGAGTTCGGTCAGCAGCGTTTCGGAAAGAACCACGATGCCCGTGCAGCCGCGTGGACGGCAGACCTGTACGGCGCCGCGCGCGGCCGTGCCATTGGTGGGTGTCAGTGTGACGCCCGACGGAATGACGATGCCGGGCGGCGTATTTACGACGATGATCGGATTGCCCTGCGGCCCGCGCGTCAGCGTGAGGCTGACAACCAATTGCTGGCTTTGCTGATCAATAGCGCGGATCAGAAGACCGCACCGGTTCGGCGTCTGCGGATCCTGACCGCAGACCAGCGCCCAGCTACCGAAGCTGCGTGTGCCGGGAGGAAGCGGCGGTACGCCACCTGCCTGCTGCTGCTGCATGCCGGGCCAGAAGGTGATGAACGCCCACACGCCACCAGCGAGCAGAAACGCGGCGACAAGAAGAATGACCGCTGTTCTCTGTTTCATAATTTCATTCTCTTTCCAAAACGCGATTGACCGATGATCCGGCTAGCCGCCCGCGGGCGCCGGAATTTTTGCCCCTGTCGCAGCCGTCAGCCCACCCGCGTTCGCGGGGGATTTGATTTCGATTTCCGCGAAACCCTCTTCGATGGAAATCATGCTCTGCACTTCGGGCGAACCGATCGCAATCGACATCGGGCAGCGCGCGCCGGGAATAACCGCGACATCGAACAATTCCTTGATGAAACCGTCGATCTTGATCCACTCGACGATGTCGCCGGTGCGCGTATTAATGACATAGATGCCGCACCACGGCTCGCCGTCGCGCGATTTGATGTTCTGGTCGAGCTGCAGCCCCTGGAACGTGCCGTCGCGCGGCAGCGAGGCGGTGACGACCGCGAAGCCGCGATGAATCGAAAGGCCGCGCAAGAAGCCCGGGCAGAATGCCACATCTTCGGATTTGCCGGTTTCGGGATCGACCTTGATGAGGAAGCCGCGGCCGGAATCGAGAAGCCATATCTTGCCGTCATGGAAGCGCGGGCTGTGAGGCATGGACAGCTGATCGGTGACGATGCGGTTGGTCGCAATCTCGATCAGCGTGCCGCCTTCATGGCGGCGTTCGCGCCAGCCATTGAGCACGTCGCTGCGGCTGACCATGGTGACATATTTCGGCAGGCCATCGACCATGCAAAGCCCGTTCATGTGGCAACGGTCTTCCGCCGCGAGCTTGGAAATATGTTTCGGTTTCCAGAGGGGCTTGAAGCTGTGCACCATGCTGGGAGTCGCAAGGCAGGAATATTTGGTGTTCACGAAAATGATACGGCCATAGCGGTCGAGCGACAATTCGTGAATGTCGACGTCGCCGGTCGTCAGCGCGGCGCGCGGAATATAGACGCGGTCGAAATGTTCGTTCGCGGTTTCGTTGCGGCGAAGAATGTTTTCGAGCCGCCAGATCTGCGCGAGGCCGCCGACCATAAGGCGATTGCCCGACGCATGGACGCCCATCGCGCGGACAAGGTTCTGCTGATTGAACGAAACCTTTTTGTCGTTGCGCAGGCCGACGAGAAAAAGCTGGCCGGTCTGGTAGGACGTGAAGGCGAGACTAGCCTTTACGGAGCCGAGCCAATTGGCGAAGCCGCGCGATACCGAAAGCTTGCTCTGCTGATTTTGCTTCGCCGGTGCGCCTGCACCCGCCGCTCCCGCTGCCTCAGGATTTGCTGCGCCGCGTTTGCCGCCCTTCTTCGCCGCAACGACGGCTTCGGGCTGGGATTGGTCGGTCATGCTTTCGTGCTCCGGTCGAAATAAGAGGTGGGATCATAGCCCCAAAGGGGGCGCGGACTCCATGCTTTTACTCAATTTGCCTTGCGGCGAATGCAATGTTTTCCAGAGGGTTACGGGTTATTTCGCCCTTCGGCAGGAGGTCAGCCATGACGCCCCGGAAAAGAGGCGGAAGGCTTTATAGAGACACCGTTTCCAGCGAAGCAAGGGCTGTGCGCAAGCAAAAGGGGTGCTTTTTGTTTCACAGTGTGCGCGAACCGACGGCATGCGAAATCGCGCCGATCTGATGCCGGCAGAGTTGGCGCAACGTCGAAATCATTGCGCCCTCATGCGCGTCCAGCGCCTCCATAAGCTTTAGAAACTGACCGACATTGAAGCGGCGTATGCGGTCGTACAGTTCCTCGCCATTGGGTTCCCCGAGATCCTGCATGAACTGGTAGAAAATGCCCTTGGACAACCGCGGGTAACGGGCATGCCCCAGCATCAGATGTGAAACCGTTACCTTGTCTTCGTCGGTGCTGAGCACCGGAATACGAAAATTGCCCCGAACTTTCTTGTTCGATAGTTGGCGCAGGATAGTGAGTTTGCGCTTTCCCAAAGCGAGTGTGGCCGGAAGGCTGAAAGCGAGCGGCTCATTGCTGGTGAAGCCCCAGACCTCGAAGGCGCCAAAGGGATCGACCATGCCGTAATGCGCCAGCACTTCCTCGGTGAAGGTGCCGCTGATGCCCACTCCCTCCTTGGTCTGGAATGAACAGCCATTCACGCCGTGATTGGCGAGCTCCAGAACCGGCATCAGAACGTAGCGCGTGCCATAGGTCATCATGCGCGAACGAAGAAAACGCGATTCCGCCTGTCCCGCCTTTGTGCCCGCCTCAAAACCCTTGAGGCCGAAATCTTTGGTCAGGACCGTTCGTACGTTCTCCGGAAGAACCGCGACGCGCGCGAAGAACTCTTCGCA
>CAIOYY010000033.1 GCA_903862715.1 uncultured Alphaproteobacteria bacterium
AGCTTCCCGAAGTTAGGCGGCACTTCTGCGGTTTTGATATTTGCTATGTTGATACGGCGTTCCCTCGGAGCGCCCGGCGCCGTTGTGCCCAATTGCAACACTGTTGTTACACTGCAACAGGTGACTATAAAAGGCCCGTATCGCCTCGAATTTAAGCAAGTACGAATTTCCCGGTGCACCTCGGCCCTATAAGAACATGTCCGCCGGTTCTACCGATTCGGCTAAAAAAAAATGGAGATTTTGAATGGCTCGTTTTTCGTTTGCCCTCGCGGGCGTTAGCGCTCTCGCAATCGCGGCCCTGCCGGCGGTTGCCCAGGCTCAGGACATTGCGTCGATCCACGGCACTATCGCTGGCCAGTACAGCAACCTCAGCGTTGATAGCTTGGATTTCGATGCGTGGTCAGGCGATGTCGGCGTTGTATATAATGGCGGCATGGGCCTCGGTGGTCAGGCTAATCTTGGTTTCGGCACAGCCGATCTCGACGGCTCCGACGCCGAGCTCCGGCGCATCGGTGGCGCTGTTCAGTACCGCGCCGAAAGCTACAAGCTTGGCGGCGGCGTCCAGTATCAGAGCGTCGACTTTGGTTACTTCAGTGATGGCAACGTGACGAGCTATGGTTTGGCTGGCGAAGCTTATCTCGGCGACATGATCACCTTCGCGGGTCGCGGCGGTAGCTTTGGCGGCGACTTTGGCGACGGCATGTATATCGGTGCTGGCGCGGCGATCTATCCGATCCCGAACCTCGCAGTGAAGGGCGACTTAGACTTCGTCGACCCCAAATATAGCTCCTCCGTGACCGCTTTCGGTGGCGCCGCCGAATTCCTTCCCATGTCCACGATTCCTGTTGCGATCACCGGCGGTTACCGCAGAGTTGACGAGTCCGGAGACGACATCGACGTCTGGCATATCGGGCTGAAGGCTTATCTCGGCACGCCGGGAACCGGAACGCTGGTCGACAACCACCGCAATGGCGCGCTCAATATGGGCAATGTCTATGGTACTCTTCTCGGCCAGTAATGGCCTCGGCTATTAACGACTATGTGAAAGGCGCGGCGAGCAATCGCCGCGCTTTTTTTTAAGGGCTTAGCGGTGAATGTTCATGTTCTGCCGGAACTGAGCATCGTGGCTCTTGCGCTGGCCCGATCTTGGAATTGAAATAGCCGCCGGAATTTCCGGGACGGAAACGTGAAAAAGTCGGACGCAAGCCCAGAGGCATCGGCTGCGGATCTCATCTCGCAAAGGATAGCCGAACTAGGTGACTGGCGCGGGGAAACTCTTTCCCGCATGCGCAAGCTCATCACGGACGCGGATCCGGATGTTCTCGAAGAATGGAAATGGAACGTTCCGGTCTGGTCGCATGACGGCATCATCTGTACGGGCGAAGTCTACAAGAAGGCCGTGAAACTGACCTTCGCCAAAGGCGCGTCACTGAAGGACCCATCCGGTCTGTTCAATTCCAGTCTGGAAGGGAACACACGCCGCGCCATCGACATTCACGAGGGAGAGGAAGTGGCTGCCGCCGCCTTCAAGGCGCTTATCCGCGAAGCGGTCGCCCTCAATAGTTCCGGCAAAGCGAAACCCGCGAAAAAAGCAAAGGCCTGACGGTCGGCGGATTTACTTCGACTTGGCGGGCGCGCGGGACCCAAGCCTGAGGCCCGGAGCGGGCCGTTCTCTCAGGACATCGCGGCGGAAACGGAATTGCTCCGCCGGGCGGCCGCGTCCATGCGACGCGATGCGGCCCGTTCCCTCGACCAATCCCTGGCTTTCCACAAGACGGCGAAAATTCTGCTTGTGCAGGCGGATACCGGACAAGGCTTCGACCGTCCGCTGCAGTTCCAGCAGCGTAAACTCCGGCGGCATCAGTTCAAACACCACTGGACGATATTTCATCTTGCTGCGCATGCGCCCCATAGCCGTCGCGAGGATGCGTCGGTGATCGAACAGCATGGGACGCCCCAAATGAACCTCTGTGCCTGCCAGTGGCGAATGGCTCCCCCGGTCCCGCCACGCCTCGGCGACGAGCCCGGCCTCGTAAAGGAGTTCGTAGCGCTCCAGGACCTTTTCCTCGTCCCAGCCGATATCGTCCGTGCCGAAACAGACCCGGACACGATCGCGTCGCCGCACGCTCTGGCGCGCATCGGCAGCATGGGCCACAAAAACCGACAGGCCCGGCAGGATCGCGGTTTCGATAATCGCGGGCTTGTTTTCCCGCCAATCCTCCCACGGGAAATGCGTGTACCAATCGCGCCAACGCGTATCGGGCGCGGAAGGGGCATGTTCTCCGCGCGTCAGCGCGAGATAGCCTACAGACAGTACACGTGGGCCTTCGCCGACATCGGTGAGGTGCCGTCCGCGATCGCCAAATGTGTAAAGCTGCTCCGCATAGCCGAGCTGCAACCCCGTCTGTTCTTCCACCCAGTCGCGCAGGCCGGACTCAAGGGTCCGGTGGGCGAGGGGATCGAACGTACCGAAAGGGAGTGAGTCAGGGGTCTCATGCCGCTCGACGACCAGCACTCGCGGACGTTCTTCTGCGACGGAGACGACCGCCGCCGACAGCCCGATAAGCACCGCCTGGGCATCGCCTGGTGGCCGGTGAGCGGACTTTGGTGTGCTCGCCTGTTCCTTTTTCGATCTGTTGTTCATGACGTCATAATGTCAGACGCTGAAAATGTTCGAGATAGTTTTTTTGTGCCTCCCTGGCGGGCAGGGGCGTCAGTTGCGGGACTTTAACCCCGCGCGGCGTACCAAAAAAGCGACGCGCTTCGGTGATGCTAAACCCGGCGAGCTGGGTCGCTTCGAAGAAGGCGGAGTAGTGGTCCGCACGCTTGATGAGCAATGTATCGGCGGCAGGGCTCTCGGGGGCAAGGCCAAAGCGGATATGAATGGCACGGACCAGCCGGTTCTCCAGCGCCTTGTAATCGATGCCCACAGCGGCCTTGAAGGGGCTGATGAGATCGCCGACCACATATTCAGCGGCGTCATGAAGAAGCGCCGCGAGCCGAAATTCCTTCGTAGCGCGCGGGCGCAATTCGCCCGCAATGCGCTCCACCAGAAGGCAATGCTGCGCCACCGAAAAGGCGTATGCGCCTTTTGTCTGACCGTTCCAGCGCGCTACGCGCGCGAGGCCATGCGCAATGTCCTCAATCTCGATG
>CAIOYY010000034.1 GCA_903862715.1 uncultured Alphaproteobacteria bacterium
CGAGGTGCTGCAGCACTTCACGAAGTTTATTCAAACCGATACCGCCGATCCGCCCGGCAATGAAAAGCCGCTGGCCGATTACATCGTCGGCCTTCTCAAGGCTGAAGGCATCCCCGTTCAAACTTTCGCGGTGAAGGGTCAGGAGCACCGGCCCAATATCGTCGCGCGCCTCAAGAGCAGCGGCAAGAAGAAGCCCATCCTTCTCATGGCCCACCTCGACACCGTGAACGTCGATCCCAAGAAGTGGACCCACCCGCCGTTCAGCGCGCACCGTGAAGCGGGCTACATCTACGGCCGCGGCACGGTCGACGATAAGGACAACTTGGTCGCCGCCGTGATGACGATGATCGACCTCAAGCGCCGTAACGTGCCGCTCGACCGCGATCTCATCCTGCTCGCCGAAGCCGGCGAGGAAGGCTCCACCCAGGTCGGCATCGAATTCATGGCCAACGAGCACTTCAAGGAAATCGAGTCCGAGTACTGCATTGCGGAAGGCGGCAACGTCACCCGCGAGGCCGGAAAGGTGAAGTTCGCCTCGATCCAGACCCTCGAGAAGATCCCCCGCGCCATCGCGCTGAAATCGACCGGCGTCGCCGGTCATGGCTCGGTGCCACTCAAGACCAATTCCATCGCCCGGCTCGCAACGGCAGTGTCGAAGATTGCAGACTGGCAAGCGCCCATCAAACTGAACGAGACCACGGCGGCCTACTTCGAACGCCTGGCTACCATCTCCTCGCCCGAAGACGCTGCCCGCTTCCGCGCCGTGTTGAAGCCTGAGAGCGCCGAGGGCAAAGCCGCCTTCCAATACTTCCTTGAGAAGGATCCGTTCCACGCCTCTGTGCTGCACACATCACTCTCGCCCAACATCATCGACGGCGGGTACCGCGTGAACGTCATTCCGTCGGAAGCCACTGCGACGATCGACACCCGCGTCATTCCGGACGAGGACGCCGAAGCGCTCCTGGTCGAAGTCCGCAAGGTGGTTAACGATCCGGCGGTTGAAGTGGGTTGGGCGCCGCGCAACGTTCGCCCCGCCGGCACATCGCGCCTCAATACCGAAGCCTTCCAGGTCCTCGAGGCGGTCACCAAAAAACACTATCAAACGACTGTGCTGCCGACGATGAGCACGGGCGCGACCGACATGGCGTATCTGCGCGCCAAGGGCATCCAATGCTACGGCGTCGGCGTCGCCATGGACCGCGAAGACGGCCCGCTCGGCTTCGGTGCGCATAGCGACCAGGAACGGATCGTGGAAAGCGAACTCTATCGGTTCGTGCGCTTCCACATCGAAGCGGCCGAAACGCTCGTCCGTGCGAAATAGACTCAGCTCTTCTCGTTAAGCGGGGCGGTTCGCCGCCCCGCTTTTTCTTTGCGTGAAAGGCTTCGCCAATCTTTCACGCCCACGTCACGGAACAGCAATCATTCCCATGTAGATAGTCCGCTCGCGGAGAAAGCCTCTTCGCGTATTTTGCGGGCGACGTTTCATGGTCCACGCCCATTTAAGTCGGCGCCGGCTCTTTGCCGGTGGCGCAGGCGCTGCGGTACTTGCGGCAAGTCCGGCCGGTGTGTCCGGGAGCCCAGTCCCTCTGACACCGGCG